>NZ_JACBXD010000109.1 GCF_013870525.1 Amycolatopsis pittospori
CAATCACGCGGCCTTATCCGAAGCAGTTATTTCTTGGCTTTTGTTCGGAGCTCACCCTACACCTGCTTGAAACTGCCGTTTCAGCGGGGGTCTGGTTACCTCTCCGATTCGGGACCACCCACTCTACCACCATCCGGTGGGAGCTTGGTTCGTGTTCCCGGCGGCCGCTCGGTTTCCCTGGCGACGAAGAGAACATTACACGGCCCGAAAACGGCTTTTACAGGGGGGGTCCCTTTTTTCGCGCCGACGCTCTGACCTGCGTCGATCTAGCTCGCAGATGTGGCCTCGCCCGGGACGGGCTCTCCGTGTGTGGCGACCACCGTCAGCACGACGAGGGCGGCGGCGAGCAGAGCGGTGATGTGGATGGGCGCGGGCGTGAAGGACGCGCCGAGCACGAGCACTGCGGTCACCGGGAAGCCGATCGCGATCGGGCGGCATTCGTTGGTGGGCCCGATATGCATCAGCCAGACGCTCAGCAGGTAGATCGCGACGGGCACGGTCGTCGCCATCGCGGCGGGCAGCGAGGCCACGTGCCCGGTGTGGGTGTCGTAGTCGACCGCGACCTCGAGTCCGGCGCCGAGCGCGGCCGCCGAGGCGAAGATCAGATAGTGCCCGTAGCCCCAGCTCGCGACGGTGAAGAGGTTCTTCGCCTTCTCGAGCCGCACGTGTCCGGGCTGGTCGAAGTACAGCCACCACAGGGAGAAGACCAGCACGAGCCCCGCGGCGGCCAGGGAGATCAGGCCGCCGGTGTGCTCGCCCTCGTCCAATCCTTCCTTGACCGCGGTCGTCGCGCCGAGGATGGATTCACCCAGCACGATGATCGTGAACAGGCCGTAGCGCTCGGCGATGTGATGCGGGTGCCAGCCCGTCGGACGGCGGCGCTCGGCGATCACCGGGACGGCCAGTTCGGCGAGCAGGAACAGGAAGAACGACGGCAGGGCCAAGGACTCCGGCAGGCCGAGACGGACGATCCACAGGATCTGGACGATCGTGATGCCCACCGCGTATCGCAGTGCCGCCGGACGGCAGGACGAATCGGTCCGCGCGGCGCGCAGCCACTGCGCGACCATCGCGAACCGCATCAGGACGTAGCCGATCACCATGATCGTGAAGTCGCCGTCGAACGCCGACGAGACGCCGGCCGCCACGGTCAGCCCGCCCGCGATCTGCACCATCGTGACCAGCCGGTACAGGACGTCGTCGGTGTCGAACGACGAAGCGAACCAGCTGAAGTTCAGCCAGCCCCACCAGATCGCGAAGAACACCATCCCGAAGCTGAGCACCCCGTGTCCGATGTGGTTCTCGGCGATCGCGTGGTGGAGGCCGGCCGCGGCCTGGGCGACGGCGACCACGAAACACAGGTCGAACAACAGCTCCAGCGGTGTCGCGACCCGGTGCCCCTCACCGGAATCCCGCATCTTCATCGGCCGGTACCAGACCCGCAGCCGACTACCCCGCACAGAACTCTCCGCCATCGGTGCTCCTCGCTATCTGAGACTGACGAGATCTTCGCAGCCGAAGGCGATTCACACACTCGGAGAAAGCGCGGCGGGTGGGTCCGGGCCGGGCGCACCTCCCCAGGCGTCCCCGCGCGGACCCACCCGCGCGAATGCCTCACCCCGACTCAGCTGGTCAGTGGACGCGAACCGGCTGCCGCCGAACGGTCCCCCGCGGACGCCGACGGCTGTCCACCGGTTCGTGACCGTGGGTGCCCATTCCTGAAACTCCGGGCTCACCACGATCGCTCCCACCGATCGATCCATCCCCGATCGATCGACAGAAATACCACTGTCGGTAGCCATGTCACAGCGGTGAAGGCTCCGTTAGGTCTACCTGGTTGCTCTGAGTAGCACCAGGGTCTAACGACTTCAGTCACTCGGATGGAGCATCCGGTCTAGCCGACCGTAGTCATCGGCGGGCGCCGATCGCTCAGCCGCGTTGACTGTCCGCGGCAGCGCGGGCGGTTTCCTCCCGCTCAGTGAGCAATCGGCGATTCCGGCGCGAGCGGAGTTCGATCACCGCGAGTAAGAGCGCCGAGCAGGTGAGACCGGCGGCGCACAGCATCGCCGCGGTCAGCGCCGACGGGTAGCCGCCGTTCGCGCCCAGCACCGCGTGGAAGATCGACGCGAGGACGACGGTGCCGATCGCGGTGCCGATCCGCTGCCCGGTCTGCAGCGCTCCCCCGGCCACACCCGCCATCGACGTCGGCACGCATTCCAGGGTCAGCGTGGTGTTGGGCGAGATGACCATCCCGCCGCCGATCCCGCCGATGAGCAGCGGCACCGCGAACCACCAGCCTGCTGACGCGCTGGGGGCGTGGCCGGCGAGCACCGCGACGGTCACCATCCCGGCGATCACCATGACCAGCCCGGTGACGGTGAGCTTGCGCCCCCACTTCGGGACGAGCCGCCCGGCTATCGCCGCGGACACCGCCGAGCCGATCGCGAACGGCGTGACGGCGAGCCCGGACTCCAAGGGCGTGTAACCCAGCCCCTGCTGGAAGAAGATCGCGAACACCAGCCACATACCGGTGAACCCGCAGAAGTACAGCGCCCCGACCGCGGCACCCGTCGCGTAACCCGGAGTGCCGGTGAACAGCCGGGTGTCCAGCAACGGCGGACGGCCGCGTCGCACCATCGAGCGTTCCCAGCGCACGAAGGCGAACCCGAAGACCACCGCGACCAGGAACAGCCACCACAGATCGCTGAGCCCGCCCTGTTCGGATTCGATCAACGGGAGCAGTACGCCGAGCACCGCGACACCCAGGAGCATGATGCCGACGAAGTCGATCTCGCCCTTCAGGCTTCTCACCGTGCTCGATGTCTTCGGCAGCCATCTCAGCGCGAAGACGAACGCCAGTACCCCGATGGGGACGTTCACGTAGAAGACCCAGCGCCAGCCTTCCGGGTCACCGAACACGGCGAGGATCACGCCGCCGAGCACCGGGCCGACCGCGGTGGAGATCCCGACGGTGGCACCGAACATGCCGAAGGCTCGGCCACGTTCCGCGCCGCGGAACAGATCCTGGATCATCCCGCTGTTCTGCGGCGTCATCATGCCCGCGGCGAACCCCTGCAGGAGCCGCGCGACGATCAGGATCGTCTCGTTCGGCGCCGCCCCGGCGAACGCGCTGGTCAGCACGAACGCGGCGAGCGCGTACAGGAACATGCGACGGCGGCCGAGCGCGTCGCCGAGTCTGCCTCCCGACACCAGCACGAGCCCGAAGGCCAGCGCGTATCCGGAGACGACCCACTGGATCCCGCCGCTCGACGCGCCGAGGTCCTTCTGGATCGACGGCAGTGCCGTGTTGACGATGCTGACGTCGAGCAGGCCCATGAACCCCGCGGCGAGGGAGACGGCCAGCGCCTTCCAGCGCCGCGGGTCGGGTTCGTAAGCGGTCATCAGGTGCTGGCGGCGATCCCGGGGATGCCCTTGAGCTCACCGATCAGCATCGACGTCACCTTGACCGGATAGTCGTAGAGCGCGAAGACCGTCTGGTTCTTGCCGACCAGCTTGAGATGCACCGGGGTCTCGCCCTTGTGCGCCAGCAAGGTCTGCTTCAGCTCGCTGACCACCGACTGGTCGATCTTCTCCGCCGCGGCCAGCAGGACGAGCGGCAGGTCGTCGTCACCGTTGCCGACCTCGGACAGGTCGAGCGGCACCAGGCCGCCGCCGAAGACGGACATCTTGTCCTCGCGCCAGTTCACCCGGCCCTTGACCAGGACCGCGTTGTCCTCGATGAGGTCGGCGGAGAACATCGCGTACGACTTCGGGAAGTACAGGACCTCCAGCGAGGCGTCCATGTCCTCGACGGTGCAGATCGCCCAGGGCTCGCCCTTCTTGTTGACCCGGCGCTCCAGCGAGGTGATCAACCCGGAGATGATCAGCTCGCCTTCCTTCGGCGGGTCGGCGAGGATCGCGGCGATCGGCCTCGGCGCGTGTTTGCGCAGGATGCGTTCGGCGCCGTCCAGCGGATGCGCCGAGACGTACAGGCCCAGCATCTCCCGTTCGTAGGCGAGGAGTTGCTTGCGCGGGTACTCCTCCTCGCCGAACTTCAGATGCGCGAGCGGCGACGAGGACACCGCGGCCTCCGCGTCGTCGTCCCCGCCGAAACCGAAGAGGTCGAACTGGCCCATCGCCTCCTGGCGCTTGAGCGGGACCACGGCCTCGACCGCGTCCTCGTGCACCTGGATCATCGAAAGCCGGGAGTTGCCGAGCGAGTCGAACCCGCCCGCCTTGATCAGCGATTCGATGACCCGCTTGTTGCAGGCCACCAGTTCGGATTTGTCGAGGAAGTCGGTGAAGGAGGAGTACTTCCCCTTCTCGTCGCGGGTCTTGATGATCGACTCGACGACGTTCGCGCCGACGTTGCGGACGGCACCCATGCCGAAGCGGATGTCCTCCCCGACGGCCGCGAACCTCAACGCCGACTCGTTGACGTCCGGCGGGAGCACCTTGATGCCGAGGCGACGGCACTCGGACAGGTAGACCGCGGACTTGTCCTTGTTGTCACCGACCGACGTGAGCAGCGCGGCCATGTACTCCGGCGTGAAGTTCGCCTTGAGGTACGCGGTCCAGTAGGAGATCAGGCCGTACGCGGCCGCGTGACTCTTGTTGAACGCGTAGCCGGCGAACGGGAGGATCGTGTCCCAGAGAGCCTTGATCGCTTCGGAGGAGAAGCCGCCGGGGAGCAGTTCGCTCCCCTTCATGCCCTCTTCGAAGCCCACGAACTCCTTTTCGAGGACTTCCTGCTTCTTCTTACCCATCGCCCGGCGGAGCACGTCCGCGCGGCCCATCGAGTACCCGGCCACTTTCTGGCCGATGTGCATGATCTGCTCCTGATAGACGATCAGGCCGTAGGTGTCGGCCAGGATCTCCTTCAGGGGCTCTTCGAGCTCGGGGTGGATCGGTTTGACCTTTTGCCGATTGTTCTTGCGGTCGGCGTAGTCGTTGTGCGCGTTCATGCCCATCGGGCCGGGGCGGTACAGCGCGCCCACCGCCACGATGTCGTCGAAGACCGTCGGCTGCATCCTCCGCAGCAGGTCCCGCATGGGCCCGCCGTCCAGCTGGAACACGCCGAGCGTGTCACCGCGGGAAAGCAGTTTGTACGTCTCGGGGTCTTCGACGCCGAGGGTGTCGAGGTCGATGTCGACCCCGCGGTTGGTCTTGATGTTGTCGATCGCGTCACCGATGACGGTGAGGTTCCGCAGGCCCAGGAAGTCCATCTTGAGCAGGCCGATGTTCTCGCACGACGGGTAGTCCCAGCCGGTGATGATCGAGCCGTCGTCACGCTGCCACAGCGGGATCGCGTCGGTCAGCGGATCGCAGGACATGATGACCGCGCAGGCGTGGACGCCGGCGTTGCGGATCAGCCCTTCGAGGCCACGGGCGGTCTCGAAGATCGTCTTGCACTCTTCGTCGGTCTCGACGAGCGTGCGGACTTCTGCCGCTTCGCCGTAGCGCTCGTGCTTCGAGTCGACGATGCCCGAGAGCGGGATGTCCTTCGCCATGATCGGCGGCGGCAGCGCCTTCGAGATCCGGTCCGCGATCGCGTAACCGGGCTGGCCGTAGTGGACTCGGGCGGAGTCCTTGATGGCGGCCTTGGTCTTAATCGTGCCGAAGGTGATGACCTGCGCGACCTTGTCGACGCCGTACTTGTCGGTGGCGTAGCGGATCATCTCGCCGCGGCGACGGTCGTCGAAGTCGATGTCGATATCGGGCATGGAGACGCGTTCGGGGTTCAGGAACCGCTCGAACAGCAGCTTCTGCGGGATCGGGTCCAGGTTGGTGATACCCAGGACGTACGCGACCAGCGAGCCGGCGGCCGAACCACGGCCGGGCCCGACGCGGATGCCGACCTTACGGGCGTAGTTGATGAGGTCGGCGACGATGAGGAAGTAGGCGGGGAAGCCCTTCCCGATGATGACGTCGAGCTCGATCTCGATGCGCTCGTTGTAGTACTCGTCCGGGACGCCGTCGGGGTACCGCCACTTGAGGCCGCGCGCGACCTCTTCCCGCAGCCAGGTGCCCTGGTCGTAACCGTCGGGGACCTCGAAGAACGGCAGCCGGTCCTTGTGGGTGTAGACGTCTTTGTAGGACTCGACGCGTTCGGCGATCAGCAGGGTCGAGTCGGCGGCGCCGGGGACTTCCTTGTCCCAGTACTCGCGCATGTCGGCGGCCGACTTCAGGTAGTAGCCGTCACCGTCGAACTTGAACCGGTTCGGGTCGTTCAGCGTCTTCCCGGCCTGCACGCACAGGAGCGCGGAGTGCGTGTCCGCCTGGTCCTTGGTGACGTAGTGCGAGTCGTTCGTCGCCAGCGGCCTGAGGTCGAGCAGCTTGCCGATCTCGAGCAGGCCCTCGCGGACCGACCGCTCGATCGGCAGGCCGTGGTCCATCAGTTCGAGGAAGAAGTTTTCGCCGCCGAAGATGTCCTTATAGTCCGACGCGGCCTGGATCGCTTCGGTGCGCTGCCCCAGCCGGAGTCGCGTCTGCACCTCGCCCGAGGGGCAGCCGGTGGTCGCGATGATGCCTTCGTGGTTCTCCGAGATCAGCTCACGGTCCATCCGGGGCTTGCGGTAGTAGCCCTGCATGCTCGCGAGCGAGGAGAGTTTGAACAGGTTGCGCAGCCCGGTCGCGTTCGCGGCGAGCATCGTCATGTGGGTGTACGCACCGGCGCCGGAGACGTCGCCACCCTCACCGAGCTCGTCGGCGCCACGCTGGTTGGACTGTCCCCAGAAGACCGGCTTCTTGTGGAAGCGGCTCTCCGGCGCGACGTAGGCCTCGATGCCGATGATCGGCTTCAGCTCGTGTTTGACCGCCTGCTGGTAGAACTCGTCCGCGCCGTACATGTTGCCGTGGTCGGTCATCCCGACCGCCGGCATGCCGAGGCGCGCCGCCTCCTTGAACAAGGGGGCGATCTTCGCCGCACCGTCGAGCATCGAGTACTCGGTGTGCACATGCAGGTGGACGAAGGAATCGTTCGACACCAGCGAAAACCTCCCCTAGGCAGACGGGTCCCTGGCTGCGTGACGCGGGCCGGTCCTCCCACCTTATGCGCCGAGGTCCGACGGCGCCCGGGCGGGATGGTACCCCGGCAAGGGTCAGTCTTCCCTTCCGATCGGCCACCACCAAGCACCGACGCGGCGCGGTTCGCGATGACCTCGATTACCCCCCGAACGGGTCGCCGGATCTGCTCAGCCGGGACAGCCGCTCGTCGACCACCTCCCCGTCGAACCACTCCGGATCGAACCCGAAGCCGCCGAGCTCTTCGAGCAGTCCCTCGTTGTCTTCGTCATCCGGATCGCGCAGTGCCTCCAGCAACATCTCGTAGCTCCGCTCGTCCTCGCATTCAGCCGGAGGCGCGGCTCGCTCGCCGTCGAGGCAGCTCGGCGCTTCGGGGAGATCGACCAGCTGCTCGACGCGGATCCAGTGCCTCCAGCGCCCCGCCTCGTAGACGAGCCGCTGGCCCGGCGAAGTGACGACCTGGCCGAGTGTCACCTCGTCGTCTGGACGGTCGCCTTCTCCGCCCGGCACGTCGGAGCCGAGCACGCCGTACGCGGTCTCGAACCGGTGAAGCTGCCGTTCATCGCGGTCGAACGCGGCCGCGAGGATCCGGTGCAGTCCGGCGAGGGTGACGTCGGAGCGGACTTCGAGCCGTCGCCAGATCGCGTCGTCCGGCTCGGCCAGGGCGACCGCCAGCCAGAGCCCGGTGTCCGGCGCGGGCGGGGGCAGGACGAGCGGCAGCGGCTCGGCCGACGGTACGCGCGGAAGCGGCTCGTAGTCGGGCAGACCGAGCCACCGGCGCAGCTGGGCCGCACGCTCGGCCAGGTCGGGCCTCGGATCCCTTCCCAGTTTCAAGAGGTCGGGGACCCTCTCCCGGATCCAGGCGGCGCTGTCCGCCCTGACGATCAAGGCCGTTTCGACCTGATCACGGAACTCCGCAGGGGTCAGCTGCGCCTCGACCACCTCGAAGCCGTTGCGAAGTACTGCCAGGGCGTCCTCGGGGGCAGGGTGAAGCTCGATCACGTCGACCTCGCGGCCATTCACCACCACCTCGACGCCCACTGAGCGTTTGCCGGCGGTCAGCGTGGCTGCCAGAACCACGAGGTCCTGATCGACCTGGCCCTGCGCGACACAGTCCGACAGTTCGACAGGTCCGTGGAGCAGCTTCGGCCAGCGCTCCACCCCGCTCACGTCCAGAGGACGCGGCGGGCGGGAGCGCTGGTTCCTGGGTCTTTTGGCGGGCTTGCGCCCGCGGCTGACGGGGCTCACTCGTCCAGTGTCTCCGGCGGCACCGACAGTTTCCGCGGCGCGGTGAGCTGCCATGATCCAAAAATGCTTGCCGACCTGGGCGCGGATGGGCAGACTGGCCAGCCGCCAAGATCACCGAACCGCCCGGAGAGTTGATGATCGACCTGCAGGCCATGAACGAACGCGTGATCGCGGAGTTCCGCGCGAACGGCCGTCACGGCGACGGCCTTCCGACGCTGCTGCTCACCACCACCGGCGCTCGCACCGGCCGGCGGCACGTGACGCCGATGCTGTTCCTGGCCGACGACGACCGGTACGTCGTCTTCGCCGCCAACGGGGGCGCTTCCGGTCATCCGGACTGGTATCGCAACCTGATCTCGGAGCCGTCTGTCGACGTCGAAGCGGACGGAGAGGCCTTCACCGCTCACGCGGAGGAGATCACCGGAGCGGCCCGGGACCGCCTGTTCGCGAAGCAGGCGAAGGCGTTCCCGAGGCTGGCCGAGCACCAGTCGAAGACCACGCGGCCCTTCCCGGTGATCGCGCTCAAGCGCGTCTGACGCGCGGTGTGACACTGGCCACCTCTACGCCGGATTCCGGTGGCACGCCAGGACTCCGTACCGGCGAAGGCGCCCAGTACGGCTTCCCATTCCCGGGCGGCTACCTCATCGGCGCGGACCTCGCAGGCTGGATCGGAGCGCTCGGCTGATCGCTTGACAAAGCGGTGGGCCGACCGCACGATCTCGTCTCATGAACCTGTCTGACAGCCAGACAGCCGGACACGGTGGTCCGCGGCGCATCAGCGCGATGGAGGCCGTGCTGGCACACCTTCGCGGCGCCATCGAACGCGGGGAATACCCCGTCGGCCAGAAGCTGCCGTCGGAATCCGCGCTCGGCAAGGAGTTCGAGGTCAGCCGGTCGGTCGTCCGCGAAGCGTTGCGGGGGCTGCAGGCACTCGGGCTCACCGTGTCCAAAACGGGCAAGGGGACCTTCGTGACCGCCACCGGGCCGGTCGAGAACCCCACCTTCGGGACCTACTCGGCCCGTGACCTGTTCGAGGTCCGGCGCCACGTCGAGATCCCCGTCGCCGGATACGCGGCCTTGCGCCGCAGCACCGACGACCTCGATCTGCTCGGCCATCTCGTCGAGCGGATGGACGTCGAAACCGACAACACCGCGTGGGTGGCGCTGGACTCGCTGTTCCACATCACCATCGCCCAGTCCTCGGGCAACCCGGTGTTCGGCAAGGTCATCGAGGAGATCCGGGACGCGCTGGCGCGCCAGTCGGCATTTCTCAACCAATTGGGTGACCGTCGGACCCGCTCGAACGCCGAGCACCGTGAGATCGTCACCGCCATCGCCTCCGGCTCCGAAGCGGACGCCGTCGCGGCGATGACCTCCCATCTCGAACACGTCGAGGACGCGCTCACCACCATCGTGCGGCCGAGCCACACGACGCACCAGAACAAGGACGACTGACACCGTGACCGAACAGACCCTCAGCGCGGACGACAAAGCCGCGCAGGTGCCGGCCGACGCCGGTGACGCCGGCTACGACAAGGCGCTGAAACCCCGCCACGTCAACATGATCGCGATCGGCGGCGCCATCGGCACCGGCCTGTTCCTCGGCGCGGGCGGACGGCTCGCTCAGGCGGGCCCGGCCCTCGCGATCGTGTACGCGGTCTGCGGCCTCTTCGCGTTCTTCGTGGTGCGCGCGCTCGGCGAGCTCATCCTCTACCGCCCCTCCTCCGGCGCGTTCGTTTCCTACGCCCGCGAATTCATGGGTGAAAAGGGGGCTTTCGTCGCGGGCTGGATGCACTTCCTGAACTGGTCGACGACCGGTATCGCGGACATCACCGCGATCGCGCTCTACGCGCACTTCTGGTCCTTCTTCACGCCGATCCCGCAGTGGGTACTGGCGCTCATCGCGCTCGCCGTCGTGCTGACACTGAACATGGTGTCGGTCAAGCTGTTCGGCGAGATGGAGTTCTGGTTCGCCATCATCAAGGTCGCCGCGCTGGTGACCTTCATGGGGATCGGGATCTTCCTGCTGGTCACCCAGCAGCCGATCGACGGCCAGACACCCGGATTCTCGCTGATCTCCGATCACGGCGGGATCTTCCCGGCCGGGCTGCTCCCGATGGTGCTGATCGTCCAGGGCGTCGTGTTCGCCTACGCCTCTGTCGAGCTGGTCGGCGTCGCCGCGGGCGAGACGAAGGACCCGCGGAAGATCATGCCGAAGGCGATCAACTCGATCATGTGGCGGATCGGGATCTTCTACGTCGGTTCGGTGATCCTGCTGGCGATGCTGATGCCGTGGGACTCCTACAGCAAGAACGAGAGCCCGTTCGTCACCGTGCTCTCGCATATCGGGGTGCCGCAGGCAGGCAACGTGATGAACCTGGTGGTGCTGACCGCGGCGCTGTCCAGCCTGAACTCGGGCCTCTACTCCACCGGCCGCATCCTGCGCTCGATGTCGCTCGCCGGATCCGCGCCGAAGTTCACCGGCGTGATGAACAAGAACCACGTGCCTTACGGCGGGATCCTGCTCACCTCGGCGGTCTGTGTGCTCGGTGTCGGCCTGAACGCCATCGTGCCGAGCGAAGCCTTCGAGATCGTGCTGAACTTCGCGGCCATCGGCATCCTCGGCACCTGGGCGATCATCGTGCTCGCGCATCTGATGTTCGTGCGCAAGGCCAAGCGCGGCGAGGTCGAACGCCCGTCGTACCGCCTGCCGTTCTCGCCGTACACCGAGATCGCGACGCTGATCTTCCTCGCCGCCGTCGTCGTTCTGATGGGCTTCGACGAGACCGGCCGGATCACCCTCTACTGCCTGCCGATCATCGGGCTGGCGCTGGTGGCGGGCTGGTTCGGGGTCCGCAAGCGGATCAACATGGACGTCTTCGAAAAGACCAAGCTGTGATCCCCGAGATCCGCGTCCCGGCGCACGAGCCGCTGGTGCATCTCCTCCGCGACGGAATGGTCGAGGGGGTGCACCACGGTTCGGCCGTGGTGCTCGCGCCGGACGGCCGCGTGCTGTTCTCCGCCGGCGACGTCGAGTCGGCGTTCTATCCACGTTCGGCGGCCAAACCCCTGCAGGCCACGGCGATGGCGCGACTCGGGGTCGAGCTGAGCCCGGCCGGGTTCGCCGTCGGCGCGGCCAGCCACTCGGGTGAGGACATCCACCTGGCGGAGGTGCTCAGGACACTGGACGGCGCCGGGCTCACCGCCGAGGATCTGCGGACGCCGGAGGATCTGCCGTTCGACCCGGTCGAGCGCGACTCCTGGATCGCCTCGGGGCGGGCCGCTTCGAGGCTGGTGCACAACTGCTCCGGCAAGCACGCGGCCATGCTCGCGACCTGCCGTCCGCACGGCTGGTCCACTGTGGACTACCTCGATCCGGGCCACCCGCTGCAGCGCGCGATCGCGGACTGCGTCGAGGACCTGACCGGACAGCGGATCCCGAAGGTCGCCGTCGACGGCTGCGGCGCTCCCCTGTTCGCGGTCTCGCTGCGCGGTCTAGCCCGCGCAGTCGGCAAGATCGCCGCCGCGGCCCCGGGCGCGCCGGAAGGTCTTGTGGCCGAAGGGATCCGGAAGCATCCGGAACTGGTCGCCGGTACCCGCCGCGACGTCACCGCGCTGATGCGGGCGGTTCCCGGCCTGATCGCCAAGGACGGTTTCGAAGCCGTCCAGGTCGCCGCCCTGCCGGACGGCACGGCGATCGCGGTCAAGATCGCCGACGGCGGGGACCGCGCCCGGCAGCCGGTGCTCGCCGCCGCGCTCGCACTGTGCGGCGTCGACCGGGAAGTACTGAAGCCGTTCACCGGGACCCCCGGCCTGCGCGTGACGGGCGCGCTCGCCGAACTCCAGATGGCAGCCTGAGGAGCCGTTGATGCATCGCGTGGAACACGATCTGCTGGGAGACAAGGAAGTTCCGGCCGATGCCTACTGGGGTGTGCACACCGCGCGCGCCCGGGAGAACTTCCCCATCACCGGCACCGCGATCTCCGCGTACCCGCATCTGGTCGAGGCGCTCGCCTCGGTCAAGGAGGCCGCGGCCCGCGCCAACGCCGACCTCGGCCTGCTGAAGCCGGACGTCGCGGACGCGATCTGCGAGGCGTGCCGTGAGATCCGGGGAGGCGCGCTGCACGACCAGTTCGTCGTCGACGTCATCCAGGGCGGCGCCGGCACCTCGACGAATATGAACGCCAACGAGGTGATCGCGAACCGCGCGCTCGAACTTCTCGGGCACGAGAAGGGCGAGTACGCCCATGTGCATCCGAACGAGCACGTGAACCTCGGGCAGTCGACCAACGACGCCTACCCGACCGCGGTCAACGTCGCGACGATCCTCGCCGTCCGCGAACTGGCCGAGGCGATGGTCGTGCTGGAGCGGGCGTTCGCGGCCAAGGCCGTCGAGTTCCACGACCTGCTGAAGATGGGCCGCACCCAGCTGCAGGACGCCGTCCCGATGACACTGGGGCAGGAGTTCGGCACCTACGCGGTCATGCTCGGCGAGGACCGGCTTCAGCTGACCGAAGCCGTGGCGCTGCTGCACGAGATCAACCTCGGCGCGACCGCGATCGGCACCGGGCTCAACGCCGCTCCCGGGTACGCCGAAGCCGCCGTCGCGCATCTGCGCGAGATCACCGGCCTGCCCGTCGAGACCGCGGCCGATCTGGTCGAGGCGACCCAGGACTGCGGCGCGTTCGTGCATCTTTCCGGTGTGCTCAAACGGATCGCGGTCAAACTCTCGAAGAGCTGCAACGACCTGCGGCTGCTTTCCTCCGGTCCGAGGGCGGGGCTCAACGAGATCAACCTGCCGCCGGTGCAGGCGGGTTCGTCGATCATGCCGGGCAAGATCAACCCGGTGATCCCCGAGGTGGTCAACCAGGTCGCCTTCGAGGTCATCGGCAACGACGTCGCGATCACGATGGCGGCCGAAGCCGGGCAACTGCAGCTCAACGCCTTCGAACCGCTGATCCTGCACTCGCTCTCGGAGAGCATCACGCATCTGCGTTCGGCCTGCGTGGTGCTGGCGGAACGGTGCGTCTCCGGCATCACCGCGAACGCCGACGTGATGCGGGGTTACGTCGAGAACTCCATCGGGCTGGTGACCGCGCTGAACCCGAGCATCGGGTACGCGGCGGCGACCGAGATCGCCAAGGAGGCGCTGGAGACCGGGCGAGGCGTGGCTGAACTCGTCGTCGAGAAGGGCCTGCTTCCCGCGGAAGAACTGGCGAAGCTGCTGAAACCGGAGACGCTCGCGCGCCTCTCCTGAGACCAGCGGGGTGGTACCGGGCGGTCCACCCCGCGCCGGGAAAGCGTCCTTCATTGCGAAACCCGCGATGAAGGACGCTTTCCTTTCCTCGGGCGGCGGCTCATCGCGTGCCACGCCGCGACGACGCGGGTACGGTCGAAAGCGGAAGGTGATCATCCGCACGAAAGGCGGGCCTGACGTGCTCGAACGACTCCTCGACCGGTTCCTCGGCCTCCCCCGGGCCGAAGGCCCTCCTCCGATCGCGACCAAGGGGATCCCGGTCCCGATGTCCGACGGCGTCCGGCTGCTGGCCGACCGCTACGCCCTGCCGGGTGACGAGCCGCGACCGGTGGTGCTGATCCGCACGCCGTACGGCCGCAAAGGCGTGATGGGCAAGATCTTCGGGGAGACGTTCGCGCGCCACGGGTTGCAGACGGTCCTCCAGAGCACGCGCGGCACCTTCGGCTCCGGCGGCGAATTCCGGCCGTTCCACCTGGAGAAGGAGGACGGGCTCGACACCGTCGCCTGGCTGCGCGAGCAGCCGTGGTGCGACGGCCGGGTCGCGATGGCGGGCGCGAGCTACCTCGGACACACGCAGTGGGCTGTCGCGCCATACGTCGACGAGCCGCTCGAAGCGGTCTGTCTCGGCGTCACGGCGTCGGAGTTCGTCTCGACCTTCTACCCGGGCGGGATCCTCGCGGTCCACAACATGGTCTCGTGGTCGTCGCTGATCGGACGTCAGGAAGGGCGGTTCGCCGGCCTGCCGAACCCGTGGCAGACCAAGAAGACCCGTGCGGCGATGTCGCACCTCCCGATCTCCGGCGCGGACGTCGCGGCCATCGGCGAACAGGTGCGGTTCCTGCAGGACGTCTCCGCGCACGCCGAGCCCGGCGACGATTTCTGGGCGCCTTCGGATCACAGTGGCGAGGTCGGCGCGCTGACGACACCGGTGACCATGGCGACCGGCTGGTGGGACCTGTTCATCTCCTCGCAGCTGCGCGACTTCAAGGAACTCGCCGCCGCCGGACGCGAACCCCGGATCACCATCGGCCCGTGGGCACACGGCGAACCGGCCAGCCTGAAGACCATGGTGGGCGACCAGATCGGCTTCCTGTCGGCACATCTGCTCGGCGACCGCGCCCAGTTGCGGCAGGCGCCGGTGCGGCTGTACCTCCAGGGCGCCGGGCGGTGGCTGGACTTCGAAAGCTGGCCGCCGGAATCCGACGCCACCCCGTACTACCTGCGCCCCGGCGCGCTTTCCACCGCGGAACCGGTGGAGTCGAAGCCGGGCACGTTCACCTACGATCCCGCCGATCCGACGCCGTCCGTCGGTGGGCCGCTGCTTTCGGGTGTCTGGAAGCAGCGGGACAACAAGATCGTCGAAGTGCGCCCTGATGTGCTGCTCTTCACCGGCGACAGGCTCAAGCACGACCTCGACGTCATCGGCGAGATCTCCGCGCTGGTGCACGTGCGCACCGACCTCGGGCACGGCGACGTCTTCGTCCGGCTGTGCGATGTGGACGGTCGCGGCGTCTCCCGCAACGTCACCGACGGCATTCTCCGTCTGCGTCCCGGCACCCCGGAGTCCGATAGGGACGGAGTGGTGGCGGCCGAAGTCCACCTCGACCCGACGGCCTACCGATTCCGGCGCGGGCACCGGCTGCGACTACAGGTCGCGGGCGGAGCGTTCCCTCGCTTCGCCCGCAACCACGGCACCGACGAGCCGGTTTTCAGCGCGGTGGACGGGAAACCGGCACGGTTCGAGATCTTCCACGACCCCGCGCGGCCATCCCGGATCACCCTCCCGGTCTTCGGAGGTTAGGCCGTGACCACCCGCTGATGGGTGGTCAGCCTGCCGTCGTCGTGCAGCACGTGGAACAGCAGCGACGGCGGCAGGTCGTAATCGATCGGCCCGCCTTCACCCCACGGCCGGAGGCCGCCCTCTTCCCACGGGAACAGGATGTTCGACCCGACCGACGGCGCCGACCGCAGCGGCACGCCGGCGAAGGTCGTCGACGTCGCGGCGTGGACGTGCCCGCAGAGCAGCGCCACCACCCGCGGATGGCGGGCGATCACCTCGGCCAGCCTGTCCTCGCCCTCCTGGCGCATGATGTCCACCAGCGGCAGGCCGAGTTCGACCGGCGGATGGTGGAAGCACACGAAAGCGGGACCGTCGCCGTCGGCGAGGACGCCGTCCAGCCAGGCGATGCTCTCGTCGTCGAGCAGCCCGCCGGGTTTGCCGGGGATACTCGTATCGGCCATGACGAAGGTGATGTCACCGACGGTGTGCACAGCGTTGACGGGGGCGTCGCTCGGCGCCTCGTCGAGCAGCCCTTCCCGGTACGCGCCGCGTACGTCGTGGTTTCCGGGGCAGGTGAACAGCGGGACGTCGGTCTTGAACAGCTCCGCCGCGCGCCGGTACTCCTCGACCGTGCCGTGATCGGCGATGTCGCCGGTCACCAGGATCGCGTCGACCGGTGTCGCCAGATTCTCCAGGTACCGCATGACACGCGCGGTGCGCTCGTCCGCGCGGTCCCCGCCGTCGAGATGGTTGTCGCTCAAATGTGCCGTCACGAACACTGCATCACCCCATGTTCTCCAGATATGCCAACGTCTTCACCCAGTTCCGCACGAGCAGCTCCGCTGCCGTCGCGTGGTCGGAGGCGCGGATCGCCTCGGCGATCCGCCGATGTTCGTCGATACTCTCCAGCGAGCGCTCCGTGCCACCGAAGTAGCAGGCGTCATAGCGTTTCAGGAGCGGCTTGGTCTGCTCGATGAGGCGCAGCAGATGCGGATTCGTACAGCGCGAGACCAGCAACGCGTGCCAGCGATCGTCCAAAGCGGACAGATCGCCCTGCCGTTCGAGTTCGGCGCTCATCTCGTCGGCGATCCGGTCCAGGCCGCCGGTGAGCCCGGCGAGATCCTGCGGCGAACTCCAGCGCAGCGCGAGCGCCTCCAGCTCCGCGACGAGCGGGTACAGCCGCCGAGCCTCCTCAGGGTCGAACGGCGGCAGAAGGAAGCCACGGCCCGGCGCCGAGACCAGCAACCCGCGATCGGCCAGCCCGATCAGTGCCTCGCGCAACGGCGTCCGGCTGACGCCGAGCTCACGAGCGAGGTGCACTTCGTTGATCCGGCTGTCCGCGGCGATCCGGCCGTCGAGCACTCGCGCGGTGATCTCCTCCGCGAGGTCACGCCGTAGCAGGTTCCTCGTCATCTGAGCAGTATTGCATGCACTTCGGTCGTACTGTATTCAGTTAGGCATGACGGACTTCGATGTAGAGCGCGCCCGGTCCGAGACCCCGGGATGCGCGGAGGTGGTCCACCTCAACAACGCCGGATCGTCGCTCCCACCTGCCCGAGTGACCGACACCGTCGTCGACTACCTGCGCCGAGAAGCCCTGATCGGCGGATACGAGCAAGCGGCGGCGACCCTGGAGGGGCATGAGGCCGTCTACGCCTCGGCCGCGCGACTGGTCGGCGCCGGGCCCGACGACATCGCCCTGACCGACAACGCGACCCGCTCGTGGCAGGCCGTCTTCTACGCCCTGCCGTTCACCGCCGGCGACCGGATCCTGACGTCGAAATCCGAGTACGCGAGCAACGTCATCTCCTTCCTGCAGACCGCGAAGCGCACGGGCGCCGTCGTCGAGGTGGTCGACGACGACGAGTCCGGACAGCTCGACGTCGAGGATCTGAAGCGCCGGATCGACGGCGACGTCAAGCTGATCGCCGTCTCCCACGTGCCGACCCAGGGCGGTCTCGTGAACCCCGCCGAGGAGATCGGCGCGGTCGCCAGGGCCGCCGGGGTCCCCTTCCTGCTGGACGCGTGCCAGAGCGCCGGCCAGATCGACCTCGACGTCGCGCGCCTGAACTGCGACGCGCTCAGCGTGACCGGCCGCAAGTACCTGCGCGGGCCGCGCGGCACCGGATTCCTCTACGTACACCCGCGGCTGCGCGAGCGGGTCGAGCCCGCGATGCTCGACCTCCACTCGGCGACGTGGAGCGCGCCGGAGAGCTACGAAGTCGATCCGACGGCGAAGATGTTCGAGGTCTGGGAACGCGATCACGCCGCGACGCACGGCCTGGGCGCGGCGATCGACTACGCCCTCGAATGGGGCATGCCCGCCATCGAAGCCCGCGTCGCCGCGCTGGCCGCGAAACTGCGCGACACGCTGCGGGAGATCCCCGGCGTCCGCGTCCACGACCAGGGGACGCGACAGTGCGGGATCGTCACGTTCAGCGTCGCGAAAACGCCGTCGGAAGAGGTCAAGCGGCACCTTTCGGCGGCGAAGATCAACACCAGCGTCGCGCACGCGACTTCGGCCCAGTTCGACTTCACCGCACGCGGGCTGCCGGAGATGGTCCGGTCGTCGGTGCACTACTTCAACACCGAAGACGAGATCGCGCTCCTCACGGGGGAGATCGAAAAACTGGCCTAGCGCCGCGAAAGCACCGAGTCGGACGACGGGGCGTACGGCAGCCCCGTCGTCTTCGCCCGCATGCCCATCACGAGCGCCTCCCCCAGCAGGCTGACGCCGATCGACAACGTCACCGGCCTCGCGTCGGGATGCGCCCCGGCCAGAGTGGCCAGGAAACCGATCCCGAAGTTCACCACCATCGACAGCACCCAGACGCCGAACGTCCAGCCGGTATAGCGCAGCCACAGCACGCCGTCCCGCTCGAACAGTTTCGTGGTGGCGGCACGCACCGCGCCGAGACCGCAGCCGGCCACGGCGCCCAGCGCGAGCCAGAGACCGTCCGTGACAGTGAAGGTCTCGAGTTTGGTCAGGCCGTAGACCCCGATCCCGATCAGGATCGCCGGCGCCCCGAACACGTCGCGGGCGACCAGCGGCTCTCCTCGGAGCCTTCGCACGACGATCGCGACCACCACGGCGACCGCCAGCGCGATCAGCAACCAGGTCCTCATGAACTCCCCCTTTGTAGCATGACTGTGCTAAATAAAATAGCAAGGTCGTGCTATAAAGGCAACGTGCCCAAGATCGTCGACCCCGAGGCCCGGCGCCTGGAGATAGCCGAAGCCGTCTTCCGCGTGATCCAGCGGGACGGTCTCCCCCAGGCGTCGCTCAGAAGCGTGGCCGACGAGGCGGGTCTGGCGATCGGTTCGGTCCGGCACTATTTCAAGGGGCACGACGAGCTGATCGTGTTCGCCATGCGCTCGCTCGGCGACCGGCTGGTGGCGAGGCTGCTGGGGCACCTCCCGGACCTGCTCGACCCCGCGACACCGCGTTCACGGCGACAGGAACTCACCGAAGCCCTGCTCGGCGAACTGCTTCCGCTCACCGAGCAGACCCGGGCCGAAACCGACGTCTGGCTGGCGTTCACGGCCGCCGCGAAGAACCGCCCGGACCTCGCCGAGGAGGCCACCCGCACCCACGACGGGGTCCGCGCCCTTGTCCGGCGAGTGCTCGAAGGCGCCCACGGGGCGGGCGGGCTACTCGACGACCTCGACCTGGCCGTCGAGACCGAACGGCTGGCCGCACTGCTGGACGGCCTCGCCCTGTCGGCGGGACGGACCCCACCGGAGCTGATGCGCACGGTGCTCCGACGGCATCTGGAGACCTTGCGGGCGCCCTAGCCCGACAGGTGGCACTGTGACGGCATGAGCACGTTCTACGAAGTCGCGGCCCAGGACCCCGGACGTGTCGCGGTGATCGACGTCGACGGTCGCGAGACCACCTTCGGCGAGTTGTCCGCACGGGCGAACCGGCTCACGCACGCCCTGCGGGCACTCGGCCTCGATGAGGGCGACGGGATCGTCGCGATCATCCACAATGGACTCGCCTACTACGAGCTCCTGCTGGCGACGCTGCAGGCGGGGATCTACTTCACGCCGGTCAACTACCGGTCCCCGCCGGGCGAGATCGCCTACATCGCGGGCAACAGCGGCGCCAAGGTCGCCGTCGCGGACGCGGACATCGCGGCCACCTGCACCGACGAACTGGCCGCCCTGCACCGGTTCTCCCTCGGCGCGACGCCGGGCTGGGCGGATTACGCGTCCTGGGGCGCGGATCAGCCCACGACGACGCCGGAGCACCGGACCTCCGGCCAGACGATGCTCTACACCTCCGGCACCACCGGGCGCCCCAAGGGCGTCCGGCGCGCGCTGTCCGGGCAACCGCCCGCGCTGCACCCGATCCACACGCACACCCTCGAACGGCTGGACGTCCTGCCGGGGCAAGGAGTGCACCTCGTCGCCTGCCCGCTCTATCACGCGGCGCCGGGCACCTTCTCGACCGCGATCCTGCATCTCGGGCACACCCTTGTGCTGATGGACCGGTTCGACGCCGAGGAGACGTTGCGGCTCACCGAAAAGCACCGCGTCACGAGCACGCATCTGGTGCCGACGATGTTCCACCGCATGCTGCGGCTGCCCGACGACGTCCGCGAGCGCTACGACCTGTCGAGCCTGGTTTCGGTGATCCACGGCGCCGCGCCGTGCCCGCGCGAGGTCAAGGAGCGGATGCTCGCCTGGCTGGGGCCGGTGGTCCACGAGTACTACGGCGCGTCCGAAGGGCTGATCACCGCCGTGCACGCCCGCGAATGGCTCGCCGAACCGGGCACGGTCGGGAAGCCGCTGGACGGGGTACGGATCAAGGTCGTCGGGGACGACGGCGAAGAACTCCCGCCGGGTGAGACCGGGACGCTGTACTTCAGTTCCGCGCACACGAAATTCGACTACCACGATGATCCGGACAAGACGGCCGCCTCGCGCTCGGGGGAGTTCGTCACCGTCGGGGACGTCGCCTACCTCGACGCGGCGGGGCGGGTGTTCCTGTGCGACCGGCGTACGGATCTCATCCTGTCCGGCGGCGTGAACATCTACCCGGCCGAGATCGAGGCGCGGCTGCTGAGCCATCCCGACGTCGCCGATGTCGCGGTGATCGGCGAACCCGATCCCGAATGGGGACAACGGGTCGTCGCCGTCGTCCAGCCCCTCGAAGGCGTCATCGGGGACTCCGTGCTGGCGAAGAGCCTCGAAGAGCATTGCCGTGCCGAACTCGCCGGTTTCAAGACCCCGCGCCGGTTCGAGTTCCGGGAGCGCCTGCCGCGGACGGAGAGCGGGAAGATGCTGCGGAGGACCCTTCGGGCGGACTGAATCGGACGGAACCCGGCTGTCCCTTCTAGGCGCCGAACCAGCCGGCGACGTCGAGGCGGAAGCCGTCGGTCGGCGCCATCGTGCGCAGGTCCGTTTCGAGCGCGCGGACCCTCTCGGCGCCCAGCGCGTCGACCCAGTCCTCGCGCAGCCGCTCGAAGATCGCCGCGGACCGGCCGAGCGAGTCGAACCCGCGTGCGGTCAGCCGCACGACCTTGCGCCGCGCGTCGGCCGGATCGTCGGCGCGCTCGACGTACCCGAGTTGCTCCAGCTTGTCGACGGTCTTGCCGGCCGCCTGCTTCGTGACCCCGAGCCGTTTGCCGATCTCGCTCGCCGTGGCACCGTGGCGGCCGATCGCCTGCATGGCGAAGCCGTAAGCCGGACGGACGTCGGGATGTCCCTGCTCGGCCAACTCGGCGTGCATCCGGTCGATGATCGAGCGGAAACCCGCGAAGAGCAGCAGGGGCAGCTCGAAGCCGGGCGGATCGAGAAGCCGCTTGCGTTGTTCGACAACCTGGTTTACCTTTTCGTCAACCACGTTGACCATCTTAAGGGGCTGCCTTGTTCACCGACCACACCGTCGAAACCGCACCCGAAGCCTCGCGCCGCGCGATGGAGGCGACCATCCGGAAGTTCGGCCACCTCCCCACCGCCGTCGCCCGGCAGGCGTCGTCACCGGAACTGCTCGACGGATTCCTGAAGCTCAGCGCGAGTTTCGAGCGGACGACGCTCGAACCCCTCGCGCGGGAAACGGTCGTGATGACCGTGGCGACCCGCAACGGCTGCGAGGTGTGCGTCGAGATCCACACCGGCAAACTGAAGGGCCTTCACGCGGACGACGACGTCATAGCGGCGCTTCGCTCGCAGGATCCCGTGCCCGACGAGCGACTGGAAGCCGTCCGGCAGTTCACGCTCGCGGTACTCGAAACCGCCGGCGGCGTCGACGACGACACCCTGCGGACCTTCTTCGGGTACGGCTACACCGAGCGCAATGCCCTCGAAGTCGTCATGGGCATCGGCGCCTACACGATGTCGACCTTGGCGAACCGGCTCATCCGCGCCTAGTCGCTCTGCGTGATCACCCCTCGCGACCTGGATCACTCCAATGGCCGCCGATCTTGATGTATCTGGGCAGTCCCGGCCGTCTCCTGTCTTGTGCAGCCGAAAGTTCGCCACCCGCGGCGCGGCGCACCGGCGGTCTGGCCTGCCGAGGGGGCAGACCAGACCGCCGAAAACCAAAGATGTTCCACAGGGGTGGGGGTACGCGAAGACCCCCTTCACTCGGCTAAGTCGAGTGAAGGGGGCCTTCGCGTACCTACAGGTGGGCGGCCGACGGCAGGGCGGCGGCGAGAGGGGGCTCGTGAGTGTTTTGGGTCGTTCTAGCGACCCAAAACACTCACGACCA
>NZ_JACBXD010000011.1 GCF_013870525.1 Amycolatopsis pittospori
CCAGCGCGGCCGCCTCCGCCGCGGACAGCGAGTCCGGCAGCGCGACGAGGTTGACCTCGGCGTTCTCGATGGCGACGTACTCCGCGAACGAGCCCCAGTGGGTCGCGCCCGGCTGGAACTCGCGGTCGCAGATCTGCTGGTCACCGGCGGCGCACCGCGCACAGGTGCCGCACGCGCAGACGAACGGGACGGTCACCCGGTCCCCCACCGACCAGCCGCGGACGCCCTCGCCGAGCGACGCGATCCGGCCGGCGAGTTCATGCCCGGCGACGTGCGGCAGCTTGACGGAGGTGTCGTGACCTTGCCAGGAATGCCAGTCGCTGCGGCACACCCCGGTCGCGTCGAGCGCGATCACCACCCCGCCGGGCGGTACCGAGGGGTCCGGTACCTCGCGCACCTCGGGCAGTACCCCGAACTCCTCGAAGACGACCGCCCGCACCGGCTCTCCTTCAGTTTCCCGTCTCGCGGCCCCGCTGCATCACCAGGCCCTCGCCGGGCACCGTACACCGGGCGGCTCGGCCACGCGGTGGTCCCAAAAGGCGCGACAGGGACTCCGACGGCACCCCGAGGATCTCTTCGAGGTTCTTGAGCACCAGCAGGGATTCCGGCCGTTCGGGGCGACAGCGCCCGGACTGCCAGTGGCTCAGCGTCGCGAGGCTGATCGAGCAGCCACGGCCGCGAAGCCGGTATCGGATCCTGTCGAGACCGAGCCCCCGCGCTCTGATCGCGGCTCTGAGGGCATCCGCGAACGGCCCGGTCTCCAGCAGCCGCCTGAGTTCACGTCCTTCCGCCACCCCCCGGTCGATGGTGTGTGTCCGCTGACCGGTCATTGTCATCGCCTTCGCACGCTCGCTAGCCACCCGGAAAAGCGCAGCCTAGGCGTGCGAACACATGATCGGAAGGGCCTTAGATCACCTAAACCCGTGGCATGTGGGTGATGTGCGAAGAGGCGAATTATGCAGGGACGTAGGGAAAATTCCCACCGCGAGTCCCGGCCGAAATGCGTCCACAGTGGACGGGAGCGACGAGGGGTCAGCGCAGCGCGACGGACAGCGCCTGCGCGATCTCCTTGCCGATGGCGTGCGTCGCCGCGTCCGGCGGCGAGCCGACCTTGACCACCATCGGGCCGCCGAACGGCTGGCGCTCGACGACCTCGATCCGCTCGCCGAGGTTGATGGCGTGCTCGGTGAGGTACCTCAGGAGCTCCGGGTCGGTGTCCCAGACCCGGACGATCTCGCCCACCGCGCCGGGCGGGAGGTCGTCGAGGATGCGCATCGGCATCTCCTCGACGCTGCCGTCGGGAGCCGGGATGGGGTCGCCGTGCGGGTCGCGCACCGGGTTGCCGAGCTTCGCCGCGATGCGCTCGACGAGCCTGTCCGACACCGCGTGTTCGAGCGCGTCGGCCTCGGCGTGCACCTCGTCCCAGGTGTAGCCGAGCTCGGACACCAGGTAGGTCTCGATGAGCCGGTGACGGCGGAGCACCGAGCGGGCGAGCTGCCTGCCTTCGGCGGTCAGTTCGATCCCGCGGTACGGAACGTGCGCGACCAGCCCGAGCTGGGAAAGCTTCGTGACCATGCCGGACGCGGACGACGGGCTGACCTCCAGCCGTCCGGCCAGCGACGTGTTGGTGACGGCCTCACCGCGCTCCACCAGCCCGTAGATCACCCGGACGTAGTCCTCAACGGACGACGACCTGCGGTTTGCCCCTTCACCCATGCCCGTGAGTTTACGGCTTGCCGGTCAGCTCCGGCTCATCCGCCGTGGGGCCGCCAGCGGTACCGGATCCAGCCCGGGACCTGCTCGGCGCCGAGCTGGGCGTAGAACGCCTCGCCCTTTGCGTTGCCTTCCTGCATGTCCCATTCGACCCGGCCCGGTGTGCGGGCGGCCAGCTCGTCGAGGAGCTCCCGTCCGAGGCCGAAGCGGCGGTGCTCCGGGCGCACGAAGAGGTCGTCGAGCCAGATCCCCGGGCGGGCCTCCCAGGTGGAGAAGTTCCAGCTGCAGAAGGCGAAGCCGGCGACCTCGCCCGGCTCGTCCGGCGGAGTGGCGAGGAGCACCCACGCCTTCGGATCCGGCCCGAAGAGGAACCCGGCCATCTCCTGGCGGTCCAGCTTCAGATCGTGTTTGTCCTCGTAGACCGCGTGCTCCTCGATGAGCGCGCAGATCTCCTCGATGTCTTCCGCGACAGCGTCCCGTACCGGCATGGGTCTCAGCTCCGTTCGTAGACGATGTCGCCGCCGACGGCGGTGGCGACGACGTGGATGGAATCCAAAGTGGACTCGTCGGTCGGGTCCGCCGAGAGTACGGCGAAGTCGGCGAGCTTCCCGGGTACCAGCGTGCCCAGGTCCTTCTCGGCGAAGGCGGCATACGCGGAGCCGTATGTGTATGCGCGCAAGGCTTCCGCCGGGGTGAGCCGCTCCTCGGGTCCGAGCACGACGCCGGACGAGGTCTTCCGCCGGACCATGTCCGCGAGCCCGAGCAGCGGCGCGCCGTCGACGACCGGTCGGTCCGAGCTGGCGGGCAGGACACAGCCGGCGTCGAGCAGGGTCTTGAGCCGGTAGCACCACGGCTCGCGTTCCGGGCCGAGCGCGGCGCGCATCCCGTCGCCGATCTCGTTGACGAACCTGCCCTGTGGCGACGCGATCAGCCCCAGCGACGCCAGCCGCTTCAGCTCCTCGGGCCGCAGCACCGCGCAGTGCTCGATGCGGTGCCGGTGATCCGGCCGCGGGTCTGCCTTCAGCGCCGCTTCGTAGGCGTCGAGGACGACGGTGATCGCACGGTCGCCGATGGCGTGCGTCGCGATCTGCCAGCCGGCTTTGTGCGCGGCGGCGATCGTCCGCGCGATCTCGTCCTCGGGCACCTGGAAGTAGCCGACGTTGTCCGGCTCCCCGGCGAACGGTTCGTGCATCGCGCAGGTCCGGCCGATGAGCGAGCCGTCGGCGAACAGCTTCATCGCGCCGATCCGCAGCCGGTCGTCACCGAAACCGGTGCGCATCCCCAGGTCGAGGCCGTAGCCGGCACCGGAGTCCAGGTCATGGAGCACACTCGCGGCGACCATCACCGTGCTCCGCACGCGCAGCACCCCGCGATCGCGCGCCAGCTGGTACGCGGCGAGTTCGGCGGGGGTCTCCCCCACGAGCCCTCCGCCGATCCCGGCTTCCTGGACGCTCGTGATCCCTTCGGAGAGGTACCGCGCGCTCGCCCGGTCCAGCCCGCGCGCGACGGTCTCCACCGGCGTCGGGTAGGTCAGCGGCCGCAGCAGCAACTGGGCCTGCTCCCGCAGTAACCCGGTCGGCGAGCCGTCCTCGTCGCGGACGACGTCGCCGCCCACGGGCACGCATCCGAGGTCGAGCTGCTCCAGGACCGCGGAGTTGACCACGGTCATATGTCCGGACGTGTGCTTCAGCCGCACCAGGAAGCCGGGCGCGGCGCGATCGAGGCCGTACCTCGTCGGATGCCCGCCTTCGAGCTTGTTCTGGTCGTAGCCGCTGCCGATGATCCAGCTGCCCGCCGGGAGGCCGGCCGCACGGGCCGCGACGGCGTCGTAAACCTCGTCCACGCTGCGGCAATCGGACAGCGGGACGTCGTCGAGCGCCATCCCGAACCACGCCATGTGGTTGTGGGCGTCGTGGAATCCGGGCACCACCACGGTGCCGCCCAAGTCGACACGACGCACTGCGGAAAGCGCTGCCGCGTCGGCGCCGATGGCGATAATTCGTCCGTTCAGCACCGCTAGAGCATCGGATTCCGCAACACCGGTGAGGAACCGGGCGTTCTCGTAGACCGTGTCGACCCGCATGGATCCGACCCTATCGATCGATCGATCGGTCGTCTAGGCTCGGCGTCATGAGCACCGTGGACTACGCACTCGACGACGGCATCTGCGTGATCTGGCTGAACCGCCCCGAACGGTTGAACGCGGTGGTCGCCGAACTGGTCGACGACCTGCTGGAAGCCCTCGACGCGGCCGCGCGCTCGGACGCGCGGGCCGTCGTCCTCGCCGGCCGGGGACGCGCCTTCTGCGCCGGGCACGACCTCAAGGAGCCCACCCCCGCCGGGGATACAGTCGATTCCCGAGCGCGACTCGACCGGCTACAGGACGTCACCCGCCGCCTGCGCGGGCTGCGCCAGCCCGTCATCGCCGCGGTCCACGGCTACGCGATCGGCGCGGGCGCCGAGTTCGCGATGGGCTGCGACCTGATCCTCGCCGCGGACGACGCGGTGTTCGCCTTCCCCGAGGTCTCCCTGGGCCTGAGCGTGACGGGTGCGGCGTCGCGGCTGCTGCCGCTGCTGGTCGGCCCGCTGAAGGCCAAGGAACTGCTGCTGCTCGGCGAACGGGTGAACGGCGCCAAGGCGCACGAGCTCGGACTGGTCAACGCCGTCGTCCCGGCCGACGACCTGATGGACACCGCGCTCGACTGGGCGGGCCGGATCGCCGCGCATCCGGCCGCCGCGGCCACGATGGCCAAACGGGCCCTCGATTCCGGCATCGACAGCTCACTCGACGCCGCGCTCGAACTCGAGGTCAGCCACGCGCTGATCACCGAGCACTCCGCCGCCGTCCTCGCGTCGTCCGAAGCCTTCCGGAGCCGCACATGACCTCACTCGCCGGGATCGACACCCTCGTCGGACTGACCACCCGCGCCGCCGGACTGTGGCCGGACAAGACGGCCTGGATCTTCGACGCCACCGGCGAACGCTTCACCTTCGCCGACGTCGACGCGCGTAGCACCGGCTTCGCCCGCGCGCTGCTGGATCTCGGCGTACAGCCCGGTGACCGGGTCGCGGTGATGCTGCGCAACCAGCCCGAGTTCCCGCTGCTGTGGTTGGCGCTGGCGAAGATCGGCGCGGTGCTCGTCCCGGTGAACACCGGATACCAGGAGTTCGACGGCGCCCACGTCCTGCGGCATTCCGGCGCCCGCTTCGCCGTCGCGGCCGAGGAATTCACCGGGCTGCTGACGAAGATCGCGCCGGAGACCTCGCTGGAACGGGTGCTCACGCCCGGCGAACTCACCGACCCCGGCGGCGACCAGGCCTTCGAAAGCGAGGGCGAGCGCCCGATCAACATCCAGTACACCTCGGGCACCACGGGCGCGCCCAAGGGCTGTGTGCTGCCGAACCGGTACTGGACGACCCTGGCGATCAGCCTGGCCACGGATTTCCCGATGGTCGGCGCGGACGACGTCATCCTGACCGCGCAACCGTTCCACTACATAGATCCACAGTGGAATGTCGCGCTGGGGCTCGCGGGCGGCGCGACCCTGGTGGTGCTCGACCGCTTCCACCCGTCGACGTTCTGGGAGAAGGTCCGCGAGCACGGCGTCACCTGGTTCTACTGCCTCGGCCTGATGCCCACGCTGCTGCTGCGCCTGCCGGAAAGCGAACTGGACAAGGCACACCAGGTCCGGGCGATCTGCGCGTCGGCCATCCCTCGCGACCTGCACGCCTCGCTCGAAGCACGCTGGGGCGCCCCTTGGTACGAGGCCTTCGGAATGACCGAAACCGGCGGCGACATCCGGATGTACCCGGCGGATCACGAGGAGACCGTCGGCACCGGCTGCCTCGGCAGGCCCGCGCCCACCCGCGAGGTGATGATCGCGGACGCGGACGGGAAACCCCTGCCGCGCGGGGAAACCGGTGAACTGCTGATCCGCGGGGTCGGGCTCATGCACGGCTACCACGACGACGAGGAAGCGACGGCGCGCGCGTTCGCCGGCGGCTGGTTCCACACCGGCGATCTGGCCACAATGGACGGCCAAGGCCGCGTGTACTACGTGGGCCGCACCAAGGACATGATCCGGCGCAGCGGCGAGAACATCTCCGCCGACGAGGTCGAGCGGGCGCTGCAGCTGCACCCGGCGGTCAAACTCGCCGCCGTCGTCGCGGTGCCGGACGACCTGCGCGGCGAAGAGGTCAAGGCGTACCTCGTCCTCGACGAAAACGAGGGCCACCAGTGCGAACCGGCCGAACTGGCGGAGTTCTGCGCGGCGAAACTGGCCTACTTCAAGGTTCCGCGGTTCTGGGCGTTTCCCGCCGAACTGCCGATGACTCCGTCGGAGCGGGTCGCCAAGGGCGAGCTCAAGAAGGTGGAGGACCCGCGCGCCGGATCCTGGGACAGGACGACCGAAGAATGGCTGTGAACACTCGTGAGCGGGTGCGTCAGGCGGCGGTGAAACTGTTCGCCACCAAGGGTTTCCATGGCACCGGCATCCGGGATCTGGCCCAGGAGGCGGAGCTGTCGTCCGCCAGCCTGTACCACTACATGGGCACCAAGGAGGATCTGCTGGTGGCCATCATGAACGAGTCGCTGCGACGCCTGCTCGACGCGGCCGAGCAGGCGACCGCCGGGCTCACCGATCCGGTGTCCCGGCTCGGATCACTGGTGGCACTGCATGTCCTGGCCCACGCCATCCAGCCGGACGACACCCGCGTGGTGGACAACGAGGTCCACGCGCTCTCCCCCGAAGCCAGGGCCGGGGTGGTCGGACTGCGCGACGCCTACGAACGCCTTTGGGCCGACGCCATCGAAGACGGTGTCCGGGCCGGCGTCTTCCACACCGATCAGCCGTCGGTCACCAGGCTCGCACTGGTGGAGATGTGCAGCGGGGTCGCGCGCTGGTATTCGCCGCGGGGGCCGCTCACCCTCGATCAACTGGCCTCGCACTACGCGGAACTGGCTCTGCGAGCGTTAGGCTGCACACGTCACCTGGACGTCACCGCGGTGCAAAACTGCCGTGAAGTGGTCTCGGGAGTGTGGCGAGTGCCCGTTTAGCGGCGACTTTAGGACGGTACGCCTTGCTCAGACGGCTTCTCTGGGGGACGCTCGAAGGGTGACTGAGCAAACGATCCAACTCGAACTGGACGACTCGGGTCTCTCGCCGGCGTTGCCGGTGCCTTCGAACCCCCGTGATCAGGTACAGGATGTCCCGTATCGTCCGGTGGGATTTCGCGACGACGACCTGCCCACGGCACTCGAACGGTGTGCCAAGTGGCTGCGTCAGGCCCAGGAGTGGCTCGGGGAGCCGGTCGATGTGCTGGCCGTCCATCTCGATTACGACGACCGCCAGGGTTCGCCGTATTACGACGTGAAGCTTCTCTGCAACGAGGAGGACCTGGCCGGGGTCCCGATCGCGATGCGGAACCAGAAGGAAGACTAGACGCGACGCAATGAACGGCCCGTTCCTTGCGAAATTTGCAAGGAACGGGCCGTTCATGGCATGTACCGGGGAGCTCGGGCGGCGTCGGCCCGGTGTCAGCCGAGAGTGCCGCCGACCTTGACGTGCCCCTTCAGCAGGTTCCGCGCGATGGTCCGGCGCTGGATCTCGTCGGTGCCCTCGTAGATGCGCAGCAGCCGCAGTTCGCGGTACCACCGCTCGACCGGCAGTTCCCGCGTGTAGCCCATTCCGCCGTGGATCTGCAGGACGCGGTCGACGATCTCGTTCGCCTTCACCCCGCCGTAGAGTTTCGCCATCGACTGCGCGTGCCGCGAGTCCATCTTCTGGTCGACCTGCCAGGCGGCGTGCAGCACCAGCCAGCGCAGCGCCTCCAGTTCGGTGCCGGAGTCCGCGATCATCCACTGGATCGCCTGGCGCTCGGCGATCTTCTGCCCGAACGTCTCCCGCGTGTTGGCGTGCTCGATGGCCATCGAGATGAGCCGCTCGCACGAACCGATCGCGCGGGCGGGCAGCAGGTAGCGGCCCGCGCCGATCCACTGCATGGCCAGGTCGAAACCGTGGCCGAGTTCGCCGAGGATCTGCGTCTCGGGCACGCGGACGTCCTCGAAGACCAGCGACGCCGGGCCCCATTCGCCCATGGTGTCGATGTATTCGGACTTCCAGCCCGCGTCGCGGTCGACGAGGAAGCAGGTGACGCCGCCGTTCGCGCCCTTCTCCGGGTCGGTGATCGCGAAGACCATCACGAAGTCGGCCTCGTTGCCGCCGGTGATGAAGGTCTTCTCGCCGTTGATGACCCACTCGTCGCCGTCCTTGCGGGCCGACGTCCGGATGGCCTTGGCGTCCGAGCCCGCGCCGGGTTCGGTGATCGCGAAGCAGGACTTGCGCTCGCCCGAGATCGTCGGGAGCAGGTAGCGCTCCTTCTGCTCGTCGTTGGCGTAGTACAGGATGTTGTCCGCGGCGCCGCCGAAGCGGAACGGCACGAACGTGCGGCCGAGTTCGGCCTCCAGCAGCGCGGTCATCACCGCGGACAGGCCCATGCCGCCGTACTCCTCGGGCGTCTGCACGCCCCAGAAACCGGACTCCTTGGCCTTCAGCTGCAGCTCGCGCAGCTCGTCGGCGGTGATCCCGGGCTGGCCGGCGCGTTCGCGGCGCAGCACCTCCTGCTCACGCGGCATCAGCTCGCGCTGGACGAACGTGCGGACCCAGTCGCGCACCTCGCGTTCCTCGACGCTCAGAGTGAAATCCATGGCGGGACCGTTCCTCCTCGGCATTACTAAGCGCTTGCTTAGCCCAAGCGTACCGCTTCGGTTGTCGTTCGCCGAGGAACTGTCATAAGTTTTCGCGACCTGTTCCCATGTCGTCGAAGGGCACCCATGGCCACCGAGACCTCCGCACCGAAGCGGGACCGGACCCATTACCTCTACATCGCCGTCATCGTGGCGGTGGCACTCGGCATCGCGGTCGGCATCCTGTTCCCCGCGCTCGGCAAGGAACTGAAGCCGCTCGGCACCGGCTTCGTGAACCTGATCAAGATGATGATCTCGCCGATCATCTTCTGCACGATCGTGCTCGGCGTGGGCTCGGTGGCGAAGGCCGCGAAGGTCGGCCGCGTCGGCGGGCTCGCGATCGGCTACTTCCTGGTGATGTCGACGGTCGCGCTGGTCATCGGCCTGGTCGTCGGCAACATCCTGCAGCCCGGCACCGGCCTGCACCTGACCCCGGAGATCGCCGAAAAGGGCCAGGACCAGATCGCCAAGAGCGAGAGCACGGTCGAGTTCCTGCTCGGCATCATCCCGAAGACGCTGGTCTCGGCGTTCACCGAAGGCGAGGTGCTGCAGACGCTGCTGGTCGCCCTGCTCGCCGGGTTCGCGCTGCAGAAACTGGGCACGAAGGGTGAGCCGATCCGCCGCGGCATCGAGCACATCCAGCGGCTGGTGTTCCGCATCCTGGCGATGATCATGTGGGCGGCCCCGATCGGCGCGTTCGGCGCCATCGCCGCCGTGGTCGGCGAGACCGGCTGGAAGGCGCTCCAGAGCCTGGCCGTGATCATGCTCGGCTTCTACATCACCTGCGCGCTGTTCGTGTTCGTGGTGCTCGGGCTGATCATCGGGCTGCTGGCCAGGGTCAACATCTTCAAGCTGCTGAAATACCTGGGCCGAGAGTTCCTGCTGATCCTGTCGACCTCGTCGTCGGAATCGGCGCTGCCGAGGCTGATCGCGAAGATGGAACACGCCGGGGTGTCGAAACCTGTCGTCGGCATCACCGTGCCGACCGGGTACTCGTTCAACCTCGACGGCACCGCGATCTACCTGACGATGGCGTCCATCTTCATCGCCGACGCGCTCGACAAACCGCTGACCATCGGTGAGCAGATCTCCTTGCTGGTGTTCATGATCATCGCGTCGAAGGGCGCGGCGGGCGTCACCGGCGCCGGACTCGCGACGCTGGCGGGCGGGCTGTCCTCGCACCGGCCGGAACTGGTGGACGGCGTCGGCTTCATCGTCGGCATCGACCGGTTCATGTCCGAGGCACGCGCGCTGACGAACTTCGCGGGCAACGCCGTCGCGACCGTTCTCATCGGCACCTGGACCAAGGAGATCGACCGCGAACAGCTGGACCGGACGCTCAACGGCGAATCGCCGTTCGACGAATCGACACTGCTCGACGAACACTCGAGTGATGCCAGTGCGGAATCGGGTAAGAAGGAGACGTGATCGAATGTGCGGTCCGCTGGTCCCCGCCCCTGCCCGCTGAACCCCGGTTCCTGGCCCTGCTCGACGACGTCGAACAGGGCCGGTACGACGGCTACCGTCAGGACATCGACAAACGCCGGTTCCTGACCGGCCGCGTGCTGGCCAAGACGGTCACCGCCGAACGGCTCGGCCTGGCCGTCGAGGACGTCGCCTTCGACGCGACCTGCGACGACTGCGGCAAACCGCACGGCCGTCCGCGGGTGCCCGGCGCGGCGCTGATGCTGTCGATCTCGCATTCCGGCGACCTCATCGGCGTCGCGGCCACCGCGGGGACCCCGGTCGGCCTCGACGTCGAGACGGCCACCAGGAAGGCCGACGACTCGCTCATCGAGTACGCGCTGAGCCCGGTCGAGCAGGCGGCGGTGTCCGGTCTGCTCGCCGAGCAGCGGGCGACGGCGTTCTTCACGTACTGGACGCGCAAGGAAGCCGTCATGAAGGCCACCGGGAAGGGCCTGAAGATCCCGCTGCAGAGCATCACGTTCTCCGGGCACGACGAGGCGGCGAGGCTGGTCTCGTCCGGCGACGCGGCCCTCGACCCGGCCCGGACGCGGCTCGTGGACCTGAAGGCGTCCGAGGGCTACCGGGCCGCCGTCGCGCTGCTCACTGCCGACGAGATCTCGGTGACCGAGGACTTCGCGACCCTCTGACCCCTCGCGTTTAGTCCTCTGGATGCGGTAGTTGCACACGCAAGGACCGCATCCAGAGGACTAAACGCGGGCGGGGCTAGATCTCCAGGCCCATGGCGGCGAGCAGGGTGCGGAACTTCGCCGAGGTCTCGTCGAGTTCGGTCCGCGGGTCCGAGGCGGGCACGATGCCTCCACCGGCGTAGAGCCGCATGGAGGTGTCGGCGATCTCCGCGCACCGGATCCCGACGGCCCATTCGCCGTCTCCGGCCGCGTCGACCCAGCCGACGGCGCCCGCGTAGTACGCGCGGTCGAACGGCTCCAGTTCCTGAACCAGTGAACGGGCGGCGCCGGTCGGTGTGCCGCAGACGGCGGGCGTCGGATGCAACGCGGCGGCGAGGTCCAGCGCGGTGACGTCCGGGTCGATCAGCTCGCCGGTGACGGTCGTCGAGAGATGCCAGATCGCCGGCGTCGAGACCAGTTCGGGGCCGCGGACGTCCAGCCTGCGGCAGAACGGCCGCAGGATCTCGACGACGGATTCGACCACCACCGCGTGTTCGACGTGGTCCTTTTCGGACGCCAGCAGCGCCTCACCATTCGCCTTGTCGATGGCCGGGTCCGCCGACCGGGGCATCGACCCGGCATGCGGCCGGGAGACGACGGAGCCGCCGGTGCGGGACAGCAGGAGCTCGGGGGTGGCGCCGACGAGCGTGCGGCCGCCGGGAAGCTGCGCGGCGTAGGTGGTGTGCCGGGGGTTCCCGTTCGCCAGGTTCCGGACGACGCGAGCGACCGGAACGGCCTCGGAGAAGTCGAGATCGAGTGCGCGGGCCAGGACGACCTTGCGCAGGTCACGCTCGTCCAGGGCGGCGACGGCCGCGCGGACGGCGGCCAGATGTGCCTCCGGTTCGGGCACAGGAGTGACCTTCACCGGCTGCGGGAGGGCGGTGCGAGGCGGGACGGCCGCGTGTTCGGCCGACGCCCGACGCACCGCGCGAGGCAGGACCAGATGCCCCGGCGTCGTCGTGCCCTCGCTGGTGTCGAAGGGCAGGACACCGACCGCGATCGGCGTGTCCGACGCGCTGAACAGCCCCGGGAGCGCCCGGGACAGCCGCGCCGGATCGGTGTCGGTCGCGGTCGCCGCGGCCCCGCTCGCGAGGAGCGCGTGCCGAGCCGTGGCCAGGAGGAAGTCGCCCCGCTCGTAGCGGGCGGCCAGGTCTGCCGGGGTCGCCGGTGCGGTACTGGTCGTCACCCCACCAGCGTCCCAGCCTTCGGCTGAGACCAGGGGAAAGTGTTGCCCGGGCAACAGCCTCTCAGGCAACACCTTCCCCCGGACAGCCCGTGACCTGGGCGGAAGCGTTACTTCAGCGCCTCGAGGAGGGCCTCGCGCTGCCGCTCGCCCAGGCCGGCGGCACGCCGGTCGGGGTCGATTCCGGCCTGCTCCAGCAGGGCGGCGACCTTGACCGCGCCCAGGCCGGGGACGGCCTTCAGCAGCTGCGTGACCTTCGTCTTGCCGATGGTCTTGTTCTCCTTGGCCTGCTTGAGCACCTTGTCGATGCTCTCCTTGCCGGACTTGATCGACGCAAGCAGCTCGGAGCGCGCCTTGCGAGCCTCAGCCGCCTTGGCGAGGGCATCGGCGCGCTGCTCCGGAGTCAACGTGGGCAGAGCCAACGTAGTAGTCCTTTCATCTCAGGTCTCCGCTTTCGCGGCCGACGGCCATTTACCCGTGCTTGCAGCCGCAAGCGCTGGCCAGCCGTCTCTGTACCACGGCCCCAGTAAACGCCACCCGTTCCGTGGCCGTGAAACCGACACGCACTTATTACCCCTCGACCACGCCATGGGCAACCCGCCCCAGCCTGCGGAAACACGCCATTCGGGCGGCGATTCGATGGCGTTCATCACCCTTATGAGCGATGCCGTCACTTCACAGTGTTAGTCATTTTTCGTTTGATGGCAGGAAAAGTACGAATTATTGACGATCTTGACCCGAACCGGCGAACACCCGTTAGCGCGACACTGTGACCGAACGGTTGCCTGCGACGTTACTGACCAGTTCACCCGACCCGGATTAGAGTCGGCCCAACCCCAGTTCACCGGAGAACGAGCACTACGGGAGTACACGATGTTGAGCACGATGCAGGACGGACAGCTGTCGCTGGGCAGGCTGCTCCGCCACGGCACCAAGGTGCACTCCAGCAGCGAGGTCATCACCTGGACCGGTTCAGAAGCCCGTCGCGAGACCTACGGCGAACTCGGCAAGCACGCCGCCCGGCTCGCCAACGCCCTCCGAAGCCTGGGGATCACCGGCGACCAGCGCGTCGGCACGTTCATGTGGAACAACGCCGAGCATATGGCCGCCTACCTGGCCATCCCCGCGATGGGCGCGGTGCTGCACACCCTGAACATCCGGCTGTTCCCCGAGCAGCTGGTCTTCGTCGCCAACCACGCCGAAGACCAGGTCGTCATCGTCGACGGCACGCTGGTCCCGCTGCTGGCCAAGCAGCTCCCCGAACTGAAGACCGTGCGCCACGTCATCGTGGCCAACGGAGACGCCTCCACCCTCCCGGCGCCCGACGGCGTCCAGGTGCACTCGTACAGCGAGCTGCTGGCGGGGCAGCCGGACACCTTCGACTGGCCCGAGGTGGACGAGCGCTCGGCCGCCGCGATGTGCTACACCTCGGGCACCACGGGTGACCCGAAGGGGGTCGCGTACTCCCACCGGTCGATCTGGCTGCACTCGATGCAGGTCACCATGACCGACAGCATGCGGCTGGCCCAGCACGACAAGGCCCTCGCGATCGTCCCGATGTTCCACGCGATGGCGTGGGGAATGCCGTACGCGGCGCTGATGGTCGGCGCGTCCCTGCTGATGCCGGACCGCTTCCTCCAGCCCGCCCCGATCGCGCAGATGCTCGACGCCGAGAAGCCGACCTTCGCCGGCGCCGTGCCGACGATCTGGCAGGGCCTGCTCTCGCACCTCGACGCGAACCCGCAGGACATCTCGCACCTTCGCGAGGTCGTGGTCGGCGGTTCGGCCGCGCCGCCGTCGCTGATGCACGCGTTCGAGGACCGCTACAACGTGCCGATCCTGCACGCCTGGGGCATGACCGAGACGTCGCCGCTGGGCAGCGTCGCGCGCCCTCCGGCGGACGCGACGGGCGAGAAGGCGTGGGACTACCGCTACACGCAGGGCCGGTTCCCCGCGTCCGTCAGCGCCCGGCTGATCGGCGACAACGGCGAGGAACTGCCGTGGGACAACGAAAGCGTCGGCGAACTCGAGGTGCAGGGCCCGTGGATCGCGGCGTCGTACTACAGCGGCACGTCCGGTGACGAGCCCGATCCGGAGAAGTTCCACGACGGCTGGCTGCGCACCGGCGACGTCGGCAAGATCAGCCCGGACGGCTACCTCACGCTGACCGACCGCGCGAAGGACGTCATCAAATCCGGCGGCGAGTGGATCTCGTCGGTGGACCTGGAGAACCAGGTGATGGCGCATCCCGCGGTGGCCGAGGCGGCCGTGGTCGGCATCCCCGACGAGAAGTGGGACGAGCGCCCGCTGGTCGCCGTCGTCGTCAAGGAAGGCCAGACCGTCACGGCCGAGGATCTGCGCGAGTTCCTGTCCGACAAGGTCGCGAAGTGGCAGCTTCCGGAGAATTGGACCTTTGTGGACGAAGTCCCCAAGACCAGCGTCGGCAAGTTCGACAAGAAGCGGCTGCGGGCGTTCCACGCCGAAGGCAAGCTCGACATCAGTCAGCTCTAACGGGTTAATCTCCCGCGCGCCTGCCCTTCCGTGAAGGCCATCTTGAGGGACGCTGTTCCCTGAAGATGGCCTTCACGACGTTCGGCGAAGGGTTTCGTTGGTGCGTAAGACAAGCAGGCGCGCGTTCCTCGCGCTGGCCGGTACGGCCGCGCTTTCGGCCTGCGGGTCCAACACCGTCCAATCAGGAAACCCGCCACCGTCGACGGCCTATTCCGCCGGGGTGACCCGGCCGAAACCGAAGCCGGTGGACCTCGCGCAGTGGTACCACCCGTATCCCGATGCGGGAGTCCAGGAAGCCGTCACGCGCTACGCGGCCGTATACCAGAAGTCCAAGGTCGCCGTGCAGTGGAATCCCGACGACTACGAAACGAAGCTCAACGCCGCTCTCCAGGCAGGCCCGGTTCCGGACGTCTTCGAAGGCCAGGTCACCGTCGACCGCGTCCGGCAGAACCTTCTCGTCCCGCTCGACGACGTCATCGGGCCCGTGCGCAACGACTTCACCAAATCGCTGCTCGCGGCGCAGACCGTCGATGGCAAGATCTACGGCATCCCGCAGTCGATCGACACCCAGGTTCTCTTCTACCGCAAGAGTTTCCTGCAGGAGGCGGGAGTGCAGCCGCCGCAGACGCTCGACGAACTCGTCGAGGCGGCGCGGAAACTCTCCAAGGACGGCGTCAAAGGACTGTTCGCCGGCAACGACGCCGGCGCGGCGACGCTCGCCGGACCGCTGCTGTGGGCCGCGGGACTCGACTACGTCAAGGACGGCAAATCGGTCGGCTTCGACGATCCGCGCGCGGCCACGGCGTTCGCGAAACTGCGTGACCTCAACGGTTCACTGCTGCTGGGCGCGTCCGGGGACTGGGCGGATCCGATCCCGTTCATCGACGGGGTCGCCGCCATGCAATGGACCTGGCTGTGGAATCTGCCGAAGATCCAGGAAGCCCTGAAGGACGACTTCGGCATCCTGGCCTTCCCGAGGCTCGACGGGGCGGGCGCGCCGTCGGTCCCGGTCAGCGGGTTGAGCGCGATGGTGCACTCCAAGAGCCTGAACGCCAACGCCGCCAAGGACTTCGTCAAGTGGCTGTGGCTGGAGCGCGTCGACTTCCAGCAGGAGTTCGCCACGAAGTTCGGTTTCCATCTGCCCGCCCGGCTGAGCGTGCTCGACCGGGTCGCCCCGGCGGCCGACGCGGCGAAACTGGTCCGGGAGAACGGCCGCGCCGCCGGTCCACTGTGGACACCGGCGGCGAACACCGCGCTCGTCGAGGCGGTGGGCCGGATCGCCCGTGACGGCGCCGACCCGGCCACCGAGACGAAGGCCGCCGTCGAAGCCGTCAAAGCGGAACTGGGTCGCCTGTCCGCGTGAGCCGGCGCGAGCGCACGTAGGCGACGATCAGGACGACCGAAAGGATCACGGCGCCGCCGTCGGTGACCAGCGACGGCAGCACCCCCGGCCAGCCGTGCGCCTCGATCGCGGCCCGGTGCACCTCGAACGGGACGACGAACACGCCGAACGACTGGCCGACGTTGAACGCGAGCACCGGCCAGAACAGCCGGCGCCGTCGGAACCACACGAGCAGGCCGAGCGCGTTGCCGACGATGAAGACGTTCCCCACCAGCCGCAACGCGCTGAGATAGGCGGGCGCGTCGCCGGTCGGCACACCCTTCAGCCGCATGCTCCGTTCGATCAGGTCCAGATCGATGATGACGAAGTTCTGCAGCACGGTCCCGATCACGAAAATGACCGAGCACAGCACCGTGACCAGGCGAATCTTGGGTGTCCAGCGCATCACTTCCCCCGTTCTCTATCAGTGATAGAGACAAATCTATCACTGATAGAGTCAGCCGGGTGGCACGCAAAGGCTCACTGGACCTCGCCAAGATCACCGAAGCGGCCGTCGCCCTGCTCGACGAGGCGGGTCTAGCCGAGCTGACCACCAGGCGCTTGGCGGCGAAGCTCGGCGTCAGCTCACCGACGCTCTACTGGCACGTGAAGGACAAGGCGGAACTGCTCGACCTCGTCGCCGAGGCGATCTGCGCCGACGCCTTCGAGATCGACCCGGACCTGCCATGGCGCGGCCAGCTCGCGAGCGGGCTCCGCCAGTTCAGGGCTTTGCTCCTGAGCCACCGGGACGCGGCCGCGCTACTGCGGGAACGGCCGCCGACCGGGCCGCACCGGCTGGGACATATCGAAACGACCGCGCGGATCCTGCTCGGCGCGGGCTTCTCCGAAGAGGACACGGCGGGGATTTCGCGGCTGCTCACCGCACACGTACTCGCGTCAGTGGAATCGCAGCCCGCGCGAAAGCCGGACGAAGGGTTCCTCGAACGTCTCGCGGCCTACCCGCACGTGAGCAGACTCGGCCCGGCGTTCGCGAAACAGAGCAGCGAAGACCTGTTCGAACTCGGCGTCGACGTGATCCTCGACGGACTGGCGGCCCGTCTCTAGTCCCCGGAAATGCCCCAGATCGCCAGCTCCACGGCGGTGTCACCGTCGTAGAGCAGCGCGCACCGCGCACTCCAGCGCGGCGGGTCGCACGGCAGCCTGTTCTCCTTGGCGAGTTCGTCGAAGGCCGCGACCGACGGCTCCTCGGTGCCGAAAGCCTCGACGAGTTCGCCGTCGGTCAAGGGCCGGATCGTGCCGAAGTCGTCCTCGCCCATGGCCCCGATGAAGTAGTGGACATCGAGCACGGAATGGGTACCGACCTCCTGGAAGGTCTCGGTCTCCTGCAGCTCTTCGAGGGTGTCCGGCGGCTCGGCTTCGTCGTCCTGCCAGAGATAGTCGTTCTCGGCGAAGACCCGGGCCTTCAACGTCGCCAGCGCCCCGTCCGGGTCGCCGTCGAACCGGCCCCGGACCGACCAATACGAAGCACCCACACCGACCGCCTCCTCGTTTCGGCGCCCACCCTAACCGCGGCCTCCGACAGTCCTTTCGCATTCGGCCGAACGTGACAAATTTTCGCATTACCCTTTTCCGGCGTTCACCCCACGGCTAACGTCGTCCGGCATCGTCCTTCCGCGACACCCACCCGCGACGACTAGGGGCACCGCCATGTCCGTCATCTCAAGGCGCACCTTCACCGCGGCAGGCGCCGCCGGCGTCGGCCTGCTGCTGTGCACCCCCACCGCCAACGCGCTCGACCGGGCCTTGGCACGCACCACGAGCCGCGCGGTGCGTACCGCGGGCACCACGCTGGAATCGGCCGCGGCTCCGCTGAAGAGCGGACCGGGCTACACCCGGCTGACCGCGGGCCCGGGCTGGCCGCTCGTGGTGCGGGGCGACCTCGCCGCACCGAAGTCCGGCCGCGATGACCGCCGCCGCGCGATGGCCTCGTTCGCGCAGTTCACCGACCTGCACTTCACCGACGCGGAGAGTCCGGCGCGGTTCGAGTACCTGCACCCCTTCATCGGTTCGGCGCACCGGCCGCAGGAAACGCTCGGCCCGGTCGCGACGACGGCGCTCGTGGAACGCGTGAACAGCCTGAAGGCGGGCCCCTTCACCGGACGGCCGATCGACTTCATGGTCACCACCGGCGACAACACCGACAACCACGAGCTGATCGAACTCGAGTGGTTCCTCAAGGTGCTCAACGGCGGCACGGTGAACCCGACTTCGGGCGACCCGAACGCGCACGAAGGCGTCCAGACGTCCGGGTCCTCGCACTACTGGAACCCGGACAAGGCACTCGACGACGACTACACGAAGAAGGGCTTCCCGCAGGTGCCCGGCCTGCTCGGGGCGGCGTCGAAAACGTTCACCTCGCCGGGTCTCGACGTCCCGTGGTTCTGCACCTTCGGCAACCACGACGACAGCATCGTCGGCACGCTGCCGGATCTGCCCGGGATGGACGCCTGGTACACCGGCCGCTTCAAGGTGATCGGCAAGGACGAGACGACGTCGAAGAAGCTGGCGAAGGCGATCAACGCCGGCTCCGGCGTGCCGATCACGGAGCTGTTCGGCGGTTCGGGCACGGTCCGCGAGATCACCCCGGACGCGCGACGGCGGCCGTTCAGCACCGCCGAGTTCGTCCAGCACCACCTCGACGCGGCCAACACCGGGCCGGGCCCCGTCGGACACGGGTTCAGCGGAAACAACGCCGACGGCCGGAACGTGTACTACACCTTCCGCATCGCGCCGGGCGTCGTCGGCATCAGCCTCGACACCACGACGATGGCCGGACTCGCGGACGGCTCGATCGGGCTCGGGCAGTTCACCTGGGTGGAGAACACGCTCAAGCGCGCCAGCTCGACGTACTACGACTTCTTCGGCCGCAAGGTGAAGCAGAACGTGACGGACGAGCTGTTCATCCTGTTCAGCCACCACACCAGCGGCACCATGGGCAACGTACTGCCGGATGTGCGCCATCCGCTGGAGCCGCGGCTCGACGGGAACACCTTCGTCTCGCTGCTGAACCGGTTCCCGAACGTGCTGGCGTGGGTCAACGGGCATACGCACCACAACAAGATCACCCCGCACGCGGGCAAGACGCCGCAGCAGGGCTTCTGGGAGATCAACACCGCGTCGCATATCGACTTCCCGCAGCACGCGCGGATCATCGAGGTCGCCGACAACGCCGACGGCACATTGTCGCTGTTCACGACCCTGATCGAGGCCGAGGCACCCTACGAGGCTTCGTACTCCGACACCTCGACGCAAGCGCTTGCGTCGCTGTACCGGGAGTTCTCGTACAACGACATCCACGCTTCGCTCACCGCCGTGGGCACGGCCCAGGACCAGAACACCGAACTCCTGCTGCCGAACCCCCTCGCCTGATCACGCGTGCCGTCCGTCTGATCACGCTTGCCGTCCCTCTGATCACGCTTGCCGTCCGTCTGATCACGCGCGTCGTCCGTCTGATCACGCGCGTCGTCCGTCGCCGCACGGCCGAGCGACGTGGCTGTCGCGCTTGGAGATGTAACTCGCGTGCTCAGAGGGCGAACTCGCGTGATCGGAGGGACGGCACGGTTACCTCGGGGGTAATCGACAAAGGGACGGGGAGCCGGGCACGCTCGGCGGCATGACGGACGAAGCGGGTACCGCGCTGTTCCACCGGACCATGCCGTTCACCGAACGGCTCGGCATCGAGGTGCTGGAGAACTCCGCCGACGTCGTGCGCGGCCGGCTCGCCTGGGACGAGACGCTGTGCACGCTCGGCGGCGCGATGCACGGCGGCGCGCTGATGGCGCTCGCCGACTCGACCGGCGCGGTCTGCGCGTTCCTCAACCTGCCCGAGGGCGGACAGGGCACGACGACCATCGAGTCGAAGACGAACTTCCTGCGCGCGGTCCGGTCGGGCCACGCGACGGCCACCGCGAAGCCGTTGCACACCGGCCGCAAGATCATCGTGGTGGAAACGGAAATCCACGACGACGACGGCCGGCTGGTCGCGAAAGTGACACAGACCCAGGCCGTCTTGTAGGGAACTATTTACATACCTCGCGCGACCGGCGAAAATCCCTTGCCTGGACTGGGCGGACTCTAGGGATGGAACTGCGGATGCGCATACGAGGGCTGGTCACGCTGCTGACGATCGCGACGATGACCGCAGTGACGGCACAGACGGCGGGGGCGAGCCCGGTGCGCCCGGACGACGACGAATCGATCGACTTCCACGAATGGTCCGGTCACCACGGTTTCCGTGACGGCAGACTGGAAGGTCTCGACCTCGACCACGGCGCCCTGCGCATCGGCCGCCCGATCGGCACGATCGAGCACACCGAGCCCGTCCTGGGCACCACGAAGACCTACGAGTACGGCCAGTGGACGTCGAGAAGCCACACGCAGGGCTTCGACGCCTCCCAGCTGGTCGCGTCGTGGAACGCGCGGACGCCCGCCAAGACCTGGCTCAAGATCGAGGCGAAGGGCCGGACGGCGACGGGCGCCGAGACCACCTGGTACGTGATGGGCCGGTGGGCCGGCGGCGACACCGACATCAAGCGCACCAGCGTCGACGGCCAGAGCGACGCCAACGCGGCGGTCGACGTCGACACGCTGGTCATGAAGGCGGGCGTCGCCCTGCGGTCGTACCAGCTGCGGGTCAGCCTGTATCGCGAAGCCGGTTCCCGCGCCACGCCGTCGGTGACCTCGGTCGGCGCGATGACGTCGCTGGTGCCGGACCGTTTCGAGGTCAAGGCGACCAAACCGGGCCGCGCCACCGGGATCGAGCTGAAGGTGCCCGCCTACGCCCAGAACCTCCACAAAGGACAGTTCCCCGAGTACGGCGGCGGCGGGGAGAACTGGTGCAGCCCGACGTCCACCGAAATGGTCGTCGAGTACTGGGGTAAACGGCCCAAGCGCGAGGACATGGCTTGGATCCCGGAGGGTTACGTCGATCCGACCGTCGCGTACGCCGCCCGCCACACGTTCGACTACGCCTACGACGGAACCGGCAACTGGCCGTTCAACACCGCCTACGCCGCTTCACTCGGACTGCGTGGGCACATCACCCGTTTGCACTCCTTGAACGAACTCGAAAACTACATCGCGCGCGGCATTCCGGTGATCACGTCGCAGTCGTTCAAGGCCGAGGAACTCGACGGCGCGGGCTACGGCACCGCCGGTCACATCATGGTCGTCGTCGGCTTCACGAAGGACGGCGACGTGATCGCCAACGACCCCGCCGCCAACAGCAACGACCGCGTCCGAAATGTCTACAAACGACACCAGTTCGAGACGATCTGGCAGCGCACCAAGCGGTACAACACCACCGGCGGGGTGTCCAGCGGTCCGGGCGGGGTGGCGTACATCATCACGCCGCACTGAACCGATACCGCACCCGAGCGGATGTCGCGATCCGAGTCGGTTCCATGGCAAGCTTTCCCCTGGAATCGACTCGGAGGTGGGCATGCCGTACGAGGTCCAGGGCGTCGTTTCACGCGCCAAGGGTGAACCGGTCTCGCTGGAGCCCGTGACGGTGCCCGATCCGGGCCCCGGCGAGGCCGTCGTCTCGGTCAAGGCCTGCGGCGTCTGCCATACCGATCTCCACTATCGGCAAGGTGGGATCAACGACGAGTTCCCGTTCCTGCTCGGCCACGAGGCCGCGGGATTCGTGGAGGCCGTCGGCGAGGGCGTCACGGATCTCGAACCGGGCGACTACGTGATCCTGAACTGGCGCGCGGTCTGCGGCACCTGCCGGGCCTGCCGCCGGGGCAAGCCCTGGTACTGCTTCTCGACGTTCAACGCCGCCCGGCCGATGACACTGGCCGACGGCACCGCCCTGTCCCCGGCACTCGGCGTCGGCGCCTTCCTCGAAAAGACGCTTGTCCACAGTGGACAGTGCACGAAGGTCGACCCCGCCGCCGAACCGGCCGTCGCCGGACTGCTCGGCTGCGGGGTGATGGCCGGTCTCGGCGCGGCGCTGAACACCGGTGCGGTGGGCCGCGGCGACTCGGTCGCGGTCATCGGCTGCGGCGGGGTCGGCGACGCGGCCATCGCCGGGGCGAACCTGGCCGGCGCGAAGACCATCGTCGCCATCGACACCGACGACCGGAAATTGGCCTGGGCCAAGGACTTCGGCGCGACGCACACACTGAACAGCAAGGGGCTGAGCGAAGACCAGGTCGTCGAGGCGATCCAGGAGTTCACCGACTCGTTCGGTGCCGACGTCGTGATCGATGCTGTCGGCAGGCCGGAAACCTGGCGGCAGGCGTTCTACGGCCGCGATCTCGCGGGCACGGTCGTCCTCGTCGGCGTCCCGACCCCGGACATGCGCCTGGACCTGCCGCTGATCGACTTCTTCTCGCGCGGCGGCTCGCTCAAATCGTCGTGGTACGGCGATTGCCTGCCCTCACGCGATTTCCCGATGCTGATCGACCTCTATCTGCAGGGCAGGCTCCCGCTCGACAAGTTCGTCACCGAGCGGATCGCGCTCGACGGCGTCGAGCAGGCCTTCGAGCGGATGCACCACGGGGACGTCCTGCGCAGCGTGGTGACGTGGTGAAGCTCTTCACCGACGCCGATTTCCCGGCCGACCCGTACCCGGGTGCTCGGCCCGGCCATTCGTTCGTCCACCTCGACGGCGCCGGGCACAGCCTGGACACCGCGCCGGAGGGCTGGCGCCAACGACAGGCCGTCCTCGCCTACGGGTCGAACGCCTGCCCGTCCAAGATCACCTGGCTGCGGGAGAACATGGGGCTGGAAGGCCCGGTCGTGGTCTGCCACGCGCGCTGCACCGATCTCGCCGCGGTCTGGGCGTCCGGACTGCGGTTCCGGGACGGGCAGCGGCCCGCGACGCTCGCCGCCGCGCCGGGTGTCGTCGAGGAGCACGCCGTCTGGTTCGCCACCCCCGGCCAGCTCGCCGTACTCGACCGGTGCGAGGGCAACGGGCAGCGCTACCGCCTGGTGCGGCTGACCGCGCCGGCCATCACCCTCGACGACGGCACCGTGCTCGACGACGTGGTGGCCTACGTCGGCGCCGCGGACATCCGCCTGCCGATCCTGGTCGACGGACGGCATATCCGCGTCGCCGACCTCGAACAGCGCCGGGCCGCGTCGCTGCAGGGGATCCCGGCCGAGACGCACGGCCTGGACTGCACGCTGGTCGACGCCGGGAGCCTGGTCAGAGAAGCTTCCCGGGATTGAGGATCCCGTCCGGGTCGACGGCCTTCTTCGCCGCGCGCAACACCTCGACGCCGATCTCACCGATCTCCGCCGCCAGATAGGGCGCGTGGTCGACGCCGACGGCGTGGTGGTGCGAGATGGTGCCGATACCGGTGATCGCCTCGGACGCCGCCGCCTTGGCGCGCCGCCACTGTCCGATCGGGTCGGCCTCGTCTCGCGGGGTGAGCACCGTGAAGTACAGCGACGCGCCCGTTTCGTAGGCGTGCGAGACGTGGCACATGATGATGGCCCGGCCGAGGGTGGCGGTGAGCGCGGCTCGCACGGCGTCCCGCAGGTCGCTCAGCTCGCCCCAGTACGCGGCCGTCTCCAGGGTTTCGACGCAGACCCCGTTGTCCATCAAGGCGTCCCGCTGCCTCGGCCCGGAGAACCGGCCGCGGCGCCAGGATTCGCCGAGGGTCCGTCCGATGCGGACGGCGCCGAACGGCTCCAGCACCCGCGTGGTGTCCTGACGCCGCCGCGCGACCTCGCGTTTCGTCGCGCCTTCCCAGCCGACGATGAGCAGGCAGGGCTTGGCGATCCCCCGCGCCTCGAGGTACCGGCGCAGTGCCTTGGTCTTCCAGCTGTCGTTGAGTGCCAGCGAAACCTCGGATTCGTCCACATCGGACAGCCGGGTGACGTCCGCGAGCACGTGCCGCTGGGCCAGTTCGCGCACCGCGGCGGTGCCGTTCTCCCAGCCGTCGAGCACGTAGCCCTCGTACCGGCGTACTTCCGGCACCGGGCGCACACGGAGGGCGACCTCGGTGATCACGCCGAGCGTGCCTTCGCTGCCGAGGGCGAGGTGCCGCAGGTCGGGTCCGGCGGCCGACGCCGGCGCGACGCCGAGCTTCCATTCCCCGCGCGGGGTCGCGAGCCGGACGCCCGAAACCATGTCCTCGAACCGGCCGTAGCCCGACGATGCCTGCCCGGCGGACCTGGTCGCGGCGAACCCGCCGATGGTGGCGCGTTCGTAGGACTGGGGCACGTGCCCGAGGGTGAACCCGTGCGCGGCGAGCAGCCGGTCGGCTTCCGGTCCGGTGACCCCCGCTCGCAGGACGGCGATGCGCGACACCGGGTCGACGGAGACCAGCTCGTCGAGCCTGGTGAGGTCGAGCGCGATCACCGCGGTCTTGTCCCCGCGCAGCGCCGAAACGCCACCGACCACCGACGTCCCGCCGCCGAACGGCACCACTCCGACGTCGTGCCGCGCGCAGATCTCCAGAACCGACTGGACCTCGTCAGGATTCCCCGGCAGGACGACCGCGTCCGGCACCGGGAAATCACCGACCCCCCTTCGCCGCAGCAGGTCCAGATAGGACAAACCGCTCGCCCGGGCGAGCCTTTCCCCCGGTGCCACCAGGACGTGCCCGGCGCCCACGACGTCCTCGATGTCTCGTTTCGACTGTTCGGCCAGCGCCGATTCGGGAACGGACAGGGCCGAATCCGGCGCTAACGGCGCCACCGGGGCCAACGGGCCGATACGCTGGACGAGCCACCGCAACGCCTTCGGCGGCAAGTGCGCCGCGTCACCGGCTTCAGCCGTCCAGGATCGTCTTAACCGGTGGTCAATAGGCTCCGTCACGACTACAGTGTTACATATGGACGTAAAACGTCACTCACCTGCGGAAACAGGCGCTTCGGCACTGGCGGACACCCGATCCCGCCAGGCCTCCACGCGCGTGTCCGACGACGTTCTGCTCGACGCGGCGAAGAAGTGCGTTCTCGCCGTCGGCGTGAGGCGGACCACGCTCGCGGAGATAGCCCGGACCGCGAAGGTCAGCCGGATGACCGTCTACCGGCGGTTCCCGGACGTGCGCAGTGTGCTCGCGACCCTCATGACCCGCGAGTTCGGCGGCCTGCTCCAGGGCGCCGCCGAACCGGGCGACGAACCGGCCACCCACCGCGAGCGGCTCGTGAAGGCCTCCGCCGCTGCGGTCTCCGCGCTGTCGAACGACCCGCTGTTCCGCACGCTGCTGGACCTCGACCCCGAACTCGTCCTGCCCTACATCGTCGAACGGCTCGGCAAGACCCAGCGCTTCGCCGAGGGTGTGATCCTGCACCTGCTGAAGGGCGGCCACGAGGACGGCTCGATCCGCGAGGGCGACCTGCCCGCGCAGGCGCGCACCCTGCTGCTGCTGATCCAGTCCTTCGCGTTCTCCCTGCGTCCCGCCACCGCGGATGTGAACGAAGAACACCTGATGGCGGAGTTCACCCACGTACTCGACGCGGCGTTGCGCCCGTGACGCCGGGCTCGCTCAACGCCCTGCGCCGTGAGCGGGAGCTCGCGGCACTGGCCGGTGGTGAGCGGGTCGATCTGGCGGTGGTCGGTGGCGGCGTCACCGGCGCGGGGATCGCGCTGGACGCGGCCGCGCGCGGGCTCTCGGTGGCCCTGATCGAGGCTTACGACCTGGCGTACGGGACCTCGCGCTGGTCGAGCAAGCTGGTCCACGGCGGACTCCGCTACCTCGCCAAGGGCGATCTGGCGCTGGCGCACGAGAGCGCCGTCGAACGCGGGATCCTGATGACGCGTACGGCGCCGCATCTCACCCGCGCGATCCCCCAGCTGTTCCCCATGTACCGCCGGACCTCCCGCGGCCAGCAGGCCTTCATCATGACCGGGCTGGTGGCGGGTGACGGTCTCCGTCGCGCCGCCGGCACTCCCGCGTCCGTGCTGCCCCGGCCGCGGTCGATCCCGGTCGCGGAGGCGCTCGCGCTCGCCCCCGGCCTGACCCCACAAGGCCTGCGCGGCGCACTGCTGGCCTACGACGGCGCGCTGACCGACGACGCCCGGCTCGTGGTGAGCCTGGCGCGCACGGCGGCGGCGCGCGGCGCGAAGATCCTCACCAGGGTCGAAGCGCTGCGGCTCGACGCGGGTGCCGTGCTCGCGCGCGACCGCCTGACCGGGCGGGAAGTGGAGATCCAGGCCGCGCAGGTGATCAACGCGACCGGCGTCTGGGCGGGCGAACTGGCGGAATCCGTACGACTGCGGCCGTCCCGCGGCTCCCATCTCGTCCTCGCTTCCGGGGCCGCGCAGATCGGCGCGACGTCGGTCAACGTGCCCGTCCCCGGTGAGAACAACCGGTTCGTCTTCCTGCTGCCGCAACCGGACGGCCGCGTGTTCGTCGGCGTCACCGACGAACCGACCGACGGCCCGGTCCCGCGCGTGCCGACGGTGCCGGAGTCCGATGTGGACTTCCTGCTCGAAGTGGCGTCGACGGCGTTCACCCGCCCGCTGACCCGCGCCGACGTCGCCGGTTCGTACGCCGGGCTGCGACCCCTGGTCGAGGGTGACGGCGGGCGCAGCGCGGATCTCTCCCGCAAACACGCGGTGGTGACCGGCGGGAACGGCGTGCTCACCATCGTCGGCGGCAAGCTGACGACGTACCGGAAGATGGCCGAGGACGCCGTCGACGCGGCGCTGAAGCAGTCCGGCCTGAATGCCGGCCCCTCGACGACGTCGCGGCTTCCCTTACTGGGCGCGGCACCCCGCGTTCGCTTGTCCACTGTGGACGCACCCGCCCGGCTCGTCGCGAAGTACGGCACCGAGGCACCCAGGATCGCCGCACTCGGCGAGGTCGACCCGGAACTGGGCCTGCCGCTGTTCGGCGGGACCGAGATCAGCGCGGCCGAGGTCGTCTGGGCCGTCCGGCACGAGGGCGCCCTCGACGTCGAGGACGTCCTGGAGCGCCGCACCCGCCTGAGCCTGGTCGCCCCCGAGGCCGAGGCCGCCCGCCCCCGCGTCCAGGAACTCGTCGACAAGTCGCTCGCCGGCCTCTCCTGACCCCTCGCCCGCGTTTAGTCCTCTGGATGCGGTAGTTCGTGTTGCCAACTACCGCACCCAGAGGACTAAACGCGACGTAACGCGTCATCGAGTTGACGAACCGTTGGGTTTTTGCAACAGTATGTTTCATGAGTCCGGTCAGACGCGGCAAAGAGCTGCCGATCTACAACCGGCTTCCCGTGCTCCGGGCGGAGCGCGGACTGAGCAGGGCCGCCCTCGCGGCGGCGGTCGAGGTCAACCCGCAGACCATCGGTGCGCTCGAACGGGGGGACCACTACCCGAGCCTCGACCTGGCGTTCCGCATCTGCGCGGTGTTCGACCTCCCGGTCGAGGCCGTGTTCAGCCGCGAACCGTTCACGCCACTGTCCACTCAGGTCTACCGGGAGGGGGGAGCATGAACGGGAAACAGGGATGGCTGGCCTCCCGCTGGGAACGACAGCTGGAACGGTTCGAAGAAGTGGAACTCAAACGGGCCCGGAAGCTGCCGACCTGGCGCACGCGACGCCGTCGCCGTCAGCTGGCCGTACTCGTGATCCTCGGGAACTCGATGCTGCTCGTCGGTGCCGCGCTGTTCGTCACGCGGCAGGGGCCGGTCTTCTTCGGGCTCTGGTTCGGCGGCGCCCTGATCACCGGGACCGCCCACTGGTTGCTGCGCATCCTCACCGGCAAGATGAGCGGCGGCTTCTCGCTTCGGCTCGACGAACGCGAACGGGAAATGCGCCACCGGGTCACCTACGTCAGCTACCAGATCCTGGTCGGCCTGATGATGGTCGGGATGGTCTACTCGATCATCATCTCGAATACGGAGGACGCGGGTTTCCGCATCGCCCTGATGCTGACCGCGCTACTGCTCGCCGGGACCACCTCGGCGGCGACGATCCTCGGCTGGACGCTGCCGGACGACGATCCCGAAGACTACGAGGGGGTGAGCCCGGTATGACCGTCACCAGGACCCGCGCCGACCGCCGCCGGTACGCCGTCGCCGCGGTGATCGGCCACCTCGTGGTCATCGCCGGGGCCGCGCTACTGCGCGAGCCGACCCTGTGGTTCGCCGTCGGCCTGATGATCCCCGGGCTGTGCCTGTGCGTCGGCACGGCGGCCGTGCTGCGCCGTTCGGTCGGCAGACCCGGTTCCGCGGCGAAGGACCTCGACGAGCGCGAGCTGCTTCTGCGTAACCGCGCGCACTACGCGGCCTTCCAAGGGATCTGCGTGCTGATGCTGGTGGATCTCGCATACGGGCTCTACGCGGCCGGGCAGCCGGATCCCGGCTCTCTGCTTTCTTCGATGACAGCGGCGTTGTTCGTCCTGGGTACGTCGCTGCCGGCGCTCTGGCTCGCCTGGAAGCTGCCGGACGACGATCCGGAAGACTTCGACGAGGAGGTGGCTCCGGGATGACCGGGGGCAAAAAGCGCTACAAGGTGTCCATCGGGGTGGTCGCCGTCGTGCTGGTGGCGGGTGGGGTGCTCGCCGGCGCGGGACGGGCCGTCCTGGTGTACCGGGCCACCTCGGTGGTCGGCAACGTGAAGCTGGACGGGCTGATCCAGCGCAACCGCACGGTTTCCGGCGTCCATCGGGGAATCACGGCGCTGGTGCGGTATTTCGAGGAGGGGAAGTGGAAATGACCGAGGGGAAACTGGAGATCGATCGGGTCTCCAAGAGCTACGGGCAGAAGAAGGCACTCGACGGCGTCACCTTCGACGTGCGGCCGGGTGAGCTGTACGGGTTCGTCGGGAGCAACGGCGCCGGCAAGACCACCACGATGCGGATCATCCTGGGGGTGCTGGCGGCCGACTCCGGGGAGGTGCGGTTCGGCGGCGCGCCGATCACGCACGAGACCCGCACGCATATCGGGTACATGCCGGAGGAACGCGGCCTGTACCCGAAGATGAAGGTGCTGGAGCAGCTGGTCTACCTCGCCGAACTGCACGGGATGTCCGCCAACGACGCCCACCGCAGCGCGGAGAACTGGATCTCCCGGCTCGGTCTCGCGGAGCGCCGCAAGGACGAGGTCCAGAAACTGAGCCTGGGCAACCAGCAGCGCGTCCAGCTCGCGGCGGCCTTGGTCCACGACCCGAAGGTCCTGGTGCTGGACGAACCGTTCTCCGGCCTCGACCCGCTGGCCGTCGACGTCATGAGCGGCGTGCTGCGCGAGAAGGCCGCGACCGGCGTCCCGGTGGTGTTCTCCAGTCACCAGCTGGATCTGGTCGAGCGGCTGTGCGACCGCGTCGGCATCATCCGGAACGGACAGATGGTCGCTTCCGGCACCGTCGGCGAGCTGACCGCCGGTGCGGGCAACGGTCTCGTCGTCACCGCGCCGAACGCGGCACCCGGCTGGGCGGCGGCCGTCCCCGGCGTGCGGGTGGTCGAGCAGAACGGGCCGACGACGATCCTCGAACTCGAAGCCCACGCCGACGACCAGGCCGTGCTCGCCGCGGCACTGGCGACCGGCCCGGTCACCGAGTTCACCAAGCGCAGGCGTTCGCTGACCGAACTGTTCCGCGACGCCGTCGCCGAGAAGCCTGGAGTTCCCGCATGAACACCGTCTCACCATGGCGCGCGGTCTGGCTCATCGCCAGGCGTGAGCTGAACACGCGCCTGCGCACCCGTTCGTTCGTGATCGGTACCGCTGTCCTGCTGCTCATCCTGATGGGCTACGTCCTGCTGCAGTCGACGCTGATCAGCGCCGAGGACAAGAGCAAGATCGGGCTCACCGGGCAGACCGCCGGGATCGCGCAGCAGCTCAAGACGGCGGGCGCGGAGATCGGCGAGAACATCGAGACCGTCACGATCGCGGATCCGGCCCAAGGCCGGTCCCAGGTCGAAAGCGGCGACCTCGACGCGTTGCTTTCCGGCAACGCCACCGAGTTGAAGGTGCTCGTCAAGTCCGAATTGGACACCAGACTGCGCTCGCTGCTGACCGGCGTCTCACAGCAGGAAGTGCTGAACGGCAAGCTTTCCGAAGCCGTGGAGAACCCGGACCAGGTGCTGCGCGCGGTGGCCGAAACCCAGGTCGAGGTCGACTCGATCAAACCGCCGGATCCGGAGAAGGCCCAGCGGATGGTGATCGGGCTGATCGTCGCCGTGCTGCTGTACATGAGCATCGTGACCTACGGGACGCTGGTGGCCCAAGGCGTCGTCGAGGAGAAGTCCAGCCGCGTCGTCGAGATCCTGCTGTCCACCGTCCGGCCGTGGCATCTGTTGCTGGGCAAGGTGATCGGGCTCGGCCTGGTCGGCCTGACCCAGCTGGTGATCATCGGCGGCGCCGGGTTGATCGTCGCGTCGGCGACCGACGTGCTGACGCTGTCCGGGGTCGCGACGAGCGCGCTGCTGTGGGGCGTCGTCTGGTATCTGCTCGGCTTCCTGTTGTACGCCACCATCTACGGCGCGATGGGTTCGCTGGTCTCCCGCCAGGAGGACACGCAGTCGGTGATCGGCCCGGTCAACATCGTGCTGATCCTCGGGTTCGTGGTCGGCTTCAACCTGCTGGCACAGGCTCCGGACGGCACGGGCACGAAGATCCTCTCGCTGGTGCCGCTGCTTTCCCCGGTGCTGATGCCCGCCCGGATCGCGTCGGGCTCGGCCGAGGTCTGGGAGATCGCGTTGTCACTGGGCCTGACGGCGGGCGCCATCGTCCTGTTCACCTGGCTGGGCGCTCGGATCTACCAGAACAGCGTCCTGCGGGTCGGCAGCCGGATCAAGCTGAGCGAGGCCCTGCGAGGCTGACCGTCATTTGATGGCGCCGTAACGCTCCAGTGCGACCTGGCGTTCGTGGGCGTGATCGACCATCGGCGAGGGATAGCCGCGCACATCCGTCGGTTTGTGCGCGGCTTTCCCTTGCACGGAGCGGAGCTCGGGGACATAGCGCCGGACGTACTCGCCGGAGGGGTCGAACTTCTCACCCTGTGTGGTCGGGTTGAAGATGCGGAAGTACGGCGCTGCGTCGGTGCCACTACCGGCGACCCACTGCCAGTTCAGCTGGTTCGACGCGAGATCGCCGTCGACCAGATGCTTCATGAAATGCCGCGCGCCCAGCCACCACGGCAGGTGCAGATCCTTCACCAGGAAGCTCGCCACGATCATCCGGACGCGGTTGTGCATCCAGCCTTCGGCGAGCAACTGCCGCATCCCGGCGTCGACGATCGGGAACCCGGTGCGGCCCTCGCACCACCGCTCGAAGGCCTCGTCGTCGGTCTCGTGCTCCATCTTGTCGAAGCGGGAATCGTAGTTCTTCCGCGCGGTTTCGGGGCGGTGCCACAGCACGTCGGCGTGGAACTCGCGCCACGCGAACTCGCCGCGCAACGACTTCGCGCCCACTCCCTCGTTCCCGGCGATGTCGGCCAGCAACGTGCGCGGGTGCACGCAACCCCAGCGCAGATACGGTGAAAGCCTTGTCGTACCGGGACGATCCGGGCGATCACGATCCTCGTCGTAGGTCTCGATCCCGTCGTCGAGAAACTCGCGCCAGCGTTCCAGCGCCGCCTCCTCGCCGGGCTCCGGCAACTCCATTCCCTTGAGAGAAGGGGATTTCGGGAGCTTCACCGATCGCGGCGGCTCAACCCAGTCCACTATGGACTTCCCGGTGTCCGCAGGCCGAGGCCAGCCGTGCCGCGCCCAAGCGCGATAGAACGGGGTGAAGACGCGATACGGGTCGCCGTCCGGTTTGGTGATCCGGCCGGGCGTGATGGCATACGAGGAACCCGTCTCGACCCACGCGATGTCGTGCTCCGCCAACGCTTTCGCGACCTCGGCGTCACGGCGGCGGCCGTACGGCCCGGTGTCCGCGCTGACGTGCACCGCGGCGGCACCGATCTTCCGGGCGGCCTTGACGACCTCCTCGACCGGGTCGCCCTTGACCAGCATCAGGCGTCCGCCGAGCTGGTCGTCCAGCGCCTTCAGGCAACCGTGCAGGAACGCGACGCGCGGCGCGCCCGACGGCTTCAGGAGCGCGTCGTCGAGGACGTACAGCGCCAGGACGTGCTTGCTGTGCTTCGACGCCTCCAGCAGGGCGGCGTGGTCACCCAGCCGGAGGTCACGGCGGAACCACAGCACTACGGGGGCTTCTCGGGTCACTCCGGAAACCCTAAGGGCGCACTCCGGTCCTCGCACGCCCGGATGCCATGAACGGCTCGTTACTTGCAAAATTTGCAAGTAACGAGCCGTTCATAGCGCTTACGAGAGGCGGGGTCAGCGCTCCGAGATCGGCGCGTAGTCCCGCTCGGCGGAGCCGGTGTAGATCTGCCGCGGGCGGCCGATCTTGGTGGCCGGGTCCTGGATCATCTCGCGCCAGTGCGCGATCCAGCCCGGCAGACGGCCGAGCGCGAACAGCACGGTGAAGTACTTGGTCGGGAAGCCGAGCGCCCGGTAGATGAGACCGGTGTAGAAGTCGACGTTCGGGTACAGCTTCCGCTCGATGAAGTAGTCGTCCGAGAGCGCGGTCTCTTCCAGCTTCTTCGCGATGTCGAGCAGCTGGTCGCCGCCCTTGAGCTTCGAGAGGATGTCGTCCGCGGTGTTCTTGATGATCTTCGCGCGCGGGTCGTAGTTCTTGTAGACCCGGTGCCCGAAGCCCATCAGGCGGACACCCTTTTCCTTGTTCTTCACGCGGGTGACGAAGTTCGCGACGTCGCCGCCCTCGGCCTGGATGCCCTCGAGCATGTCCAGCACCGCGCTGTTGGCGCCACCGTGCAGCGGGCCGAAGAGCGCGTTGATACCGGCCGAGATGGAGGCGAACAGGTTCGCCTCGGAGGAACCGACCAGGCGCACGGTCGAGGTCGAGCAGTTCTGCTCGTGGTCGGCGTGCAGGATGAACAGCAGGTCGAGCGCCTTGGCGACGTCCGGGTCGACCTCGTAGGGCTCGGCCGGGAAGCCGAAGGTCATCCGGAGGAAGTTCTCGACCAGGCCGAGCGAGTTGTCCGGGTACAGCAGCGGCTGGCCGACGGACTTCTTGTAGGCGTACGCGGCCAGGGTCGGGACCTTGGCCAGCAGGCGGATGGTGGACAGCTCCACGTTCGGCTCGTCGAACGGGTTGAGCGAGTCCTGGTAGAAGGTCGACAGCGCCGATACCGCGCTGGACAGCACCGGCATCGGGTGCGCGTCGCGCGGGAAGCCGCTGAAGAAGGCCTTGAGGTCTTCGTGCAGCAGGGTGTGGCGCTGGATCTTCTCGGTGAACTCCGACAGCTGCGTCTCGGTCGGCAGCTCGCCGTAGATGAGCAGGTAGGAGACCTCGATGAAGGTCGACTTCTCGGCCAGCTGCTCGATCGGGTACCCGCGGTAGCGCAGGATGCCGGCGTCACCGTCGATGTAGGTGATGGCCGAGGACGCGGCGCCGGTGTTCACGAACCCGGGGTCGTGGGTGATGTACCCGGTCGTCGCCAGCAGCTTCCCCAGCTCGATCCCAGGCGCACCCTCGACCGGGTGGATCACCTTGAACTCGTGCTCGCCATTGGGCAGGCGCAGCGTCGCGGTTTCGCCGGACTGCCCCGCAGCCGTCGTCGCGTCGGACATGTAAGTCCCTCTCACGTTCAGCACGGGCCGGCGGCGCCTGTAGGTTCCACAGGTACGCCCTCTTTCACGCGCGTGACCCACGGCCTCGCTGCACACCGCCCCGCTGGGGTATGAATTCCCCACCACGCTAGTCGAGAAGGGGGTCAACGCGCAGCGGGTGAGTTGCTCACAACAGCCCCTTTGGGACCAGGTTCACACGGCGGATGCCATATCTTCGGCCGTCGGCGGTTCCGCCCCACTCCGCGAGACGGTGATCGACGCCGCTTTCGCCGCGAATTCGAGCGCCGAACGCCAGCCATCGGCGTCGAGAGTGGACAAGTCGCGCACCTGATTCGAGTACAGCCACGCGAGCAAAGCGCCTTGCACGGTGTCACCCGCACCGATCGTGTCGACGACGGCGACTCGGCGTGACGGGACCTGGGCGATTTCCCCCGCCTGTGTGATGACGGACAACCCCTGTGCGCCTCGCGTGAGCACCACGGCATCGACCCCGTTAGAGGTCCAGACCTTTGCGGCGTCGACCGGATCGGCGCCCTCGGCGAGCCATTCCGTGTCATCGTCGGAGATCTTGAGCAGCCGGATATGCGGCAGCCAGGACTCGAACCGAGCCCGGTACGCCGCCGGGTCGGTGATCAACGCCTCACGGATGTTCGGGTCGAGGACGGTCAGGACGCCTCGCGCGGATTCACGGCGCAACACGGTTTCGTACGTGCTCGCACCCGGTTCCAGGACCATGCCGAGGGTGCCGAGCGAGAGCGCCGTCACAGCGTCCGGCAGCGGACCGGGATCGGCGACGAGCCTGTCCGCGGTGCCCTCGGTGTAGAAGGTGTACCGCGCGGAACCCTTTTCGTCGAGCGCGACCACGGCCAGCGTCGTCGGCTCGTTTCCCCGCTGCAGCAAGGCCGTGTCGACTCCGGAGGCGTGCAGCCGGTCCACCAGCGCGACACCGAAACGGTCTTCGGAGACACGCGAGAAGAAGCCCGTCGGGACGCCGAGCCGCCCGGCTGCGAGCGCGACGTTGTAGGGACCACCACCCATTCGGGGCAGCAGGGCGCGCAGCCCACCGTCCACAGTGGAATCCAATGGTTCACCGGGAACGAGGTCGACCAGCGCCTCTCCACCTACGACGATCACGGGCGCGATGCTAGCCGAGGGGGTCGTTCCACCACCAGAATTGTCATTTCAAGACATTTTCGGCGCGAGGCCTCCGAGGAGAAGCTCCGAAAGCGCGGTGAAGGCTTCGGCGTCGGTCACCCCGGTGCGCTGGCCGACCACACCGGTCTGGATTCCCTCGATGATCAATCCCGCCATTTCCGCGATCAGCCGCGCGTGCACCTCGCGAAAGACACCGTCGGTGACACCGTGATCGATGAACGACCGGATCCGGGCGGCCGCCGCCCGGCTGTTGAGCTGATACGCGTCGCGCGCCGGCGCGAATTCGGCGATGTCGGTCATGAACGCGGCCGAGGCGCGATTCAGGTATTCGGAGATGCCGGCGAGGTACTCGCCGAGGATCTTGCGGGCGTCGTCGATCCCGGCGATCCGCTCCTCCAGCAGTTCGGCCGCGCCCTTGAAGAAGTGGGTGACGACCTTGACCGCGAGTTGCTCCTTGCTGGGCGCGAGCGCGTAGAGCGTCGACTTCGAGCAGCGCAGCCTGGCGGCGAGGTCGTCCAGCGTGAACTGCGAAAACCCTTCGGCGAGGAAGAGCGCTTCGAGTTCCGAGAGCAACGCGCGTTGCCGCGCTGTCGGCTGACGACGGGTCCTGCTCTCGGTCATCGGATCACTATCCCTTACGCGGACGGTGTACCCCCAGACAGTCTTACTGTACTCTCAATGAGCCCACAGTACTGTTTTGAGTACAGCTCAGCTCGGAGGAGTCCATGCCGGCCGAACGTCTGCTGCCCACCACCGAGGCCCAGGACCTGATCGACCTGGCCAAGGAGATCGCGCGTGAGGAACTCTCGCCGATCGCGAGCAAGTACGAAGAGACCGCGCAGTTCCCGCGTGAGCAGTTCCGGCTGCTCGGGCAGGCCGGGCTGCTCGGCCTGCCGTACGCCGAGCGGTGGGGTGGCGGCGAACTGCCGTACGAGGTCTACCTGCAGGTCCTCGAAGAGATCGCGGCCGCGTGGATGTCGGTCGGCGTCGGCCTTTCGGTGCACACGATGTCCTGCTTCGCCCTGGCGCACTACGGCACCGACACGCAACGGGACCGCTGGCTGCCCGGGATGCTGGAGGGCGACCTGCTGGGCGCGTACGCGCTTTCGGAAACCCACGCCGGCTCCGACGCCGCGGCCCTTTCGACCCGCGCGCGGCTCGACGGCGACCAGTACGTCGTGAACGGCACGAAGGCCTGGATCACCCACGCGGGTGAAGCCGACTTCTACACGACCATGGTGCGCACCAGCGACGACGGCGGACACGGCATCTCGTGCCTGCTCGTCGACGGCGCGACGCCGGGCCTCCTGGCCGCGCCGCCCGAGCGGAAAATGGGCCTCACCGGTTCGACCACCGCCCAGCTGATGTTCGAGAACGCCGCCGTCGACACCGACCGGCGGATCGGCGAAGAGGGCCAGGGCCTCAAGATCGCGCTGTCGTCCCTCAGCTCCGGGCGGCTCGGCATCGCCGCTTGCGCCGTCGGACTCGCGCAGGCCGCGCTGGACGAAGCACTCGAATACGCGAAGGGCCGTACGCAGTTCGGGCGGCCGATCATCGAGTTCCAGGGCCTGGAGTTCCTGCTGGCCGACATGGCCGCGACCGTCGAATCGTCGCGCGCGATGTACCTCGACGCCGCCCGCCGCCGCGACCGCGGCCTGCCGTTCCAGCGGCAGGCGTCCATCGCGAAGCTCGTCGCGACCGACGGGGCGATGAAGGTGACCACCGACGCCGTACAGGTCCTCGGCGGCGCGGGTTACACGAAGGACTTCCCGGTGGAGCGGTACATGCGGGAGGCGAAGGTGCCGCAGATCTTCGAAGGCACGAACCAGATCCAGCGCATGGTGATCGCGCGGGAACTACGGAAGTCCTGACTCTCCGCGCTGACACGATCACGGGCGGTCACCTGCAGTCGGTCGCGGAGCACGCGGCGCCCGGTGAGCCCGATCCCGGATTCACCGAGCTCGTGGAACGCCGTCCTGTCATGTCGCCGAGTCCCGAGAGGAGAACAACGAGGCGCTCTACGCCTTGTCCTGATCGCGCTCACCGGATGATGCGAAAGCCACTTTCGCAACGTCCAAGGTTGCGAAAGTGGCTTTCACGTCATCCGGGCCGAACCGGCCGGGGCTCAGTGCCCTTGCGGGCCGAACTGTTGCTGTTGCTGCGGCGGCGGACCGAACTGCTGCGGCGCAGACCCACCCTGCGGCGGCTGCTGCGGCCACCCGCCCTGCTGCGGATACGGCTGCTGCGGCGGTCCGGCCTGCCACTGAGGCTGAAGCTGCGGCTGTGACTGCGGCTGCGGCTGCGGCTGAAGCTGCGGCTGAGATTGCGGCTGCGGCTGTTGCGGCGGGAACTGCTGAACGTACTGCTGCGGATTCCCTTGCTGCGGCGGGAAACCCGGCTGCTGCGCGAACGGCGGCCGCATGTCCTGCCCGGCCGCGGCGACGGCAGTCGCCTTGCGCCGTTTCCCGCGGATCAGCATCGTCGCGCCCAAACCGGTCAGCGCGACCCCGACCCCGGCCATCCAGATGCCGTGATCACGGAACGTCGCGGCTCGCGATTCGGCGGCCGCCTTCATCTCGGCGTAGGTGTCCTCGCCGGTGGTGCGGCCGTTCTTCGTGGTCTCACAGACGTCACCGGGCGACATGATCTTGCCGCCACATTTGATCAGATTCGGATCCTCGGTCGAGAACAGCAAGGTGACGAGCAGGAAACCGGCACCGACGACCAGAACGAAAACCCAGCGCTTCATGTGTTACACACCCTCCCCATGTGTAACACATGAGAGCACAGGTCACCGGTCCGTGGCAAGAGCCGGATCAGGCTTCGCGGTACCGGCGTTCCTCGGTGACGCCGACCCCGGCCTCCTCGTCGAAGTGGTAGACCTCGCGGCCTCGCACGAACACCCGCATCGCGCGGTTCATCACGTCCAGCGGGTCACCCGACCAGAGGACGACGTCGGCGTCGAGACCCGGCTTCAGCGAGCCGACCTGGTCGTCGAGGTTCAGCATCGCGGCCGGATTCACGGTCAGCGCCTTCAGCGCGGTCTCCGGGTCCAGGCCGTCCTTGACCGACAGTGCCGCCTGGTAGACCAGGAAGTTGATCGGCACGACGGGGTGGTCCGTGGTGATCGCGATCCGCACGCCCGCCCTGGCGAGGATGCCGGGAGCGCGCAGGGTGCGGTTGCGCAGTTCCACTTTGGACTTGGTGGTGAACAGCGGGCCGAGGATCACCGGCACGTCCCGCTCGGCGAGCAGGTCCGCGATCAGATGCCCTTCGGTGCCGTGGTTGATCACCAGGTTGTAGCCGAACTCGTCCGCCAGGCGGATCGCCGTGACCATGTCGTCGGCGCGGTGGACGTGCTGGTCCCAGAAAAGCTTGCCGTCGAGGACCTTCGCCAGCGTCTCCTTGGTCAGGTTGACCTCGAACGGTTTGCCCTCGCCGGCGGCGTGGTCGCGCTGGGCGGCGTAGTTGCGCGCGGCGGTGAACGCCTCGCGGATGATCGACGCGACGCCGAGCCTGGTCGACGGCGTCTGCTTCTTGTCCCCGTAGACCCGCTTCGGGTTCTCGCCGAGCGCGCTCTTCACGCTGACCTCTTCGGCGAAGATCATGTCGAGCACGGTCCGGCCCCAGGTCTTGACGCCGATCGTCTGCCCGCCGATGGGGTTCCCGGAGCCGGGTTTGATGACGACGCTGGTGACGCCGCCCGCGAGCGCGTCGTCGAAACCGGGCTCGTACGGGTCGATCCCGTCGATCGCCCGGAATCGCGCGCCGTTCGGGTCGGTCATCTCGTTGGTGTCGTTACCCGACCAGCCTTCACCGTCCTCGTGGACGCCGAGGTGGGCGTGCGCGTCGATGAACCCGGGCAGCACCCAGGTGCCCGCGGCGTCGATCAGCTCGGCGTCGTCGGGGACGTCGACGTCGGCGTCGGTGCCGACCGCGACGATCTTCCCGTTCTCGATGAGGACCGTGCCGCCGTCGATCGGCTCACCGTCCACAGGGACGACGTACCCACCGACGATGGCCTTGACCAGTGCTTTGTTCGACATACTTTGACACGCTAACGAACTGGGTCCTCCGGGCGCACGCGGGGCTTTTCAAAGTGGACCACCTGGTAGTGCAATTCGGGTGTCCGGCGCGTTTCGACGTAGCCGAGCTTCGGATACATCCGCAGCGGCCCGAAGCTCCGCTCGCCGGTGAACAGACGGAACACCGTCACCGACGGCGGCATCGCCGCTTCGGCGGCGAGCAGCAGCGAACCGCCGAGCCCGTGCCCCTGCCTGTCCGGCGCGACGACGAGCCTGCCGACGAGCCCGGCGTCACCGTCCACGACGATCCGGACACTCGCCACCAGCCGCCCGGCTTCCCTGATGCCCCAAGCGAAACACGCGGGGTCACCCAGCGCGCCCTTCGCCTGTTCCAGGGTTTCCAGCAGCGGCGGCAGTTCGAGCGTGCCGTGGGCCTGCGCCTCGGTCACGTACGCCGCCCGCTGCAACGTGAGCATCTCCCCCGCGTCCGCGGGCCCCAGCCGGAGCAGCGACGTCATCAGCGCACCCGGATTCCCCAGCTCCCGGTCCACGAGGTGGCGGGGTCGAGTTCGATCAGGTCGGTGCCGGTGTTGAGCGCGTCGGCGGGGCAGGTCATCGGCTCGATCGCCACCGCCCGGCCGCGGCCGACCAGATCCCCGGGCGTGAAGACCTGCGCCCAGTGGAAGTCCGGCCCGGCCCAGACCAGCAGTTGCTTGTCCCCGTGGGAGAGGACGTGGTGGTGGTTGCCGTCCTCGGCGACGCTCAGCCCGCCGAACGCGGTGTCGAGGTCGACGCCCTCCAGCACCTTGCCGGACCGGAAGTCGTACTCGGTGCCCTCGACGTCCTGCTCGTCGGCGTACGGCATCTGCTCGTCGCCCAGGTACGGCCGGACGCGGCTCGCGGGCAGCGTCAGGGTCAGCTCGTCGGTCGGCACGTCGCCGATGCGGAAGTACGGATGCGTTCCGAGCCCGACGCCGATCGGGCTCTCACCCTCGTTGCGGATCTCGTGCGTCACGACCAGCTCGCGCGGCGCGATCTCGTAGGTGATCGTCGCACGCAGCGGCACCGGCCAGCCCTCCTGCGCCGGGACGTCGATGGCCAGCGTGATCGACGACTCCGCGTGCTCCAGCAGCTCCCACTCCTCGTGCCGGGTCAGGCCGTGGATGGCGTTGCCGCGCGCCTCTTCGGTGATCGCGAGCTGCTGCTTCTCACCCCGGTGGACCCATTGGCCGCCCTTGGTGCGGTTCGGCCAGGGCAGGAGGACCTGCCCCGCGCCCTTCGGCGGCTTCTCGTCTTCGGCGAAAGCCTCGACGTACGGCACCCCGCCGACCTCGAACGCGCGCAACCCGGCACCGATCTCGGTGACGACGGCGCGCGCGTTGCCGCGGGTGATCTCGAACTGCTCTCCGGTGGGATTGGCCATGCGGACGAGGTTACCGGCGGCCGCCGGGAAAGTACGGTGGGAATACCACCGCCCGGACGAAGGAGACCGCCGCGATGACCGTTCCCGGCTACCCCAGCACCGTCGGCCGCGTCCTGGAGCGCAGCGCGCGGCGTGTCCCGGACAGGGTCGCGCTCACCTTCGCCGATCGCGTGTGGACATACGCCGAGCTGGACCGCGCGGCCGGCCGGGTCGCGGCGAAGCTGCTTGAGCGGGGACTCGTCCACGGCGACCGCGTCGCGGCCTTCGGCAAGAACTCCGACGCGTACCTGTTGCTGTACCTGGGTTGTGCGCGAGCCGGGCTGGTGCACGTGCCGGTGAACTTCAACGCGCGGGGCGAAGAGCTCGCTTATCTGCTCACGCAGTCCGAGCCCGCGGTCGCTTTCGTCGACCCCGCCCTGGCCGGCCACGTGACGGCCGAGCATGTGCCCACTGTGGACGTCCTCGACTGGGCGCTCGACGAAACCATTACCCCGCACGAGGAATCCGGTGTCGCCGACGACGACCTCGTGCAGCTGCTCTACACCTCCGGGACGACCTCGCGGCCGAAAGGCGCGATGCTCACCCACCGCGCGCTGGTGCACGAGTACTCGTCCTGCATCGCCGCGCTCGACCTGAGCGACCGTGACGTGCCGTTGCACGCGCTGCCGCTGTACCACTCCGCGCAGATGCACGTGTTCCTCATGCCCGGCCTCGCCGTCGGCGCGACGAACCACCTCGTCGAAGGACCCGACCTCGGCGACATCCTCACGCGGATCCCGCGCCAGGGCGTCACTTCGCTGTTCTTCCCACCGACGGTCTGGGTGGGGCTGGCGAACCACCCCGGCCTCGCGGAAGCGGATCTGAGCAGCCTCACCAAGGCGTACTACGGCGCGTCGATCATGCCCGTACCGGTGCTGAACAAGCTGCGCGCCCGGCTACCGGGCGTCGGGTTCTACAACTGCTTCGGGCAGTCGGAGATCGGTCCACTCGCGACGGTCCTGCGCCCCGAAGAACACGACGCGCGGCCGGATTCCGTCGGCCGCCCGGTGCTGTTCGTCGAGACCCGGGTGGTGGACGCGGCGATGAACGACCTCCCGCCGGGCGAGCTCGGCGAGGTCGTGTACCGCTCTCCGCAACTGTGCACCGGCTATTGGGGCAAGCCCGAGGAATCGGTGGAGGCGTTCGAGGGCGGCTGGTTCCACTCCGGTGACCTGGTGCGCCAGGACGACGAGGGTTACCTGTTCGTCGTCGACCGGATCAAGGACGTCGTCAACACCGGCGGCGTGCTCGTGGCTTCGCGCGAAGTGGAGGACGCGCTGTACGCGCATCCCGCCGTCGCCGAGGTCGCCGTCGTCGGCCTGCCGCACGAACGCTGGATCGAGGCGATCGCCGCGGTGGTCGTGGTGAAGGAGCCCGTCGAGGAAGGGACTCTGATCGAGTTCGCCAAGGGCTCGCTCGCGGCGCACAAGGTGCCGAAGTCGGTGCATTTCGTCGACGAATTGCCGAAGAACGCTTCGGGGAAGCTGCTGAAGCGTGAGTTGCGGCAGCGGCTCGGCGGACCGGGGTCGGCCATCGGCGTCTAGGGCTCGGCGGCAGCAGCGGACTCGTCGCCGGACCCGAATATCCACAAAGGACATCGGATAGGGCGTCGTACTTGTTCTCCGGGTAGTGAAGTAAGGCGTGACTCGCGTGCTTGAGCACGTGACTCGCGTGCCTGGATGCCGCACTCGGGTGTACGGAGTCCAGGCACGCGAGATCCGCCTCCAAGCACACGAGATCCGGGTCTGAGCACACGAGTGCGGTGTTGCGTCACCCCCTGCCGCCAAACGAACGAGGTTGCGATCCAAGGCGACCTTGACAGCCACGCGCGCCTGGTTATAGCTTCTAACTAACATTAGAACTACCAAAGGAGCGCTCGTGTTCAGCCTTCGTCCGACCACCGCCCTGGTCGCGATCCCGCTGGCCCTCGCCGGCGTCCTCGGCGTCACCGCCACCCCCGCCCAGGCATCCTCGAAGCCGACTTCTCTTACCTGCCAAGGCAAAGGTGTCGACCCGGCCGCCAAGGCCCGCTACCGGACCGAAGCCTTCATCCAGGCGCCGCTGCGCAGGATCTGGAACCTCCAGACCGACGTCGAAGCCTGGCCCTCTTGGCAGAAACCCGCCGCGCCCATGACCATCGAGCGCCTGGACCCGGGCCCACTCCGCAAGAACTCCCGGTTCCAGGCGACCATCGAGGTGCCGCCCGTGGTCATCACCTCCACCGTCCGGCAGATCCGGCACGGCGAATGCCTGCGCTGGACCGGACCGGCCGAAGGCCCCGGATTCCACATCGACGGCGTCCATGTCTGGACCTTCACCAAGGTCCACGGCGGCGTCCTCGTCCGCACCGAGGAAAGCCACACCGGCCCCCAAGCCGCCCCCGGCAGCGACATGGGCCTCGAAACCTGGCTCAGCGACCTGAAAGCCGCCGCCGAAGCGAACCCTTGCGCCTGACTTACTAGACCGGTCGTCATAGTTTGGGCTACAGTCGGCCGCATGGTCCGCCGTACCGACACCCGGCAGCGCATGCTCGATTCCGCCGCCGAGCTCTTCCACAAGCAGGGGTATCACGCCACCGGCCTCAACCAGCTCGTCGCCGCCGGTGGCGCCCCCAAGGGTTCGCTCTACTTCCACTTCCCCGGCGGCAAGGAACAGCTGGCCGCCGAGGCCATCCGGCAGTCCGCGGAGCGGTTGTGCGACACCTTGCGCACGGTCGTCGCGAATTCCCCGGACGTCATCACCGGTATCGAGAACGTCGTCGACGCCCTCGCGACCTCGCTCGACGAGTCGGACTTCCAGCGCGGGTGTCCACTCGCGACGGTCGCACTCGACGCGTCGGGTGAGAGCGAGACGATCCGCCAGGCCTGCGCCGACGGCTACACCTCCTGGCACACCCTCATCGCCAGGGCGCTGAACAGCGAAAAGGCCGACGAGCTGGCGACCATCGTCCTCGCCGCCGTCGAGGGCGGGCTGTTGCTCGCCAAGACGTTGCACGACACCGCGCCGCTGCGCGCGATCGCCCCGCACCTCCGTGCCACCCTCGAACGGGAGCTGTCCTGATGCGCGTCCACCACCTCAATTGCGGCACCCTGCGACCCGTCGGCGGCAGGCTCGTCGACGGCAGGCCGGGCCTGTTCCGCCGCGCGGAACTGGTCTGCCACTGCCTCCTGCTGGAGACGGACACCGGGCTCGTGCTCGTCGAGACCGGCGTCGGCACCCCGACGGTGACCCGGCCGGCGGACTGGCTCGGCGCCGGGTTCGTGCGCCTGGTCCACCCCGACAGCGACGACGATCTCAGCGCCACCACCCAGATCCGGAAACTCGGCTTCGACCCGGCCGACGTACGCGACATCGTGCTGACCCACCTCGACCTCGACCACGCGGGCGGGCTCGTCGACTTCCCGCGGGCCCGGGTCCACGTCCACGCCCGCGAGCTCCAAGCCCTCGAGAACCCCATCGACCGCAAGGAGGCGAGCCGCTACCGGAAGGTCCAGTTCAGCCACGGTCCGAACTGGAAGTCCTACCGCGCCGACGGCGAGCCGTGGTTCGGTTTCGACGCCGTCCGCGAGCTCGAAGGCGTTCCGGACGTCCTGCTCATCCCGCTCGCCGGGCACACCCGCGGACACGCCGGGATCGCCGTCGACACCGGCGACGGCTGGCTCCTCAACGCCGGGGACGCCGTCTTCCACGGTGGCGAACTCGAGCAGAAGCCGCGCGTCCCCTTCGCCCTGGGCTTCTTCGAGTCGTACATGCAGACGGAAAAAACGGCCCGACTGGACAACCAGCGCCGGCTGCGCGAACTTGTCAGTAACAACGGTGACGAAGTGTCGGTCTTCGCGGCGCACGACGTCACCGCCTTCGAGCGGTTCAGCCAGAGGAGCAGGATATGAAGGTCCACCACCTGAACTGCGGCACGATGCGCGCTCCGGGAGGCAAGTTCCTCGACGGCCAGCCGGGTCTGCTGCGGCGTTCGGAGCTGGTGGCGCACTGCCTGCTCATCGAGACCGGCGACGGGCTCGTGCTGGTGGACACTGGATTCGGCCGTCAGGGCGTGGCTCGGCCGAGCGCGTGGCTCGGCGGACCGTTCACGAAGATGGTCGGGGCGAAACCGGTCGAGATCGAGACGGCGGCGCATCAGGTCGAGGCGCTCGGCCACAAGCTGGAGGATGTGCGGCACATCATCTGCACGCATCTCGACGTCGACCACGCGGGCGGGCTCGCGGACTTCCCGAGCGCCGTCGTGCACGTTCGTGCGGAGGAGCACGACGCGGCGACGGCGCCGGGCAACGCGAGCGAGAAACTCCGCTTCCGCGCCAACCAGTTCGCCCACCGTCCACTGTGGAGCAAGTACGACGAGGCCGGCGACGAGTGGTTCGGCTTCCAGGCGGTCCGCGAGCTGAAGGGGCTGCCGTCGGAGATCCTGCTGGTCCCGCTCGCGGGCCACACCAAGGGCCATACGGGGGTCGCGGTCGACACCGGCGACGGCTGGCTGCTGCACGCGGGCGACGCGTACTTCTTCCACGGTCAGATGGATCCGGTGAAACCACACTGCCCGCCGGGGATGACGGCGTTCCAGAACATGGTGCAGACGCTGCGCAAGCCGCGGCTGGAGAACGTCGAGCGGCTGCGTGAGCTGAGCCGAGAACACGCCGACGAGGTCACCGTGTTCTCGGCCCACAGCCCGGTGGAGTACCAGGCGCTCAGTCGCGGTTGAGCGAAGAGGTCAGCCGACCGGCGGCTCGATGGGCTGCCGGTCCTCCTCGCTGTGTGTGGCCCGCATGACGAGCCAGTTGATCCCCCACAGCACGATGCCGACGCCGAGCAGGATCGCGGCGACCTTGTAGTCGCGCGCGGGCCGCCCGGACAACGGCGTCACCAGGTAGAGACAGAAGATCGCGGCCAGCACCGGGATGATCGTCGGCGCCTTGAAATGCTTGTGCGCCGACTTCTCCTTGCGCAACACCAACACCGAGACGTTGACGATGGCGAAGACCGCCAGCAGCAACAACGCCGTCGTACCGCCGAGCACACTGATGTCCACAAAGGACACGAGGCCGATGGCGATGACGCTGGTGAACACGATCGCCACCCACGGGCTGCGGCGGAACGGGTGCACCGTACCCAGCTGCTTCGGGATGATCCGCTGATTCGCCATGCCGTAGAGCAGACGGCTGGCCATCAGCATGTTGATCAGTGCCGAGTTGATGACCGCGAAGAGACCGATCGCGGAGAAGACCTCACGCGGGAACCCGGGGGCCCCGACGTCCAGCACCTTCAGCAGCGCGCTGCTCTTGGCGGCCTCCAGATCGTCGGCCGGCACCAGCAGCGAAGAGGTCACGGAGACCAGGATGTAGATGGTCGCGGCGATGACCATGCCCCACAGCATCGCCTTCGGGAAGATCCGGATCGGGTCCTTGCACTCCTCGGCCATGTTCACCGAGTCCTCGAAACCGACCATCGCGAAGAACGCCAGCGACGTCGCCGAGGTGATCGCCACCAGCATCGTCTGGTTCTCGGTGTCGAACTCGACCAGCCGCGACGCGTCCCCGTTGCCGTTCAGCACCGCCCACACACCGACCCCGATGATGATCAGCAGGCCGCCGATCTCGATGCAGGTCAGCACCACGTTGGTCTTCACCGATTCGGAGACCCCGCGGAAGTTGATCAGCGCCAGCCCGATCACGAACAGGATCGCCACCAGCGGCATCGGCGCGGTGATGAACTCGGCGAGATAGGTGTCCCCGAAGGCTTTCGCCGCGGACGAGGCCGACGTGACCCCCGAGCACATCACCGCGAACGCCACCATGAAGGTGAGGAAGCGGATCTTGAACGCCTTGTGCGTGTAAAGCGCCGCACCCGCCGCCTGCGGGTACTTGCCCACCAGTTCCAGGTAACTGAACGCGGTCATGATCGCGACCACGAAAGCGATCAGGAACGGCAGCCACAGCGCGCCGCCCACCCGGCCGGCCACCTGCCCGGTGAGCGCGTAGACCCCGGTACCGATGATGTCGCCGACCACGAAGAACAGGAGGAGCTTGGAGCCCATCACCCGCTTCAGGCTCGGCTGCCCCGAACCCGTCTGTTCGGTTGTAGTTGTGTCCGCCATGCGGCAAGAGTGTGCCGCATCACGTCTGTGACCGACAGTCCGATTTGGTCAGTTCTTCGTCACGGGTTGGCGTAGCCCGCTTTTGGGTAAGTCGATCAGTTGGCGTCGACGGCGGTCTTCACGAGCGGGGTCATCATGTCCCGCGTCATCTTGACCGGACCGGTGTAGTTGACCAGTACCGGGACGTCGCCCGACATCTCGGCGGCGGCCAGCGTCGCGGTCTTGTTCTCGTCGACGTAGTAGATGGCGCCCTCGCCGACACCGGCGACGTCCGTCGAGCCCGGCTTCGCCTTCTTCAGCGCCGCGACCATCTCCGCGGGCTTGATCGGGTTGCCCTCGAAGCGGGTCACCGCGAGCGCGCCGACCTGCTTGCCGGCGGCCGAGTACACGCAGCTCTTGGCCTTGCCGCCGTTGGCGGCGTTGTCCTGCACCGGTCCCGGCGCCGAAGTGATGCCCTGGATGGAAATCGCCTTCGCGACGGCCTCGGCGGGCAGCAGCGCGCACGGCTCCTTCGAACCGGCACCACCGGTGGGAGCGGCCGAAGAGCTCGGCGCGGCGGACGAGGACGGGGCGGGAGCCTGGCTCTCCGGCTTGGCCGCGTCGTCCGACTTCTGATCCCCGGACGAGCAGGCGGTGACGGTCGCGATGACAGCGGCGGACAAGACGATCGCCCGTGAAATACGCATGGGGCCGACGATAGCCCCGGCCGGTCAGTCCACCGGGGCCCGGTACCGCCAGAACGAGGGGATCAGCAGCGCCGCGGCGACGACCAGCACGATGACCAGCACCCCGCCGCCGGAAGCCGCGGCGGCGGTGCCCACGCCCGCGGCGGCCCAGCCGTGGGTGAGGTCGGCGATCCGCGGCCCGCCCGCGACGACGACGGTGAACACGCCCTGGAGCCGTCCGCGCATCTCGTCGGTGGTGGCGACCTGGAGGATCGACATGCGGTAGATCGCGCTGACCATGTCGGCGGCGCCGGCGAGCGCCATGAAGAAGACGGCGAGCCACAGCGACTGCGCGAGCCCGAAGCCGACGATGGCGGCGCCCCAGACGCAGATCGAGACGATCACGCCGACGCCCTGCTTCCGGATCCTCGTCAGCCAGCCGGAGAAGAGACCGATCAGCATGGCGCCCGCGGGGAGCGCGGCGTAGAGCCAGCCCAGTGCCGGACCGCCGCCGGGCGGGTCGCCGAAGGTGCGCTCGGCCATCTCCGGGATCAGCGCGCGCGGCATGCCCGCGACCATCGCGATGATGTCGACGAGGAACGAGGCCAGCAGGATCTTCTGCGTCGCCAGGTACTTGAAGCCGTCGATGATGTCGCGGATCCCGGCGCGCCGCGCGATCTCGCCGAGCGGCGGGATCGGGGGCAGCTTCCAGACCGCGTAAAGCGTCACGGTGAGGGCGATGACGTCGATCAAGTACAGCGTCGACAGGCCGAGGACCGGGATCAGCGAACCGGCGAGCAGCGGGCCGAAGACCGCGCCGAAGGTGGCCATCGTGCTGCTCAGCGCGGTCGCGGGGGCGATCAGGTTGTCCGGGACCAGCCGGGCGACGACGGCGCCGCGGGTCGGCATGTTGATCGCGAAGAACGCCTGGTTGACCGCCAGCAGGACGAGGACGAGCCAGACCGAGCCGATGTCGAGGAACGCCTGCAGCCACAGCACCGCCGAGGTGACGGTGACGCCGACGTTGGTGACGAGGAGGAGCTTGCGGCGGTCGACGGCGTCCGCGATGGCGCCGCCCCAGAGACCGAAGACGAGCAGCGGGATCAGCGCGACCAGGCCGGTCAGGCCGACGTACGCCGAGGAGCCGGTGAGGTCGAAGACCTGTTTCGGGACCGCGACCGCGGTGAGCTGGGTGCCGACGGCGGTGACCGCGGTGGACATCCAAAGGCGCCGGAACGCGGGGATCTTGAGCGGCCTGGTGTCGACGACGATCGAGCCGAACAGCTTCCGGGCACCTTTGCGCTGTTCGACCCCCACGTCATCACTCACAACCAGACAGCTTAGCCGCGCTAACTAACCAAAAGCGCGCGATTTACGTCACCGCCGACCTTCCACGGGCCGTTACCCGTGATTGAACGGACGGCAAGCGTGATTGAACGGACGACACCTCGCCGTCCGTCTGATCACGCGTGCCGTCCGTCTGATCACGGGGCGACGCGCTCGATCTGCCAGCCGTCGTCGGTGCGGACGTAGCGGAGCCGGTCGTGCATGCGGTCCTCACGGCCCTGCCAGAACTCGACGAAGTCGGGACGGATGCGCCAGCCACCCCAATGCGGCGGGAACGGGATGTTCTCGACGTCGGCGAAGCGGCGCTCGATGCCGTGAAGCGCGGTCTCCAGCGCACGGCGGCCGTCGACGACGCGGGACTGCGGCGAGGCCCAGGCCCCGAGCTGCGAACCTCGGGGGCGGGACGCCCAGTACTCGGCGGTCTCGGCGACGTTGACCTTCTCGACCTCGCCGCGCACGTGGACCTGACGCTGCAGCGGGTACCAGGGGAAGGTGATCGACGCGTAGCGCGTCGCGGTGAGGTCGTGGCTCTTCGTCGACGTGTAGTTCGTATAGAAGACGACGCCGCGCTCGTCGAGGCCCTTGCACAGGACGGTCCGGGAGGACGGCCTGCCCTCCGGGTCGGCGGTGGCGAGCACCATAGCGTTCGGTTCGGCGATCCCCGCGGAGACGGCCTGGTTCAGCCAGTCCTGCAGCTGCGCGGTCCAGGTCTCCGCCAGCGCGGACTCGTCGAAGGCGGCGCCTTCGTAGGCGACCCTCATTCCAGGCAGACGTACGACGGCGTCGCCGTTTTCGGCCGCACCATCCTTGATCTCCGGCATCATCCGCCAAACCTCCGTACCCGGTCAGGGCCATTTCTTCGGCTTTGCCGCCGACGGTATTGCCTAGAAGGCGGCGGCGAAACCCACTGAACGGTGACTCCCGCCACCCCGTTCCGGTCATCAGCGTGTAACCGCTGGACCGCAAGCCGTTACCCCCCGGTTACCTGCCGGACCCTGATCGATAAAGGCCGGTCCTACCGTCGGCGTGCTCCCAGACCGTCCCCGTCCCACCACCACGGAGGCAGGTTCATGACCGGCACGCTGCCCACCACGGGATCCCCGGAAACCGCACCGCCGAATCGCACCTACGCCCCGCTCGCCGCCAACGAGAACCGTGAGGACTACTCACTCCGCTTCGCCCCGCACTCGTTCCGCCGCTGGTCGCCGTTCGTCGTCGCGACGACGGCGCTGGGCGGGATCGCCTACCTCGCCGACTTCGCGATCGGCGCCAGCATCGTCCTCTCCTACGGGTTCACCTCGGGCGTCCTCGCGATCCTCGCGGCGGCCCTGGTCATCTTCGTGACCGGCGTCCCCATCGCGCACGCGTGCGCGAAGTACGGCGTCGACATGGACCTGCTGACCCGCGGAGCGGGCTTCGGCTACTTCGGCTCGACGCTGACGTCGCTCGTGTACGCGAGCTTCACCGTCATCTTCTTCTCCCTCGAAGGCTCGATCATGGCGCAGGCCTTCGAGCTGGCGATGGGCATCCCGCTGCCGGTCGGCTATCTGCTCTCGACGCTGATCGTCCTGCCGTTCGCGCTGTACGGGATGGGCGCGGTCGCGAAGATGCAGGCCTGGACGCAGCCGCTGTGGATCGCCGGGCTGGTCCTCCCGTTCGTGGTGATCGCCGTCCGCGAGCCGGGCAAGTTCGCCGAGTTCGCGTCGTTCGGCGGGACCGAGGGCGCCGGATCGGGCTTCTCGGCCATCGGGTTCGGCTTCGGCATGGGTGTCGCGCTGTCGCTCATCGGGCAGATCGGCGAGCAGGCGGACTACCTCCGGTTCATGCCCCAGAAGACGGACTCGAACAAACGTGCCTGGTGGGGCGCGGTCCTGGCGGCCGGTCCCGGCTGGGTGGTGCTCGGCGCCGCGAAGCAGATCGGCGGCGCGCTGCTGGCCTTCCTCGCCCTCGGCGTGGTCGGGAAGACGCACGCGCTGGAGCCGATCGCGCCCTACCTGGAGGCGGTCGAGCCGGCGCTGGGTCCGGCCGCCCTGACCTTCGCCGCCCTGTTCGTCGTGGTCAGCCAGATCAAGATCAACACCACGAACGCCTATTCCGGTTCGCTGTCGTTCGCCAACTTCTTTTCCCGCGTCCTGCACCGGCATCCGGGCCGGGTCTGGTACGTCCTGGTGAACTGCGGAATCGCGCTCGCCCTGATGGAATTCGGCGCCTTCGGCTTCCTGAACAAGATTCTCGGGTTCTACTCGAACGTGGCAATCGCCTGGATAGGCGCGGTCTGCGCGGATCTGGTGATCGTGAAACCGCTCGGCCTCTCGCCGAGGTACATCGAATTCAAACGAGCCTATCTCCCGAAGATCAATCCGGTCGGTTTCGGATCGATGGTCGTCGCTTCCACTATTTCCATCATCGCCTATTTCGGCGCTTTCGGACAATTCCTCGCGGCATTCAGTCCACTGCTCGCGCTCGTCATCGCGATGGTGCTCGTTCCGGCCCTCGCCGTCGCGACCAAGGGGCGCACCTATCTGGCGCGCCCTAATTCTGTCATTCGACAGAAATTATCCCCGGAAGAACTTCGCGCGACACATATCTGCACGGTGTGCCAGGACGAGTTCGAACTGCCCGACATCGCCGACTGCGCGAAACAGTCCGGAGCGATCTGCTCGCTCTGCTGCACACTCGACGCGACCTGCCACGACCTGTGCCAGACGGCCGGTCCGGTCGACCTGCCGATGCCAACACTGCCGACACTGCCGACGTCCAAGCCGTGAGACACGGCGCAGGCCGCTTCTCCGGTCTTGCGCTGTCAGTTCGTGACAGTGAACTCCGCGCGAACAATCCAGCCCCAGCAGTCGTACGTCGCCGTGTACCGGCCCGGCACCGTCCCCACTGGACCGTCCCCTCGCAACGCGACACCGATGCCGCCGGTGCCGCCGTCTCCCACTACCCGCAAGGGAATCGGCGCCGCGAGACCGTCCGCGGCGAGTGTGGTCGCGAGCTCGCCGGCACCCGACGGACGCAGGCAGTAGATGTCCGCGGTCACCGTCCCACCTGCGACGACGACGGCCGGACCGACGACCAGACTGGACGGTCTGGTCGCGTTCGCCTGCCCCGCTCCGAGCATCGTGGACACGAGCGCGGCCCCTGCGGCGCACAACGCGACTGCGCGAATCTTCATCCTCTTCTCCCTCCAGGATGCGGGCGAAGATTTCACCCGCCACCCAGCGGACGCGCGCCGCCACACCTGCGGTTGCCCGGCCGGAGAGACCCCGCCCGATGGGGCGAAACGGCTCCGGATTTAGCGCATTGTGACAGGAATTCGTGCAAGAGCTGATCATCACACTATGTAGACCTTGCGCCCCTCGATAGGATCGCCGCCGAGGGCAACGGGGTGATCACCTCTATACAGAGTGTTTAGAGGTCAAGGGTGGGCCGGCCGGGTGTGCGGGCGATCCATCCGATATTGCCGGCAAGGCTTCCGCCAGGGAGTTCGACACCGGTCGATCACTCCTGCGCTCGAGCCGCCGGAACTTCTACTCCCGTGTTACTCCCCTTCCCCAGGAGTGCGTTGTGATTTCCCTTTCCCGCCGTCTCATGACGGCGTTGTTGTGTGCCATTTCCCTGGCCGGTGTGACAGCCCTTTCGGCTTGTTCCGACAGCACGGCCGCGTCCGGCAGCAAGATCACCATCGGTTACAGCGCCTGGCCGGGCTGGTTCCCGTGGGCGGTGGCGCAGGAAAAAGGCCTTTTCGAGAAGAACGGCGTGAACGTCGATCTGAAGTGGTTCGACAGTTACACCGAAAGCATCAACGCGCTTTCCTCCGGGGCGATCGACGCCAACAGCCAGACCCTCAACGACACCCTCGCCTCGGTCAGCGGTGGCGCGAAGCTGTCGGTGGTGCTGGTCAACGACAACTCGACCGGCAACGACAAGATCATCGCCCGTGAGGGGATCTCCGGCGTCGCGGACCTCAAGGGCAAGAAGGTCGCCGTCGAGCAGGGCACCGTCGACCACTACCTGCTGCTGCTCGCGCTGCAGGAGGCGAAGCTGACCGAGAAGGACATCGAACTCGTCCCGCTGCTGACCGACGCCGCCGCGGCCGCGTTCGTCGGCGGGCAGGTCGACGCCGTCGCCGCGTTCGCCCCGTTCACCACGACGGCGCTGCAGCGCCCCGGCAGCCGCGCGGTCGCGACGTCGGCCGAGTTCCCCGGCGCCATCCCGGACCACCTCGTCGTCTCCGAAAAGCTGTCGAAGGAGCGCAAGAAGGAGGTCCAGTCGCTGGTCAACACCTGGTTCGAGACGGTGGCCTGGATCAAGGCCAACAAGGACGAGGCCGTCCAGATCATGTCGAAGCGCGGGGCCGTCTCGATCGACGAGTACAAGACCTACGACGCCGGCACCACGATCTTCACCAAGCAGCAGAACCTCGACGCGTTCACCCCGGGCGTCACCCCCGCACACCTGAACTTCCAGGCGGGCAAGATCGCCGACTTCATCGTGTCCAACGGTCTCGCGCAGACGCGGCCCAACTTCGACGGGCTGTTCGACGACCAGTACGTCAAGTCGGTGCCGTGAGCACCACCGACTCGGCGCGCCAGGCCGCGCGGCGGACGACGGCGGGCGACGAGGCGGAGGCGCTGCGCCTCGACGACGAACAGCGCCTCGCCGAAGCGCAGGAAAACCGGCGTCAGGGCGGCGCGCGACCGGACTGGTCGCCGCTGCCCCGGCGGGCCGGTCTCAAGCCGAACGCGTCCCCGCTGTTCTCGCTCCGGACGCCGATCTCCACGCGCTGGCGGTGGACGCTGGCGGTGCTGTCGTTCGCGATCCCGCTGCTGATCTGGGTGACGCTGAACGCGCTGGGCGTCGTCAACCCCACGTTCCTGCCGACGCCGGTCGCCGTGTTCGACGCCCTGCTCAAGATGATCGAGTCGGGCGAACTGTTCAGCGACCTCTGGGCCACCACGCAGCGGGTGCTGCTCGGCTTCGGGCTCGCGGTGATCGTCTCGGTGCCGCTCGGCATCGTGATGGGGACGTTCAACGCCGGGCTGGCGCTGTTCGAACCGGTCATCGCGATGCTGCGCTACCTGCCGGCGAGCGCGTTCATCCCGCTGCTGATGATCTGGCTCGGCCTCGGCGAGCCGTCGAAGGTCGCGGTCCTGTTCCTCGGCACGGTCTTCTTCAACACGCTGATGACGGCCGACGCCGTGCGCGGGGTGCCGCGTTCGCTGATCGACGTGTCCTACACGCTCGGCGCTCGGCGCGGCGAGGTGCTGCGCAAGGTGATCGTGCCGCACGCGCTGCCCGGCATGATCGACGCGACCCGCGTCAACGCCGCGGCCGCGTGGAACTTCGTGGTGGTCGCCGAACTGATCAACGCCACCGCCGGACTGGGCCTGCGGATCATGCGCGCGCAGCGGTTCACCCAGACCGACCGGATCTTCGCGCTGCTGATCGTGATCGGCCTGCTCGGCCTGATCATCGACATCGCGCTGCGGCTCCTGCGGACGCGCGTCGGGAAGTGGGCGGTATGACCCTCCGGCTGAAGGCCGTCGCCAAGGACTACACGGTCCGCGGCAAGACCACCCGGGCACTCGACGGGATCGACCTGGACGTCACGCGCGGCGACTTCGTCTGCGTCGTCGGCGCGAGCGGCTCCGGCAAGTCGACCCTGCTCTCGCTGATCGCGGGACTGACCGAACCGTCCGAGGGCCTGATCACCCTCGACGACGAGGCGGTCACCGGTCCAGGCCCGGATCGGGGCCTGGTGTTCCAGCACGGGGCGCTGTATCCGTGGCGCACGGTGGAGAGCAACGTCGCGTTCGGGCTCGAACTGCTGAGCCTGGACAAGGCCGAACGCGCTCGCCGCGTCGACTGGTACCTCGAAGAGACCGGGCTCGCCGGGCTGCGGAAATCGTTGCCCAAACAGCTTTCCGGCGGGCAGAAGCAGCGGGTCGCGATCGCGCGGGCGCTGGCTTGCGAGCCCGACGTGCTGTTGCTGGACGAACCTTTCGGCGCGCTGGACGTCCAGACCAAAGAGGACATGCAGGTCCTGATCCGCCAGATCTGGACCGACACCGGCACGACCGTGCTGATGGTGACCCACGACGTCGAGGAGGCCGTGTTCCTCGGCCGTCGGGTCGTGGTGCTCGCCTCGGATCCGGGCCGGATCGCCGCCGACATCGCGGTCGACCTTCCCGGTGAGCGCGACCTCGCGGTCAAGCGGTCGCCGGAGTTCCTCGCGCTGCGCGCGTCCATCGAAGACCTCGTCCGGGAGCAGCACCGCGGACATCTCGGGCGGAGTTGAGGAGAAAGGTGACCATGAGGCACGGGAAGACCCGGCCGGAACGCGGGCCGCGTTCCGGGCTACTCGGCAGACTCGGCATCCGGGGCAAGCTCAATCTGCTCCTGATGTTGCCGTTGACCGCCGTGGTGCTGGTGTCGGTGCCCTACGTCGCCGGGGAAATCGACGACGCTCGGTCCGCCCGTACGACCGCCGACGTCGCGTCGCAGGCCCGCTCGCTGGGCACGCTGGCGTGGGAACTACAGCGGGAACGGCTGCTGACGGCGCACTACATCGCGTCGTCGTCGGCAGGCAGCGCGGCGATGCTGAAGCAGCAGAGCGTCGTCGCGGAGACGGTGAACCAGGTGCGTTCACAGCTGCCCTCCGACGCGCCGGAAGAACTTTCGGCCGCCCTGGTCCGGATCGGTTCGCTGGACGAGATCCGGGCGAACGCGCTCCGGCGCGGGGCCTCGCTGGACAGCGTGGCGCGGACGTATCACGCGGTGATCGACGCGGTCATCAACTCGCTTCGCCTGGTACCGCAGCAGACCAGTGACGCGGAGGGCACCCGGCAGCTGACCGCGCTCGACGCCCTGCTGCGCGCGAACGAGGAGAACTCGTTGCGCGGTATGGCGTTGATCATCGTGCTGGCCAACCCGGAGTCCGGTGAGCCGGTGCTGGCCGACGCGAAACAACAGGCTTCGCTGTTCCTCGAACGGTTCGTGCAGCAGGCCGACGTCACCCAGGCCACGCAGGTCGTCGCGGTCGACCAGGGTGAGACCGGCCGCCGGGTCGACGCGCTGGAGGCCAAACTCCCGCAGGCGCGGACACCGATCGCCATCCAGGCGTTGCTGCCGGACATCCTCGGCGCGGTCGAAGCCCAGTCGAACCAGCGACGGCTCGCCCAGGACGAGGTCACCACCGGCATCACCGACGCGGCGGCCGCACGAGCCGACGCCGCGCAGAACCTCGCGTGGACCATCGGTATCGGCGCCGGTGTGCTGTTCCTGCTGGTCGGTGGTCTCGCTATCGCGGTCAGCCGGTCGATCGCGGATCCGCTGCGCAAGCTGACCACCGCGGCGACGTCGGTCGCCGACCTCGCGAGTACCGAACTGGTCCGCGTCACCGACACCGAGCAGGCCGAAGAACTCGCGCCACGCCTTGCCACCATCGACGTGAACTCCCAGGACGAACTCGGGAAACTGGCCGAGGCGTTCAACCGGGTGCAGGCCACCGCGGCCGAACTGGTGGAACGGCAGGCCGTCACGCGGCGCAACGTCGGCATGATGTTCGCCAACGTCGCGAAGCGCACGCAGAACCTGGTGGGCAGGCAGCTGGCGCTGGTCGACGAACTGGAGCGCAACGAACAGGACGTCGCCCTGCTGGCGAGCCTCTACCGGCTCGACCACCTCTCCACGCGTCTGCGGCGGAACGCGGACAACCTCCTCGTCGTCTCGGGAAACCGGGACGAGGCGCGGATCTCCGGTCCGATCGAGCTGTCGACGGCGCTGCGTTCGGCGCTCGCGGAGATCGAGGAATACCAACGGGTCCGGCTCGGCTCGATGGGCGATGTCCTGCTGTCGTCGCCGTTCGGCTCGGATCTCGTGCTGATCTTCGCCGAGCTGCTGGAGAACGCGACGTCGTTCTCCCCTCCGGAGTCCTTTGTGGACGTCGGAACGAAGGTGCTGCCCGACGGCTCCTGCCTGATCGTGATCGTCGACCAGGGCATCGGGATGACCGAGGAACGGCTGGCCGAGGAGAACCGGCGGCTGGTCGAACGCGAGCGGCTCGAACTGGCGCCGACCAGTGTGCTCGGCCTGTTCGTGGTCGGGCGGCTCGCGCGGCGGCACGGCCTCAAGGTCGAGCTGACCGAGACCGAGCCGACAGCGGGCATCACCGCCCGGATCGTCGTCCCGCCGAATCTGCTGACCTACCGGCAGCCCGCGCCGAAGTCCGTCCCGGCACCGCCGGTGTGGCCGACGGCGGAACCGGGCGACGAGCCCGCCCCCGCCCTGCCGCCGCAGCAGCAGCAGCAGCGACCCAAGCCGCGGGAGAAGGCTTCCGCACGCGAACTGCCGACACTGGCGATCACCGGGATGATCCCGCGCGACGGCCAGCCCCCCAAGGATTTCCGGTGGTTCCGCAAGACCGACCGTGAGATCGCGGAGCCGATGCCGATGCCGGAACCCACTCCGATACCCGAACCCGTTTACGAAGCCCCTGCTCCTGCCCCCGCCCCACCCGCCCCGACGCTGACCGCAGGCGCTGGGGAGACCCGCGGCGGACTTCGGCGGCGGGTCAAGGGCGCCCAGCTTCCCGGTGCCCCCGAAGCACCGTCCCGGCAGAAGTCCAGGCATGATCCCGAAGCGGCCAAGGCGGCCTTCGACGGATTCGAAGCGGGACTCGCGAAGGCCACGGCACCTCCCCAGAAAACCGGGTCCCCTAAGAACACCGTGCCGCCGCAAGCCCCGCCGCCACCGGCGACCCCACCCGCGGGCAACCCGATGCCTGCCCCGATGCCCATGCCGACCCCGACCCCGGTGCCCGCCGCCTCGCGCGGCGGCCTCACCCGCCGGGTCCCCGGCGCCCAACTCGCACCGGGACTGGCGAAGGGACCCGGTGCGCGGCACCAGACCGCGCGGGCGACCCTGAACACGACCAAGCCCAAGGGCATGCGTGACCCCGAGGCCGAGCGTGCCGCGTTCGACGCCTTCAGTGACGGGTTGGAGAAAGCCGTCAACCCGGCGATGGAACAGAGAGAGAAGAGCAAGAGATGACGACCGGAGTCAGCGTCGAAGCCCGGAACTTCAACTGGTTGGTGACGCGCTTCGCACAGAACACGGCGGCCGCGATGGGTGCGATCGCCGTGTCGGCCGACGGCCTGCTGATCGCGATGTCGTCCGAGCTGGAACGCGCGAACGCCGACCGGCTGGCCGCGATCTGTTCGGCGATGCTGGGCCTCGCCCACGGCGTCTCCGAGAGCCACCCGCTCGGTTCACCCGACAAGATCATCATCGAGCTGGAGCAGGGATACCTGCTGGTCTGCACGATCAGCATCGGCTGCTCGCTCGGCGTGCTCGCCACGAAGCAGGCCAGCCTCGGCACGATCGCCTACGAGATGGCGATGTTCGCCAACCGCGCCACCGAGGTGCTCACCCCCGCGCTGATCGAGGAACTCAAGAAGAGCGTCGGCAGCTGAAAAGGATGAGGGGATAAGGCAATGAGCGACGACCAGGTGCCCCAGCCGAGAGGGGGCGATCAGGGCATCTCGCCGCTGCGCCCGTATCTGCTGACCGCCGGCCGCGCGCAACCGGTGGACGGCACGCTCGAAATCGAGGCGCAGGTGCTCACGAGCAGGCTCGGCGCGGCGTCGCAGGCGAGGCTGACCTTCGAGCGACGCGAGATCGTTTCCCTTTGCCGGGAAACGAAATCCGTCGCCGAAGTGGCGGCGATGCTCGGCCTGCACATCGGCGTGGCCAGGGTGCTCGTGGCGGACCTCGCCGCACTCGGCTACGTCGTGCTCCGCCGTCCGGCCGGAGCCCTCTCCCAGGACCTCGGCATGATCGAAAGGGTCATTCGTGGACTCGAAGCAATTCGCTGAACCGGCGTCGGCCAAGCCGCCGACACCGGTCAAGATCGTCATCGCCGGCGGGTTCGGGGTCGGCAAGACGACCACCGTCGGGGCGATCTCGGAGATCAAACCGCTGACCACCGAGGCCGCGATGACCTCGACCGGCGCGGCCGTCGACCATACCGGCGGTGAAGTGCCGTCCAAGACCACCACCACGGTGGCGCTGGACTTCGGCTGCATCACCATCGACGAAGAGGTGAAGCTGTACCTCTTCGGCACGCCGGGTCAGGACAGGTTCGGCTTCATGTGGCACGACCTGGTGCTGGGCGCGCTCGGCGCGCTCGTCATCGTCGACACCCGGCGGCTCGACGACTGCTATCCGGCCGTCGACTACTTCGAAAAGGCCGGGCTGCCGTTCGTGGTCGGGGTGAACGTGTTCGACGGTTCCCTCAAGCACGACCTCGAAGACGTGCGCTGGGCGCTCGCGGTGGGCGAGGACGTCCCGCTGATCACCTTCGACGCGCGGCAGAAGCTGTCGGTCCGGGACGCGCTGCTCGCGGTCCTGCACAACACCTTCCGGCGGGCGTCCGCCGCCTCCTGACGCGTTCAGTCCTCTGAATGCGGTCCTTGCACGCGCATATACCGCATTTAGAGGACTAAACGCGGGTCAAGTGGGCCGGGTGATGGCGGCGAGCATCAGGGCGCGGAGTTCCGCCGCGACGTCGGCGACGGGGAGCGGCGGCGTATGCGCCTGCCACTCCCGCAGCAGCCCGGTCGCGGCGCCGACGAGCGCGATCGCGGTCAGGTGATAGTCGCGGTCCGGCGCGACGCCGTGCTGGGCGGCGTGCCGGGCCTCGGTCTCGATGAACGCGGCCCACCGGTCGACCCATTCCTGATGCTGCGCCTCCAAAGCGGCGCTGACGCCGACCGCTTCGACGTAGTTCAGCCGCGGCATCCGCGGATCCGACGTCACGGTGGCGACGAAGACGTCCAGCAGGGTCCCGATCCGGGTGACCGCGTCGGCGTCCTCCAGCCGTTCGAGTGTGCCGGTGACGTGCTCCAGCGCGAGGGCGTTGATGCGCTCGTGCAGGGTGAGCAGCACCTGCTCCTTGCCCTCGAACTCCTCGTAGAAGTTCCGCGTCGATACTCCGGCGCGCGTGCACAACTCAGTGATCTTCGCCTGCTGGTAGCCCGTCGAGGTGAACAGGTCCAGGGCCGCGGTGAGCAGGCGTTCACGCCGTTCGGCGCGTCTCTGCTCGGGTGCGACCCCGCCGTACGTGCGGGCCACTCGACCTCCCCCGATTCGGTACTAGGGATTGCCAGAGGCTACCAACACCCCCTACATTGCGAAAATCTTAATTACCAAACTGGAGGCAACGGTGCTTCGGACAGTTCTGGTCTCAGCCCTAGCAGCCGCCTTGATCGGCGCTCCCGCCGCGCAGGCCGCCCCGAGCGCGCCCGGGGACCTGGTCGACTACAAGCAGGTCATCGCCACCGCCCCGGCGAAGGCCTGGAAACTCACCTACCGCTCGACCTCGGCGACCGGGCAGCCGAACACGGTGTCGGGCATCCTGCTGGTCCCGCCCACCCCGTGGACGAAGGGCCCGCGCCCACTGGTCAGCTACGCCGTCGGCACACACGGCCTCGGCGACCGCTGCGCGCCGTCGACCCGGCTCACGAACGGCTCCGAGAACGAAGTCCTCCTGATGAGCCAGGCCCTTTCGCGGGGCTGGGCCGTCGTCGTGACGGACTACGAAGGCCTCGGCACGCCGGGCACGCACACCTACGCCGTCGGCCAGTCCGAAGGCCGGGCCGTCCTCGACGCCGCCCGCGCCGCCGCCCGGGTTCCCGAAGCGGGCCTGTCGAAGACCGGCCCGGTCGGCGTTTTCGGGTACTCCCAAGGAGGTCAGGCCGCGGCGTTCGCCGGCGAACTGCAGCCCTCCTACGCGCCGGACGTCAACTTGGTCGGCGTCGCTGAAGGCGGTGTCCCGGCGGATCTGAACGCGGTCCTGAAGTTCAACGACGGCGGAGCGGCGTTCGGCCTGGTGCTCGGCGCCGCTGTCGGTTACTCGACGGCGTACCCCGAACTACCGTTCAACGACGTGCTGAACGCGAAGGGCGTGAAGGCTGTCGCGAAGGTCAAGGAAGCGTGTGTCGTCGAACTCGGCGCTGCGGCTCCTTTCGCGCGGCTGAACGACTTCACCACCGTTCCGAACGTCTCGTCCGACCCGCGCTGGCAGGCCCGCCTCGGCGAGAACCTGGCGGGTAAGACCAAACCGGGCGCGCCGGTCTACCTGTACCACGCGTCGCTTGACGAACTGATCCCGCTGTCGGTCGGCAAGGGCCTGCGCGACCGCTACCGCGCCCTCGGCGCCGACGTCACCTGGCAGGAATTCCCGCTGCTGGAACACATCGGCGGCGTCTCGGCCGGCGGTCCGGTCGCGATGACCTGGCTGGGCACCAAGTTCTGACGGGGAGTCGGTCCGTGAAGGCCTCCTTCACTACCTTCAGGGTAGGGAAGGAGGCCTTCACGGAATTTCGAGCGGCTTCAGCGCGGTCACGGCGTCGGCCGCCAGCGACGTGGTGAGCGTTCCGCCGGCGGCGAGAGGAGTCCGCGACCACCACTCCCCGGAGGCTTCGGGGAGTGAGGGACCGCCGACCACCAGATCGGTGGCCAGCACCCTCCGTCCGGCCAGATGCGCGAGGCTGGAGTCCAAAGTGGAGTCCCCGATCTCCAGCGTCTGCCGCAGTAACGGCACTTCGCCCCGCGTGACGTGCTGCGTGGTCACCAGCGAACCGGGCCGCTCGCCCGCGCGCCCGAGCACCAGCACCTCCCGCGTGTGCAAGTAGGCGTCCGGCGCCAAAGCGGCCCGAAGCACCGCGGAGTGCCGGGCCCGGGCTGTCACGACGGTCGGCTCCGGCAGATACTCAAGCGAACCGCCGGACTCTACGAGAACGTCCACAAGGGACGAACTTCCCTCCCCGTGCGGACCCGGGAGCGCGATCGTCGCCGCGACACCGGAGAGCCGCAGCGAAGCACCCGGGCCGACGCGGATGGTCAGCTTCAGCTCGTCGCCGCCCAGCGGTGACGTCGCCGAGTTGACCAGGTGCACGATCGCCGTCCCCCGCGTGCCCCGTTTGGGGAGCAGCGTGAGCGGCGCCATCGAACGCAGCTCACGCAGTACGGTCCGGCCGCCTTCGAAGCAGGCGGTCAGCCGCGCGTGCGCCTTCACCCCGCGCGGACCGGGAGCAGCGAGCGGACCCAGGCGGCGACGTCGGGCGCGTTCGGGGTGTCCACAAGGGACTGGGTGATCACCGGTAGCTCGCCCCGCATGCGGTGCGCGTCCGAGGTCATCACGTCCATGTCCGCGCCGACCAGATGCGCGATGTCGATCTTGTTGATCACGAGCAGATCGGCCGTGGTGACACCCGGCCCGCCCTTGCGCGGCACCTTGTCGCCGCCCGCGACGTCGACCACGAAGACCTGGCTGTCGGCCAGTCCCCGGCTGAACACCGCCGTGAGATTGTCGCCGCCGCTTTCGATGATCACCAGGTCCAAGCCCGGGAATCGTTCCTCCAGCCGCTCGACGGCGTCGAGGTTCGCGGTGATGTCGTCGCGGATCGCGGTGTGCGGGCAAGCGCCGGTCTGCACGGCCTCGATCCGTTCCGGGTCGAGCACGCCCGCCTTGCGCAGGAAGTCCGCGTCCTCGGTGGTGTAGATGTCGTTGGTGACGACGGCGAGGTTCACCTCGTCGCCGAGCGCGCGGCACAGCGCGGCGGTGAGCGCGGTCTTCCCGCTGCCCACCGGCCCGCCGATGCCGATCCGGTACGCGCGGCCCGCGGTCGGCGCCTGCTCGTAGTGATCGGGCTCCGCGGCCGTCGGGTCGAAGTTGACCGGGTGGACGTGACCGTGTCCGTGGCCATGCTCAGCTGGCAAAGAGACGCACCTCTTCCTTGTGATGCCGGGCGTGTGCCTCGGCGAACAGATCGAGCGCCGGGGATCCGGGCGCCGGGAGATCGGCCGGATCGTCGCCCGCGACCGCGGCGGCGCGCAGGGAGACGTCCCGGACTTCGGCGGAAAGCCTTGCCACGACGGCGTTGACGGTGAAGGGATCGAGGCCGAGCAGCCGGACGGCCGCGCTCGCGGGTCCGCTGATCGCGAGGTAGGCCACCGCCATCGCCGCGTCGAACGGCACTCCGACCAGCGCACCGACGATCACCGGATGATGCGGTCGCGGTGTTTCCTTCAGCAGCTGGGAAAGCACCGGAGACGGCCACGCCGCCTTACCCGCCCTCGCCGTCCCCCGCCCTTGCGCACGGGAAGCGTCCCGCTGCGCGAGCGAAGGTGTCCGGGCGTCGAGTTCGAGATCGAGCCGCCGCCAGTGTCCGTTTCGGACGCCGCGAGCGGCCGCGTGCGCCGAGGCCGCGGCGAACACCGCGGCCAGCGAACCCGCCGTCCGCAACCGGCCGGAGAGGAATCCGGGCAGGTCGCGTTCGTGCGTGATCAGCTTCCGGGCGACGGCTTCTTCGAGTCCGCCGGAATGGACGTGGCCGCCCCCGGGGAACCGGGAGTCGGCGAGGATGAGCGCGGAGAGGTCCATCAGAAAAGGAAATACCTCTGCGCCATGGGCAGTTCCGTCACCGGCCGCGGTTCGATCAGCTCGCCGTCGACGTGCACGGCGAAACTGTCCGGCTCCACCCGGATGTCCGGCGTCGCGTCGTTGAGCACCATGTCGGCCTTGCCGCGGGATCGGGTGTTCGAGATCGGCACCAGTTTCCGCGTGATGCCGAACCGCTCCGCGACTCCGTTTTCCAGGGCTTCCGGCGCCACGAAATGGAAGCTGCTCGCGGCGGCGACGGCCGGTGCCGCGCCGAACATCGGCCGCGCGAGCACCGGCTGTGGCGTCGGGATGGACGCGTTCGCGTCGCCCATCGCCGCCCACGCGCCGAACCCGCCCTTGAGCACGACATGCGGCCGGACTCCGAAGAACTTCGGTTCCCACAGCACGAGATCGGCGAGTTTCCCGATCTCCACCGAACCGATCTCGCGTTCCATCCCGTGCGCGATCGCCGGATTGATGGTGTATTTGGCGACATAGCGACGAGCCCGCAGGTTGTCCGCCGCCCCGTCGCCGGGCAGTGCGCCGCGCCGGCGTTTCATCACGTGCGCCGTCTGCCAGGTCCGGATGATCACCTCGCCGATCCGGCCCATCGCCTGCGAATCCGAGCTCATCATCGAGATCGCGCCGAGGTCGTGGAGGACGTCCTCGGCCGCGATCGTCGTCGGCCTGATCCGGCTTTCGGCGAACGCCAGGTCCTCGGGCACGGACGGATTGAGATGGTGGCAGACGACGAGCATGTCGAGGTGCTCGTCGAGGGTGTTCGCGGTGTGCGGACGTGTCGGGTTCGTGGACGACGGCAGGATGTTGGCCAGCCCGGCGACCCGGATGATGTCGGGTGCGTGCCCGCCTCCCGCGCCTTCGGTGTGGTAGGCGTTGATCGACCGGCCGCGAATGGCGTCCACAGTGGACTCCAGGAAACCGGCCTCGTTCAGGGTGTCGGTGTGGATCGCCACCTGGACACCGGATTCGTCGGCCACGGTGAGGCAGGCGTCGATCGCGGCCGGGGTGCTGCCCCAGTCCTCGTGCAGTTTGAAGCCGCCCGCGCCGGCGGCCAGTTGTTCACGCAGCGCGTCGTGGCGGACCGTGTTCCCCTTGCCCAGCAACAGGACGTTGACCGGCTGGCCGTCCATCGCCTGTAGCATCCGGCCGAGGTTCCACGCGCCGGGCGTGACCGTGGTGGCCTTGCTGCCCTCGACAGGCCCGGTGCCACCGCCGACCAGCGTGGTGAGTCCGGACGCCAGCGCCGTATCCGTCAACTGCGGGCAGATGAAGTGGACGTGGCAGTCGATCCCGCCCGCGGTGAGGATCTTCCCGTTACCGGACAACACTTCCGTCGACGGCCCGACGACCAGCGCCGGATCGACGCCGTCCATCGTGTCCGGGTTGCCCGCCTTGCCGATGCCGACGATCCGGCCGTCACGGACGCCGACGTCGGCCTTGACGATGCCCCAGTGGTCCAGGATCACCGCGCCGGTGATGATGAGGTCCGGCGCGCCTTCGGCCCGCGTCGCCATCCCCTGGCCCATGGATTCGCGGATCACCTTGCCGCCGCCGAACAGGACTTCGTCCCCGCTGCCGGACGGCCCCATACTGCGGTCTTCGGTGACCTCGATGAGCAGATCGGTGTCCGCCAGGCGGATCCGGTCGCCGGTCGTCGGGCCGAAGAGTTCGGCGTAACGCTCGCGATCGATCGACGGCATCAGGACTCCTCGCGCAATCCGGGCACTTGACGGTTCCCGGCCAGCGGGACGAGGTCGACTTCCCGTTCGACGCCCGGTTCGAACCGCACGGACGTTCCGGCGGGTACGTCGAGCCGGTGCCCGCGCGCGGCTTCGCGGTCGAATTCGAGTCCTGGATTGACCGCCGCGAAATGGTAGTGCGAACCGACCTGGACGGGCCGGTCGCCGAGGTTCCGCACGAGCAGCCTGATCCTCGGCCTGCCGGGATTCAGTTCGACCGGTTCGTCGCCGGTGATGATCTCTCCTGGGCGCACCCGTCCCCCTTCTAGACGATCGGGTCGTGCACGGTGACGAGCTTCGTGCCGTCCGGGAAAGTGGCTTCGACCTGGACCGAATCGACCATTTCCGGCACGCCTTCGAGCACTTGGGCCCTGGAGAGCACCGAACGGCCACTGGAGACGAGTTCGCTCACCGTCCGGCCGTCACGCGCCCCTTCGAGGACGTGATCGGTGATCAGCGCGACCGCCTCCGGGTAGTTCAGGAGGACCCCGCGTTCCAGGCGTTTGCGAGCTACGTCCGCCGCGACGTGGATGAGCAGTTTGTCCCGCTCCTGGGGGCTCAAGTGCATGGGAAAGGTCTATCACCGGAAACCACGCGGCGCCGGTTCTCGAAACACAGGATTTACCTCCGCGCCGGTACACGCAAAGTGAACGCAGCCGTAACTCTTCGCGTACGAAGGCTGTTTTCACTGAATCGTTCTCGTAATCGTGACCGAAACCACCACATCTTTCGATTGCCCCTGGCCCTCACGAGGAGCAAGGTTTGTCCATCCGTGCGATGAGGCGCGCCTTCGCTGCGTGTATCCCGTCCACGCGTGAAACACAAAGCCGGGGAATGCGCATCGAAAGGTTTCACCACAGTGAGTGCCTCCACGATCAGCACCAATCAGCCGTCCGACCAGGTCGACGACGGTTTCCGACCGGGTCTCGAAGGCGTCGTCGCCTTCCGGACCGAAATCGCCGAGCCCGACCGTGACGGTGGCGCGCTGCGCTATCGCGGTGTCGACATCGAGGACCTCGCCGGCAAGGTGACCTTCGGTGACGTCTGGGGTCTTCTCGTAGACGGGCAGTTCGGCCATGGGCTACCGCCCGCCGAGCCGTTCCCGCTGCCGGTGCACACCGGCGACGTCCGGGTCGACGTCCAGGCCGCGCTCGCCATGCTCGCCCCCATCTGGGGCTACCGGCCGCTGCTCGACATCAGCGACGAAGAGGCCCGCGACCAGCTGGCCCGCGCGTCGGTGATGGCGCTTTCCTACGTCGCGCAGTCCGCCCGCGGCATCGGGCAGCCCGCGGTCCCGCAGACGCGGGTCGACGAGGCGAAGTCGATCACCGAGCGGTTCATGGTCCGCTGGCGCGGCGAGCCCGACCCGGCCCACGTCAAGGCCATCGACGCCTATTGGGTGTCGGCCGCCGAACACGGTCTCAACGCGTCGACCTTCACCGCCCGCGTCATCGCCTCGACCGGCGCCGACGTCGCCGCGGCCCTGTCCGGCGCGATCGGCGCCATGTCGGGCCCGCTGCACGGCGGCGCGCCGGCGCGGGTGCTGCCGATGATCGAAGAGGTCGAGAAGACCGGCGACGCGGTCGGCCTGGTCAAGGGCATCCTGGACCGCAAGGAACGCATGATGGGCTTCGGGCACCGCGTGTACCGCGCCGAGGACCCGCGGGCGCGCGTGCTGCGCCGCACCTGCCAGGAGCTCGGTGCTTCCCGCTACGAAGCGGCCGCGGAGCTGGAGCAGGTCGCGCTGAAGGAACTGCGCGAGCGGCGTCCGGACCACCCGATCGAGACCAACGTCGAGTTCTGGGCGGCCGTGATCCTGGACTTCGCCCAGGTGCCGCCGCATATGATGCCCGCGATGTTCAGCTCGGCCCGCACCGCCGGCTGGGCCGCGCACATCCTGGAGCAGAAGAAGACCGGTCGCCTCGTGCGCCCCTCGGCCAAGTACGTCGGCCCTGAGCCGCGTCAGCCGGAAGAGGTCGAAGGCTGGGACCTGGTCGCGAAGCAGGCCTAGCGCGTGCAATGAACGGCCCGTTACTTGCAAATTTTGCAAGTAACGGGCCGTTCATAGCGTCTCCGGGACCGAAGAATCGTGCGCGGCGGTCGTCGCGAGCATGGCCGTCAGCTGATCGACCAGCCAGCCGTCGAGGGCCTCCCGCGGTACGGCGCGCTCCTGCAGCCAGCTCAGCAGCGCGCCTTCGACGACGGCGGTCCAGCACCGCAAAGTCAGCAGGAGCATAGGCGAGGGCTCCGACACTCCCAGCGCGTCGAGGATGAGCTCCACGGCGCGGTTGCGGACCTCGTCGATCGCCGCGTCGGTCTCGGACGTCGCGATCACCGAACCACTGCGCAGCAAAGCGACATACCCCGCGCGGTAGTGGTCGGCGACGTCGATCAGCCCGCGGACGGCGGCCCGCAGCCGCGTCTCGGGCGGGCCTTCCTCAAGCCCGGCGAGGCCGTCGATGAGCCCTTCGGTGACCGTCTTCAGCGCCTCGACCTGCAGTTCCCGCAGGCTCGAAAAGTACCGGTAGAAGAGCGGCCGCGAGACCTCGGCGACCGCGATGATGTCGTCGACCGTGACGAGTTCGGGCGCCCGCGAGCCGAACAGGTCCAGCGCGGCGCGGATCAGGTCCTCGCGGCGCGCCTGGGGTGACATCCGGCGAGGACGTCTGGCGGTCGTCACGGGGTGATGTCCAGTTTCGCCGTGGCCCGCAGCAGTCCGGGGGTGAGCCGGGAAAGGACGAGCGCGGCCTTGGCTTCCGGCGTCGACGGTTGGATCGCCTTGTCCTTTTCGACCGCGCGCAGGATGTCACGCGCGACCTTTTCCGGGCCGAAACCGCGCTTCGCGTACAGCTTGCTGCTCGACTTCTGGCGCCGCTTCTGCTCGATGTCGTCGACCCCCACGAACCTCGTGGTGCTGGTGATGTTGGTGTTCACGATGCCGGGGCAGATCGCGGTGACGCCGATGTTCTCGGCGGCGAGTTCCGCGCGCAGGCACACGCTCAGCGTCAGCACGGCGGATTTCGTGGTGGCGTAGGCGGAAAGGATCTTCGAAGGCAGATAGGCGGCGGCCGAGGCGACGTTGACGATCTGGCCGCCTTCCGCGCGATCCCGCATCTGCTCGGCGAAGACGCGGCAGCCGTGGATGACGCCCCACAGGTTCACGTCGATGACGCGTTCCCAGTCCTCGAGCGACGTGTCGAGGAACGGGCCGGACAGGCCGATACCCGCGTTGTTCACGACGATGTCCGGAACCCCGAACTCTTCCTTGACCCGCTGGGCGAACTTCGCGACCGCTTCGGCGTCGGAGGAGTCCACTGTGTACTCGCCGACGGTGACGCCCTGGTCCCGCAGGAGTTTCGCGGTGTCCGCGGCGGCCGAGCCGTTGATGTCGGTGATGACGAGGTCGGCGCCCTTGGCCGCGAACGCGAGCGCCGTCGCGCGGCCGATCCCGCTGCCCGCCCCGGTGACCACGACGAGCTTGTTCGCGAATCCCCCCGAACCGCGGGCTTGCTTGAGCGCACGGCTTTCGTCGCCGCCCTCGACGTGGTCGATCAGCTCCGCGGTGGCGTTCGCGATCACCTGTGGCTTCTCGCGGGGCACCCAGTGCGTGCCGACGATCCGGCGGACCCGGAGGTCCGGTGCCCAGCGGTCGACCTCGGTCTGCAGCGGCGTGGTGACGAACTTGTCGCCGGTGGGCGCGAGCACCTGGACGGGAATCTCGGCGTTACGCGGCTGCGGCCGGGAGAGGCGCGTGAACATGTTGGCGCGGTAGAGGTTGAGGCCGTGCACGCCGTCCGAAGTGGAGGGTGCGGCGGCCGCCGGGTCCATCCGGCCGATGAGCGCGCCCATCGCCCCGGTGCGCCACAACAGCTGCGGGATCAAGGGAATCTGGAAGCCGAGGATGTAGGTCGAGTGCGCCCACTGGACGAGCGCGTTCTTGAGCCGCTTCGGGCTCGGGCGCACCTGCGCGCGGAACCACGCGCCGGCATGATCGAGGCTCGGCCCGGAGATCGACGTGAACGACGCGAGCCGTCCGCGCAGCCTGTCGCCGGTGACCGAATGCCAGGTCTGGATGGAGCCCCAGTCGTGCGCGAGCAGGTGGACCTTGCCCTCGGGCTGGACCTCGTCGATCACCGAGGCGAGGTCACTGGACAACTGGTCCAACTTGTAGGACTTGCGTCCCGAAGGCTTGTCCGAGCGACCCGCGCCCCGGACGTCGTAGACGACGACCCGGAAACGTGATTCGAGCAGGGCTGCGACGCCGTCCCACATGGAGCCGTTGTCCGGGTAACCGTGGACGAGCACCACCGTGGGCGCGTCGTCGACACCGGTCACCCGGACCGAGAGGCGGACACCGTCGCTGGCCGTCACCCACGTATGAGACACCCGCTTGTAAGACATAGTGTCATGTTAGACAACCTGTCAATAAGACCGCCTTTTCAGCACTTCGCGCCCCAGCGACCACACTGTGTCGATCACGAAGACGAAGGTCCAGATCCGGCCGAGGTTCACCAGCCAGTGACCACTCGAGTTCCAGTACCACTCGGCGTCGTGAGGTCCGCCGAAGAGCGCTTCGACGGGCCAGCTGTATCCGGCGATCGCCAGCGCCCCCTGCGCGAGGACATAGACGACCGCGTGGATCCCCCAGTTTCGGAGTGGGTTCGCGCGCTTGTTCGCATCGACCTTCACCGGTTCGGCCCCTTGTGATGCCTCCTCGATCATGCGGGGAGCCGGTTTTTCCTTTTGTGACGGCGTTTTCGCTGGTTCCACGGGAAACTCCGCAACTCCGACCCGCCGCACGGCACCACGAACCACCAGCGATCCGAAGAGCAAAAGCGCCGCCGCGCCGAAGCACGCGACACGCCATCCGACGTCCGAGCCGTAGAGCTGTCCGGCCAAGAACGCCCCGACCGTCGCTCCGAGTAGTGCCGCACTCTCGTAGATCCCCATCGCCCGGCCGAGGCTCAGCCCGGCCGCTTCGGCGACCACCGCCTGCTCGACCGGGATCGCGGCCGCGAACGCCGCCGCCGACAGGATCCACATGACCGCGAGCACCCACGGGCTGGGCGCGAAGGACAACCCGGCGGCGAAGACCGCACTCGCCGTCATCGCCAAGGAGAGCACCCGGGTCCGGCCGACCTTGCGAACGAATCCGTGCAGGTAGTCCGGCAAGAAGCTGTACACGACGAACCCGGGGATGAAGACGGCGGCGATCTCGCCGAGTTGGAGCTGATACCCGCGTTGCAGGTGCATGAGCAGCAGCAAGGCGACCCCTGCCTCGGCCATCGCGGTCAACGTGACGAGCGCGAGCATCGGCCGCATCCGTTTGCCCAGCTGAAGGAAACGCGGTGCGCCCTCGTCCCGCACCGGTGCGGACCCGGCGTTCAGCAAGACCACCGCGGCCACCGCACAGGCCGCCGCGCCGAGCCAGAAGACGCCCCGGTAGTCGATCCAGGCGATCGCGGTCAGCGCGACCACGAACGCGATCCACGTGCCGCCACCCTCGGCCGCGAAAAGCTTGCTGAACGCGCCGTCGTCCCCCGAAAGCCCCTCCCCCACGCGAGCCCGCAACGCGACCCAGAACAGCGCACCACCAGCACCGCCGAGAGCCGCTGCCACGTAAGCGATTCCGATACCCGGCGTGACGGCATAGATCACAAAGGACAGTCCATAGAGGACAGCCCCGGCGGCCGCGACCCGGCCGCGGTCGTACCGATCCGCGAGCGAGCCCGCGATGGGCCGCACCACGAACGACACCAGCGTCTCCAGCGCCGTCAGCGCACCGACCTCGGCGGCCGACGCGCCGAGCTGGCTCCCCACCCAGATCGGCAACAGGAAATCGAGGACCTCCGCGGGCCCCTTGGTCAACGCGGCGGCGAACCGGTTCTCCTCCGCTCGCCGCTTCCGTACTGCTTCATCCACCCCATTACCCCCTTTTCGGATACGAATGTATTCTAAAAGGGTCAGTCAGGCAAGGAGTTCACCGACCATAGGATGCGCCAGTGCCGAAGATCGTGGACCGAGCCGAACGACGCCGAGAGATCGCCGGCGCCCTCCTGCGCATCGTCGCGCGCGAAGGCGTCGAGGCCGTCAGCGTGCGTTCCGTCGCCACGGAGGCCGGGGTTTCCGCGGGCGCGGTGCAGAAGTACTTCTCGACCAAGGAGGACCTGTTCCGCTTCGCCCTCGACATGACGAGCGAGTTCCTGGAGCAGCGCTGGCAGAACCTCGATCAGTCCGGGAACCTGCTGGATCTGCTGGTGCGGCTGCTGATCGAGGCGATGCCGCTCGACGAACAGCGCCGAGCGGAAGTGATCGTCATCAACGCCTTCACCGCACGCGCCGCCGTCCTGCCGTCCTGGGCCGAGTTCATCCGCACCGGCTACGACGAACTGCAGGAGATCACGACCGAGTACGTCGCGAAGGCCCAGTCCGAAGGGCACGTCCGCGACGACCTCCCGGCCGGCGACCTTGCCGACGCCGTCCTCGCTCTCTCGGACGGCTTCGCGAACCGGATGCTCACCTCCGCCGACCCGGCCGCCCTGGTCCCCTCCCTCGAAACCGCGGTGCGCACGCTGCTCACTCCTCGCATTTAGTCCTCTAAATGCGGTAGTTGCGTGTACAAGTACCGCATTCAGAGGACTAAATGCGGGCGTCGAGGGCAGCACGCACCCGGCGGACCATGGCGCGCGGGTCGGCGTAGAGCTCCTCCTTGGTGATCACGATGAACTCCCAGCCCTCGGCCTCGATCAGCGCTCGCCGATGAGCGTCCAGATGCGGTTGTTCGCCTTCGAGATGCCATGCCCCGTCATACTCGACAGCGAGTTTGACCTCGCGAATCGCGAGGTCGAGCCGCCCGAGGAAGCGGGTTCCGCGATAGACCTCCACCTGGGGCTCCGCCTGGATGTCGTAGAGCCTCAGCCATACCCGCACCTCCGACTCGGGAATGGACTCCGCTCGTCCGTCCGAGAACGTCAAGGCCTGACGCGCCCGGACGATCCCGTTGTCGTGCCGATGTGCCAGGTACGCCGCGAGCGTGTCGCGATCGACGTATCCCGCGTGGAGCAGGACATCCAGCAGTCCGACGACGCGCGGGAAGGAGCGGCGGAGACGAGTATCGGTCAGGACGTCCATGGTCATCCTCAACGGAGAGGCGATCCGGCCGTCCCGCCACGACTCGAAGTCCTGGCCGAGGAGCCTGGTCCGGCGCAGGTGCGTTCCGCGAAGACTGTGGAAGCCCTTCTGCTCGGGCACGACGAACTCGACGGGATCGTTTTCGAGCGAGAACGGGAATCCTCGTACCGTCGCGGCCGAGCATCCGGTCAAGACCGCGCCGTCGGGCGCGATGAGCATCGCGGCCTTGCAACGCAGCTCGTGATCCTGAGGGATACCGATCGGGACGTAGACATCTTGGAAGAGCCGGTTGTACAGCCCCGAACGGAGCTGGGCGCGCGTGAGGTCCCCTTCGCTGACGGCGTGGCTGCCAAGGAAAGGGCCGGAGAACTCGGCGGTCGTCGCATAGTGGCTTCTGGACACGATCCCACGATGGCATCCGCCCGGGCCGCCACCCCGGCTTCAAGATCATCTTCGCCCACTTGTCCACATCGCCTCCCGCCTGTGCACAACTCGCGCCCCCTTCCGCGTTTAGTCCTCTGAATGCGGTAGTTGGCAATACGAACTAACGCATTCAGAGGACTAAACGCGGGAGGGCGGTGACACCGGTGTCCATCGTTCGGTTGACAACCGGGTTCAGTCCTGCGGACGTCCCGCGGACCCCGGCCCGCACAGCACGATCGACGTATGAGAACCGCAGTGAAAGTGCGCGGCCTGCGCAAGGAGTACCCGGGCCACTTGGCCGTCGGGGGCATCGACCTCGACATCGAGCAGGGCGAGGTGTTCGCGTTGCTCGGCCCGAACGGGGCGGGCAAGACGACGACGGTCGAGATCCTGGAGGGGCACCGCAAGCGGACGTCCGGCGAGGTCGACGTCCTCGGCGAGGATCCCGGCAGCGCGAGCCGCGCCTGGAGGTCGCGGCTCGGGATCGTGCTGCAGACGGCCAACGACGCCGCCGAGCTCACCGTCACCGAGACCGTCCGGCACTACGCGCGCTACTACCCGAATCCCCGTGACGCCGGCGAAGTGATCGAGAAGGTCGGCCTGACCGAGAAGGCGGGTTCCCGCGTCAAAAGCCTTTCCGGCGGACAGCGTCGTCGTGTGGACGTCGCGCTGGGGATCATCGGGCGGCCGGAGCTGGTGTTCCTGGACGAGCCGACGACCGGCTTCGACCCGGCGGCCCGGCGGCAGTTCTGGGAGCTGATCAGGAGTCTCGCCCTCGAAGGCACCACGATCCTGCTCACCACCCACTACCTCGACGAGGCCGAGGCGCTGGCCGACCGCGTCGCCGTCATCACACGCGGCGCGATCGTCGCGGAGGGGACGCCGCAGACGCTGGGCGGCCGCGCGACCGCGGAGGCCACCGTCCGCTGGGCCGACGAGAACGGCGCGCACCAGGAGCGCACCCATTTCCCGGCCAAGCTCATCCGCGAGCTGTCCGCGAACGGCCGCGAGCCGTCGGAGCTGACCGTGCACCGGCCCACCCTCGAAGAGACCTACCTCGACCTGATCGGAGAAGCCCGATGACGACGCTGACCCACCCGGGCAAGCTCCCTGGCACCTTGTCGCTCGGCCTGATCCGCGGGGCCGCCGAACTGAAGCAGTTCTTCCGCATCCGCGAACAGGTGATCTTCACCTTCGCCTTCCCGTCCCTGCTGATGGTCCTGCTCGGCTCGATGCTGAACACCTCGATGCCGGGGATGACGATCACCACCGGCCAGGTGCTGGCCGCGGGCATGATCGGTTCGGGCATCGTCTCGACGTCGTTCAACAGCATCGGCATCGGCCTCGCCGCCGACCGTGAGGCCGGGGCGCTGAAACGACTGCGCGGCACGCCGATGCCCGCCGCGTCCTATTTCATCGGCAAGATCATCCTGGTGGGCGTTTCGAGTGTCGCCCAGGTAGTGCTGATGACGATCGTCGGCAGCCTGCTGTTCGATCTGGAGCTGCCCACCGATCCGATGAAACTGCTGACCGCGGTGTGGGTCTTCCTCCTCGGCGTCACCAGCTGCACGCTTCTGGGCATCGCGCTCAGCTCGGCGACCAAATCGGTCAGCGGCGCGGTCGCGGTGACCAACCTGATCTACATCGCCCTGCAGTTCATCTCCGGGGTGTTCGTCACGCCGATCACCAACCTGCCGAAGGTTATGGTCGACATCGCTTCGTTCTTCCCGGTGAAATGGATCTGCCAGGGCTTCCGCTCGGTGTTCCTGCCGGCCGAAGCGGCTGCACAGGAAATGGCGGGGACATGGGAACTTCCGATGGTGGCACTGGTGCTGGGGGCTTGGTGCGTGGCGGGTCTGCTGCTGGCGAAACTGACGTTCCGCTGGTCGAACGAAGGCAAGTGAACGCCTGGGAGCGGTTCTACTGGCTCTGGGAAGTCCTCTTCGGGATCTCCTACGTCGCGACGACGGCGCTGGTGGTCCTCGAAGAGGGCGAGCCGACCGGCAAGACGGTCGCGGTCGCGTGTCTCACCGGGATCGGCGTGGCCTACCTGGTCCGAGGACGCCGCCTCATCAAGGCACGCGGGGACTTCGAGACGCCATGGGTGTTCATCACGATCATGATGACGCTGCTGACGGTCGCCGTCTTCACCGCGGGCAACTCGAGTTTCATCCTGTTCATGGTCTGCCCGTTGCTCTACATGACGATGCCGACCAAGGCGGCGTCGATCCTCACCACGGCGGCGGTGTTGCTGAGCCCGGTGTCCTTGCTCGTCCGAGGCGGGCTCGGCGAACAGCCGGTCCTGCTGCCGATGACGGCGATCCTGATCATCTTCAGCCTCCTGGCCGGGCGTTTCACCAGTCAGATCATCGAGGAGAGCAAGGCGCGCGCCGAGCTGATCAAGCAGCTGGAAGCCAGTCAGGCGGAGGTCTCCCGGCTCTCTCGTGAGGCGGGCACGGCCGCCGAGCGGGAGCGGATGGCCCGCGAAATCCATGACACGCTCGCGCAGGGTTTCACCAGCATCGTCACCCTCACCCAGGCCATCGAGTCCGAATGGGACACCGACCCGAAGGCGGCTCGCCGCCACCTCGAACTGGCGGCGACGACGGCGCGGGAGAACCTGGCCGAGGCGCGGGCGATCGTCGCGGCGCAGAAGCCTTCGGCGCTCGCCTCGGGTTCGCTGGAGGAAGCCCTAAGACGCCAGGCCGAAAGGCTCCGCGAGGAGACCGGGATCGCGACCACGTTCGAGGTCGACGGTCCGCTGCCCGCGCTGCCGATGGCCACCGAGGTCGTCCTGTTGCGCGGCGCGCAGGAGGCGCTGAGCAATATCCGCAAACATTCCCATGCCACCGAGGTCTCGCTCCGCTTGTCCGTTGTGGACGGACGGGTCCGGCTCAGTGTGACCGACGACGGCACCGGATTCGATCCCGCCGAGCCCACCGGCGGTTTCGGCCTGGCGGGGATGCGGACGCGGGCGGCTCAGGTCGGTGGCATCGTGACACTCGAAAGCGTGCCCGATGCGGGGACGACAGTGGAACTGGAGGTGCCCGCGTGATCACGATCATGCTGGTCGACGATCACCCCGTGGTGCGGGAAGGCCTGCGCGGCATGCTGGAGGCCGAGCCGGATCTGAGTGTCATCGGGGAAGCGGGTTCCGGCGACGAGGCCGTCGCGCTGAGCCGGGTCAAGCAGCCCGACGTCATCCTGATGGACCTGCGGATGCCCGGACTCGACGGCGTCGGCGCGACGCGCAAGATCCTCGCCGACCGGCCGGGACAGCGGGTCGTCGTGCTCACCACCTACGAGACGGACGCGGACATCCTGCGCGCGGTCGAGGCGGGCGCTTCGGGCTACCTGCTGAAGGACGCTTCGCGCACGGAGCTGGCCGGAGCGATCCGAGCGGCGTCGCGCGGCGAGACGGTCTTGGCGCCTTCGGTCGCCGGGAAGCTCGTGAACCAGGTGCGCAACCCGACGCCGTCGCCGCTGTCGGCGCGCGAGATCGAGGTACTGCGGCTGGTGGCGCAGGGAAGTACGAACGCCGACATCGGGCGGACGCTCCACATCAGCGAGGCCACGGTCAAGACCCATCTGCTCCGCGTATTCGGCAAACTGGACGTTTCGGACAGGACGGCCGCCGTGACCACCGCCATGCGACTGGGGCTGCTCGGCTAGGCACAATGCATCCCATGCTTGCCACGACCGAAATGGCGCTGCTCCGCCGCCTCGCCCACGAGCAATCCTCGTGCCGTGCCCCGTCCCTCGTCGCCGCCGTGGTCCGCGACGGCGAAATCGCCTGGTCAGGGGCGCGTGGCCGCGTCAACGGCGAATCACCCGGAGACGACACCCAATACCGGCTCGGGTCGATCACCAAGACGCTGGTCGCGACGGCCGTCATGCGCCTTCGCGACGAAGGCAAGCTCGACCTCAACGACCCGCTCGAACAGCACCTCCCGGGCACCGCGTTCGGCGCGGCGACCATCGCGCAGCTGCTGTCGCACACCTCCGGCCTGACCGCGGAATCGCCCGGTTCCTGGTGGGAGCGCACGGTGGGTGGCGACTGGGACGCGCTCGTCGAGAGCCTCAAGGACGGAGCTACGCGGCACCGCCCGGGTAGCCGGTTCCACTACAGCAACGTCGGCTACGGCGTTCTCGGCGAGCTGGTCTCCCGCTACCGCGGGCAGTCGTGGCTCGACGTCGTCCGCGCCGAGATCCTCACGCCGCTCGGCATGAACCGGACCTCGCCGCATCCCGAAGGCGCGCACGCCGACGGTTTCGCCGTGCACCCCTTCGCCGACATCCTCATGCCGGAGCCGTCACCGGACGCGGGCGCGATGGCGCCGGCCGGGCAGCTGTGGTCGACGGTCACCGACCTCGCCCGCTGGACGGCGTTCCTCGGCGGCCACACCGGTGACGTGCTGAGCGCGGAGACCGTCGCGGAGATGCGCGAAATGGTCACCGTGGACGACGGCGACACCTGGACCACCGGATTCGGCCTCGGCGTGATGCTGGTCCGCACGCAGGGCAGGCGGCTGGCCGGGCACACCGGTTCGATGCCGGGCTTCCTCGCCTGCTCGCTGATCGACGCGAACGCCAGGATCGGCGCGCTGGTCCTGACCAACTCGACGGCGGGTGTCGGCATCACGCAGCTGTGCCTCGACCTGATCACGCTGACCGAGGAGCACGAGCCGTCCCTGCCCGCGGAATGGCAGCCGTCCACTGTGGACCCGAAGCTGCTCGAACTGACCGGGCTCTGGCACTGGGGCCCGACCCCGTACCACCTGCGGGTGCTGCCGGACGGCCTGATCTCGCTCGCGCCGACCGACGGCCCGGGACGCGCGTCGCGGTTCACGCCGCTCGGCGACGACACCTGGGTCGGACTCGACGCTTACTACGCGGGTGAAACGCTGCGGATCGGGCGCGACGCGGCCGGGAACCCGAGCCACCTCGACCTCGCGACGTTCATCTTCTCTCGCACGCCGTACGACCCGGCCGCTCCCATCCCGGGCGGCGTCGACCCCGACGGCTGGCGCTGACCTACGAGCCGTCGGGTCGCACCTCAGACCGCTGGGGTGTGCCCGACGGCGTCGCCGACGGCGGCGATGAACTTCCGCGCGATGCGCTTGCCCTCTCCCCAGTCGACGAAGCCGAACTTCAGGCTCGTCTGGATCGCCAGCCCCGAGCCTTCCGACGTCCGCTCGACCTTCACCGTGACCGTCTGCCCGTAGCTGAAGAAGCCGAGCTTGGTCGAGAAGGTGACGTAGCCGGCGGCCGAGTCGTAGTACGGGTTCTGCCCGTTGACCGCGGTGACCCCGTTCGGAAGGGCCTGCCACAACGCCTCGGGGGCCACGGGGAATCGCTCGTGCACTGTCGCCATGAGGCGAAAAGCTACCCGCCGGTCGCCACGACCGGGCGAACGACCGAGGTTCCCACATGCCGGACACACGGCACCAACTGTCAGCAGGCCCATCCCGACCTGAGAGACTGGGCGCATGACCGACGCACCTGAGTTGACCCTCCCCGCGGACCTCAAGCCGGCCGATGGCCGCTTCGGCTGCGGACCGTCCAAGGTCCGCGACGAGCAGCTCTCCAACCTGGCGAAATCCGGTACCACCTACCTCGGCACCTCGCACCGTCAGAAGCCGGTGAAGTCCCTCGTCGGCCGGGTGCGTGCGGGTCTGTCCGAATTGTTCTCGCTGCCCGAAGGCTACGAAGTGGTCCTCGGCAACGGCGGCACGACCGCATTCTGGGACGCCGCCGCGTTCGGGCTCGTGCGGGAACGCTCGCAGCACTTCACCTACGGCGAGTTCTCCTCGAAGTTCGCCACGGTGACCAAGGGCGCCCCGTTCCTCGCCGACCCGATCGTCGTCAAATCCGACCCGGGCACCGCGCCCGAAATCGCCTACGAGGCCGGTGCGGACCTGGTCGGCTGGGCGCACAACGAGACCTCGACCGGTGTCGCGGTTCCGGTCCGCCGCCCCGAAGGCAGCGAAGGCGCTCTCGTCGCCATCGACGCCACCTCCGGTGCGGGCGGTCTGCCGGTCAAGGCCGAAGACTTCGACGTCTACTACTTCGCGCCCCAGAAGTCCTTCGCCGCCGACGGTGGCCTGTGGATCGCGCTGGCCTCGCCCGCCGCGGTCGAGCGCATCGGCGAGATCGGCGCGAGCGACCGCTGGATCCCGGAGTTCCTGTCGCTGACCACGGCGCTGGACAACTCCCGCAAGGACCAGACGTACAACACCCCGGCGGTGTCGACGCTGTTCCTGCTGGCGGACCAGATCGAGTGGATGAACGCGGGCGGCGGTCTCGAATGGACCACCGCGCGCACCCTCGACTCCTCGACGCGGCTGTACGAGTGGGCCGAGAAGACCAGCTACACGACGCCGTTCGTCAGCGACCCGTCGCTGCGTTCGCAGGTCGTCGGCACCATCGACTTCAGCGACGAGGTGGACGCCTCCGCGGTGGCGAAGGTGCTGCGCGCCAACGGGATCGTCGACACCGAGCCGTACCGGAAGCTGGGCCGCAACCAGCTGCGCGTCGGCCTGTTCCCGGCCATCGACCCGGACGACATCACGAAGCTGACCCAGAGCATCGAGTACGTCGTCGAGCGCCTGGGCTGAGCTAGCTTTCCGTGAAGGCCTCCTTCCCCACCCTGACGGTAGGGAAGGAGGCCTTCACGGCTTTATGGCCCACTGCGGCCAGCCCCAGCAGCAGAAGGCCGCACAACACATAGGACTCCGTCGCCAGCCACCAGCCGAAACTCCCGGCGGGGCGCGGCGCGAGCCACATCGGCGCCACCACGAACAGCGCCGCCATCACGACCGCGAGCACGGACGAAACGACCGATCGCGTCCAGACCAGCAGCACGAGGATCGGCACGCACCAGATCCAGTGGTGCGTCCAGGTCACCGGCGAGACCAGCAGGCCGCCGATCGCGCACGCCGTCAACGCGAACACCGGTTCCGCGACGCGCACGATCACGAACGCGGTCAACGCGACGACCACGAGAGCGGACAGCACCCAGACGAGGTCTTCCGCCGAGCCCAGCCCGAACCGCGCGAGCAGGCCGCGCAGCGACTGGTTGCCGACATAGCCGCGATCCCCGATGCGGCTGGTGTCGAAGAGGATGTTCGTCCAGAACTTCGCCGACGCGCCCGGCGCGGCGAGGAACATCAGCAGACCGGCGCCGAGGAACCCGGCGACGACCCGCGCGGACGAGCGGAAGTCCTTGCGGAACAAGAAGAAAAGGATGAAGAAGGCGGGCGTCAGCTTGATCGCGGCGGCGACGCCGATGAGCAGTCCCTTGGTGCGTGCGCGTCCCGGCAGGAGCGCGTCGAGTACGACCATGAGCATCAGCAGGGTGTTGATCTGGCCGAAGCCGAGCGTCGAGCGGACGGGCTCCATGATCCCGCCCGCCGCCTGCGCCCCGATCGCCGCCAGTACGGCGATAGCGCGACCGCGAACGTTCGCGCGGTCGGTGAGCGAGCCGTTGAGCGTCGCGACGAAGAGGTACACGACGATCCCGCCCGCGATGATCGTCGCGAGGCCGACCAGCCTCGTCGCCAGCGCGGCGGACAGCAGGGTGCCGGGCAGGAAGACCGCGGCCGCGAACGGCGTGTAGGTGAAGGGGAGCCAACCCCCGTGCGTCTGCACCCAGGCGCCGTACGGGTCGCCCGAGTCGACGAGCAGCCGCGCGCCTCCGATGTAGACCTCGAGGTCCTGGCCGTCGAACACCTTGAGGGTGAACAGCACGGCGACCACGACGACTTCGAGCGCGATCAGCGCCCCCGCGAGTCTCCGCCCCGACAATCCCACCAGCATCCGGCGAGATTACCCACCGCCACCACGCAAGTAGTCCTCTGGATGCGGTAGTTCGCGTCACGAACCACCGCATCCAGAGGACTGAACGCGAGTCAGGCCAGGGCCTGGGTGGGTGGGAGCCGGGCCGCGCGCATGGCCGGGTAGGCGCCGGCGACGGCACCGACCAGGGCCGAGACGCCGACCCCGCCGAGCAGGGCGCCGACGGGGAGCACCGCCGGCCAGCCTTGGCTGAGCGCGTACGCGGACGTCACGAGGACGCCGACCATCACCCCGGCGACCCCGCCGAGCCCGGACAACAGCACAGACTCGGCCAGGAACTGGCCTCTGACCTGCCGTTTCGTCGCGCCGAGCGCACGGCGGAGGCCGATCTCTCGACGTCGTTCCAGTACTGAGATCACCATCGTGTTCGCCACGCCGACGCCGCCGACCAGCAACGCGACACCGCCAAGGCCGAGGAACAGCGCGCTGTACGTGTTCTCCGTCAGCTTCTGCGCCTCCAGCGCCTCCGACGGACGACGCACCTCGACCTCGTTCGGAGCTTCCGGGTTCATCGTCTGCGCGAGGACCGAGCGGACGTTCTCGACCTGCGAGTCCTTCGCCCGGACGTACACCGTGCTCGGGTGCCCTTCGAAGCCGAGAAGCCGCTTCGCCGCGTCCCAGCCGACCAGCACCGAACGCTCGATCTCCGGCGCGAGCGGCATCGGGCCGAGGATCCCGCCGACGGTGAACCAGTGCCCGCCGATGAAGACCTGCGGCGGTTTCGCCGGGTCGATGTGGTCGATGCCGAGCCGCGCGGCCGCGACCGAACCGAGGACGACCACCGGGTAGTCGCGGGTCGCGTCCCGGAGGAACCGTCCGGTGCGGATCGAGCCGCCGACCACGTCGAGCAGGTCCGGCGTCGCCGCGTAGACCGACAGACCGGACGTCTCGTCCTTGTCGATCTTGTCCGTCCGCCGCACCGAGGCGCCGGTGCCGCCGGTCGCGGACGCCGCCGTCACCGGGGCGATCCGTTTCGCCATCGGCACCGCGCTGTCCGGCAGCGTCGAGTCGCCGCCGAACATCGTCTTGCCCGGCCCGGCCGAAAGCAGGTTGGTACCCAGCGCCGCCAGCTGATCCTGCAACGCCTTCGCGCCCGACGCCGGGATCGCGAGCACCGCCACCATCGCGGCGATCCCGATCCCGATGCCGAGCGCGGACAGCACCGCGCGCATCGGCCGGGTCCGCATCCCGTGCGCGCCGAGCGTCAGCACGTCACGGGGCCCGAGCCGGGCCGGATTCGGCGTCGGCACCTTGTCGAGGACGGGTGCGCTCACACCAGCACCCCCGTCCCGGTGTCGAGCCGGATCCGGCCGTCGCGCAGCTCGATCCGCCGCGGGATGCCCGCCGCGATCTCGCGGTCGTGCGTGATGATCACGACCGTCGTCCCCTGCGAGCTCAACGTGGCCAGCAGGTTGAGGATCGCGGCACCGTTGCCGGTGTCGAGATTCCCGGTCGGCTCGTCGGCCAGCAGGATCGACGGCGAGTTGACGACCGCCCGCGCGATCGCCACCCGCTGCCGCTCGCCGCCCGAAAGCTCGTTCGGGAAATGCGCCGCCCGGTGCGCGAGCCCGACCCGGTCGAGCGCAGCCAGCGCCCGCTCGTGCCGTTTCCGCCGCGGCACCCCCGCGTACAGCAGCCCTGTGGCGACGTTGTCGACCGCGCTCACGCCCTCGCTGAGGAAGAACTGCTGGAACACGAAGCCGATCCACCGCGACCGCAACGCGGAAAGCTTGCGGTCCGGCAGTTTCGCGACGTCGTGCCCGCGCAGTTCGATGACGCCGTTGGTCGGCCGGTCGAGCGTGCCCATCAGCTGCAGCAGCGTGGATTTGCCCGAGCCGGACGGTCCGAGGATGGCGACCATCTCTCTGTCCTCAATGGACAGTGTCACCTCGCGCAGCGCGCGCACCCCGCCGGGATAGGTGCGCGAGGCGTTGCGCACGGCCAGAACCGGGGTCATGACGTCGTCACCACCCGCATCCCGGCGGCGAGACCGTCCCCGGTGATCTCGACGCGCCCGCCGGAGAACAGGCCGGTCTTCACCGCGATGAGCCGTCGCTTGCCGCCCTCGTCGACCTCGACGGCGTATCCGCCCTCGGCGAGCGCGAGCAGCGCCCCGACCGGGACCGCCAGCACTCCACTGTGGACTTCCTTGGTGAACCGCACGGAGACCGGTGTCGAATCGAGCGACCCCGCCGCGCCCGGATCGTCCAGTTTGATCTTCACCTTGATCTTCGGCTTGCCGTCGTCCTGCCCGGCGGCGTCCTTGCCGGTCTCGGCGACCTTGCCGACGTCGGTGACGGCACCGGTCGTGGTCTTACCGCCGGTGATGTCGACCCCGACCTTGTCCCCGGCCTTGGCGATGGCCTGCTTCGAAGCGTCGAGCTTGACCTCGACCAGGCGCTCGGTACCGGTGTACTTCAGCAGCTCGCCGCCGCCGGGACCGCCTAGCTGCGCGGCAATCTGCGAAACCCGGATCTCGCCGGGTGCGAGGACGGCGTCGCCCTGGCCGAAGGTGCCGGTCTGCTCGACTCCCAGCGACTTCTGCCACTTCTTGATCGCGGCGGCGGTGGCCGAGGTGAACTTCTTGTCCGGCGTGCCGAAACCGCCGAAGCCGAGCGCCTTCAGGTTCTCTTCCAGCTGCTTGACGTCCGGACCTTCGGTCGCGCCGTCCGCGAGGTCGCGGAAGAAGGGCAAAGTGCCGTAGAACAGCGGCACCGGTTTGGCGTCGACGCCGTACACCGTCTTGCCGCGGGTGAGCACCGCGCCGGCGTCCGGCAGTGACGTGACGGTGCCCTGTTTCCGCCCGGCGAGGGCGTTTTCCGCGCCGTAGCCCAAGGTTCCGTTCGCCTCTTCCTCCTCCTGAAGGTCGGTCTTCTCGACCTTCGCGGTCTCCACCGGCGGCGGAGCCTGCCCGACCTGCTGGGCTTCGGACGTGACCCTGGTCAGCACGACTATCGACGTCGTCCCGACCACGACGACGAGGACCGCCGCGATGATGAACCAGCGCGCCCGGCGCGAACGCCGTGCGACGCCGGGTCCTTCGTGTTCGCTCATTTCGCCGGGGCCGCCCTCATGCTCATGCCGAGACCACAGGCCTTCGCCGCTTCTTCGAACTTCTTGGGGTCACCGCCCGCGTCCAGCGCGATGGCGCCGCCCTTGCCGTCCGGCGAGGGATCCGGCATGTCGATCCCGTGATCCCGCATGCACTTGGCTTCCTTGCGCATCTTGTCGAGGTCTTCGGGCGACGGCGGCTTGATCTCGCCACCGTTCGGCAGCAGCTTCCGGCACGCCTCGTCCGCGGCCTTCATCTTCTTTTCGTCGATCTGGCCGTCGGCGCCGCCGATGGAGATGGTGGCCCGGTCGTCGCCGTCGGTCTTGGGGTCCGGCATGTCGATGCCGTGCTCGCGCATGCATTTGGCGAAGTTGCGCATCTTGTCCTCATCGGACACCTTGTCGGCCTGCTGCCCGTCACCGGCGGCGCCGGAGCTGGGCGGGGTCGAGATCGAAGCGACCTTGTCGCCGCCGTCCCCGCCGCCCCCGCAGCCGGCCACCAGCGCCAGGACCGCTCCGACCCCGCTGACCACCAGGGCCGCCTTCGGTCGTATTCGCATCGCTGCTCCTTCGGGTCGTCTTGACGACCTGTTTTCTACGGAGGCGGCGATTCCGGCGCGGTAAGCGAAGTCGCTTATGCGGCGCTTACTCCGTCCGCCGGACGTCCCCGACCCTCGCCTGCCCCCGCCGCATTTAGTCCTCTGAATGCGGTCCTTGCACGCGCAACTACCGCATTCAGTCCCACTCAGCGGTACAGAGATCGGATCTATTTGCCGTCTTTCCGGGTGAACTAGCGGACCAGTGAGCCTTTTGGGGCTTCACATCGGATCTCTGACTTCTTACAGTCCCGACGTCCACACCTCAGCGAAGAGGAGTGCAAGATGCGCCGCCAGCCACTCCGGGCCCTAGCGGCCCTCGTCATCGCGACCACCGCGCTGGGCGTCCTGCCCGCCGCCGCGGAAGCCGCACCGCGCCCTGCCGGACCAGGGACCGACTACGCCTACGACGACCCGTTCACCGCCGACCGGACGCGCTGGTGGCGCGACGACCGGTTCGGCCAGTTCATCCATTTCGGTGCTTACTCGCAGCTGCAAGGGAAGTACCGACGCCCTGATGGAAGCGTTTGCCAGGACGCCGAATGGATCCAGCGGAACTGCCAGATCCCGCGTGCCGAGTACGAACAGATGGCCGCCGGGTTCAACCCGTCCGCGTTCGACGCGAACGCCATCGCACAGACCGCGAAGGACGCCGGCCAGAAGTACGTGGTGATCACGTCGAAACACCACGAGGGCTACGCGATGTGGCCGACGAAGGTCAACAAGTTCAATCTGCGCGACCATTCCGCGTTCGACAAGAACCGCGACATCCTCGCCGAGCTGAAGCGCGCGACCGCCGCCCGCGACGTCAAGCTCGGCTTCTACTACTCGATCTGGGACTGGCACGACCCGGACTTCCCGGATCCGGCGACGTTCCCGAAATACAAGGAGCGGATGTACGCCCAGCTCAAGGAACTCGTCGACAACTACCACCCGGCGGTGCTGTGGTTCGACGGCGAATGGAGCACCGACCGGCCCAACAACCCGTGGTCCGAAAAGGACGGTGAAGAGCTGGAGGCCTACGTCCGCGGCCTCGATCCGTCCATCGTGGTCAACAATCGCGTCGGCAAACGGCGCGTGGTCGACGGCGACACCGGGACGCCCGAACAGGAGATCCCGGACAAGCCCGTGGACGGGCAGCTGTGGGAATCGTGCATGACCCTCAACGGCAGCTGGGGTTACACGGACTGGGACCACAACTGGAAATCCTCGGCGGATCTGACCAGGAAACTGCTCTCGATCGCCGGGCGCAGCGGCAACTTCCTGCTCAACGTCGGACCGGATCGCACCGGCCGGGTCCCGCAGGAATCCGTCGACCGGCTGAAGCAGATGGGTCAATGGCTGCGGACGAACAAGCAGTCCTCCGCCGTCTACGGCGCGGGCGCGCCGGGTCTCGTCGCGGAACCGGGCTGGGGCGTGGTGAGCCGCCGCGGCGACAAGCTCTACGCGTCGGTGTTCGACTGGCCCGCCACGGGCGGATCCCTCACTCTCGACACGCTGGCGCCGTTCCGGGTCCGCGACGCCCGGGTGCTCGGCAGCGGACAGCGGGTCCAGGTCCAGCAGACGTCCGGAAGCGTGAAACTCACGCCGTCGGGCGGCAAGACGAACGACATCGCGACCGTCATCGAACTGAGCGTCGACCCGCTGCCGCAGACACCCGCCGGCCGCGGGACCGGGCTGACCGCGGAGTACTGGCCGAACGCGGACTTCACCGGGGCGCCGGCGGTGCGCCGGGTCGAGCCGGGCGTCAACCACAACTGGAAGTTCACCGGTTCGCCCGACGCGAAGATCCCGGCGGAGACCTTCTCGTCGCGATGGACCGGCCAGGTCACCGCGCGGGACACCGGGAAGTACACGTTCACGACCGTTTCGGACGACACCGTGCGGTTGTGGGTCGACGGGAAGCTCCTGATCGACAACACCACCCCGCACGGGCCGAGTGTCGACAAAGCGACCATAGACCTGGTCGCCGGGAAGTCGTACGCGATCAAGCTCGAACAGACCGAACGAGGTGGCGAGGCGTCGATGAAACTGCTGTGGTCCAGCCCGAACACCCCTCAGCAGGTGATCCCGGCGCGGCAATTGCGAGCTTCGTGAGCCAGTGAGGGCGCATTCGGGCGGATGACCTGGGTGACGCGACACCGCACTCGCGTGCTCAGGCGCGGATCTCGCGTGATCAGAGGCGGATCTCGCGTGCTTGGACGCCGTGCACCCGAGTGCGGTGTCCGAGCACGCGAGTTACGCCTTCGACCTGCACGCTTGGTTGTCGTGTGCACCCAGGGACGACAACCGTGACTGGATGGACGTCTCGCGTGTTCGGACGGACGGCACGGGCGCCGTCCGTCTGATCACGCGTGCCGTCCGTCTGATCACGCCTGCCGTCTGTCTGATCACGCGTGCCGTCCGGTTCGGCGCGGCGCGGCGGTTGCACCCGGTCGGCTGATCGGCGCTTATCCCGTGCTTACCCCCATCCGGGGCAGACTGACCTGGTGCGAGTGCTGGTGGTGGAGGACGAGCGGCTCCTGGCGGACACGATCGCCGAGGGCCTGCGACGGTTCTCGATGGCCGTCGACGTCTGCTACGACGGCGAACAGGCGCTGGACCGGGTGGGGGTGCACGGCTACGACGTCGTCGTGCTCGACCGGGACCTGCCGATCGTGCACGGCGACGAGGTCTGCGCCGCGGTGCTCAAGACCGGTGGCGAGGCGCGGGTGCTCATGTTGACCGCCGCCGCCGACGTCAACGACCGGGTCGCCGGTCTCGGGCTCGGCGCCGACGACTATCTGACGAAACCGTTCGCGTTCGCCGAACTCGTCGCGCGGGTGCAGGCGCTGTCGCGGCGCGCGCGGCCCGCGTTGCCGCCGGTACTGGAACGCGGCGGGGTCGTCCTCGACCTGCCCCGGCATCAGGCCTCGCGCGACGGCCGGTTCCTGCCCTTGTCCCCCAAGGAATTCGCCGTGCTGGAGGTGCTCATGCGCGCCGAAGGGACCGTGGTCAGCGCGGAAGAACTGCTCGAAAAGGCGTGGGACGAGCACGCGGATCCGTTCACGAACGCCGTCCGGGTGGCCGTGATGACGTTGCGGCGCAAACTCGGCGAACCGCCGCTGATCGAGACCGTGCCCGGCGCCGGTTACCGGTTCGGCTCGTGAAACCGCTCCGGCTGTCCGTCCGCACCAAGCTGACGGCGCTCTACGGCGGGACGTTCCTGCTCGTGGGGCTGGCCTTGCTGGTCGTCAACTACCTGCTGGTGAGTTCGTCACTGCCGGATACGGCGGCGTTCGCGACCGACTCCGCCGGTGTCGCTCTCCAGGGAGCCCCGGCCTACCCGATGGACCCGACGACCATCGTGCCCGTCGAACGCGCCCAGGCCACGCAACTGGTCGCCACGTCGATCGGCGAATACCGGTCGGACGTCCTGTCGACGCTGCTGTGGCAGTCGCTGGTGGCGCTGGCGATCGCCGGCGCGCTCGCGGTGCTGTTCGGCTGGATGATGGCGAGCCGGGTACTGCGGCCACTGCACGCGATCACCTCCACCGCGCGGAAACTCGAGGTGGAGAACCTCAACCGGCGGATCAACCTCGACGGCCCCGACGACGAACTCAAGGAACTCGCCGACACCTTCGACGGCATGCTCGACAGGCTCGCCGTTTCGTTCGACAGCCAGAAACGCTTCGTCGCCAACGCCTCCCACGAACTGCGGACCCCGCTCGCGGTACAGCGCACGCTCGTCGAGGTCGCGATGGCCGATCCCGACGTCAGTCCCGAGGTCCGGAAACTCGGCGAGCATCTGATCTACACCAACGAACGCAGCGAACGGATGATCGAGGGACTGCTCGTGCTCGCGCGCAGTGATCGCGGGCTGACCGCGCGGGCCCCCGTCCGTCTGGACGAGGTCGCCGCGACGGTGATCCGTTCGGCGGCGGCCATGGCCGAGGAAGCGGGTGTGACGGTGGAGTCGCGGCTGCGGCCACGCACCGTGTCCGGCGACCCTGTCCTGCTGGAGCGCCTGATCACGAACCTCGTGCACAACGCCATCACCTACAACCGCAAGGGCGGCTGGATCCACGTCGACATCGGCGTCGACCCCGCGCTGGTGGTGCGCAACACCGGTCCGCAGGTGCCCTTGGACGCCGTTCCCGCACTGTTCGAGCCGTTCAGGCGCCTTTCGGGCGACCGGACCGGCGACTCGCGCAACGCCGGGCTCGGGCTGTCGATCGTCCGGTCGATCGCGCACGCGCACGGCGGCGCGGCGGGTGCGGAACCCGGCGGCCGGGGCGGCGGACTGGTCGTCCGGGTCCGGCTGCCGTAGATTCCCCCGATCGTGACTGTGCGTGTCCGGCGCGTCACGCCGCAGCCCGTGAACCGCTCGCGCAGAATGCACTTGCGGCCATGAACAAAATAGTGAGCAGTAGAGATGACACCGGCGCGCCTCACACGTCAAGGCGACGCGCCGTTTTACCGTGGACACCCACAAAGGTGAAGAAGAGCAGGGGAGGCGAGGATGCGAGCGCTACGGGTGATCGGGCTGCACGAGGACGGTAAGTCCATCGTGTGCGAAGACCCGGCGAGCCGCACGCGTTTCCTTCTCCCCGCGGATGAGAGGCTGCGAGCGGCGGCGAGGGGTGACATCACCCGCCTCGGCCAGATCGAGATCGAGTTGGAGAGCCAAATGCGGCCACGCGAGATCCAGGCACGAATCCGGGCCGGTGAGTCCGTGGAGCAGGTCGCGAGCAGCGCCGGCGTCACGATTCAGCGCGTCGAGCGGTTCGCCTACCCGGTCCTGCTCGAACGCTCTCGCACCGCCGAACTGGCCCAGCGCGCCCACCCGATCCGCGAAGACGGCCCCGACGTGCAGACGCTCGGCGAGGTCATGGCGCACTCGTTCGGTCTCCGCGGCCACGACTACAGCCAGGCGACCTGGGATTCCTGGCGCGGCGACGACGGCAAGTGGGTCGTCGTGCTGTGCTGGAAGGCCGGCCGCTCGGACAACCGCGCGCACTGGTCGTTCGCGCCCGGGGCGCACGGCGGCACCGTGCAGGCCCTCGACGAGAACGCCGAAGTCCTGCTCAACCCCAACGCCTACCGCGCGCCGCGCACGGTGCGGGCGCTGGACCCGGGCAAGGACGCGGTCGTCCAGCCCACCCTGGACAGCGTTGACGCGTTCTCGGCGATAAAGAGTACTTCGAACGAGATTCCCGAAGAGCCCGTCGCGAAGGTCATCGACGCGCCGATCGCGGAACCCGAAGAAGATGTCGAGCCACCGCTTCCGGCTGACGAGCCGGCGGAAGTGGCCGAACCCGCCCCGAGGGCGAAGGGGAAGAAGAACCACCCCATCGTTCCATCCTGGGAAGACGTCTTATTGGGCGTCCGCTCGCAACGAGGTTGAATTCGCACGTAATGGCCCCTTCCGGTGGAGGGGCCATTACGTGCGTCCGGGTAACAACGCGATCAGCGCTTTCGGCGCCACCAGGCGATAGGCGTCGGTGACGATCAGTTCGATCTCGGCCCAGTCGACGTCGACGTCCAGCCGCACCCCGAGCCAGCCCCGATGTCCGACATACGGCGGCCGGAAGAACCGCTCCGGTTCGGCGCCGGCCAATTCCTCCTGCGCCCCGGGCGGCGCCGGACACCAGAAGGCCGGCTTGTCGTCGTGATGGCGGCCGGCGTACATGACGAACGTCTTCTTCCCGCGCACGAACCACGTCGGCTCGCCGTGGCTGAGCCGTTCGGTGGTCTCCGGCAGCGCGAGGCAGAGCCGCCTGAGTGCATTCAGCGGATCGTCGGACATGGATTCAGTATCCTCGCGGCGTTCGAGTCATCGGCCCACCGACGTCACGGTTGCCTTTGTCCTCGTCAGAAGACGACGATCAGCACGCCGATCCAGGCGATCACGATCCCCGCGGCGGCGCCGAACGACGCCCAGCGCACGATCGGCACCCGCCGCGCGAGCCACAGCGACGGCGTGATGCCGCCGGTCACCACGGCGGACGCGAGCAGCGCGAGCCAGCCGTTGGTCTCGCGCGCGAGGGTGTTCGCCAGCGCCAGCATCGCCACGACGACCACGGCCGCGACGAACGCGGAGATGGTCAGACCGGTCAGCCACGGGGTCGGTTCCCCGGCGGGGTCCGGGGTGCCGAAGAGGCGCCGCGCGAGTTCGCTGCGGGGCGCGGGCTTCGGCGGGTCGATGACGACGCCGTCGCCGGAAACGGGGTCGACGAAGCGGACCGACGTGCCCATCGCGGCGGCGACCCGCAGCGCGAGCTGACGACCGCGCTGGGACACCACCGAAGTGGCCTCGGCGCCGGCGTCTCCGGGACGGGCCGTCGAGCTGACGGCGGACGCGACCCGTGCCCATTCGTGCAGCGCCTGCGCGAGGTCTGAACCAATGGCGAGCGAGTGCGGGTCCACCTCGCGCGCGCTTTCGCCGCCCGGCCCGGCCAGCACCGCGCGTCCCTCACGGATCCGCAATTCCATGGGTTCTCCCCTGCTGTGTGCGCTCGGGTGCTCACGATAGCGGTGGACGCGTCTCGTAGAACGCGATCGCGCCCGCCGTGGCGACATTCAGCGAATCGACGCCGTCCGGCATCGGGATCCGCACGGCCAGATCGGCGGCGGCGATGGCCTCCTCGGTCAGGCCGGCGCCTTCCGCGCCCAGCATCAACGCGACCTTCTCCGGTGCCTGATCGCGCAACTGCCGCAGCGAGACGGAATCCGCACGCGGAGTCAGGGCCGCGATACGGAAACCGCGTTCCCGCAACAGGTTCAGGTCATCGGGCCATGAACCGAACGTGGCGAACGGGACGCGCAGGACATGCCCCATCGAGACGCGGACGCTGCGCCGATAGAGCGGATCCGAACAGCCGGCGCCGAGCAGGATCCCGTCGACACCCAGCGCGGCCGCGTTGCGGAAGAGGGAACCGAGGTTTTCGTGATCGCCGACACCTTCCAGCACCGCGAGCACGCGAGCGCCGTCGATGATCCCTTCGACGGTCGGCGGCGGAACGGGCCGGTCCGCGACCGCGAGCACGCCTCGATTCAGGTGGAAACCGACGACCTCGGCCATCGTCTCGGCCGAAGTCACATAACCGGGGGCGTCGACACGGTCGAGTTCCGCGCCCAATTCCCGGAATCGCCGTTCCACCCCGAGTAGAGCGCGTACCGGATAACGAGACCTGAGAAGTCGCTCGACGACGACGGTCCCTTCGGCGATCACCAGGCCACGCCCGCCGGGCCGGTCGGGCCGCCGATCGGCTGTGGACAAGTCGCGGAAATCGTCCAGCCGGGGGTCGTCCCGGTCGTCGATGGTGATCAGTTCAGCCACCTGGAGAGTGTGTCATCCGCCCGCTGCGAGCCGAACTCGTCCGAACGTCCACCGGCGGGTGGTACGAACGGGCTCTTTTTGCTGTAAGTTAACCCCTAGTGACAGAGAGCACCAGTTTGGCCGCTAGCCGGGCGACGGCGATGCGTGAAACCGTTGGGCCGCCTGGCAGTCCCGCCTGGAATCCCGCGGAGCGTGGCCAATGAGGAGCTCGACGAACATGGGCAAGGATCTTTCGGCGACCCCCTGTGAACCGCAGGATCGCGGACGTTACCGCCGAAAGGTCCAGCGTTGTCTGGACACGCTGGCCAGAATGCTCACCGATGGGAGCTTTTCCTTCCCCCGCAAGAATATCGGGCTCGAAGTGGAGCTCAACCTCGTCGACCAGGAGCTGCGTCCGTCGATGACGAACACGCTGGTGCTCGAGGCGCTGAACGATCCGTCCTTCACCACCGAGCTCGGTCAGCACAACCTGGAGCTCAACGTGCCGCCGCGGCCGCTGGCCGGCGAGTCGGCGCTGCAGTTGGAGGACGATCTCCACGCGTACCTGGGCGCGGCCTCCCGTAAGGCCGAGGAATCCGGCGCTTCGCTCGCGATGATCGGTATCCTCCCGACGTTGCGGCACGAGCACTTCGACCAGAAGTGGCTCACCAACAACGCCCGGTATTCCCTGCTCAACGACCGGATCTTCGCCGCACGCGGCGAGCGCACCGTGCTCTCGATGGAGGGCGCGCCGCTGCCGGGCAGGCAGCCCGAGCGGCTGCGCAGTTACTCCGAATCGATCCTGCCCGAGGCCGCCTGTACGTCGGTCCAGCTGCATCTGCAGGTCGCGCCGGAGGAGTTCGCGGCGCACTGGAACGCGGCTCAGGCGCTGGCAGGCGTGCAGATCGCGGTGGGCGCGAACTCGCCGTTCCTGCTCGGCAAGGCGCTCTGGCACGAGACACGGATCCCGCTGTTCCTCCAGGCCACGGACACCCGGCCGGAGGAACTGAAGAACCAGGGCGTGCGGCCGCGGGTGTGGTTCGGTGAGCGCTGGATCACGTCGATCTTCGACCTGTTCGAGGAGAACGTCCGGTACTTCCCCGGTCTGCTGCCCGAGACCGACAGCGAGGACCCGGTCGAAGCGCTCGACTCCGGCCAGGCACCGAAGCTGACCGAGCTGCGGATGCACAACGGCACCGTCTGGCGCTGGAACCGGCCGGTCTACGACGTCGTCGACGGCCTGCCGCATCTGCGGGTGGAGAACCGCGTGCTGCCCGCCGGTCCGACCGTCGTCGACATGGTCGCGAACGCGGCCTTCTTCTATGGCGCACAACGGGCACTCGCCGAAGCCGACCGTCCAGTGTGGACACAGATGTCGTTCCAAGCCGCCGAAGAGAACATGTATGCCGGGGCACGCCGCGGTTTCGACGCGCAGCTGTACTGGCCGGGCATCGGCTGGATCCCGCCGGACGAGCTGGTGCTGCGCGTCCTGCTGCCGCTGGCGCACGAGGGATTACGCCGATCGGATGTTTCGGACGAAGCGAGAGAGCGCTATCTGGGCATCATCGAGCAGCGCTGCCTGACCAGGCGGACCGGCTCGGCGTGGCAGCGGGAGTACGTCCTGCGCGCGGAGGAGCGCGGGGCCGAGCGCGAGACCGCGCTGAACCGGATGCTGGGCCGCTACCTGGAGCTGTCGGCCACCGAGACGCCGGTGCACACCTGGTCGCTCGAGACCTGACGGGCGCATAAGGTGGTCACCCAGGGAGGTGGCGCGTGCCCAAGATCATCGGCCGGTCTCTGGAGGAGCATCGGCGCGAGGTCCGCAGCAGGGTGTTCGACGTCCTGCGCGGGCAGCTGTACGAGCGCGGGTTCGACGCGATCACGCTGGCGGGTGTCGCCGCCGAAGCCGGCCTCGGCCGCACTGCGATGTACAACCACTTCCCCGACAAGGAAAGCCTGCTGGTCGCCTTCGTCGAGGACGAGGCGACACGCTACGTCGAACGGCTGACCGCGGCCGTCGCGACCGCCGACACCCCGGTCGGGAAGCTTTCGACGTTCGTCCGTCTGCAGTTGCGGGTGCTGGCCGAGTACCACCTGCCGCCGGGGACGGCGCTCGCGTCGGCGCTGGCGCCCGCCGCCTACCGGCGGATCAGCGCGCACGCGGACCCGATCACGGCGCAGCTCCGCGAGATCCTCGCCGAGGGCGTCCCGGAAGAGGACCCCGACGTGCTGATCCCGATGATCACCGCCGCGCTGGGCAGCCGTCAGGTCGTCGACGTGCCACCCGATCGGCTGGACGACGCGATCGAAGCGGCCGTCCGGTTCGTGCTCAGAGCGGTCGGGATGGCGGAAAAACCTGCGAATTAGGGTAGCCTAACCCGCAGTTGTGCCTTAGGCTCTTTCTGACAGCATGTCAGATAGATGCTTGGAGGCTGTGTCCATGCCGGTGACCACCGACGTCGAATCCGGGCCGTTCTCCGCGGCCCTGCGCGCCTCCACCCTGCCCGCTCACGAGCGGGCCAACCACTCCGTGTACATGAACGCGCTGCTCGGCGGCGAGCTCACGCTCGAGGGGTACACCCGGCTGGCCATCCAGTACTACTTCATCTACCAGGCCATTGAGCAGGCCGGCGACAAGCTGGTGAAGGACCCGGTGGCGGGCAAGTTCGTCTTCGAGGAGCTGCGGCGGCTGCCGAGCCTCGAACGCGACCTCGAACACCTCGTCGGCCCGGACTGGCGCGAGACCGTCCGCCCGCTGCCCTCGACCGAACGCTATGCGCGGCGCGTGGCCGAGGCGTCGGACTGGTCCGGCGGTTTCGTCGCGCACCACTACACCCGCTACCTCGGCGACATCGCCGGCGGCCAGGTCATCCGGCGGCTGCTGGAGCGCAAATACGGGGTGAGCGAGGCGGGTTCGCTGTTCTACCACTTCGACCAGCTGGGCAGCGCGCCCAAGTTCCGCGACAACTACCGCGAGCAACTGAACTCGGCGCCGTGGAACGACGACGAGCGCGCGCGGCTGATCGACGAAGCGATCGTGGCCTTCGAGTGCAACATCGCGGTGTTCGACGAACTCGCGGGTGAACTGGACGCTTACCGCGCGGCCTGACGTCGCTCCCGAGTGCCATGAACGGCCCGTTACTTGCGAATTTTGCAAGTAACGGGCCGTTCATAGCACGCCGTGGAACGGTCAGGCGGTCCGGCGACGCACCACCAGCACCAGAACGAGACCGGCGCCCAGGAGCAGCAGTCCCCACAGGAGCCACACGCCGCCCTCGACGCCGGTCGAGGCCAGCGCCGAGTCCGGCCGGTACTTCACGTCCGGCACGAGGTCGTCACCGGAGCCGGACCCCGGACCCGCCGGGCAGGCTCGCGCAGTCGGCGCCCAGGGTCACCGTCGCCTCGTCGAGGACCTCGCCGATCCCCCGGTGACCTGCGCGATCGTCTCGCGTCGTGACCACTTCGCCTCGAACGACCGGAACTCGGACGTCTTCATCCCGGTCTCCTTCTCCTGATGGCGGGCCGATCGTGGGGTAGGGCGGGCCCCACCCCACGATCGGCGGTCCACCGGATCCCTTCTATCCGGGGAAATCCCTAGTTTCAAGGCATGTTCCGAATCGGCGCCATCGCCGCCCTGCTGACCCTCATCGCGGTCGTCGCCGCGCCACCCGCCCGAGCCGCGGTGACACCCGCCTCGGCTGCCGCGATCTTCGACGAGCTCATCCCGCGAAGCCTTGTGGCGCATAACATCCCCGGCGCCGCCGTGGTCGTCGTCGAAGGCGGCGAGACCGTCTTCTCGGCGGGCTACGGAGTGTCCTCAGTAGACACCCAGGCGAAGGTGGACCCGGAACGCACCGGATTCCTGATCAATTCGGTCGGCAAGTCGATCGCCGCCACCGCCGCGATGCAGCTCGTCGAACAGGGCAGGCTCGCACTGGACGCCGACGTCAACACGTACCTGAAGTCTTTCCAGATCCCCGAAACCTTCCCGGGACGACCGGTCACCCTGTCCTCCCTGCTCACCCACACCGCCGGGTTCGAAGACCGCGTGTACCGGATGTTCACCCCGCGGGACGAGAAGCTGCCGTCGCTCGCCGAGCACCTCGTGAACGAGATGCCGACCCGCGTCCGGCCACCGGGCGAGCACACCATCTACTCCAACTACGGCTTCGCCCTCGCCGGGCATCTGATCGAACTCGCCTCGGGACAGCCCTATGCGGACTACGTGCGGCAGCACATCTTCGAACCGTTGGGAATGAAGAACAGCAGCGTCGCGCAGCCCACTCCGGACGTCCCCCTGGCGACCGGCTACCGGTGGGACGGCTCGAAACAGGTCGTCCCGCCGGCCAACTTCGGCCCCGAACCGCCCGCGGGCGACGGGAACGTCGCCACCCCGGCCGACATGGGGCGTTACCTGTCGGCGAACCTCGTGCCGGGGACGTTCAGCCGGCCCCTGCTCGACCAGTTGCACGGCGCGCGGTTCCGCAACGACCCACGTCTGCCGGGAATGGGCTTCGGCTTCTCGGAACGGCTGATGAACGGACTGCGCCTGGTGGAGAAGACCGGTGACTCGCCGGGGTTCCTCAGCGTGCTCGAACTGATCCCGGAGAAGAACACCGGCGTGTACCTCGCTTTCAACGGCGGCGCGTTCTCCGGTGACGCCGCCGCTGTCACCGCCGAGGCACTCAAAGGGTTCCTGGACCGGCTACAGCCCGCCGCGCCCGTCCCCGCTCCGAAGGTGCTCGCCGGGGACGTCTCGCGTTTCGAGGGCTCCTACAACGACACACGGCTCGACTACGACAGCTTCACCAAGGTCCGCGCCCTCGCAGGCGGCGTCTCGGTGACCGCGGACGGCGACGGTGTGGTGACGACGTCCGGGCTCGGCGAAGGAAGCCGCCGATGGACGCAGACGGAACCGGGCCTGTTCACCGACGAGACCGGCGCGCGGATCGCCTTCCGCGAGACGGACGGGAAGACGCTGCTCTTCACCGACGAGCCGAACACGTCCTACGAACGCATGCCGTGGCTCGAGTCCACCACCACACACCTGCTGATCCTCGGCATAGCGCTCGTGCTCCTGCTCGGCGCGGTCGTCTGGTGGCCGATCCGCGCCCTTGTCCGGCGAGGTCGCGAACGGCAACCGAAGGGCGCCCGCTTCGCGCTCCTGGCCGCCTGGTCCGCGGCGCTCGCCCTCATCCTGTTCGTCGCCGGGTTCGCGCTGCTCATGAGCGATTTCAGCGGCGCCGCCGTCGCGTTGACGTCAGGGCACTCGCCGTTGCTGAGCACGACGCTGCTCATGCCGGACATCGCGCTGGCGCTGACCGTCGCCGCCGTCGTCTGCGTGGTCCTCGCCTGGGTTCGCACCTGGTGGAACACCTCGACCCGGATCACCTACACGGTTGTTTCCGTGGCGCTGGCGGCGTTCCTGGGAGTGATCGCGTCGTACCACCTGGTGGGCATGCCCTACTTGGCGTGATGACCGCCGTCACATCCGCCTTGACCTCCACCTAACTGGAGATAGCAGGGTGGTTTCAGGCAGCGGCCCTAACGGGTACAGCTGCTGAGGACAGGTCGTTCCACCTGGGAAGAACGCGGCGCCCCCGGTCGCCGCAAACGGGTGAAGACGACTAAGTTCGTCAATGGAAACTTGTGTCGAAGAAGAAGGAGGGCCAATGGCCCGCTACGAGCTGCCCGAACTCGACTACGACTACGCGGCCCTCGCGCCGCACATCTCGGGCGAGATCAACGAGCTGCACCACAGCAAGCACCACGCGACCTACGTCAAGGGCGCGAACGACACGCTCGACAAGATCGCCGAAGCCCGTGACGCCGGTAACTTCGGTGACATCGTCGGCCTGCAGACCACGCTGGCGTTCCACCTGGCCGGACACGCCAACCACGTCGTGTGGTGGAAGATCCTGTCCCCGGAAGGCGGCGACAAGCCGACCGGCGAGCTGGCCGCGGCGATCGACGAGGCGTTCGGCTCCTTCGACAAGTTCAAGGCGCAGTTCACCGCCGTCGCCACCACGATCCAGGGCAACGGCTGGGCCGCGCTCTCCTGGGACCCGATCGGCAAGACCCTGATCACCCAGCAGCTGCGCGACCACCACAACAACCTGGTCCTGCCGACCACGCCGATCCTGCTGGTCGACGTCTGGGAGCACGCGTTCTACCTGGACTACAAGAACGTGAAGCCGAAGTACGTCGAGGCCCTGTGGAACATCTTCAACTGGGCTGAGATCTCCAAGCGGTTCGACAACGCCGTCGCCGGTGGCAACGGCCTGCTGCTCGGCTGACCTTTCTCACCACGAAGCGGGGCTCTCCTTACCGGGAGGGCCCCGTTTTTCGTCGCACTGGCCGAGCTTGACCTCCAGCGAAGTCGAGGTGTCAGGCTGGACGTATGGACGCCGCCGCATACCTCGATCGCCTCGGACTCGACCGCCCCGCCACCGCGGACGTCGCAGCGCTGCGGACGCTGCAGGAGCGCCACCTGGCGGTCGTGCCGTTCGAGAACTTGAGCATCCACCTCGGCGAGCCGATCGTCCTGGACCCCGAAGCGCTGTTCGACAAGATCGTTCGGCGGCGACGCGGCGGCTTCTGCTACGAACTCAACGGCCTCTTCGCCGCGCTTCTGCGCGAACTAGGCTTCGACGCCAGTCTGAGATCCGCGAAGGTCTTCCGGCCGGACGGCACCCTCGGACCGCCGTTCGACCACGCGGCGATCCGCGTCGAGCTGGACGAACCGTGGCTGGCCGACGTTGGCTTCGGCCGCTTCAGCCGGTTCCCGCTGCGGCTGGCCGCCACCGAGGCGCAGGCGGATCCGGGCGGCGAATTCCTGTTCCTCGACGCGCCCTACGGCGACATCGACGTCCTCCTGGACGGTAAGCCGCAGTACCGGATCGAGCAGCGAGCGCGGAATCTGGACGAGTTCACGCCGACAGCGTGGTGGCAGGCGACGTCGCCTGATTCGCACTTCACCCAGGGGCCGACCACCTCCCTGCCGACCGAACACGGCCGGGCCACCCTGGCGGGTGACAAGTTGATCGTCACGACCCATGGTGTCCGCGAGGAGACCAGGCTTTCGAGTGATCAGGAGGTCCTGGACGTCTACCGGAAGGAGTTCGGGATCGACCTCGTCCGAGTGCCGGTACGGCCTTGACCAGACCGGCGCGGTCATCGACCATGAACCCCCGGCATGAACGAAGCCCCGCCTCCGGGGGTAACCCGGTTGCGGGGCTTCGTCCGTTCCCGAACTGACTGCCGCTCCCACCACGAAGCGGACATGTATGAGGTTAGCCTAACCTCACTACCTCCGGCAAGGGGGTCGGCAGAGAGACGCCGATCTCACCCTTCCGAGTGACGGCAGACTGTTCCCATGAGCCTTCTGAACGGCAAAGCCGTGGTGATCACCGGCGCCGGCCGAGGTCTGGGCAGGGCTTTCGCCCATCACGCGGCCTCGCAGGGAGCCGCGGTCGTGGTGAACGACATCGACGCCGACGTCGCGCACGTGGTCGCGGGCGAGATCCGCGAACGGGGCGGGCGCGCCGTGGCCAACGGCCGCTCGGTCGCCGATGCCGAGCAGGCCGCCGGGCTGATCGAGCAATGCGTCGCCGAGTTCGGCGCGATCGACGGCCTGGTCAACAACGCGGGCGTCAACTACCGGGCCGAACCGTGGGCCGACGACCCGGCGCGGATGCGCGAAGTGGTCGAGGTCAACGTGCTGGGCCCGCTGTTCTGCGGGACGTCGGCGGCGACCGTGATGCGCGAGCAGGGCGGCGGCGTGATCGTGAACGTCGGCTCGGGCTCGATGATCGGCCAGCGCCGCGCGGCCGCGTACTCGGCGTCGAAGGGCGCTGTCGCGTCCATGACCGCTTCCTGGGCGGCCGACCTGGCCGGGCACGGCATCCGGGTCAACGCCGTCGCGCCGGTGGCCTGGACCCGGATGGCCCGGAACGACCCGAGCGTCGTCCAGACGCCGGAACACACGCCGGAGCGGGTGGCGCCGCTGGTGACCTACCTGCTCAGCGACCTTTCGGCGGGGATCACCGGCCAGATCCTGCGGTTCCGCGGCGACATCCTGTGTGTCCTGCGCCAGACCGCGATCAAGGATCCCGTACTCGAACGCGACTCGTGGACGGTCGAGGACATCGCGGCGGCCCTGGACGGCGACCTGCGGGAGACGCTGGAGCCACCTCCCTCGGCCAGGTGGAAATGATCGTTCCGAGCGCCTGACCGGCGACGTTCCGCTAGCGTGCGCGCGTGACCACCTGGGGTGTCAAACGTTGGGCAGTGGGCGTGCTCGTCGCCGCGCTCTGCGCCGGCTGTGTCGGAAAGGTCGACACGTACGAAGAAGGGCTCGGGCCGAAGGAACTGCCCAAACCCTGGCCGACGGCGAACGGGCGTCCCCTGCGGCCGGTCCCGATGCCGTCCGGCGAGTTGCTGATGGCACTGCCGAAGGAGACCGCTGCGCAGGTCCTGTGCCAGGCCGTACCGGCCGAGCGCTGGACACAGCTGATGGGCGGCGAGGTCGCGCGCGAGGTGGCGAACGGCGAGTCCTGCCACGCCGTCGGACTGGACGACTGGGTGCGGATCTCCCTGAACCGGACGCCCGTCGCCGACGTGACCACGCTGGGCACGCGCAGGACGCTGATCGTCGCCGGGAGGCCGGCGATACTGATCACCGGCGGCTCACCGTCCTTTGTGGAGGTCCAGCTCGTCGACGCCGACAGGCGGCCGCCCACCGGCGGGTTCTTCAGGATCGAGACCAGTTGGACGCGCGTTCCGCGAGGGGACGATCAGAGTGAAAGCCGCCTGATCGGCCTGGCCGAGGCCGCTCTCTCCGCCGCCTTCGGACCGGAGCCGAAACTGCCCGCCGTCGGCGAACTGGGCGCCCTCGAACGCAAGACCGTCGAGCCCGGCAAGGGGATCATCGACGCTCCGCTGCCGGAAATCGCGTGGAAACTGTGCACCCGGCTCAGTCGTGCGCTCGGACTCCCCGCGGAAGCCACCGAACCGCGCGAGGACGGGAAGTGCATGGTGGACACCGCGAAGGGACCCCTCCGAGTCGAGAACGACGCGCTCATCTCGGAGCACCGGGATCCTCCGGTGGCCGGGCGCCCGGCCAAGGAAAGCCAAGGCGAGCTGAGCGTCCTGCTCACGGACAACGGTTCCAAGCAGGGGCTGCGGTTCCAGTGGAGCGGCGGTTCCAAGACGGATTTGCGGGAGCTGGCGGAAAAGGTGGTACCGCCGCTTCTCGGGTCGTGAGTGGCGATTCGTGTTCTGTTGAGGGGACAAGGCAAACGTGTCGTGTCTCGGGCGACGCGGCGGCCTGGGCGGCGCACTCGCGTGCTCAGAGACGGAACTCGCGTGCGCGGCGACGGATCTCGCGTGCGCGGCGCACCTCGGGTGTTGCGAAAGCCACTTTCGCAACCTTCAATGTTGCGAAAGTGGCTTTCGCAACATCCGGCGCGCGGCCGGACGCAACGACAGGCGCCACGGCTGCCAGGACGTTCTCGAGTATCGGCAACGTGGAGGCCATTGGAAGACCCACCCTTCGGATCCGCCCACGATCGGGTAAGCCGGTTCGGCGGACAACGCGCCCCCGACGGGCTAGCTTCACCCCGTGGCCATGGGGAACGACTATCGCGCGATCGCGCGCAAGACGGACCGTCCGATGTGGATCTGGGCGGGCTGCGCGCTGACGAGTGTCCTGCTGCTGCTGGGCGTGGGCATCGTCGTCGCGATCACCCTGCTGAACAGGGACGACGAAAGCACCGGAGCCGAGCTGCCGGACGTCTGGCCGTCCAGGACCGGGCAAGCGCTCCGGCAGGTGGTGATGCCGACGGGTGAGATGGTGGCCGCGCTGACGGGTGATACCGGCGCGCAGGTGCTCTGCCAGGTGATCCCGGAGCAGCGCTGGGAAGAGATCCTCGGCGGACGCACGCTGCGAGAGGCGGGCGGGGCCTGCCACGCGGTCACCGCCGAGCTGGACATCAGCGCCCAGATGATCGCCGAGCTGCCGGAGGACACGAGCCGGGGCTTGCCCACGAAGACGACCGTCGCGGGTAAGACCGCGGTCGTCGCCACCTCGAAGGACGGCACCAGTCTGAGCGTCGAACTGGTCGAGGTCGCGCCGCGCAACGGCGCCTCGCCGGTCCTGAACGTCTCCATCCGCAAGAGGGACCTGAAACCCACGGAAACCGAAGCGAAGGCGAGGGCACTCGCCGAGGCGCTGATCGCCGGAGCGACGCCACCCGGACCGAAGTTGCCGAAAATCGGCGAGGTCGGCGGGATCCTCTACGAAAAGACCGCACCCGGTCCGATCAAGGACCGGCCGCTCCCGGTGATCTCCTGGCTGTTGTGCGCCGAACTCGGCCGCTCGCTCGGCGTCCCGGCCGACAACGCGAAGCCCACCTTCTTCGCCGCGTGCGAGCTGAACGGCGTGACCGCGGACTACAGCGAGCTGTCTTCGGACGTCCGGGCGACCACGTCCATCGCGGGACTCCCCGCCCAGGTCGACGAACGAGGCGTGATCGTGCAGCTCACCGGGGATCCACGCGGGGAGACCCTGAAGTTCAAGGGAACCGGCGATCTCACGGCCCTCGCGGAGAAGGCCGTCCCGCCTCTGCTCGGCCGCTAGGCCCGGTAATTCGACAGGAGGTCGCCGAGCAGGGCTTCGTACGCCGTCCGGTCGAAACGGGCCTCGCGGAAACGGAAGTTCTGATCGGGATCGTAGGGCTCGTAGTCGACCTGCCAGCCGAAAGCCCGCCACTCGACGCTGTCGTCGTCGCGGACGACCTCGACGCTGTAGGCGCCGCAGCCGAGGTCACCGCACAGCGGGCACATCAGCAACGCGACCCGTCCGTCGTCGAAGTGCCCCGGCAAGCTGCCCAGCAGCCGCGAAAGCGTTTCGACGGCCGACTCACGCCATCGGTCGTCGTCGTCCAGGAACAGCGGCGTCCGCTCCTGAGCAGGAACCAGTTCCCGAAGCGCGACGCCGTCGATCGTCCAGTCCAGGAACCGGGCCTCGCCCTCGTTCCACCGCGTCACAGAGGGCTCGACGCCCAGTTTGTTCACACTCGCTCCCGCTTCAGCACGCGTAGCCCGTTGCCGAACCGTCGCACCGGCAGGCTCACCCCGCCCCGCCGGATCAGCACGACGGCGCAGACTACCGCGGCGAGCGCCGAGATCGCGCCGCCGATGTAGAACGGCGAACGGCCACCGAAGGCGTCGGCCATCCAGCCGGTCATCGGGCCGCCGATGGGGTTGCCGCCGATCAGGACCAGGACGTACAGGCCCATCACGCGTCCGCGCATCTCCGGGCTGACCGCGGTCTGCACCAGCGCGTTCGCCGTGTTGAGGAAGGTGATCGTCGCGAAGCCGAGCGGGATCAGCGCGAGGCCGAAGCTCAGGTACGTCGGCATGAACGCGGTGACCACCTCGAACGCGCCCAGCAGGAACGCCGAGATCAGCAGCAGCCGCACGCGAGGACCGCCGCGGGTGTTGCGGCGGGCCGACATCAGCGCGCCGGTGAAGGTACCGACGGCGACCAGCGTCGACAGGAGCCCGTAGCCGTCCGCGTTGGTGTGGAAGACGTTCGCGGCGACGATCGGCAGCGAGGTGAAGTAGGTGATGCCGAACGTGCTCACGAAGAACACCAGCACCATCACGGTCATCAGGTCGCTGCGCCGCCGGACGTACCGCAGCCCTTCGACCAGCTGCCCCTTCTCACGCGGGATGGCCGGACCGCGGAAGAGCTTGTCCGGGTTCATCATCACCAGCGCGGCGATGACGGCGCCGGTGCTCACCGCGTTCGCCATGAACAGCCAGCCGGTGCCGACCCAGGTGATCGCGAAACCCGCGATGGCCGGGCCGACGATCCGGGCCATGTTGAAGATCGAGGAGTTCAGCGCGACGGCGTTGGTGACCTTGTCCCGGCCGACCATCTCGGCGACGAACGACTGCCGTGCGGGCACTTCCAGCGCCGCCGTACAGCCGAGGGTGAAGCAGAGGACGTAGACGTGCCAGAGCGCCGCGATCCCGCTCAGGTCGAGTGCGCCGAGGACGACCGCCTGCCCCAGCACGGCGATCTGGATGCCGATCAGCAGCCGTCGCTTGTCGACGCGGTCGGCCAGCACCCCGGCCCACAGCGAGAGGAACAGCGTGGGCGTGAACTGCAGGGCGACCGCGATGCCGAGCGCGATCGGGTTGTTGCCGCTGAGGGTGAACACCAGCCAGTCCTGGGCGATGCGCTGCATCCAGGTGCCGATGTTCGAGATGACCTGGCCGGTGAAGAAGAGCCGGTAGTTCCGCACCTTCAGCGAGGAGAACATGCTCCCGCGTGGTTTCTCACGGGCGGATGTGGGCGGCGGTGGAGCGGGTTCCCGGGTAGCGGTGGTCTTGGAAGGACACTGTGTTTCGCTACCCGTGGTCGTCACCGCTGTTAGTTCCCCGCCATCCTGTCGATGATCTCGGCGGCGCGAGAGAGCACTTCGCGTTCCTCGGCGCTCAACTCGGCCAATTGCTTGTCCAGCCAGATCTCCCGTGCGGTGATCTGCTCGATCACGTAAGCCCGGCCACGGTCCGACAACTCGACGATGGCCTGACGGCCGTCCGTCGGATGCGGCCTGCGCTCGACGTAACCCATGTCCTCGAGGGCGGCGATCACCCTCGTCATCGACGGGGGCTGGACGCCTTCCTTCGCGGCGAGCTGGCCAGGGGTCAGCGCACCGCATTTGTGCAGCGTGGACAGCGCGGACACCTGTGTCAGCGAGATGCCGTCACCGGCGCGCTGTGCCCGTAGCCGGCGATTGAGCCGCACCACCGCGAGACGCAGGCGGCTCGCCAGTGAGCGCTCGTGCGTGTCTCCGGACATATAGTTAGCATACCTCACGATCGGAGCGCGGGCCCGTGAGATCAACCACGGACCGGATAACCGCTGGTCAGCTGAACGCGGCCTGGATCGGGCCGACGGCGAAGTAGGCCAGGAACAGCACGGCGATGCCCCACATCAGCGGGTGGATGCCCTTCGCCTTGCCGGTGACCGCGCGCAGGACGACGAAGCTGACGAAGCCGGCGCCGATGCCGTTGGCGATCGAGTAGGTGAACGGCATGACCACGATCGTCAGGAACGCGGGCAGCGCGACGGTGAAGTCGGAGAAGTCGATCTCCTTGACCTGGCTCATCATCAGCGCGCCGACGACGACCAGCGCCGGAGCGGCGGCTTCGACCGGGACGACCTGGTACAGCGGCGTCAGGAACATCGCGGCGATGAAGAGCACGCCGGTGACGACGTTCGCGAGCCCGGTCCTGGCGCCCTCGGCGATACCGGACGCGGACTCGACGAAGACGGTGTTCGAACTCGACGACGCGAAGCCGCCCGCCACCGCGGCGGTGCCGTCGACGAACAACGCCTTGCCCACATTCGGGAGTTTGCCGTCCGGCGGGAGGAGGTCCGCCTCCTTGGCCAGCCCGGTCATCGAGCCCATGGTGTCGAAGAAGTCCGCCAGCACCAGGGTGAACACCAACAGCACGACGGTGATGATCGGCAGCCGCGTCCAGGCGCCGAAGGAGATGTCGCCGACCAGCGACAGATCCGGCAGGCCGAGGACCTGATCCGGCAGCGCCGGATAGCCGAGGTTCCAGCCCTGCGGGTTGACGCCCTTCGACGGACCGACCTTCGTGATCGCCTCGACGACGATCGCCAGCACGGTCGAGGCGAGCACGCCGATCAGGATCGCGCCCTTGACCCGCTTCGCGACCAGGATGCCGGTGAGCAGCAGACCGACCACGAACACCACGGTCGGCCACGACGCGATCGACCCGTTGATACCGAGACCGACCGGAACGGTGGTCTTCGCCTCGTCCGGGACGCGGCGGACGAATCCGGCGTCGACCAGCCCGATCAGGCAGATGAACAGGCCGATGCCGACCGCGATCGCCGATTTGAGCGGCGGTGGCACGGCGTTGAACACCGCCGTGCGGATCCCGGCGAACACCAGCAGGACGATGACCACGCCCTCCATCAGCACCAGGCCCATCGCCTCGGGCCAGGTCATCTGGGACGCGAGGGTGACCGCGACCAGGCTGTTGATGCCCAGGCCGGTGGCGATGGCGAACGGATAGTTCGCGACCAGCCCCATGATGATCGTGAGCACACCAGCGACCAGCGCCGTCACCGCGGCGACCTGCGGCACCGGGAGGATGTTGCCGACGACGTCCTTGTGCGCGCCGGCGTCGTCCGCGGAGAAGCTGCCGATGATCAGCGGGTTCAGCACCACGATGTAGGCCATCGTGAAGAACGTGACGACCCCGCCGCGGATCTCCCGCCCCGGTGTCGAGCCGCGCTCACTGATCTTGAAAAACCGGTCCAGTGTGGACCGGGTGCGCTGCTCCGCCATCGCGTACCACCCTTCGCCCGTTGCCGGGTACCCTTCCCCACGTGGGCGAATCGATCAATTCCGGGGAAGTAAACGGTTCATTGCGGCCTACGCCGGAGCTGCCGAAGCGACTCACCGACCTGACACCGGTCGTGATCGTAGGTACCTCGCTCTGGGCGGTCGCGACCGTGGTCCTGTTCTTTGTGACCGACGGCATCTGGGTGCAGACGGCGCTCTCCGGCCTGGTGCTCGGCTTCATCGGCCTCGCGATCATCGCCTGGCAGCGCGCCGCCGCCCGTCGCGGCTCGAAAAGCGCCCAACGCCTTTGAGCTCCCCGCGTTTAGTCCTCTGAATGCGGTACTTGCGCGTGCAAGTACCGCATTCAGAGGACTGAACGCGTCAGTTGAGGAGTGAGGCGGGCGAGGGGTCGTCCAGGAGCGCGGTGAGGACGTGCCGGTCGGGCCAGCGGTCCGTGGCCCAGGCGAACGCCCGCGCGAGGCCTTCCGGGGTGTCGGCGGCGTGCAGCCTGCCGTCGGACCACCAGGCGACGTCGTGTTCGGTGTCCTCGAAGGCCACCGTCAGCGTCTCGTGCAGCAGCACCCCGCCGTCGGGCGGTTCGACGCCCAGCTGATCGGCGGCCAGCCGAAGCGCGGAAAGCTCCGTCCACGGCACGTACTCGCCGTCTTCGGTGACCTTGGCGTCGAGGGCGCTCGCCACCGGCAGGTCCAGCAACTCCGCCAGCGCGCCGGCCCCGTCCGCCGCGACGACCATCCGGTCCGGCGCGAGCACGGCGGCGAACCACGGGACGTCGAGGACGACGGCGTTCCCGGCGTCGGCGGCCGAACCGTCCGCGACCCGCACACGTTCGGGCGCGTCGACGTCCACACTGGACTCGGCGAGTACGGCGTGCGCCCGGGCGGCGAGGCCGGGGCTCACGGTGCGTTCGGGGTCGCCCAGCCGCTCCAGGAGGTCTTCGACGTCCTCAGCGGTGTCGGTTCCCAGCTCCGTCCGTACCCCCGCGGCGAGCAGGATCTCGTTGCTCAGCCCCGAATCCGGGACGATGTCGTAGAGCCCGGTCAGTGTGGCGGCGCCGGGCATCCGCCAGTCGAGCGGCGCGTGCCCGTCGAGCAGTGCGTAGCGCGCGAGCCACCAGCCGGTGTGCCCGCCGGGTTCGGTGAGGGCGCGCCAGGTCTCCGGGCGCGCCGCGAGCAGGCGCAGCGCCTCGGGCCAGGCGTCGTCGGCGACGAGGTCGAGATCGCGGACGGCGAGCACGCGGGACGGCGGCCGTTCGGACGAGTCCCACCAGTCGTGTTCGTCGGGCAGGCCGTGCTCGGGCTCCAGCGGTTCGTCGTCGGCGATGATGGCGAACGAATCGAGGACACCGACCGCGACGAGCGTGCCGACCGGCCAGTCTTCAGCGAATTCCTCGTCCAGTACGGACAAAGCGCCGTCTTCTTCGAACACCTCGGGGTCGAAGAGGTCACCGAGCGGCGAGGTGGGCAGGACGAGTTCGTCCGCCCGGCGCCAGCCGTCTTCGCTCGGAAGAGCCAGCGCGCCCGCCCATTCGGGGGCTTCGTCGCCGACTTCGGCGATCAAGCGGAGCACCGCGCCCGCCAGCGAGATACCGTCCAAACCGGACCGAACGTCTTCGACACTGCGCTCGACGGCGGCGGCCAAGGCATCGGCTTCGAGCAGGTCGCCTGCCTCGGCGTGCTTGGCGCCCAAGCGTTCCAGCAGCGGATGCGCCGCCACCGGATGTACGAGCCGGAGCCCGATTATGTCCACATCGGACAGAAGTTCGAGCAGCTCCGCCGAACCACCGACGAGCAGCGCGTCCCGCACACCGGGCAGCGTGCGACCGTCCGACATCGGCACCGGCAGGGCACCGAGATCGTCCTTGGTGAGGTCGTGGGCTTCGAGCGCCGGGAGCAGCACGTCGTAGAGGGACCGCCACCACGACGGCTCGCGCTGGACGCCGGTCAGCAGATCGATGGCCTCGGCGGGGGAAAGCGATCGCGCGCCGACGGCACGAAGGTCCACACCGGACAGTGAGAGCAGGCCGGGCACGAGATCCGCCAGCAGTGGCGCCAGACCCGGCACATCGACCGACAAGACCCGCGCCTGACGTCCAGGCAGGTCGTCGCCTTCTTGCGCGGGAAGCCACGGCAGGTCGGCGAGATTCTCCAGAATGGCCTCGCGCAGCGTCCCGTCCACAGTGGAACGCGGGAAGCCTGCGCTCGGCACGAGTCCCAAGCGTTCCTTGGCGGGCAAGGAACAGACGAGACCGAGGTACTCCCGAGCGGCGTTCTTCAACGCGGCGGTCAGCTCCGGGCCCGGCAGCGCGCGCCGCCGGGACGGCTCGATCGGCAGCGTCGCGATCAGCCGCGCGGGCAGGGAGAGTTCGTCGTCGGTCGGCGTCGGGGCGTGCAGGACGTCCTCACCGAGCGGCCGCGGCGAACCGGATTCGTCCAGCGGCACCGCCCAGACGACGTCGCCGCGGTGGACCTGCCAATGCTCGGCGGAACCGTCCGGCGACGAGAGTCCGACGACACCGTCGCCGACCTCGGTACGACGCCAGACACCGCCCTCGATCTCGATGCTTTCCAGCCAGGGCAAGGTGAGCAGGAGATCGGCGATGTCCTTCGCCAGATCCGCGAGCAGCGCGGGAAGGTCGACACCCTCGCGCACCGGAAGCCGGACCTCGGTGGTGAAACCTTCGGGCACGGGGGGTTCGCCGTCCGAAACCGGCCAGGGCAGGCGGAGTACAGGGACGTCACCGGTGCGCGCGGCCTCGGCCCGGGTGCGGTCCGCGGAGAACGCGACCCCGCCGGTCGTCGAAACGATCCGAGGCTCGGCGGAAACCGTCAGTACGGCGGCGAAACCGACACCGAACCGGCCGACGGTCTCGTCACCCTTGCCGGAAGCGCGCAGCGAGGCGAGGGATTCGACGCCACGGGCGTCCAGCGGCGCACCCGTATTGGCGAACCGCAGCTCACCGTCCACAACGGACACTCGGAGCCTGCCGCGCTCGCCGGCCGCCAGCGCGGCGTCGGCGGCGTTCTGCGCCAGTTCGACGAACAGCCTGTCCCGGTAACCGCCGACCCGGAGATCGTTCTCCGTGTTGGTGTCTTCGGTGAACCGCGTCGGCGAATCGGCCCACGCGCGCAGGACCGCGGTGCGCAGCCGTTCGGTGCCGAACGGGTCAGTGCTCACTGGCGCTTTCGGTCGTCTCGGTGGTTTCAGCGGTTTCGGTCGCCGTCTCGTCGGCCGGGACAACGGTCTCGGGCTCGACCTCGGGCTGGACCTCGGCGGTCTCGGGCGCCTCGGCGACCGGGGCCTCGGACTCGTCGACCACGGTGGCTTCGGCGACCTCGGGCTCGGCAGACTGCTCGGCCGGCGTCTCGGGCGCCTCCGGCTCCGCAGCCGCTTCAGCCGCTTCGGGAGCGGCCTCGTAATCGAGCAGCGAGTCGTCGTAGACCAGTTCCGCGACCGGCACCGAGGAGGTCACCTCGACCTCGATCTCGGAGTGCGCGCCGCAGCCGTACTCGACGTCGACGACGTGACCGTCCGCAGGCGAGATGTCGTTGGTGCACGCCCCGAAGGCCGCGCTGAGCGACCCGGCGAGCGGTACGAAGAACCCACAGCCACCGCAGACGTCCGGCGCGCTGCGCGCCATGTCCGACCGCGGGCCGAACTCGCCGCCGTGCCAGCGGGCGGCGGCGTCGAGCCTGCCGTGGCGGGAGAGCACGTGGACCCGGCCGAGCCCGGCCTCCTTGGCGACCGCCTCGACCGCGGGGTCGTCGGACGCCAGGTACGCGGGAGCGAGCCGCGGGTCGTCCTTCTCCACCGGGAAGATGTCGCCGACACCGAGGTCGCCCGCCTGCACGCGGCGGTCCCACGGCACCCAGGCCGGCGCGACCCGGGCCTCCGGGCCGGGAATGAGCACGACCTCGCTGATGGTGATCGGTTCTTCCTCGCCTGCGAGCGCGACGGTGACCGACCAGCGCCAACCCCGATAACCCGACACCGTCGCCTCGAAGAGGTGGCTCGCGGAAACCGCGTCCTCACGCTCGACGCCGACGTGCGCGCCGACCTGTTCGGCACCGGCGTCCGCCAGCACCGCGTCGCGGGCGAGTTCGACCGCCTCGGCGAGTTTGCGCTGGATAGAGCCGTCGTCCAGGGTCAACAGCAGGGTCATGCCCCCATTCTGCCGCACGCGATCTCGCGGTCCGTGTCAGGCTGTCCGCGTGCGCACGCTGACGACCACATCGCTCCTCCTGGCCGCCGTCCTCGGTGGCTGCGCCGCCGCGCCGGTGAGCGACGCGGCCCCGCCCGCGCCGGAGAAGTTCAAGGTGCAGGTGTTGGCGAAGCTGCCTCACGACCCGGCCGCGTTCACCCAGGGCCTCGAGTTCTCCGGCGAGACGCTGTACGAGGGGACCGGTCTCGTCGGCAAGTCGTCGATGCGGGCCGGGCCCGCCGGCGCGACGCCGACGGTGAAGGCGGAGATGCCGGGCCTGTTCGGCGAGGGCATCACCGTGCTCGGGCCGACGATCTGGCAGATCACCTGGAAGGACGGCGTCGCGATCGAGCGCGACGCCAAGACGCTCGCCGAACGCAGGCGCGTGGGCTACACCGGCGAGGGCTGGGGTCTGTGCCACCGGGAAGGCGGGCAGCTGGTGATGAGCGACGGCTCGTCGAAGCTGACGTTCCGCGATCCCGTGTCCTTCGCCCCGACCGGGAGCGTCGATGTCGGCCGTGACCAGCTGAACGAGCTGGAATGCGTCGGCGACTCGGTGTACGCGAACGTCTGGCAGACGGACAAGATCCTGCGGATCGAAGCCGCGTCCGGCCGGGTCACCGGCGAAATCGACGCCTCCGGGCTCCTCGACCAGGGTGAGCGGGGTTCCGCGGACGTCCTCAACGGCATCGCGGCGGTCCCCGGGACCGACGAATTCCTGATCACCGGCAAGCTCTGGCCCGCGATGTTCCGGGTGAAATTCGTCCCCGCCCCCTAGAAAGCAGTGGTGAGCGCGCGCGGCGGTCCCCGCGTAAGGCAGGATTGAAGGGTGGGAATCTTCGGCTCGAACTCTGGACCCGACGGCACGCGTTCCGGCCGGTCGGGCAAGGAGCGCGGCCGCAAGGGCAAACGCAAGTGGACGCCGGAGCCCGGCGCGGCACAGGCACGCTCCTGGTCCGCGCCGCCGCCGACCCGGGTGGAGCCGCAGCCGGTCCCACCGCGCGCGGCCCGTCCCCAGCCACAGCCCGAATACCACCCTCACTACCAGCCGCATCCGGACGGACCGACCGCCGACGAGGCGCGCACCGGCGCGATCCCGATGGGGCACCACCAGGCCCCGCCCCCACATCAGCCGCCACATCAGCCACCGCCTCCCCGGCAGATGCCGCCTCAGACGCCTCCGCGCGGGGCGCGGCCGTACCCGGATCCTTCGCAGCGGCAGACCGAACCCGTCCGGCGTCGTCCCGGCGGGTTCTACGACGAGCATCCGCCGGGCAGTGGTGAGTACGAGCACTACGACACCGGCGGCTACGCGGGAGAACCCCGTGTCGCCGAAGAGCAGCCACAGGAGCATCCGACGACCGCGGTCCCGCCGCGGGCGGGTGCCATGCCGAAGCTGCCGAAGAAGATCACGGTCACCCGGGTCGCGGCGATGCGCAGCCGTCAGCTCACCGGACAGGCCGTCGGCGCCTTCCAGCGCGCGACGAAGGCGGACGGCGCCGACAAGTCCGGACTGACTTCGCTGACGTACGCGGTGATGCTGAACTACGCCAGCGACGCCGCGATGGCGATCGCGCTGGCCAACACGTTGTTCTTCGCCGCGACCAGCGGCGAGAGCAAGGGCAAGGTCGCGCTCTACCTGCTCATCACGATCGCCCCGTTCGCGCTGGTCGCGCCGGTGATCGGGCCGGCGCTGGACAAGATCCAGCGCGGTCGGCGGCTCGCCATGTGCGTGTCTTCGGCCGGTCAGGCGCTGATGGCCATCGTGATGGCGCTGCACTTCGACGACTGGCTGCTGTACCCGGCGGCGCTCGGCATGATGGTGCTCTCGAAGTCGTTCACCGTGCTCAAGGCCGCTGTGACACCTCGGGTGCTGCCACCCGAGATCACCCTTTCGAAGACGAACGCCCGGCTGACCGTGTTCGGCCTGGTCGCCGCCGGTGTGTTCGGCGCGCTGGCGAGCGGGGTCAACGCGATCTGGGGTTCCTCGGGCGCGCTGTGGTTCACCATGCTGATCTGCGTCGCGGCCGCGGTGCAGTCGATGCGCATCCCGTCGTGGGTCGAGAAGACCGAGGGCGAGGTGCCGGCGTCGCTGTCCGCGCATCCGGAACGGCGGGTGAAGAAGCAGCGTCAGCCGATGGGGCGGCAGATCGTCATCTCGTTGTGGGGCAACGGCACCGTCCGCGTGCTGACCGGATTCCTGATGATGTTCTCCGCGTTCGCGGTGAAGGCGCAGACCGAAGGCAGCGGGCAGAGCCCGTTCAACCAGTTGCTGCTGCTCGGCATCATCGGCGCCGCGGCGGGCGTCGGTGGGTTCGCCGGGAACGCGCTGGGCTCGCGGCTGCACTTCGGCAAACCGGACCAGGTGATCCTGGCCTGCGTCGGGGCGTGCCTGGGCATGTCGATCATCGCCACCGTGGCGGCCGGGCTGGCGACGGCGGCGATCGTCGCGCTGATCGGCGCGACCGCGAGCGCGCTGGCGAAGATCAGCCTCGACGCCGTCATCCAGGAAGACCTGCCGGAGGAATCGCGCGCTTCGGCGTTCGGGCGGTCGGAGACCGTGCTGCAGATGGCCTGGTGCTTCGGCGGTGCCGTCGGCCTGTTGCTGCCGCCGACGTACTGGATCGGGTTCCTCGTGCTGTCGATCCTGCTGGCCGTCGGATTCACCCAGACGTTCATGGTCCGGCGTGGCACCTCGCTGATCCCGGGCCTGGGCGGTGACCGGCCGCTGCGCCCGGAGCCGACCAGCGAATCGGCGGTCCGCTCGCCAGCCCGGTGACTCCCGGTGGCGTCCGGGCTCGTAATCTTCACCGTATGCGGCGACTTCGTATCTTGGCCCTGCTCGCGGCGGGTGGTTTCGTGGTGGCCGGTTGCTCGGCCCCCGGCCCCGAAGAGGTGACCTTCTTCGCCGACGGGAAGACGGTGAACGTCGTCCCGCTGGCGTCCTGCGACGTGTCGAACGCCCAGTGCACCACCCGGCCCGACGCCGCGGGCAAGCTGCGCGTCCGCCCCGGGAAGCCGGTGCAGATCTCGGTGCCCAGCGGCATCGCGGAGACGCCGTGGAAGGTCACGGTGCAGTACGTGAACGCCCAAGGCGAGCCGCAGGAACTGAAGCAGGACATCATCACGTCCTTGGACCGGTTCGCCTACACGGTGACCACGCCGCGCCCGGACGACCAGATCCTCGTCGTCGAGGTCGCGCAGGCCTCGGTGATCAGCCAGACCGGACGTCCGGAGGACGCGGAGGCGGTCACGACCGCGATCTGGTCACTGCAGGTCGAACCGCCCGCCGCCTGAGCCCCCACGCGCTATGAACGGCCCGTTACTTGCAAATTTTGCAAGTAACGGGTCGTTCATAGCGCGCGCAGACGGACGGCATGCGTGATTACGTGGACGGCGCGCGTGATCAGGCGGACGGCATGCGTGATTGCGTGGACGGCGCCCGGAACACGTGTGCCGTCCGTCTGAACACGTGTGCCGTCCATCCAGACACGCCCGACGTCCATCCAGACACGCGTGATCAGGCGCCCTGAGGCTCCCGCGGCCAAGCTCCCCAAAGTAGTGAAGGCCTCCTTCCCTACCGTCAAGGTGGAGAAGGAGGCCTTCACGGACGCTCGGGGGCGCCGATCAGGGATCGAGGTCCCGGGCGACGGCGCGCATGATCTCGGCGATCTGCTTCGTGTTCTTGCGGTCCGGGTAGCGGTTGCGCCGCAGGTCCGGCTGCACCTTGAGCTCGAGCAGCTTGATCATGTCCTCGATGAGCCCGTGCAGTTCCTCGGCGGGGCGGCGGCGCGCCTCGGCGACCGAGGGCGGCGGGTCCAGCAGCCGGACGGAAAGCGCTTGCGGGCCGCGGCGGCCGTCGGCGACACCGAACTCGAGGCGCTGCCCGGCCTTGAGCCCTTCGACGCCCTGCGGCAGCGCGGCTTTGCGGATGTAGACGTCGGCGCCCCCATCCTGGGTGACGAAACCGAAACCCTTCTCCGCGTCGTACCACTTGACCTTGCCGGTCGGCACTTCCCTCACCAATCCTTTGCTGTCCTGCTCACAACGAACGCGCCCGGGGGCGTACCCAGGGCGCGCGTCGCATAAGCGTATCTCGACACATGCCCTGGGGAGAAGCGGATACCGGCGGATACCCTCTGCTTCATGGAGACCGCAGTAAAGGAGGCCGCTGTGGCCGTCCCCGAAAAGCCCGGCAAGCCGATCCTCATGCGCGTGGGCATCGGCCTGTTCGCGATCGGCATGCTGGCCGTCACAGCCGTGTTCGTCCTGTTCGCGGCGGGGCTGGAGAACCTGCCGGTGTGGCTTTCCGCCGCGGCCGGCGTGATCACCCCGCTGGGTCTGGCGCTCGGCCTGATCGCCCTGGTTCGCGAGGCGCGCCGAAAGAGCTGAACCAGCCGGGGAACTCGGTCAGCGAGTCGAACACCACGTCGGCCCCTTCCGCGAGCAGTTCGGCCTTGGTGCACGGGCCCGTCGTGACCCCGACGGATACCGCGCCCGCGGCCAGCGCGCCGCGGACGTCGCCGAGGTGGTCCCCGACGTAGACACGGGCGCCGTGCTCGGTGAGCGCGGCGGCCTTCTCCGTCGACCACAACTCCCCGACCAGGACGTCCACCTCGAAACCGAGGGCGTCCAGGTGGAGTTTCGCGTTGGGCGCGTACTTGCCGGTGACGACCATCGTGCGCCCGCCGGCCTCGCGAACCGCGTGCAGCGCTTCGGCCGCGCCGGGCAGCGCGACCGTCACCGGGACGACGGTCTCCGGGTACATCGCGCGGAACCGCGTCACCAGTTCCGGGATGCGCTCCTCAGGCGCCCCGAAGCCGCGCAGGCTGGCATCGAGGGGCGGGCCCAGGTTGGCCGCGAAGAACTCGCCGTCCAGCGGCAGCCCGGATTCCGCGCCGAGCGCGTTCATCACCGCGACCATGCCCGGCCGCGGATCGATCAAGGTCATGTCGAGGTCGAACCCCACGGTGATGCCCACGCCGCCACGGTAGCCGCCGCCACCGAATGATTTACACCGGACAGGTTCTCGTCAACGCCGTTGACATGGACACGATCTGTGTCAAGCTGAAGATGTGGGCGAGATCACGAGCTTCTCCGATCGGACCAAGGCCTCTCTGCGGGAGACCCTGCTGGACGCCGCCACCGAACTGCTCCCGGAGCGCGGCTACACGGCGCTGCGGATGGCGGATGTGGCCGCGCACGCCGGGGTGAGCAGGCAGACCGTCTACAACGAGTTCGGCAACAAGGCCGCGCTCGCCCAGGCCGTGGTGCTGCGGACGACCTCGGAGTTCCTGGAGGGCATCCGGCTGCGCGTCGAACACGCGCAGAACCTCCTCGACGGGATCCGTGAGGCCGTCGTCTACACGATCGAGCACGCCCGCGAGAACCGGCTCGTCGCCGCGGCGCTGGGTACTCGAACGATCAGCACTCGAACGATCGGCACCGAGGCCGGCGAAGACCTCCTTCCGTTGCTCACCACCAAGGGCGCACCGATCCTGACCGCCGCCACCGAAATCGCCGCCGAGCAGTACCGCGAGTTCGAACCCTCGCTTTCGGCCCGCTCCGCCGCGCTGCTGGCGGAGACCGTCGTGCGGCTTTCCCTGTCCCACCTCGTCATGCCGTCGCATACGGCCGACGAAGCGGCGGCCTCCGTGGTCGCCGTACTGGCGCCGGCCATCCGCGCGCTGACCACCGATTCGTCCACAATGGAGTGATACGAAGGGGACGTCATGACCGATACGCTCTCTGAGCTGCGCACCGGGTTTTCCTCACTGCGCAAAGGTGGGCTGAACTGGGATTCGTTCCCGCTGCGGCTGTTCGCCAAGGGCAACAAGAAGTTCTGGAACCCCGCCGACATCGACTTCTCCCGTGAACGCGAGGGCTGGGAGACCCTCAACGCGGAACAGCAGCGGTCGACGACGTATCTGGTGGCGCAGTTCATCGCGGGCGAAGAGGCGGTCACCGAGGACATCCAGCCGTTCATGCGGGCGATGTCCGCGACCGGCCGGTTCGGCGACGAGATGTACCTGACGCAGTTCTGTTTCGAAGAAGCCAAGCACACCGAGGTGTTCCGCCGCTGGATGGACGCCGTCGGGCTGACCCAGGACCTGCATCCGTACGTCGCGGAAAATCCCCACTACCGCAAGCTTTTCTACGAGGAGCTGCCGCAATCGCTGCGTGCGCTGGAGGACGATCCCAGTCCGCTCAACCAGATCCGCGCGAGCGTCACCTACAACCACGTCATCGAAGGCAGTCTCGCGCTGACCGGGTACTACTCGTGGCAGCTGATCTGCACGCAGCACGACATCCTGCCCGGGATGCAGGAACTCGTACGCCGCATCGGCGACGACGAACGCCGTCACATGGCCTGGGGCACCTTCACCTGCCGTCGTCACGTCGCCGCGGACGACTCGCTGTGGGACGCGGTGCAGCAGCGGATGGGAGAGCTGCTCCCCCACGCGCTCAACATGATCCAGTGGGTACAGGACCAGTTCGAGGAGATCCCCTTCGACAACGATCCGCAGGAGATCATCCAGTACGCGGCGGACCGGGCGCAGCGCCGTCTGGGCGCGATCGAGTCCGCGCGCGGGATGCCGGTGGAGCAGATCGACCTCGACTACTCGCCCGAAAACCTCGAAGAGACCTTCGGCGAGGAAGACGCGAAGGCGATCGCCGAGGCCGCTGCCGCCGTTTCGGCCTGACGTGCCGTGAAGGCCTCCTTCCCTACCCTGAGAGTCAGGCTCCCGGCAAAGTCGTGCACACGCCGCTCAAGTGGAGGGCTCGCCATAGCGGCCTGACACTTCCCGACTGTCCATAGAGGACACTTTCAAGGGTGGCCGTGTCCGACTCGGCCGTTTGCGAAGGGGTCGCGAGTGGCGATTCGGGTTCTCTTGAAGGGTAAGGCACCTGTGGCGTGGTCGGCGCTGATCGTTGCGTCCGGCCGCGTTGGCGGGTGTTGCGAAAGCCACTTTCGCAACGTTGAAGGTTGCGAAAGTGGCTTTCGCAACTCCGGAGGGCGACTGTGCCGTGAAGGTCCCTTCCCTCGACTGAGCCGAGGGAAGGGACCTTCATATACCTACTTCGCGGGCCAGAAGACGGCGCGCCAGTCTCCGCCCGCGGAGACCGCACCGCCCGCGATCGTCCCGTCCAGGCCGATCAGCAGCGCACGGCTGAAACCGCCACCCGGCAACGTTCCGAGGTCGGTCTTCACACCGTTCGCGTCCCACAGCGCGGCATTGTCCGCGCGGCCGACGATCCTGCCCTGCGGATCGATGTCCTCGGCCTGACCGTCGAGATCGGACAGCCGGGTCATCGTCCCGTCGGCGGCCCATCGCACCGCGACATCGCGCGAACCGGTCGGGGTGTCGACGTACGCCCTGCCGGCCGAGACCCCGGAACCGTTGAGCGCCAGCGCACTCGTGCCCGCGCCGAGTTGGATCATGGTGCCGTCGGCGGTCCATTTCACCGCCGTGTGGCGGCCATCGATCACGGTGTCGGCGACGATCTCACCGGAGGCGTTCAGATCGTGGAACCAGCTCTGCACGCCTGCCGGGCCGAGCATCGTGACCGCCCCGGTGGCGTCCCAGCGCAGGACCCGGGTACTGCCGTCCGCCCCGTTGAGCCGTCCCGCGATGAACCTCCCGTCGCGGGTGATCGCGCTCGCGTAGTAGGCCCCTTCCAACGGCGGGGCGGCGAGCACCGTGACGTTTCCGGACGAGTCCCAGCGCAAGCCGCGTTGACGAGCGTCGCCGGCCTTGCCCGAACCGACGATGACGCCGGTCGAGCTGATCCCGGTCGCGTCCGAGGTCGAGCCGCCCGGCGGCGCGGGCAGGTCGGCGATCGAGCCGTCCTGGGTCCAGCGCACGGCCCGCAGATTCGAGGCGCCGACGATCACCCCACTCGCGTTGACGGCCGCCGGTGACGCCGCGAACGAACCGGGTAGGGTCCCCAGCTGGGAGACCTGGCCCGCCTTGTCCCATTTCACCGCGACGCACGAGTGCGAATGCGGCGAGTTCCAGCAGGCCTCCCCGACGAGCTGCCCCCGGTCACCGATCGCCGTCACCGAGGTCTCGTTGGCACCGGACACGACGCCGAGCTCGATCGGGCCCGTCGCCGCGGTCGCCGCCGCGGGGACGGACAGCGGAAGAGCCACGGCGACCGCGGCCATGACGAGTAGACGTTTTCCCTCTTCCATGACCATGTTCACCCCTGTGCCTTGGGCCAGTAGACGGCGTGCCAACGGCCTTCTTCGTTGTACGAGATCCCGGCGATCACGCCGTTCGCCGCGATGTGGGTGGCGTTGCTGTAGGTGCCGCCCGGCAGCGCGCCGAGAACCGTGTGCGTTCCCGCGGCGTCCCATTTGGCCGCGATCTCGTTCACCAGGCCGACGACGGTTCCGGTCCGATCGATGTCGTTCCCCAGTCCGCGTTCGGTCGACAGTGTCGTCCGAGCGCCGGCGCGGTCCCATCTGGCCGGGCTGGTCGTGCCGAAGACCTGATAGCCACCGCCCGCGGCGGCGCCGGCGTTGTTGACCGCGCGCGCCCAGGCCGGTCCGCTCTCCGGGTACTCCAGCCAGGTCATCCGCCCGTCCCGCTCCCAGCGCACGGGCTTCGGATCCCCGTCGAGACGAGCACTTCCGACGATGACGCCGTTGTCGTTCATGTCCTCCGGCGTGCTTTCGGTGATCCCCGGCGAGAGATCGGTGATCACGCCGGCGGAATTCCAGCGCACGGCGTGGTTCCGCCCGGCCGCGTCGTTCGCCGTCCCGCCGATGGTCCGGCCGTCCCGGGTGATCCACAGCGCGCTTCCGTAGTCCCCGCCCAACCCGGCGAGCGCCACGACGGTCCCGTCCGCGTTCCAGCGGAGGGGGTGAACCTTCCCGTCCGCGCCCTTCCCGGCGCCGACGACGACGCCGGTGCCGCCGATCGCGCTCGCGTAGGCGTATTCCCCACCCGGCAAGGAAGGCAGCGCGGTGACCGCCCCGTCCGGCGCCCACTTCACGGCCGTCTGGTTCCACGACGTGTCCTTGTGCGCCCAGCCGACGGCGACCCCGTGGTCGTCGACGTCGTTGGCCTGGCTCTGCTCACCGCCGAGACCGGCAAGCGCGGAGATGCGGCCCTGCGCGTCCCACCGCGTCGCGTGGTACTTGATCTGTGGTTCGAGCGGGGTCGACGAACCGACCATGACCCCGGCGTCGTTGATCGCGTTGACCGCGCTGAACAGGTCACCCGGCAGTGTGCCGAGGTCGATGGGGGCGATCGCGGTCTTCGCGGCCGCGACGCCGGGCAACATCAGTGGCAGAGCCGCCAGTGAACCCGCCAGGACAAGAACTCTCGTACTTCGTTTGATGGACATGGCTCCCCTTCGCGGCACATTCGACCGCCCCCGCCTCCACGAGAGCTGGAAAACCCTCCTGCCGCGAAGGGAACACGTCCGGGAGATGTGACAGGTTGCCCTGAAGTGTCAGGCGTGCTCGGTGGAAGCCGCGGCTTCCAGCCCGAGAAGGCTGATCGACCGCTCCCGCATCTCGACCTTGCGCACCTTCCCGGTCACCGTCATCGGGAACTCCTCGACGACGTGCACGTAACGCGGGATCTTGTAGCGCGCCAGCTTTCCTTCGCAGAATTCGCGCACCGCCTCGGAGGTCAGCGGGGTGGCGCCCTCGCGCATGCGGACCCACGCCATCAGTTCCTCGCCGTATTTCTCGTCCGGGACGCCGATCACCTGCGCGTCGAGGATGTCCGGGTGGGTGTAGAGGAATTCCTCGATCTCGCGCGGGTACAGGTTTTCACCGCCGCGGATGACCATGTCCTTGATGCGGCCGGTGATGTTGACGTAGCCGGCGGCGTCCATGATCGCGAGGTCGCCGGTGTGCATCCACCGCGCCGCGTCGATCGCCTCGGCCGTCTTGTCCGCTTGCTCCCAGTAGCCGAGCATCACCGAGTACCCACGCGTGCAGAGTTCGCCGGGTTCGCCGCGCGGCACGGTCAGCCCGGTCTCCGGGTCGACGACCTTGACCTCCAGATGCGGCCCGACGCGCCCGACCGTGGACACCCGCCGCTCCACCGAATCGTCCGCACGGGTCTGTGTGGACACCGGCGACGTCTCGGTCATGCCGTAGCAGATCGACACCTCCGCCATGCCCATCCGGTCGATGACCTGCTTCATCACCTCGACCGGACAAGGCGAACCCGCCATGATCCCGGTGCGCAGCGAGGAGAGGTCGTAGGAACCGAAGTCCGGGTCGGCCAGTTCGGCGATGAACATCGTCGGAACCCCGTACAGCGACGTGCATTTCTCCGCCGCGACGGCTTCGAGGGTGGCCTTCGGCTCGAACGCGGGCGCCGGGATGACCATGCAAGCGCCGTGGGTGGTGGCCGCGAGATTGCCCATCACCATGCCGAAGCAGTGGTAGAAGGGCACGGGGATGCAGACCTTGTCCGCTTCGGTGTAGTTGCAGAGTTCGCCGACGAAGTAGCCGTTGTTCAGGATGTTGTGGTGGCTCAGCGTGGCTCCCTTGGGGAAGCCCGTGGTGCCGGACGTGTACTGGATGTTGATCGCGTCGTCCGCGGAAAGCTCGCTCGCGCGCTCGATCAGCCGCGCGCGGTCGGCGGCGCGGCCGTTCTCCAGCAGGGACGTCCATTCGCCGCTGTCCAGCAGCACGACGTGCTCCAGCGCCGGACACTTCGGCCCGGCTTCGGCGATCATGCCCGCGTAATCCGAGGTCTTGAACGACTCCGCGGCCACGATGAGCTTGATCCCGGCCTGGTTCAGCACGTACTCGAGTTCGTGCGAGCGGTAGGCCGGGTTGATGTTGACCAGGATGGCGCCGATCTTGGCGGTCGCGTACTGCGTGAGTGTCCACTCGGCACGGTTCGGCGACCAGATGCCGACACGGTCGCCCTTCTCGATGCCCAGGTCCAGCAGACCCAGTGCGAGCGCGTCGACGTCGGCGGCGAGTTCGGTGTAGGTCCAGCGTTTCCCCGCCGCGCGATCGACCAGCGCGTCCCGCTCCCCGAACGCGGCCACGGTGCGATCGAGGTTGTCGCCGATGGTGTCCCCCAGCAGCGGGGCGTCCGAGATTCCCGATGCGTAACTCGGAATGGCGGGGGCGTCAGGCATGGAGACTCCTGCGTTCGGCGGTAGCGACCCGTCGAGTCTAGGAACGGGGCGTGACCACGGCCACCTGCAAGTGGAGACCCGGACGCACGATGGGCGCCGGAAGGTCCCCGGCACCCATCGGCGGGTCAGGCCTCGACCCAGAGGATCCAGTAACCGCGCCTCACGTGCTCCTCGCACCACCACTGCTTCGGGTTGTAGCGCGGTCCGAAAGCCTGGCAATCGGCACCCGTTCCGAAGGTGCCCCGAATTTCCCAGTCGATGGAGGCACGCGTCTCACTCGCGGAGGCGGCCGTGGCGGCCCCCGTCATCACCAGCCCGGCCACGGCGAACGCGGCCGCGATCTTCCCCAGTTTCAGGTTCATGCGCCGATAATCACATATTCGGCTGTCAAATGCACGCGAGCCCGGAGACCGCTGGGAATTGACGGAAGGCGTCGCTATTGCCGGTTCAATCGGGGTTACAGCCCGATGAAAACCGGGCGAGCGAGCCCTGATGGACGTCCTTCTCGCGGGAACTGTGGTCCAGAACGGCGCACCAGTCCTCTGGCGCGAGGATGCCGGCCCGTTCGGCGGGACCTTCTCGTAAGGGGCCTCACGTCACGAACAGAATGGCAGGCCTGAAGGCATCGGCACCACCATTCCTGCTTACCGGATAACCGCGGTTTCACAAAGGCCTTTCACTCCTGATTGAAACCGCGCAGGAATAGGCCGCACCAGACATTTCCGACGGCTCTTCGTGCGACCATCCGAAAGCACTGGTCAAATACGACGAGGAGCTCCCATGGGATCCAGGATCACATTCGCCGCCGTCGCCGCGCTCGCGCTGGCCGGGCTGGCTTCCGGAACGTCCGCCGCGTCCGCGCAGCCGACATCGACGGGCGGGATCGTCACGATCCAGGCCGACTGCCAGTGGCTCTCCATCAAGCGGACCCCACCGGCCGTCGCCATCGCCAACTGCAACTCGCTCGACCCCGGATTCACCCAGTACCGAGCGGTCGTCGAATGCGCGGACGGCAACCGGCATCTGGGGAACCTGGCGCCGAAACAGCGGATCTCCACCGCGCGCTGCCCGGCGAACACCCATATGACCAGCAACGGCCCGTGGATCGTCCAGGTCTGACGGCACAGGGTGCGTCCGGCGTCACCTCGCCGGACGCGCCATCTCCGGGGAAACCCGGAGGCCGGGTTCCCGCTGGCCCGTTATCGTCGAGGACATGCGCCTCTACATCGTCGACGCTTTCACTTCCGAGGCCTTCGCCGGTAACTCCGCCGGGGTCGTGCTGCTGGACTCGCCGGGCGACCCGGGCTGGATGCAGTCCGTCGCGGCAGAGCTGAAGCACGCCGAGACCGCCTTCGTCGAGGTCGGAGGCGAAGGCCCGAAGTCGCTTCGCTGGTTCACGCCGGAAACAGAGGTCGATCTGTGCGGCCACGCGACGCTGGCCACTACGCACGTCCTGGGCGGCGAGCAGACCTTCACGACGAGAAGCGGCGAGTTACGCTGCAAGACCGAAGACGGCTGGGTGTCGATGGACTTCCCGTCGGACCCGCCCCGCGAGTCCGACGACGACCTGTCCTCCATCCTGCCGGGCGTCTCCTTCGAGTACGTCGGGCGCAGTCACCAGAACCTCTTCGCGTTGGTGGACAACGCTTCCCTCGTCCGCTCCCTGGAACCGGACCTCGCCGCGTTGCGCGCGCACTGGACCGGACGGCTGATGGTCACGGCGCCCGGCGACGGCGATGAGGTCGGCGGCATCGACTTCGTCACCCGGTTCTTCGCTCCGGGCGTCGGCATCGACGAGGACCCCGTCACAGGTTCCGCGCACTGCGTCCTCGCGCCGTACTGGGCAGCGCGCCTCGGCCGGGACAAGCTCGTCGGCGAGCAGGCTTCGGCCCGGGGTGGCATCGTCCGGATGAACCTCGAAGGCGACCGCGTACTGCTTTCGGGGCAAGCGGTCACCGTGGCCAGTGGGGAGTTGCACGTCTGATGCGCCTGATCCTGAACGTCATCTGGCTCGTCCTGTGCGGCCTGTGGATGGCGCTGGGCTACATCGTCGCCGGCATCATCTGCTGCATCCTGATCATCACCATCCCGTTCGGGCTGGCGTCCTTCCGGATCGCGGCCTACGCGCTGTGGCCGTTCGGCCGCACCGTGGTCGACCGCCACGACGCCGGCGCGGCCTCGACCATCGGCAACGTCATCTGGTTCATCTTCGCCGGCCTGTGGCTCTCGATCGGGCATGTGCTGACCGGGGTCGCCCTGTGCATCACGATCATCGGGATCCCGCTGGGCGTGGCGAACTTCAAGATGATCCCGGTTTCGCTGATGCCGCTGGGCAAGGAGATCGTCGAGCTGCCCTGAGGCCGAGAACGCGAGGGCGTTCGTCAGTCCTCGGGTTCCCAAGGCAGCGGGATGATCAGGCAAGGACCGCCGACGAACAGACCACCGTCGATGCCCAGCGCCTTCCCGCCCGCGTAGAGGTACGGGCCCTCGATCTGCGCGGGGTGGATGCCGAGCTGATCGGCGATGACGCTGTGCCCGTGCACGATCCGCTCGCCGCCGAGGCGATCCATCAGCTGCTGCGCGACGTCGGCGCCTTCCGGCCCACGGAAGGCGTACCGCGTCGTCATCCGCCGCCAGACGTCCCACCAGGCCTGGATGTCGCTGCCTTCGAGGATCTCGCGGCCACGGGCGTTGATCTCGTCGATGTCGGTACCCCAGTCGAGGTACTCGAGCGTGTCGGAGTGCATCAGCAGGTGGTCCGCGGCCAGCGTCAGCATCGGCCGCGAGGTCAGCCATTCGATATGCTGCGGCGTGAGCCTGTCCTGATCGGCGAGCAGCCCGCCGTTGATCTCCCAGCTGCGGGCGAAACTGCGCGGCCCGAAGTCGGAGGGCACCTCGGTGTCGCCGAAGTGGTACATCCCCAGCAGCAGGATCTCGTGGTTGCCCAGCAGCGTTCCGCAGTGCCCACCCGCGGTGGCGGCCTGCCGTTCCAGCCGCATCACCAGGTCGATGACGCCGACCCCGTCGGGACCCCGGTCGACGAAGTCGCCCAGGAACCAGAGGGTCGCTTCACCGCCGGCCCAGTCGTCGTCGGCGTCGAGCAGCCCCTTCTCCCGGAGCGCCTCGGCCAGCTCGTCCCGGTGTCCGTGCACGTCACCGACCACATAGGTCGGGGACGAAGGCTGATCGTCGTGCATCTTCTGACGATAAGCCCTCCACCCCCTCCTGCGTCGCTCAGCCTTCGCCGAAGGGGTCACCGGTCCGCCCCACCAGATCCGCGATCGAGTCGATGATCATGGTCGGCCGATACGGGTAGTGCTCGGCACTCTCCCGGCTGGAGATGCCGGTCAGCACCAGGATCGTCTGCAACCCGGCCTCGATTCCCGAGTGGACGTCGGTGTCCATCCGGTCGCCGATCATCAGCGTCGACTCCGAATGCGCGCCGAGACGGCGCAGCGCCGAGCGCATCATCAGCGGGTTCGGCTTGCCGACGTAGTACGGCGAACGGCCGGTCGCCTTCTCGATCAGCGCGGCGACCGAGCCGGTGGCGGGCATCGAGCCCTCCATGCTGGGGCCGGTGGCGTCGGGGTTGGTGGCGATGAACTTCGCGCCGCCCTCGATCAACCGGATCGCGCGGGTTATCGCGCTGAAGCTGTACGTGCGCGTCTCGCCGAGGACGACGTAGTCCGGGTCGCGTTCGGTCAGCACGTAGCCGACCTCGTGCAGCGCCGTGGTGAGCCCGGCCTCGCCGATCACGAACGCCGAGCCGTTCGGCCGCTGCGACGCGAGGAACTTCGCGGTCGCCAGCGCGGAGGTCCAGATGGCCTCCTCGGGGATGTCGAGACCGGTCCGCTCGAGCCTCGCCCGCAGGTCGCGCGGGGTGTAGATCGAGTTGTTGGTCAGCACCAGGAAGCCGATGTCGTTGGCGCGCAGCTCCTTGAGGAACTCGTCCGCGCCGGGTACGAGGTGTTCCTCCTGCACCAGCACGCCATCCATGTCGCTGAGATACGTCCAACGGCGCTCGTTCATGACCCCCACCCTAATGATCGGAGACGGCATGGACAGCCACGGACGCCGCCTTGACCGAAAGGTTGACCGGTGTGCCGGGTTCGAGGGCCAGTTCGGCGACCGCGGCGGGGGTCAGGTCGGCCGCCAGCCCGGCCGCCCAGCCGTCACCGCGGGTGCGCACCCTGATCACCGGACCGTGGGGTTCGAGCGCGTCGACGACTCCCTCGACGGTGTTACGCGGGCTGCCCCGGTGCTCACCGTCCCGCGGGTAGACCGCGACGGCGCTGGGTGCGAAGACCGCGACAGCCGCTTCGCCCTCGACGACGTCCTCCGCCGGGATCCCGGCCAGCTGCCCGCCTGACGTGCGCAAACCGCCGTCGATGGCGACGCCGGGTACCAGGTTCAGCCCGGCGATCCGCGCGGTGAACGCCGTCCGCGGCGCCGCGAGGACCTTCCGCGTCTCGCCGCGTTCGACGATCCGGCCGCCGTCGAGGACGGCGACGTGGTCGGCCAGCGCCAGCGCGTCGAGAGGATCGTGGGTGACCAGCACGGTCGGCGGCCCGGAGCGCAGCACCCGCCGGAGCAGGCCCCGGATGGCAGGCGCCGCGTCGACGTCCAGCGCGGCGAAAGGCTCGTCGAGCAGCAGCAGTCCCGGTTCGGCCGCGAGCGCCCGCGCGATCGCGACCCGTTGCGCCTGACCGCCGGAGAGCTGCGCGGGCTTTCGGTCCGCGAGTTCGAGCGCGTCGACCTCGGTCAGCCACTCGCGTGCGCGCTGTCGCGACTCGGCGCGGCCGGCGCCTGTCGAGCGCGGGGAGAAGGCGACGTTGTCCAAAGCGGACAGATGCGGGAAGAGGAGGGCGTCCTGCGAGAGCAGGCCGATGCCGCGGGCGTGCGGTGGCAGGCCGGTCAGGGCGCGGCCGTCGAGAACGATGTTCGCGCGGTCCGGGCGGAGCAGGCCGGCGAGGCAACCGAGCACACTGGACTTCCCTGAGCCGTTCGGGCCGAGCAGGGCGAGCACGCCTCCGTCGGGCACCTCGAAGCCGACGTCCAGTACGAACTCGCCGCGCCGGAGCGCGACCTCGGCCGACAGGCTCACGACCGGACCCCTTCGAGCGCTCGCGGCCGGGCGAGCGCGATCACCGCGACCGCGACCAGGATGAGCAGCAGAGCCAGCGCGACGGCGCTGTCGACGTCGACCTCGGCCTGCGTGTAGACCTCCAGCGGCAACGTCCGCGTGACACCCTCCAGGCTGCCCGCGAAGGTGATCGTGGCGCCGAATTCGCCCAGTGCCCGGGCGAAGCTCAGCACGATGCCCGAACCGAGCGCGGGCATCAGCAGCGGCAGCGTGACCCGGCGGAACACCGTCCACGGCTTCGCGCCGAGCGTCGAGGCGACCCGTTCGTAGCGGTCACCGGCGCCTCGCAACGCGCCTTCGAGGCTGACCACGAGGAACGGCATGGCGACGAACGTCTGCGCGATGACCACGGCGGCCGTGGTGAACGGCACCTGCTCACCGGTCAAAGTGGTCACCAGGACGCCGAGGAAACCCTTGCGGCCCAGCAGGTACAACAGAGCCAGGCCGCCGACCACCGGTGGCAGGACCAGCGGCAGCAGCACCACCGCGCGCAGCACGCGGACGCCCCGCGCCCCGGAACGCGCGAGCACCACGGCCAGCGGGACGCCGAACAGCACACAGGCCACAGTGGACAGACCCGCCGTGACCAGCGACAACTTGAGCGCGTTCAGGGACGACGGCGACGCGATGAGGCCCGGGAACCGGGTCAGATCCGAACGCACCAGCAGTCCGACGACCGGCAGCACCACCAGCGCCAGCGCGCAGATCGCCGGCGGCCAGAGCACCCACGGCACCCCGGCCCCCGCGTTTCGTCCTCTGAATGCGGTCCTTGCGCGTGCATCTACCGCATTCAGAGGACGAAATGCGGGATCAGGGCGTGCCAAAACCGACCTTCGCCAGTTCCTGCTTGCCTTCGGCACCGAGGACGAAGTCCGTGAACTGCTTCGCGAGCGCGGCCTGCAGAGCGTCCTTGACCACCGCGATCGGGTAACTGTTGACCGCGCCCGCCGACTCCGGGAAGTCCACCTTGTCGACCTTCGCGGCGGCCGAGGTCGCGTCGGTGACGTAGACGAGTCCGGCGTCGGCGTCCCCCGACTGCACCTTCGCGAGCACCGACTTGACGTCCTGCTCCTCACTCGCGGGCTTCAGCGTGACCCCGGATGCCTGCTGGACCTTCTTCGCCGCCGCGCCGCACGGCACCTGCGGCGCGCAGACGACCACGGTCGCCCCGTCCTTGGCGAGGTCCGCCAGGCCCTTGACGCCCTTGGGGTTCCCTTTGCCGACGGCGATGGCGAGCCGGTTGGTGGCGAACACCGACGGCTGCCCGTCGATCACCTCGCCCTGGGTGGCCTTGTCCATGTTGGCCTGGTCCGCGGAGGCGAAGACGTCCGCCTTCGCGCCCTGGATCAGCTTCTGGACCAGCGCCGAAGAGCCCTCGAAGCTGAACTTCACGGTCACACCGGGGTTCTTCGCCTCGAACTGCTTCCCCAGTGCCCCGAACGACTCGGTCAGCGACGCCGCCGCGAACACCATCAGCGTCTTGGCCTCGGTCTGCTCCGCGGCGGGCTGCTCCGAGCCGCAGGCCGTCGCGGCCAGTGCCAGCGCGAGCAGGGCGGGGACGAGTCTCCTCATCGGCTTCCTTCCGGGGTTTCGACCACGACGGTGGTGGCCTTGACGACGGCGACCGCGAGCACCCCGGGCCGCAGCCCGAGTTCCCGGACGGCTTCGGCGCTCATCAGGGAGACCACGCGATGCGGGCCGCATTGGAGTTCGACCTGTGCCATCACCTTGTCCACGACGACCTCGGTGACCAGGCCGACGAACCGGTTTCGCGCGGACCGGCCGACGCCGGAGGGATCCTCGGGCTGTTCGGCCTGCGCCTTCGCGAACGCGGCCAGTTCGGCGCCGTCGACGACCTTGCGGCCCGCCGAGTCGTCGAACGCGGTCAACTGGCCGGCGCGGACCCAGCGGCGGACGGTGTCGTCACTGACGCCGAGCAGACGAGCGGCCTCGGACAACCGGAATTGCGGCATGAAGAGGAGGCTACTTCCGCAGATGCGGAAAAGCTACGGACGAGAGGAATTGCCGAGCAGTTCGTCACGGAGGTCATCGAGCAACGCGCTCTGGAAACGCTCCAGCACTTTCCGTTCGTCCGGAGAGAACTGTTCGAGCAGGTTCTTCATGCTCGTGTACGCGGATTCGAAGAGCGGCGCATGCCGGTCCATGGCCCCCGGGACGACCTCTATCAGCACTTTCCGGCGATCGACGGTGTCGCGGACACGACGGGCGAGACCCGCCTTCTCCAGCCTGTCCATGACACCGGTCACAGCGCCCGTCGACAACCCGGTCAGCTCCGCGATCCTGCCCGCTGTCAACGGTCCTCGCGCCTGCCCGATGAGTTCGAGTGCTTTGTGGTCGGTGGCCGACAGGCCCATCCGCTCGGCGATCCTCGCGTGCCGGAGGACGGTCAACGTGCTGCCTTCGCGGCCGAGGTGGGCGAACCGGGCAATTTCCTCCGCCGAGAGCGGATATTTCGCCATCCGGAAAACCCTTCGGGAAGAAACCAGGCCATGCGGCGATTCGGTACGAAATGCATTCTAGACAGTCGGTTTCTCCCACTTCGGGGTTAGTCTGGTGGCAATGACAGCAGTCGATCTCGGGTTTCCCCGTGTCCCCGGTACACGTGGCCGCCCCACCGTGCCCAGGCCGGACAACCCCAAGCTGATCGACACCTTCGGCAGGGTGGCGACCGACCTGCGGGTGTCACTCACCGACAAGTGCAATCTGCGCTGCACCTACTGCATGCCCGCCGAAGGGCTCGAATGGATGCCGAGCGCGGACGTGCTGACCGACGACGAACTCGTGTTCCTGCTGCGGATCGCCGTCGAACGGCTCGGCGTCACCGACATCCGGCTCACCGGCGGCGAACCGCTGCTGCGCCAGGGCCTGGAGAAGGTCGTCGAACGGATCGCGGCGCTCGAACCGCGGCCGCGGCTTTCCATGACCACCAACGGGATCGGGCTCGCGAAACGCGCCAAACCGCTGGCCGACGCCGGTCTGGACCGCATCAACGTCTCGCTGGACACCGTCGATCGCGCGCTGTTCGAGAAGATCACCCGCCGCGACAGGCTGTCCCACGTGCTCGCCGGCATGGCCGCGGCGCGGGAGGCCGGGCTGGACCCGGTGAAGGTCAACGCGGTGCTGATGCGCGGGCTGAACGAGGACCAGGCCGTGCCGCTGCTGCGGTTCTGCCTCGCCGAGGGCTACCACCTGCGGTTCATCGAGCAGATGCCGCTGGACGCGCAGCACGGCTGGAACCGGCGCGACATGATCACCGCCGAGCAGATCCTCGGCATGCTCGGCGAGGAGTTCACGCTGTCGCCGTTCCCCGCCGCCCGCGGTGGCGCGCCCGCCGAACGCTGGCTGGTCGACGGCGGCCCGGGCGACGTCGGCGTGATCGCGTCGGTGACGAGGCCCTTCTGCGGCGCCTGCGAGCGGACACGGCTGACCGCCGACGGCGCGGTGCGGTCGTGCCTGTTCAGCAACGACGAGACCGACCTACGCGCGCTCGTGCGCGCGGGCGCGCGCGAAGAAGAGGTAGCGGACGCCTGGCGGGCGACCATGTGGGGCAAGCTCGCCGGACACGAGATCAACGAGGCCGGCTTCGCGCAGCCGATCCGGCCGATGAGCGCGATCGGCGGCTGACATGGTGACCATCGTGGTGCGGTACTTCGCGTCGGCCCGCGCGGCCGTCGGCTTCGACGAGGAGAAGGTGACCCTGCCGGACGGCTCCCGCGTCACCGACGCCATCGCCCACCTGCGTGAACTCCACCCGGAAAAGCTGCCGAAGCTGCTCGAAGCGGTCTCGTACCTGCTGGACGGCGTCGCGGTGCGGGATCTCACCCGGCCGCTGACCGACGCCGCCGAACTGGACGTCCTGCCCCCGTTCGCGGGCGGCTGACCTGCGGCAACGCGGGAAAGTGATAGCAAAGGTCCCTTGCTCCCCCCGCTGGCCTCCGTCTGCCGTGAAGGCCTCCTTCCCTACCCTCAAAGTAGGGAAGGAGGCCTTCACGGACCGACGCTCCGCCGCGTGACCCCCGCCAGCGTTCCGAGGCCTTTGACCCGCAGTCCGTCCGGAATTCACCGTCCGGACGCCGAAGCCGCCGAGGATGCGCCAGTGATCACTCCCCGCCGTGTCCTCGCCGCGCTGCTCGCCGCCGTCGCCGCCACGAGCCTGGCGACCGCGCCGGCCTCCGCCCACGAACGCGGCGTACGGCCGCTTCCGCAGGCGCACAGCCACAACGACTACGAGCACACCCGTCCGCTGCACGACGCGCTCGATCAGGGCTTCACGAGCGTCGAGGCGGACATCTACCTGGTGGACGGGCAGCTGCTGGTCGCCCACGACCTCGCGGACACGCGCCCGGATCGCACCCTGGAGTCGCTCTACCTGGAGCCGCTGCGCAAGCGCGTCCTGGCCAACCACGGTGTGGGCGTCTACCGGAAACAGAACCCCTTCGAGGCACGCTTTCCCGCCGAGAAGGCATCAACGGAGTTCCAGTTGCTGATCGACGTCAAGGGGGACGCGGACAGCACCTACGCGGCACTGGAGAAGCGCCTCTACAACCCGCGCTACTCCTTTCTCTTCTCCTTGTACGCGTTCGGGCACGTTCAGAAGCGAGCCGTCACCGCGGTCATCTCCGGCGGGCGCCCGAAGGACGTGATGCTCGGGCAGAAGGTCCGGCTCGCCTTCTACGACGGCCGGATCAAGGACGAGAACGACCTGCACATCGGCTCGGACCCCCGCGTGACCCCGCTGGTCTCGGACTCCTGGACCGGACTGTTCACCTGGACCGGCGCCGGCGAGTTCCCCGCCGCCGAGCGCGCGAAGCTGCACGACATCGTCGAGCGGGCGCACGCGGCGGGTCAGCGGGTGCGGTTCTGGGCGACACCTGACGCCGCCGGTCCCGATCGTGACGCTCTGTGGAAAGCGCTGGTCGCCGCCGGGGTCGACCACCTGAATACGGATGACCTGCCAGGACTGGCGGACTTCTTGAGGTCTCGCTAAAGTGCCCGGCCCACTAGCGCGCGAAAGCGCACGAATGGGCCAGTGACCCCTTAATCCACGTGATGCAAGCCTCACGATCCGTGAATTATCTCGACCAGGAAACGGTCCGGTAACGGCCCGCTGACCTGCAAGAACAGCCGAATCGTTATGGGTTGCGTGCTGTTACTGTGATGTAGGTCACAGCTCGAATAATTTCCGATCAGGCCGTTCGTTACGTACCGTCGCTTTTCGGTTGGCCCCGACCGACCACGCTAGACCGGGAACCCGTAGCGCCGAGCCCTGTCCAACGGATTCCCGGACCCAACCCCGAGCGAAAGCATTTCCGGACAGGGACGAGGGGACAGAGCCGACGCGGCGTGCGTCCGGCGAAGTCGCCGGCCTGCGAAGGCCGGCCAGACCTCCGGGTCTTCCCTCAGCCCAGACTCGTAGGCGCAGGGAGCGAGATTTACTCACATGTCTTACCGAGGCAAGCACCGCAAGATGTCCGCCGCCACTCGCCACATCGCCCGTGTCGCCATTGCCGGCGTCGCGGTCGGAGCGCCCCTCGCCATCGCCGCGACCCCCGCGTCGGCGACCAACTGGGACGCCATCGCGCAGTGCGAGAGCAGCGGCAACTGGAGCACCAACACCGGTAACGGCTACTACGGTGGTCTGCAGTTCTCGCAGAGCACCTGGCGCGCCTACGGTGGCACCGGCAGCGCCGCCAACGCTTCGCGTGAGCAGCAGATCGCTGTCGCCGAGCGCGTCCTGCAGGGTCAGGGCATCGGCGCGTGGCCGCACTGTGGCAAGAAGGGCGGCTCCGCCAGCCCCGCCAAGGCCAAGTCGACCGCCCCGAAGGCCACCAAGAAGGTGACCCCGAAGAAGTCGACCGCCCCGGTCGCCAAGCAGCAGGCCCCGGCTCCGGCCCCGGCCGTGGCCAATGTCGCGAACTCCAACCCGGCGGGTGACTACACCGTCGTGGCCGGCGACACGCTGTCCAAGATCGCTTCCAAGTTCAACGTCCAGGGTGGCTTCCAGAAGCTGCAGGACCTGAACAAGGAATTCGTGCCGAACGCCGACTTCATCGTCGTCGGCCAGAAGCTCGCCACCAAGTGAGCTCATGAGCACCAGTAAGTCGTGATGCCTGCGGGATTCCCCGCACGGCCACGTCGCGACTGACAGAGCCCCACCGCGCCATTCCCCCGGCGGTGGGGCTCTGTTGCGTCCCGGGACGGTGAGCGGCTCGGTACAGGTGGTCGTGAGTGGCGATTCGGGTTAGAACCCGAATCGCCACTCACGACCCCTTACGGCGAATTGACCCATTCGTCGCTGCCATCGCTGAAGTGCTGGTGCTTCCACACCGGTAGCCGCGCCTTGACCTCGTCCACCAGCTCCGAGCAGGCGGCGAAGGCCTGTCCCCGGTGTTCGGCCGCCACGGCGCACGCCAGCGCGACGTCGCCGATGGCCAGCGCGCCCAGCCGATGGCTGACGGCGACGGCCCGCACGCCGGTCCACTTCGCCGAGAGGTCCGCGACGACCTCCGCGAGCACCTCCGAAGCGCTGGGATGTCCCTCGTAGGCGAGCCGTTCCACCGACCGTCCGCCGTCGTGGTCGCGGACCACCCCGCCGAAGGTGACGACGGCGCCCGCGGCGGCGTCGTCCACCAGCCGGGCGTGCTCCTCGACCGAAAGCGGCTCGTCGACCACCGCGACGCGTGCGACCCGAACGTTCACTGCTGTGCCTCCCGTGGGTGGTCGCCGCCCGCCAGCTGGTCGACGGCGTGGTCGAGGATCCCGTCCAGTACGCCCAGGCCGTCCTTCACGCCGCCGCGCGAGCCGGGCAGGTTCACCACGAGGGTCCGCCCGGCCACACCGGCGACCCCGCGCGAGAGCACGGCCGTGGGCACCTTGGGCAGTCCGGCGGCCCGGATCGCGTCGGCCACGCCGGGGAGTTCGTAGTCGAGGATCGCGCGGGTGACGTCCGGGGTGCGGTCGGTCGGCGAGATGCCGGTGCCGCCGGTGGTCACGATCACCTGGACCCCGGCCGTGACGGCGTCCCGCAGTGCGGCACCCACCGGGTCCCCGTCTTCGACGACGACGGGATCCGGCACGTCCCAGCCACGCGAAACGAGCCATTCGGTGATGACCGGTCCGGTCGTGTCCTCGTAGACGCCCTTCGCGGCCCGGTTCGAGGCCACGATCACACGGGCGACGCGGCTCACGGCCGCTCCCAGGTCCCGGTCTTGCCGCCGTCCTTGCGGATCAGGCGGACGTCGTCGAGGGTCGCCGCCGGATCGACGGCCTTGATCATGTCGTGCAGGGTCAGCCCGGCGACGGCGACGGCGGTCAGCGCCTCCATCTCGACGCCGGTCCGGTCGTTCGTCTTCGCGGTCGCGGTGATGTGCACGGCGGTCTCGTCGAGGACGAATTCGACCTTCACCCCGGACAGCGCGATCTGGTGGCAGAGCGGGATCAGCTCGGGCACCTTCTTCGCGCCCATGATGCCCGCGATCCGCGCGGTCGCGAGGGCGTCGCCCTTGGGGAGCCCGTCCGTCGCCAGCAGGCCGAGTACCTCGGCCGTCGTGTGGACGGTGCCGCCCGCCAGCGCGGTGCGGGCGGTGGGCGTCTTGCCGGAAACGTCGACCATACGGGCGGCGCCCGTATGGTCGACGTGGCTGAGTTCACTCACGCCCAGCAGGCTAGTCCTCAGAACACCCGCTGCTTCGAGCGAACCTCGTCGAGCGCCTTATCCCGTTCCTGCCGCTGCTGCGGCGTCATCGAATCGAAGAGCCCGCCCTTGTCCGCGGCGCAGGCCGTGTCGTGCGCGGGACGCTTGCCTTCCACGAAGAACCGATTGACGGCGTTGTTGCCGCAAGCGTTCTCCGAGCTCAGCCAGACCCCGTGCCCGCCGTCGTCGACCGACACCATCCTCGCCCGGTCGCCCAGCGCGCGCCGCATCTCCTTGGCGCCGCTGAGCGGCGTGGCGGGATCACGCAGGTTCTGCACCAGCAGGATGTTCGACGGGCCACGGTCACCGATCCGCACCGGCGGCTCGATCGGCTCGGACGGCCAGAACGCGCACGCCCAGATGTTCGCCCCGGCCGCGCCGAACATCGGGTACTTCACCCGGTCCTTCTCGACGTTGCGCTGGTAGGTACCGACGTTCTCGGGCCAGTTCGCGTCGTTGCAGACCACATGCAGCTGACCGGACAGCAGATTGCCGACGTCGACCTGCGCCGCCTTCTCGGTCTGCTTCACGACGCCTTCGCCGTCGAACGTCTGCCACTGCTGTGCCAGCGTGGGGAAGGAACTGGTCGAGTACAGCGCACCGAACGTCCCCATCCGGAACGCCGCGCCGTCCACCCCCGGAACCGCGCCGCCGTCGAGCTTGGCCGCGAGCTCGTAGAACTTCGCCGTCACCTGCTGCGGGGTGCGGCCCAGCCCGTAGCTGGCGTGCCGTGCGGCCGCCCACTGCGCGAAGTCCGGGAAGCGGTCCTGGAACCCCTCCGCCAGCCGACGCGAGGTCGACGGGTCGAGCCCGCCCGGACCGGTCACGCTGTCGATCACGACGCGATCGGTCTGCTGCGGGAACAGCGTCGCGTACGCGGCACCGAGGTAGCTGCCGTACGAAACGCCGTAGTAGGAGATCTTCTTCTCACCCAAGGCTTCCCGGATGCGGTCCATGTCCCGGGCGGTGTTGGCCGTGGTGATGTACGGCAGGATCGCCGCGGTCTTCGAGTCCCCGCACTGCTTCGCGACGCCGGCCACGTCCTTCGCCCGCTCCGCCACCGCCGCCGCGTCACGCGCGTACGGCGGCACGTTGCTGACCAGCTGCTCGGGCTTGAGATCGCAGGTGACCGGCGTACTGCTGCCGATACCCCGCGGGTCGAACCCGATCAGGTCGTACGCGTCGAGCACGCTCGACGGCACGCCCGCGGCCCGCAGGCTGTCGGGCATGGTCAGCCCCGGACCGCCGGGCCCTCCCGGGTTCATCAGCATGACCCCGCGACGCTTGGCCGGTTTCGTGCTGGCGAGCTTCGACACGGCGACGTCGATGGTCGGCCCGCCCGGCTTCCGGTAGTCGAGCGGGACCTTCACCGTGGCGCACTGCAAGGTGGCCACGTCCGGGCACGGTGCCCATTTCAGCGAGCCCGTCGCGGCGGACGCCGTCGCCGGTACGAGCGCCGCCATGGTGGCCACCGCGGCCGCGATGGTTCCGATTCCGCGCAAGACGGATCGGCTCATCCCCTTACCCCCGTTCATGATCGATCTCCTGGTCGGAGTCGACTCTATGAAGGTTCGGGTGCGCCTGGCGTCCCTCTCAGGTCCGGTATCGGTCTCGCTCTCAGTGGTGAGAGCGAGACCGAATGGAGCAAGGGACCTTTGCTACTTCGCGACCGCCTTGGCGGCCTTCTTGACGGCGTCCGCCACCGCGGGGGCGACGGCGTTGTCGAAGACGCTCGGCACGATGAACGACGCGTTCAGCTTGCCGTTGTCCACGACGTCCGCGATGGCGTCGGCGGCCGCGAGCAGCATCGAGTCGTCGATCTGGTGCGCGTGCGCGTCGAGCAGGCCGCGGAACACGCCGGGGAACGCGAGCACGTTGTTGATCTGGTTCGGGAAGTCGCTGCGGCCGGTGGCGACCACGGCGGCGTGCTTCTGCGCCTCCAGCGGGTCGATCTCCGGGTCCGGGTTGGCAAGCGCGAACACGACGGCGTCGGACTTCATGGTCGCGACCTGCTCGGCGCCGAACAGGTTCGGCGCGGAGACCCCGATGAACACGTCGGCGCCGACGAGCGCCTCGTGCAGCGTGCCCGCCTGCTGCTCGGAGTTCGTGTGCTCGGCGATCCAGGCCAGGTTGTCGTCGAGGTTGCCGCGCGCGGAGTGCACGATGCCGTCGATGTCGGCGGCCACGATGTCGCCCGGGCCCTTGCGCAGCAGCAGGCGGATAATCGCCGAACCGGCCGCGCCGACGCCGCTGACGACGATCTTGCAGTCTTCGATGTTCTTCCCGACCACGCGCAGGGCGTTGCGCAGCGCGGCGACCACGACGATCGCGGTGCCGTGCTGGTCGTCGTGGAACACCGGGATGTCGAGCTGCTCGCGCAGCCGCGCCTCGATCTCGAAGCAGCGCGGCGCGGCGATGTCTTCGAGGTTGATTCCGGCGTACACCGGGGCGATCGCCTTGACGATCTTGATGATCTCTTCGGTGTCCTGGGTGTCCAGGCACACCGGCCACGCGTCGACGTCCGCGAACTTCTTGAACAGCGCCGCCTTGCCCTCCATCACCGGCAGCGCCGCGGCCGGGCCGATGTTGCCCAGGCCGAGCACGGCCGAACCGTCGGTGACGACGGCGACGGTGTTCCGCTTGATGGTCAGGCGGCGCGCGTCTTCGGGATTCGCGGCGATCGCCTGGCAGACCCGCGCGACACCGGGGGTGTACGCGCGGGAGAGGTCGTCACGGTTGCGGAGCGCGACCTTGGGGGTGACCTCGATCTTGCCGCCGAGGTGGATCAGGAACGTCCGGTCGGAGACCTTGCGGACACGGACGCCCGGCAGCGAGTCCAGGGTCTGCGTGATGTCCTGCGCGTGGTTCTCCGACAGGGCGTTGGCGCTGATGTCGACGACGATCGAGTCGGGGTGCGACTCGACGACGTCGAACGCGGTCAGCACGCCGCCGACCCGGCCGACGGCGGTCGTCAGGTCACCCGCCGCGGTGGACGACGCGGGGGCCTCCACCCGGACGGTGATCGAATATCCGGGACCGGGAACCGGCATGGCACTACCCCCGCTGAGGAACGCTCGAATAGGTCGATCGAAAACCTACTCCCGTGACGACCGCCACGGAGCCTCGCAGGGGGTGACTGACGAGTAACTCGCGCGCTGACGGAAACCCGCCCGCGGGAGACCCGCCAGCGACTTCGCTACTTGTTGATCTCGGTCTCGGGGTGCACGTACGGCACCGCGTCGAGCGGGAAGGTCACGTCGCCGAACGGGGACAGCGCGCCCTGCCGATCGGATGCGAGCTCGGTGACGGGGTGTTCCCCGTCTTCACCGGGCCACGTCGGGTCGATGCCCGCGCGCTTCTTGTTCTCGCCCTTCGCCACAACGTCCTCCAGAGCATGGTCAAGCCGTTCTCGAGGGACAGTCTGCCCGAACACGACTGCCGGGCCATCACCCGCCCGGTATCCTGGTCGTCTATGCCCGCGCCCTCCCTGGCGGACTGGCTGCGCCAGGAGTCCGACGACGCCCTCGCCGCGCTGCTGCGCACCCGTCGCGACCTGTCCACGCCACCCCCGTCCGACACGATCGTGCTCGCCACCCGGGCCGGCACGCCGGGCTCCGTCGCGCGCGCCTGCGAAGACCTCGACACCTTCACCCTCGCCGTACTCGATGCCCTGCTGCTGGCCGGAGCGGACACCGATCCGGTCCCCGCGGCCGAGGTCGCGCGGCTCGTGGGTACCGGGATCGGCGAGGCACTGACACTGCTGCGCACACGCGCGCTGGTCTGGGGCGAGGACGACGCGCTGCGCGTCCCGCCCTCGGCCCGGGACGCGCTCGGGCCGTTCCCGGCCGGGCTGGG
>NZ_JACBXD010000110.1 GCF_013870525.1 Amycolatopsis pittospori
AGGTGGACGACTTCGTCGAGCCGGGCGACGAACCAGCGGTAGCGCTCGGGCCGTCCTCGGCCGAGGCTGCGCAGCATGCTGATCGCCCGCGAGCCGAGCAGGCCGGGGACACCGGCGAGTGCGCCCCATACCAGCGGCGCGACGACGACGTCCGCGGTGTTCTCGGCGAGGGTTTCGATCGAAGCGCGCGAGAGTCCGATGACGCCGAGGTCGTCGGCGACTCGTGGGTCCAATGAGGACAGTGTGCCGCGCGCGGTTTCGAGTTCGCCTTCTTCGAGGTCGCGCGCCAGTGATGTGCCGTGTGCGGCGAGTCCGGCGGCGCCGAGCACCACCCAGGTGCTCACCGCGGTCGTGGTCGCCTGAAGGACGGGGCTGCGTCGTCCGGCGCGTTCGGCGAGCACGCCCGCCAGCACGGCGGAGCCCGCGAGACCGCCGGTCCACAGCACGCCGGCCGCCGGATGCTTCTCCCGGACCTTCGCGTCCATCGCCGAGGCCGCCCGGGCGAACGCCGCCACCGGACGCCGTGATCGGGGGTTCCCGATCGCCCCGTCCGCGGCCACCCCCAACACCAAGCCGATCGCGCGTGCCGCGCTCACCGTCGCCCCCCGCATGCAGTCCCTCGAATGACCTGCAGAGATTACTCGAAGATCATCCGTCCAGGAGGACGGCCATCTCGTCACGCGCCTGGATGACGATGTCCCGCATGGCGCGTTCCGCCCGGTCAGCGTCACCGGCGTCGACCGCGGCCGCGACTTCGACGTGCAGGGCGACGGCCTCGGGCTGCGGCTCCTCCGGCATCAGCCCGTGCCCGGTACGCCCGGCGAGCACTTCGGCGACCACCGCGGAAAGCTGCCCGAACATCGGATTCCGTGACGCGGACAGCAGCAGATCATGGAAGGCGATGTCGTGGTCCAGGAATGTCGCGAGGTCCTTCCGGTGTGCGGTCTCTTCCAGCCGCCGCGCCAACGCCCGGAGACGTCCGCCTTCTTCCGGCGTCGCCCGCAGCGCGGCGAACCGGGCCGCGCTCGGTTCGACGGCGGAGCGCAGCTCGGTCAGCGTGCGCAGCGCGGTCTTCCGTTCGCTCCCGTCCAGCTGCCAGCGGAGCAGCCTCGGGTCGTAGTGGTTCCACTCGCTCGGCTCGCGCACGATCATCCCGACCCGGCGTTTGCTGCTGGTCAGGCACATCGTTTCGAGGACGCGCACCACCTCGCGCGCCACCGTGCGGGAGGCGCCGAACCGCTCCTGGAGCTCGTCGGACCGCAGCACCGAACCCGGCGGGAGCTCCCCGTTCGCGATCGCGGCGCCGAGCGCGTCGAGCACTTCGGCATGTCTGTCGTTGCCCACCTGGCGATCTTAACGTTCTGACTCGATTAAGTAGTACTTCATCTTGCTTAAGTAGTACTTTTGGGCTGTACTCGTCCCGGCTACAACGATGTGGGAGGTACGGATGACGGTCATCGTGGTGATGGGTGTTTCCGGCTCGGGAAAGACGACCGTGGGCACGGCCTTGGCCGAACGGCTCGGCGTCGACTACGCGGAGGCGGACACGTTCCACCCGCAGGCGAACATCGACAAGATGAGCTCCGGCCACCCGCTGAACGACGAAGACCGGCAGCCGTGGCTCGAAGCCATCGCCGACTGGATCCGCGAACATCAGGATTCCGGCGGCGTGGTCACGTCCTCCGCACTCAAGTACCGCTACCGCGACATCCTGCGCAACGGCGGGAAGGTCTGGTTCCTGCATCTCCACGGCGACCGCGCCCTGCTCGCCGAGCGGATGGCGACGCGCTCCGGCCACTTCATGCCGGTGTCCCTTTTGGACTCCCAGCTCGCCGACCTCGAACCGCTGCAGCCGGACGAGTTCGGTCTCGTCGCCGATATCGCGAAAACGCCGGAAGAGATCGTCAACACCAGCCTCGCCGCCTTCAAGGACCACTCATGACCACCACTCTCGCCGCCGCCTGGACCGGACACGACACGCGCCTCATCGGCGCGACGGTGCTCGCCATCGCCGTGATCGTCGTCTTGATCACCAAGGCGAAACAACATCCGTTCCTGGCCCTGATCCTCGGCTCCGGCGTACTCGGCCTGGTCGGCGGGATGCCGGTAGACAAGCTGATCAAGAGCTTCAGCACCGGCGTCGGCTCGACGGTCGCCTCGGTCGGCGTGCTCATCGCACTCGGCGCGATGCTCGGCAAACTGCTCGCCGACTCCGGCGGCGCCGATCAGATCGTCGACACCATCCTGCGCCGCGCGGGCGACCGCGCCCTGCCGTGGGCGATGGCGCTGGTCGCCGCGTTGATCGGGCTGCCGATGTTCTTCGAGATCGGCCTGGTCATGCTGATCCCGGTCATCCTGCTGGTCGCCAAGCGGACCGGGAAACCGTTGCTGATGCTGGGAATCCCGGCGCTCGCCGGACTTTCGGTGCTGCACGGTCTCGTCCCGCCGCACCCCGGCCCGCTCGCCGCCGCCGGCGCGCTGAACGCGAACGTCGGCCTCACGCTGGCCTTCGGCCTGCTCGTCGCGATCCCGACGGTGATCATCGCCGGTCCGCTGTTCGGCAAGCTGGCCGCCAAGATGGTGCCGGACGCCGTGGCGCCGGAACGGCTCGTCCCCGAGTCGTCCTCCGAAGAGGGACGTCGCCCCGGCTTCCTCGCGACGCTGTCCACCGTGCTGCTGCCGGTCGTGCTGATGATGGGCAAGGCCCTCGCGGACATCCTTCTGGAGAAGGAAAACCACGTCCGCCGGGTACTCGACTTCATCGGCGACCCGCTGGTCGCCCTGCTCGCGGCGGTCCTGCTCGGCATGCTCACCCTGGGCAGGTCCGCGGGCTTCACCCGCGACAAGCTGTCCTCCACCTTGGCCGATTCGCTCCCGCCGATCGCCGGGATCCTGCTCATCGTCGGCGCGGGCGGCGGCTTCAAGCAGACCCTCGTCGACGCCGGGGTCGGCAACGTCATCACCAGCCTCGCGACCGGCGCGAACCTCTCGCCGCTGCTGCTCGGCTGGCTGGTCGCGGTCGCGATCCGGCTCGCCACCGGCTCCGCGACGGTCGCGACCGTGTCCGCGGCCGGCATCGTCGCGCCGCTCGCGGCGACCATGGACCCGTCGCACAGCGCGCTGCTGGTGCTGGCCATCGGAGCCGGTTCGCTGTTCTTCTCGCATGTCAACGACGCCGGGTTCTGGCTGGTCAAGGAGTACTTCGGGCTTTCGGTCGGGCAGACGCTGAAGAGCTGGTCGATCATGGAGACGGTCATCTCCGTGGTCGCGATCGCCCTGATCCTCCCCCTCGGCGCGCTCCTCTAGCGAAAGCCCCGGTTGACACGTGACCTTTTGGTCACCTATTCTTCCGTTGTGCCCGACGACGACCTGGTTTTCAAGGCCCTGGCGGATCCGACTCGCCGGTTCCTGCTCGACCAGCTGTTCGCGCGTGACGGCCGCACGCTGACCGATCTCGAGTCCGAAGTGGACATGAGCCGGTTCGGCGTGATGAAGCATTTGAAACTGCTGGAAGAAGCCGGACTTGTCGTCACGCGCAAGGAGGGCCGGGAGAAGCGGCATTTCCTCAACCCGGTTCCGATCCGGCAGATCCACGACAGGTGGATCGACAAGTTCACCGAGCGCAACGTGACCGCGTTGCTCGATCTCAAAGCCGAACTCGAAACCCCCGAACCCGAGGAGCCGTCATGACCGACACCCAGGTTTACCGCGTCTACATCAAGGCCACCCCCGAGAAGATCTGGGACGCCATCACGAAGCCCGAGTGGTCGCAGAAGTACGGGTACACCGGCCTGGTCGACTACGACCTGCGGCCGGGCGGCAAGCATGCCACCCACCCCACGCCGGACTACGTCGAGGCCGGGTTCACGAACGATCTCGTCGATGGCGAGGTGCTGGAGGTCGACCCGCCACGCAAGCTGGTCATCACCTGGAAGCTGCTGATGGACCCGTCCTTCGACAAGGAGCCCTACACCAAGCTCACCTACGAGATCGAAGAGACGAAGACAGCCGGCACCCGGCTGACGGTCACCCACGACGTCACGGACGCGCCGACCACGGCCGCGCTGGTCAACGGCTCGCAGGAGGACGTCAACGCCGGACCGGGCGAGAACGCCGGTGGCGGCTGGGCCTGGATCCTCTCGGACCTCAAGTCGCTGCTGGAGACGGACGCGCCGCTGGTGCCCGCCGCTTCCTGAGCCGATGTCCGTGAAGGCCTCCTTCCCTACCTTGAGAGTAGGGAAGGAGGCCTTCACGGACTTTCAGACCCGTTTGGTGGCGGCCTTGAGGGCGGCCTTGGCGGAGTCCGCCGCGCCGACGGTGTCCAGCCCGAACAACGCCGCGCCGACCACCGGGGCGACGTCGACAACGCTGACGGAAGCGCGCGGGGCCACCTTCAGGCACCGCCGCTCGATTTCCGCGATCACCTGCGCGCCGACGCCGGTCAGCACTCCCCCGCCGAGGATGACTTCGGGCGCCTCTTCGGTCAGTTCGAGCCGCCGGAGGATGACCGCGACCAGCACGGCCACTTCCTCGACGAACCGGGTGACGATGTCCTGCGCCACCTCGTCGCCGCCCGCCGCGACGGCGAACAGCAGCGGGCACAGGCCGTGGATCGAGTCGGAGTGCAGTTCCTCGAAATGCAGGCGCTGCACCACTTCGAACACCGACGACGCCCGGAAGTGGGCGGCGACGGCGGCCTGCAGCGCGGTGCCGGGGCCCCGGCCGTCCTCGGCGCGGACGGCCCACCACAGGGCCTCCTCGCCGAGCCGGTAGCCGCCGCCCCAGTCGCCGGAGATCTTGCCCAGCGCCGGAAACCGGTGTTCACGACCGTCGGCGCGGATGCCGGCGCCGTTGATCCCGGCGCCGCACACCACCGCCACCCCGCTCCCGTCGGAACTGCCCGCCCGCAGCAGCGCGAGCGTGTCGTTGCCGACGATCAGCGTGTCGCTCCAGCCCCGTGCGGCCAGCGCCGCGTGCAGGATCCTCTCCTCCTGCGGGAAATCCAGTCCCGCGAGGTAGGCCGAGGTATGTGTCGCGAAAGGACGGTCGCCGGAAAGCCCTGCCCCGCGAAGGGCTTCCAAGACCAGCGCCTCCAGCGCGCGGACACTGGCGTCGACCCCGATGTTCTGCGGGGACGCGCCCGGACCACGCGACTGCCCGAGCACCCGGCCGTCCCGGGAGACGATCAGGACGTCGGTCTTGCTGTTGCCGCCGTCGATCGCGACGACGACGTCGGCTGAGCCGGCCGTCATGCTCCGGCCCACGGCAGGAACTGGCGATTGATCTGCACCAGCGTGTCCGCGAGCTGGTCGGCCTTCGTGTACTGGCCGATCAGCGGATGCGCGAGCAGTGCGTCGGCCACCCGGTCCCGGCCGCCCTTGATCGCCGCCTCCAGCGCGAGATGCTCGTACGCGGTCACCCCGGCGATGAGCCCGGCGAACCGCTGCTCCACCGGCGGCTGCGGGATCGGACGCGGCCCCTTACCGTCCACAAGGGACGGGACCTCGATGACGGCGTCGTCCGGCAGGAAGTCGAAAGTGCCTTCGTTGCGGACGTTGACGACGTGCTCCTCCGCGGGCCCGCCCGAGGTGAGCGCGTGCACGAGCTGCACCGCGGCCTCGGAATAGTAGGCACCGCCCCGCTTTTCCAGCTGCTCCGGTTTGGTCACCACCTCCGGGTCGAGGTACACCTTGAGCAGTTCCTCCTCGACGTCGCTGACGACGTCCGCGCGCGGCCGCTCGGTGCGCTGCTTCACGACCTGCTCGTCGTGCCCGTAGTAGTACTTCAGGTAGTACGACGGCACGACGTTCATCCGCCGCATCCATTCGACCGGCGCGGTGACGTGCTCACCGAGGAATTCCGCGTGCTCCGCGAGCAGTTCCGGCAGACGGTCCTCGCCGTCGACGAGCACCTTCCGTTCCCAGCTCAGGTGATTCAGCCCGGTGTGCACGAGTTTGACGTCGTCGACGCCGGCGCCGAGCAGATGCGCGAAGGTCCGCTGCAGGTGGATCGCGACGTTGCACAGCCCGACGGCGCGGTGGCCCTCGTTCAGCAGCGCACGGGTGACGATGCCGACCGGGTTGGTGAAGTTGACGATCCAGGTGTCGTCGCCGGCGATCTTCCGGACCCTGTCGGCGATGTCGAGCACCACCGGCACGGTGCGCAGCGCCTTCGCGAGGCCGCCCGCGCCCGTGGTCTCCTGCCCGACACAGCCGCAGGCGTGCGGGAACGTCTCGTCCCCGCGCCGCGCGCGTTGCCCGCCGACGCGCAACTGGATCAGCACCGCCGACGCGCCCTCGACACCTTCTTCGAGACTGGAGGTGGTGCGGACCCGCGCCGGATGTCCGGCGTGGTTCAGCAACCGGTTGCTGAAGTCGCCGACCGCCTCCACCCGGTAGGCGTCCGGATCGATCAGCACGATCTCGTCGACGTCCAAAGTGGACCGCCGTCCGGCGATCCCGTCGATCAGTTCGGGCGTGTAAGTGGACCCACCACCGACGACTGCCAGTTTCATCCCTTGACCCCTGTGAATGTGACGCCCTTGACGAAGGACTTCTGTGCGAACACGAACAGCACGATCACCGGCAGCATGATCAGCGCGGTGGCCGCCATGGTGAGGTTCCACTCGACGTGGTGCATCCCGCGGAACGACGCGATCGCCAGCGAAAGCGGCCAGCTGTCCCGGGTCTCACCGGTGTAGAGCAGCGGACCGAAGTAGTCGTTCCAGGTGAACAGGAAGCAGAACATCGCGGTCGCCGCGATCCCCGGCTTCGCCATCGGGATCAGCACCTTGACCATCGTCTGGAACTCGTTGCAGCCGTCGATCTTCGCCGCTTCCAGATAGTCCTTCGGAATGGTGAGGAAGAACTGTCGCAGCAGGAAGATCGAGAACGCGTCGAAGAAGAAGTACGGCACGATCAGCGGGACCAGCGTCCCGGTGAACCCGAGCCGCACCCACAGGTCGTACAGCGGCACGACGGTGACCTGCGGGGGTAGCATCATCGCGGCCACGGTGAGCATGAAGAACAGGTTCTGCCCACGGAACTTCAGCTTCGAAAGCGCGTACGCCGCCGGGATCGCCGAAATGAGCGCTCCCAGGGTGGCCAGCGTCGAATAGAGCATGCTGTTGCCGAAGTACTGCAGCAGCGGCGCTTTTTCGAACACCTCGATGAAGTTCTCGAAGTGCCATTCCTTCGGCCAGAAGTTCGACGAAAGCGCCTGGTCGCTGGACATCACCGCGGTGAGGAACACGAACAGGATGGGCAGCATGAAGATCACGCCCATCGCGATCCCCAGGCTGTGCGTGGCGATCCAGTACAGCTTCTTGTCCCACTGGCGCCGCATCCGCACCTTCGGCGGTTCGGACGCCGGGGCGGTGTGCCGGGGCTCGGCCAGTGTGGTCATCCGCCCGCTCCGCTCATGCGGGGCACCCGCACCCGGTCGGGGCCATGAACAGGCTGTCGCGAGGATATGATCATGCCCCCTCCTCCTGGTGCTGGGACTTACGAAGCTGCCGCACGAGAATCCAGGTGAACCCGGCCGAGACGATGAACAGCAGGACCGCCATCGCCGCCGCGTAACCCATGTTGAAGTACCGGAAACCCTGGACGTACAGCCAGACCGGATAGGTCAGCGTCGAGTTCTGTGGCGCACCGATGAATCTCGTGTTGCCCGCGACGTCGGCCGCTCCGGCCGCCGCCGAGCCCGCGACGATCGCCTGTGTGAAGAACTGCAACGCGAAGATCATCGAGTTGACGACGCCGAACAGCAGCACCGGCGAGATCGACGGCAGCGTGACGTGCCAGAACCGGCGGACCGGACCGGCGCCGTCGAGTTCGGCGGCCTCGTACTGTTCCTGCGGCACGTCGAGCAGCGCCGCCAGGATGATGATCATCAGCTCGCCCGAACCCCACATCACCAGCAGGGTCAGCGCGGGCTTCGACATCGCCGGGTCGTTGAACCACAGGCCGCCGTCGATGCCGACCGCGCTCAGGAACGCGTTGACCGGGCCGTATTCCGGGTTGAACAGGAACACGAACGCCAGGGTCGCCGCGGCGGGCGGGGCCAGCGAAGGCAGGTAGCAGAGCGTCCGGACCAGGCCGACGCCCGACTTCAGCCGGGAGATGATCGACGCGGTGCCGAGGGCGAACACCACACGGCAGAACGTCAGGACGATCACCAGCCACAGCGTGTTGTACGCGGCGGTGCCGACCAGCGGCTCGCTGGTGAACATCCGGATGTAGTTGTCGAAGCCGACGAATTCCGGCGCGTTGATCAGGTCGTAGCGGGTGAACGAGTAGTACAGCGTGGCGATCAGCGGGTAGCCGAAGAAGATCAGGAACCCGAGCATCGCCGGTGCGATGAAGTAGAAGACCGTGCGACGGCGGCGCGCTGCGTTCCCCTTCCGCGTCCGGGTGGACGCGGAAGGGGAACCGACCGCCCTGGAATCCAGGGTCGATGTCATGCGATCAGCCGCCGGCGCGTTTCTGGGCCAGCTCGTCGTTGATCTGCGCGTCGACCTGCTTCAGGCCCGCGGCCATGTCGGGGATGTTCCCCGCCTGCCACTTCTCCGCGAAGTCGTTGACGGCCTTGAGGTGCGCGTCGCCGATCGGGGTCGACGGGTTCGGCAGCAGCTTCCCGCCGTTGTACAGATCGAGGAACGTCTTGAACTCCGGCGTGACCTCGAGCTTCGGGTCGGTCAGCGCGGCCTTGGTGCTCGGCACGTTCTTGAGGCCGTTGGAGAGTTCGACGAGCGTCGACGTGTCCAGGGTGACCTGCTTGATCAGTTCCCAAGCCGCACCGGGGTTCTTGGCGCCCTTGGGGATCGCGATGATCGTGCCCGTGGTGAACGCGCCGCCGTAGCGGTCCGGCTTGCTGTCGAGCACCGGCGGGGCCGCGGTACCGAACTTCAGAGCCGGCGCCTGGTCCTTGATGAACGCGGTGCGGTACTCGCCGTCGATCATCATCGCGAGCTTGCCGCGCTGGAAACCGTGGTCCGCCGAGTACTCCTCGCCGAGACCGGCCTTGAACTGCTCGACCTTGGCGTGGCCGCCGTAGAACTCGACGAGCTGCTTCTGGAAGTCGAACATCGCCTTCCACTCGGGGCTGTCGGCGAGGTGCGACTGGCCGTCCGCGCCGAGGTAGGTGGCACCGAAGTTCGGGGCCCAGTACTGCGCGTAGTTGGCGTAGAACGGCATCGACGGCAGGAAGCCCGCGGTCTTGATCGAGCCGTCCGGGTTGAACTCGGTCAGCTTCTTGGTGGCCTCGAACAGTTCCGAGGTCGTCTTCGGCGGCGACGTGATGCCCTTCGCCGCGAACATGTCCTTGTTGTAGTAGAAGCCGTAGACGTCGGCGAGCAGCGGCATGGCGCAGCGCTTGCCCTGGAACTCGGTGTAGCTGCGGACCGCGTCGGGGATCTGCGTCAGGTCGATCTTGTCGCGGTCGATGTAGGGCTTGAGGTCCTGGAAGCTGCCCGTGGAACACCACGCGCCGAGGTTGTCGGTGAAGAACGAGATCGCCACGTCCGGCGGGTTGCCACCGCGGATGGACTGGGTGATCTTATCGTCGTCCTGCTGGCCTTCGTGCTTGATCTCGATGTTCGGGAACTTCGCCTTGAGCTTGTTCAGCCCGGCGGTGACCACGTTGTACTCGCGGTCGGTGAACTTGCTGTAGACGGTCAGCGTGAGCTTCGCGTCCGCGGCGGGGGCGGCCGCCGCGTCACCCGCCCCATCCTTCGGGCCGCTTGCGGCACCCGAACAAGCGGACACCAGCGCGGCGACGGTGACCGCGCCGAGCACTATCGAGCCGCGCCAACGGCGGCCACTTCTCCGAACCTGGGTCGTGGAACTCATGACCCTCCTCCTAGTTGGTTGGGGCGGGAGACGGTGGTTCTGTTCGTGAATCCGGGATCGCCACGATCGGATGGGGCTCTCCCGCCCCGGACCGGCGAGGCCCGAGGAGCGAAGGGGTGTTGACGCCGAAGACGTCCCTGCGGACGGTGGCGAGGGCGGACTGCAAAGCGCCCTCGCGCACCGCGTTGCCCTGCACCGAAGCGACACCGACCGGCGTACGCGGCAGGACGAGTTCGTGGAGCCTTTTCGCGACCAGCGCGGCGAATTCGTCGCCACCGGCACGGCTCGTGTCACCGGAAAGGAGCACGAGCTCGGGATCGACGACCGCGATCAGGTTGGCCGCCCCACCCGCGACGCGGCGGGCGAGGTCGTCGAGGAAGTCGTCGGCGTCGATTTCGCGGGCCTTGGTGACGGCGTCGGAACCGGTTTCGGCCTCGATACCGTGCGCGGCGGCCAATCGGACGACGGCGGGCGACGCGACGAGGTCACCGAAACGGTCTCCCTCGCGCGGCTTCTTGTCCGACGCGGCAAGGGAAGCCGGGTCGGGGACGCGCATCCAGTCGATCTCGCCACCGCCGCCGGTCGCGCCGCGCAGCAGCCGCCGTCCGACCACCACCGCACCGCCGACGCCGTCGCTGAGCCAGATCATCACGAAGTCGTCGAGGCCGACGGCCTGTCCGACGGTCATTTCCACGATCGCGACCAGGTTGACGTCGTTCTCGATGGTGACGCCGACGCCGAGTTCCTCGCTGAGCCTGGTCGGCACGTCGAAGCCGAGCCAGCCGGGGATGTGCGGTGCGGAGGAGAGCAGGCCCGTACGCGGGTCGAAAGCACCCTGCGCGCCGATGACGACGTGACGGAGATCGGTGGCGGCGAGGCCTGCTTCGCTCGCGACGTGGGTGAGCGCCGCGCCGAAGGTGCCGACGACGTCCGCGCCCTCGTGCACCGGCAGCGGGACCTGGTACTCCGCGAGCACCGCGCCGGTGACGTCGGCGACGACGAAATCGGCCACGTGGGGCGTGAGATCCACGGCCGCGACATAGGCGATACCGCCGTTGACCTGCCACAACTGCGCCCGCGGCCCGCGTCCTCCGCCGCGCACGCCCGCCTTGGCGACGACGTCGTCCTGTTCGAGGCGGGTGAGCAGCTGCGCCGTCGCGGGCTTCGAGAGGCCGATGGCGACTTCGAGCTCGGAGCGCGTCAGCGGGCCCTCCCGGAGGAGGACCTCGATGGCCGCACGATCGTTGATCTCGCGCAGCATTCGCGGACTGCCGGCTCGCACGTGGACTCGCTCCCACTTCGTTAGGAAACTTTACAGACGGTTTCCGGGGACTGTAGTGAGCCGAGCCACAGCCGTCAACGGGGTGATGAAACAGGGAGATAACGCTTCGCGCGTCCCGTTCAGCGGTACCTGACGACGAAGGGCCGCCCAGGAGTTCCTGGGCGGCCCTTCGGCTGAGCGTTCGATCAGAAGTTGGGCTGCACGTACAGGTCGTACACCCAGTAGAACGTGGGCGAGGGGTAACACATCCACCCGTCCCAGTCCCCGGCGATGCGGCCGTGGTGGCCGGTGATTCCGCAGTCTTCCTGGCTGTACGAACCGAAATACTCGTAGTCCGAGGCCTGCGCCGCTTCCGCGGTCACGGCGCTGATCGAGGCGAAGGCCGCGACAGCGGCTCCGGCGACGGCAAGCCGCTGCAAGGTGTTCTTCATTCTTTTCCCAGTGTCCCCACTCGATGATCCTGAAACCGGACGGCGGGAGGGTAGCGGACGCGCACCGCCTCCGTGTCACGGTTTCAGCCCTGGCTGAAACCCTAGGACGATTCGCCCATTCGGCCCACACTGGCGGGCCCGTCGTCCTACGCTCGCTGCCCATAAGAGCCACTGGGGGCGAAATGCCGGATTTCACCGTCGACATCGACGGTATGGACGCGCTGGGGAAGAACCTCGGCCGTGCCGTCGACAACATCGATCAAGCCATCAAGAAGATGCAGGACATCGGACCCGACTCGATCGGACCCGACGACCTCGACGAGGCGTGCGCCGATTTCAAGGACGACTGGGAGGGCGGCCTGCGTGAGCTTCGCCGGGCCGTCGACGAGATGAAGGGCGGCCTGAACCAGGCGATGAAGGGGTATGCCGAGCTCGAAGCCGGGCTGACCGACTCGCTGAAGCAGATGGCGGGCGACATGGGAAGCGGGCAGGCGAATGGCTGACGACTTCTCGGCGCTGGGCTTCGATCCCGCGCGCGGCAACGTCGGGACCGTCCGCGACCTCGCCCGGCAGATGACCGACACGGGCAAGTACGCGAACGAGGCGTTCGAAGTCCTGAAGAACGTCAAGGACAAGCGGGAGATGTGGACCGGCACCGCGGCGCAGGCGTTCACCTCGCGGCTCGGACCGCTACCCGAGTACCTCGAAAAGAGCCACAAGTCGCTGGACAAGGCCGGCAAGGCGCTGTCCACCTGGAGCGACCGGCTCGACGCGCACCAGCGGAAGGCGCGCGAACTCGAGGCCGAGGCGAAGAAGGCGAAGGGAGCGGCCGAGCAGGCGGACTCGGCGGCGCGCTCGGCCCGGCAGTCCGCCATGGGCAAGCCGGACGACGCGAACCTGCACAACGCGGCGGTCGACAAGATCAACGCGGCGAACGCGGCCTGGGACCGGCTCGCCGATCTCCGGAAACAGGCGGAGAACCTCAAGGACACCTGGGAAGACGACGCCGACAACTGCGCGGACGAACTCAAGGACGCCGCGGGCGAGGCCCCGACCGAGTCGTTCTGGGACTCGCTCGGGTCGATGTTCGACGACGTCGGCAAATGGCTGAAGGACCACCTCGGCGACATCGGTGACATCGCGGGCATCATCGCCGCGGTCGCGGGCGCGCTCGCGTTCATCCCGATCCTCACCCCGATCATGGGCCCGATCGCCCTGGGCGCCGGCGCGGTCGCGCTGCTCGCCCACGGCGCCGACATGGTGGTCAACGACAAGTGGGACGACCCGAACGCCTGGGTGTCCCTCGGCGGCGACGTCATCGGCATGATCCCGGGCGTCGGCGCGGTCGCGAAGGGCATGGACGCGGCGACCACCGCGCTCTCGGGCGTGGACAAACTCGTCGACGTCAGCCGCGCGACCGGGATGATGAACACCGCCGCCGACGCGATGGTCGCCGGCGGCAAGGCGTTCTCCGACGACATCGCCAAGGTCGTCGGCGGTATGCAGGATCCGGCCAAGGCGTTCAGCTGGATGGCGGACAAGGCGATGGGCGTCGGCCTGACCGCCTCGCCGGAACTGGTCGCCATGAGCAACAACGTCGCCAAGGTCATCCAGGGCGGCACCGGCGTCGCGCTGCAGGTCCCGAGCGCGCTCGGGCTGTTCGACACCACGGAAGCGACCACCAACGCGAAGAACACGACAGGCGCCATCGGCGCGATCCTCGGGGGTATCTCGCTGAAATGATCACCACACTCGAACCGGGCGCCACCCCGGCGGCGAAGGTCCCGTTCCGGTTCACCGTTCCCGAGCAGCTGCACGAAGTCGACTTCGCCGAACCGGCCGACGCGCGGATGCGCCGGGCACTCGAACAGTGGCCAGCCGCGCTGCGTGGCCTGACCCCGCAGCAAGCGGTCCACCTCGCGCTGACGCAGGAGATGTCCCTGGCCAAGCTCCGCGAAGAGGGCGCCGTCTATGTCGGGCAGATCTTCGCCCGGTCGGATCACGATCCGGCCCGCGTCACCACCGGTCAGCTGGCCATCATGGTCAAACCCGCCGACCTGCGGGCGGAACAGCCCCTGGCCGCCATCGCCGGCGGGCTCACCGTCCGGGGCGAACCGCGGGAAATCGGGTACGCGGACTTCCCCGCGGGCGAGGGTCTCGTCGTCGGCGAAGAGGTCACGGTGTCACTCCCGTTCACCCCGCTCGGCAGGCGGACACCGGTCACCCACCGGATGCGGCAGGCGCAGATCGTCTTCGCCTTCCCGGACAAGCGCCGGCTGGCGATCCTGTCCGTGTCCACCGAGGATTTGGCAGACTGGCAGGCCTACCTCGCGATCTTGAACGGAGTGGCGAAGAGTGTCTCGTTCGATCCCCCGGCTCCGCCGTCGTCGATCACGAACCAGCTCGGCTGAGCGATGACCGTCCTCTACGCGGCCTTTCCCGTGCTGGCGGTGTGGTTCGTCATCGGTTTCGTCCGGCGCTCACGACAGAGCCTGAGCCAGGGCTGCGACCGGGCGCTGAAAGATCTTTCGCGGCACGGGCAGGTCCCGGTCTGGACCGCGTATCCGCTTTCCGAACCGATGATCAAGGAACTCGCGGCGAGCAAGGGGTTCCGGTACACCGGCGACCGCCGGACGTACAACGGGACACGCACCCTTCTCTTCGAAGCCCCGCGTGCGAAGAGGAAGTTGTCGCTCGATGACTGAGAACGCGGTGAACCTGCTCCTCGTCGTCCCGGCGCTGGCCGTCGTCGTGGTCCTCGGGATCGTCCAGGCCATCGGCGTTCCCGACGGCAGACTGCGCGGACGGCGAGAAGCGCAGCTGCTCGCCCTGCGCGACTCGGTCGCCGCCACCGGGGACCGGATGGAGCTCGATTGGTCGCGCTACAAGGAAGTTCCGAAAGAGCGCGTGCTGGCCTTGGCCGGCGAACAGGGCTGGACGCTGACCGGCGAGGAGATCCAGGAGCGAGCCTGGGTCCTGCGTTTCGCCCGTTCGTAGCGCGGCAGACCGGCCCGAGGTGGTCGTGAGTGGCGTTTCGGGTTAGAACCCGAAACGCCACTCACGACCACGGCGACGCGATCCCGTCAGGAGACCCCGGCCCAGGCCGCCAGCATCACGCGAGCGATAGAGGAGTTCCCCGGCAGCACCAGGTGCGCCGCGCCACCGGCGATCGGGGTCGGCACGGCACCGGAATTCCGCAGCTGACTGTTCGCGAAAGCGGCCCGCACTTCCGCCCGCGAAACCCACAGTGCCTCTTCGATCTCACCTTCCGCGGGTACGAGCGGAGCGGAGATGTCGGCGCGTGCGGTGAAGCCGAGCATGATCGACCGCGGGAACGGCCACGGCTGGCTGCCGAGATAGCGGATGTCGTACACGTCGACGCCCACCTCTTCGCGGATCTCCCGCTCGACACACCCTTCGAGCGACTCCCCCGCCTCGACGAAACCGGCGAGGATCGAGTACCGGTTCTCCGGCCAGATCGGCTGCCGTGCCAGCAGGACGTGCTCGCCGTCGACGCCGTCGTCATCGTGCACGAGGCAGATCACCGCGGGGTCGGTGCGCGGGTATTCCTCCCGGCCGCAGCCGGTGCATCTGCTCGCCCAGCCCAGCTGGACGAGTTCGGTCGCGCTTCCGCACCGCGTGCAGAACTTCGCCTGGTGCCGCCAGTTCCCCAGCGCCTGCGCGGTGGTGAACAACCCGGCCGACGTGTCGTCGAGCAGGTCGCCGTAGCCGCGCAGGTCGACCCAGATCTCGCCTTGATGCCGCGGGACCTGTTCGACGACGCCCCAGCTGCCCGCCATCTCGACGGTCTCGGTCTCCCCGGCGGGGCGACCGGGCAGCGACCAGAAGTCGGTGCCCTGCCACTCCCCCAGGAAGACCGCGTCGGCGGGCGGCTCGGCGCCGAAGTCCTGCGTCTTGCGGGTCGCCAGCCTCCCGGAACCCTCGACCACCGGCGTGCGCGAGTGCTCGTCGAGCAGGACGACGCGCGCGTCGGGCCAGCGGGCGAAGAGCCGGTCCGGGTTGGTGCGCAAGGATTCCTGACGGTCCGCCGTGGAGCGCGAAAGCGTCGGGAGCGCCCCCAACCCGAACGGCTGCTTCATCAGGCGGGCTCCCCGATGGTCACGTCGCCGAGCGCCTGCAGTTTCGGCGTGAGGACGTCGGCGTCACCGACGACGACCCCGGTGAACCGCTTGGGCGCGAAGAACTCCAGCGCGGCGGCGGCGACGTCCTCGGCGGTGACGGCGGCGAGCCGCGCCGGGTGCTCGGCGAGCCATTCGGCGCCCAGTCCGGTCGCGGCGAGCGCGGCCAGCTGCGCGGCGAGCCCTCCCTGCGACGACGCGGCCGTGACCAGCGAACCGATCGCGTACTGCCGCACCGACTCGACCTCGTCGGCGGTCGGCGGCACGAGGCCGAGCCTGGCCAGTTCGTACCGCGTCTCCATCAGGGCGGCCGCGGTCGCGTCGGTCGCGGTGTCCGCGTCGACGTTCACCACGGCGGTCTGGTCGGTGAACTCGAACCCGGAGTGGGCGCTGTAGGTGTAACCCTTGTCCTCACGGATGTTCTCGACCAGCCGCGACGAGAAGTACCCGCCGTACGCGAGGTTCGCCAGCTGCAGCGCGGCGTACCTCGGGTCCGTGCGCGGCACGGTCTGCGCGGAAAGCCGGATCTGCGACTGCACGGCGCCGGCCCGCGGCACCAGCAGGACGTTGCCGCCGGTGAGGTCGGGCAGTGCGGGCAGGCGGACGGCGGAGGCGTCCGAAGCCCAGCCGCCGAGCGCCTTCTCCAGGTCGCCGATGACGGTCTGCGGGTCGATGTCGCCGACGATCACCAGCACGGATCCCCGCGGCAGCACGGAAGCCCGGTGCAGTGCGCGCACGCGATCGGGCTCGACGGCGGCCACATCGTCGGCCTGCGGGACCTCGCGCGTGGCCGGGTGGTCGCCGTAGCGGTGCTTCTGCAGCGCCTCGCGGGCGATCGTCCGCGGGTGCGTGCGGGAGACGGCGATGCGCTCGATCAGCCGCTCGCGTTCCCGCTCGACCTCGGCGTCCGCGTACGACGCGCCGGTGAGCGCGTCGGCGAGGACGTCGAGCATCGTCGGCAGGCCGTCGGCCAGCGCGGTGCCGCTGAGGACCAGCCGCTCCGGGTCGACGCCGGACGACAGGTCGCCGCCGATCAGCGCCAGGTCGGCGTCGATCTCGATGCGGTCGCGGCGGGCGGTACCGGTCAGCAGGGTCTCGGCCAGCACCTCGGCGGTCGCCGGGTGCAGTGCGTCCTCACCCGCGAACGGGATCCACACGCGCAGCTCGACCAGCGGAACGGTGGGCTTGCGGACGGCGAGCACCCGCAGCCCGTTGGACAGCGTGGTGTCCACATGGGACAGGTCGGCGGCGGCGCGCTGCGTCCCCAGCGGCGGGACCGGACGCGGCCCGGCGGCCGTGCGGCCGATCTCCTCGGCGGTGCGGTGCGGTGCGCTCACTGCTCGGTACCTTCCTGGTCTGAAGATCCACTACCCGGGCGGATGACGAGGACGGCGCGCGAATCCGGGCGCAGTGCCTTCGCCGCCGCCGAAACGGCTTCCGCGGTGACCGCCGACATCTTCTCGGCGAGCCGGTACACCAGCGACGCGTCGCCGTAGAGCAGCTCGAACGAGCCGAGGGCCAGCGTGCGGGACACCAGCTTGTCGTGCTCGGAGTGCAGGCTGGCCGCCCAGCGCGCGGTGACCTTCTTGAGTTCCTGGTCCTCCGGCGGCGTGGCCGCCAGCTTCTCCAGCTCCTCGTCCAGCGCGGCGAGGACCTGGTCGGTGCTCACCTCGTGCGGGTGGATCGCGGTGATGGTGAACGTGTCCGGGTCGCGTGCCTCGAACGGGCCGAACAGTCCGGCCCCGGCGCCGATGTCGACGACCAGCGGTTCGCGGTGCACCAGACGCTGCTGCAGGCGGGAGCCGTCGCCGTCGGTCAGCACGCCGGCGAGCACGAGGTTCGCCAGGTAGCCGTCGAGGTCGTTGATCGGATCCGGCATGCGGTAGCCGACGCCGACCGCGGGCAGCGGGGCGTGCGCGTCGACCTCCTCGCCGCGCAGTTCGCCCTCGGGGGCGGGCTCGGCGAACGACGGCCGGACCGGCGCGGGCCGGTGCGGGATGTCGCCGAAGTGCTTCTCGATCAGCTCGCGGGCGTTGTCGACGGTGAAGTCACCGGCGACGGTGAGCACCGCGTTCGCGGGCGAGTAGTAGGTGTCGAAGAAGGCCGCGCAGTCGTCCAGGGTGGCCTGTTCGAGGTCCTCGAAACCGCCGTAACCGTTGTGCGCGTTGGGGAAGGTGGAGTACAGCACCGGCGGGAGCAGGATCCACGGGAACCCGCCGTACGGCCGGTTCTGCACGTTGAGGCGGATCTCCTCCTTGACCACGTCGATCTGGTTGGCCAGGTTCTCCTGCGTCAGCTTCGGCGCCCGCATCCTGTCCGCTTCGAGGAACAGGGCGCGCTCGAGTGCCGCCGCGGGGAGCACCTCGAAGTAGTCCGTGTAGTCCGGATGGGTGGACCCGTTGAAGCTGCCACCACTCGACTGGACGTACCGGAAGTGCGCGAGCTTCTCCAGGCTCTCGCTCCCCTGGAACATCAAATGCTCGAAGAGGTGCGCGAAACCGGTGCGCCCTTCGGGCTCGGAACGGAAGCCCACGTCGTAGTGAACGCTGACACCCACCACCGGAGCGGTCTCGTCGGGCGCGAGCACCACGCGCAGACCGTTGTCGAGGGTGAATCGGACAAGCTCGGGATCGGCCATGCGCACCACCCTACGGGCTAGTCAGGCCTTCAGGCGACGGCCCTCGCGGGTGGCGGCGAAGGTTCCCACGAGCGCGGCGGTGAACTCGCTCACCCGCGCGACGGGCAGCTCGTCGGCGCCTTCTCTTCCGTACCAGTAGATCTTGGGCGGCCCCTTCAGAGCGGCGAAGCCGGCGACCCAGTGTTCTTGTTCGCCCAGAGCGAGCGCGTAAGGCAGCGCCCGCGAAAGGAGCACCTCGCGTTCGAGCTTCGGGACGGCGCTCGCCTTGGTCTCCACGAGGGCGTCGCGGACGCCGAGCAACCTCCTGTGCAGCGCGACGCCGCTGCCGGTGCGCACCGGCAGCCACCGGGCGGCGACGGCGAGTACCGCACCCGCGGCGATGACGATCAGGCCGAGTTGCGCGTAGCCGACGGTCAGCGCCAGCAGGACGGTGAGGAACAGGCCGTAGAAGCAGACCCGCAGCCCGGCACGGGTGAGCTCGGCGGGCCGACGCGAGTACCAGCGGCGCTCGACGACGCCGTCGTGCAGGACGTCGCGCACGGCCCCGATGCCGATCCGCGCCGCCTGGACCTCCGAGAGCAGCACCGACTCCCGTTCGTCCGGCAGCAGGACGTCGAACACCGCGCGTTCGAAGGCGGTGAGCTGCTCGTCAGGCGGATTACGGCGGACCAGCCGCCAGTCGTTCAGCTCGCCGGACTCCTCACTCACCCACAGGTAGTTCCGGACCGCGAGGTCGACGACCGTCGCCGCCAGGTCGACGGCGTCGGCGCGGCCCGAAAGAACGGTTCCGACCTGTCCCGGCAGCACACCGTCGGGGGACGCGAACGCGGCTTCGTCATCCTTTCCGGTAAGCAGGCGGACCGGGAGTGCGCCACCCGGGTGCTTGTCCCGTCGTCGTAGCAGGCCCAGTGCGACGGCGGCCGCGACCAGGGCGAGCGCGAAGCCGCCCCAGGCCCAGCCGACCGGCGTGGTGAGCACGAAGGCGCCCGCGAAGGTCTTCGACGGCTCCAGCCGCGCGTTCGCCGGAACGGTGCCGGCGGGCAGCTCGACGGAGATCTCCATCCGCTGGCCGGTGGCGAGGTTCTGCTGGCTGAACCGGGTCAGGCCGGAATGCGCGATCTGCGCGGTGCCGCAGTGCCCCCGGGTTCCCTCGGGACCGGCGTAACAGGTGACCGCGTTCGGGATGACCGGCGCGGCGAAGCTCGCGCGCACGAGTTCGAGCCGGGTGTCCCAGCCGCCCGCGAGCTGCCAGCCGACCCGCAGCAGGCCGTCGGCTTCGGCGACCGCACCGTCCACTGTGTACCGGACGATCGACGTACCGCCCTTGAGCCGGACGGTGAATTCGTCGTCGGTCAGCTCGGAGTTACCCGCCCCTTCGATGGTGACGTCACGGATCCCGATGATCCGGTCGCGGTCGCGCGGAGCGGCCGTCCGCAACGGGACGCGACGCGTCATCGTCGCTTCGCTCGGCACGGACACCGCCTCGACGACCGAAAGGGCACCGTCGCGTTCCACCTTGAGCGAGATCTCCGCGCTGTTGGGTAACGCGGGCAGCTGCGGTTCGCCCTGCGCCCGCGCCGGTGCCGCCCCCAGCCCCGTCAAGAGCACGGCCACCAGCACGCATTTAGTCCTCTGAATGCGGTGGTTACGGGTCTTCACGTCAGGCGGGGACCGGTTCCGGGCGGATCGAGCGCAGATGACCGGATTCGGCGAGCAGACCGTCCAAAGCGGACAGGAAGGACGGCAGATGCGCGGCGAAGCGGCGCAGGTCCCGGTCGCCTTCGAGGCCGCCGAACCAGTACAGCCCGGCCGAACCGTCCGCCGACGGGTCGAGCCCTTCGAAGGTCCGGAGCCAGTGCTCGGTGTCGCCGAGGACGATCGCGTACGGAAGCGACCGTGAGAACACCATTTCCTGGTCTCCCACCGGAATCTCGCCGACCTTGACCGTGTGCAGGTACTCCAGCAGCCCGCGTACCTGGCCGACCAGCCGCCTGCCGCGCGAAGTCCTCGGCGGTACCCACGAGGCACCCAGCAGCAAGGCGACCCCGGCGAGCGCGAGCGCGACGCCGAGCAGCGCGTGCCCGGCGGTGAAGGTCAGGACCACGGTGCCGACGAGGCCGAGCGCGACCAGGCCGACGCCCGCCCAGGTGAGCTTGCTCTTGCCCTTGTCCGGGCGGCGCGAGAACCAGCCCTTGCGCACGACGTCGGCGTACATCGCCTCCCCGGCGACGCGGAGATCGACGGTGCCGCGGCCGCGGAGTTCCGACAGCAGTACGGAATCGGTGCCCTCGGGCAGGATCGCGGTGTAGATCTCGCGTTCGAAGGCGACGAGGTGCTCGTCCGGCGCGTTGCGGCGGGCGATCTGCCAGTCGACGGTGCCGGCGCCACGGACCTCGGCGATCCACAGATAGTTGCGGACCGCGAGATCGACCACCGTGCCGCTGACGTCCACGACGTCGACCGTCTCGTCGACGACGGTGCCGACCTGGCCGGGCAGGACGCCGTCCGGTGAAGCGAAGGAGACACGGTCGCCGTCACGCATGAGGACGTCGACCGGGCCGGTGCCGGCGGTCAGCGCGCCCCGATCGCGGCGCCGCAGCAGCCAGACGGCGAGCGCGCCGAGAACGAGGAACAGCGCGAGGGCCCCGAACCCGATGCCGGTGAGCGTCGTGAGGGCGAACGCGCCGCCGACCGAGGCGATCTGCTCGAACCGGGCGTTCGCGGGCACGGTGCCCGCCGGAAGCTGGACGGCGAGGTCGACCCGCTCCCCGGCCGCGAGCTTGTCCTGTTCGATGCGGACGACGCCGCTGTGGTCGGTCTCCGCGAGGGAGCACTGCCTGTCCGAACCGACCGGCCCGGCGAAACAGTCCACTGTGGGCATTTCCCGCGTCGGCGCGCTGAACGAAGCGGACACCCGGGACAGTTCACCGTCCCAGCCGCTCGCGACCTGCCAGCGGACCTGCAGCGCGCCGTTGGCGTCGGCGACCGCTCCGTCCACTTTGTACTTGAGGGTGGATTCGCCGCCGTCGAAGGTGGCGACCAGCTGCTCGCCGGTCAGCTCGGTCTTGCCCGCGCCTTCGACCGCCGCGTCACGGATCCCGTACACGCGATCCTGCTCTTCACCGGCGGGAACCCGCAACGGGATGCGCCGCACCAGGTGCTGTCCACCTGGGACGGTCACCTTTTCGGTGATCGACACCGAACCGTCGCGTTCCACCTTGACCGCGACGTTCGCGGCGGCACCGGCGGGCGGCTGGAGCAGGCCGAGTTGCCCGCGCGCGCCGAGCGGCGGCGGCTTCGGCAATTGCGGCGCGTTCGTCAGCGAAGGGCCCGCGTCGGGCGCTTCCGGAACGTTCGTATCCGACGGTGGCGCCATGAGCGCCGAACTCGCCGCGACGGCCAAGACCGCCGTCCCCCATTTCGTCAACACAGCCACACACTCTAGGGCAGCCGATCTATGCTGACCGCCGAAACGCCGAAACCGCTACCTGGGTGAACGGCGTTGCCGACCGCATGGGGGATCCACTCGATGAACCAGCAGCCGCCCGGCCCGCCTGATCCGCGGCGCCGGCCGACTCCACCGCCCAATCCACCACCGAATCCACCGCCAC
>NZ_JACBXD010000111.1 GCF_013870525.1 Amycolatopsis pittospori
CCCATTCCTCGAGCAGAGTGGGGGTTGAAGCGTTCGACTTTGCCGTGTTTCGCCGTGGATACCGCGACTTGGAACCGTTCCGCGGCGCACCGCCACGGTGCTTTAGCGTGAGTCACGAGGACTTCAGGCAGCCGGTGCAGATCGCAATCCACACTGAACCCGGAGGCCCTTCCTCACGCCAAGATCATCCGACTACGTGTCTGCTCGTTCGCAACCTCTCAGGTCACTACACGTAAGTGCGGAGGCGGTCTCGAACATTGGGCATGCCGAAGGGCCCGTCGCCGACGGGCTCTTCGGATCGTGCGGGGTCATGCTGCGGCGCGGTGGAGGGTGTTGCGCCGGGGTAGTCGGAGCGGGTCCCGGTATTGGGGTGGGATGAACTCGGGTAGCCCGTCGGTAGCCATGCGGACTTCCCACTCACCGTGGTGAATCAGCCGATGATGGAAGCTGCAAAGCAAGACGAGGTTGCGGAGGTCGGTCCGTCCGCCGTCTGCCCAGTGATGGATGTGGTGTGCGTGACAGCCTTTCGGCCGCCGGTGACAGCCCGGGAAGGCGCAACCCCCGTCGCGGATGTTCAGGGCACGTCGTTGGCCGGGGGTGACGAAGCGCCTGAGCCGTCCCACATCGAGGGGCTCACCGGCCGCGTTGAGCACGACCGGGAGCATGAGGCAGTCGCAGGCGGCCATGCGGGCGTCGCGGGCGGTCATCTCCCCGACGAAGTCCACGCACGCGGTCCCAAGCCCGGTCTTGAGCTCCTCGAGACCGATGGTGACGTGCACCAGAGTCCGGTAGCCGTTGGTCCCGGGCTGATCCGGGCAGGCGATCGCCAGATCGAGGAGGTCCGCGAACGCATCACCCTGGCGTTCCGCTTTGCTTCGGAAGTCGGCTTGGCCGGACTCGTCGGTCGGGCGGGGTTTGGAGTAGGCCTCGATGAACGCTGCTGTGCGGGCGCCGAGTTCGTCGTCCAACAGTCCTTTGAGGTTCCAGAAGCCGTCTTTGCGGCGCTCCACAGTGAGTTCGCGACGGGGATGGGCGGGTTCGGGGTCCTTGGGTTCTTTGCCGTCGGGGTCGAGCCATGCCAGCATCTGCTTCGCACATTTCGCGATCTCCGAAGGCCCGGCGTCACGGCCGAGGTTCGCGAGCTGGTTCTCCGTACACGCCCGATCCTCGGGTGAGGTCTTGGCAGGGATCTGCTGCAGTGCCTTCAGAATCTGATCGATCCGCTGTTCACCGATCATGCCTTCGGCGGCAACGGCGGCGGTGGCGGGAGCGAATGGCGGGACTTCGGTGCCATCGAGAGCGCGCGTCGGATTCAACGCGACCGCACGCTTCACCACATCCCCCGCCTCACCACGCGTGAGACCCGCAAGATCAGCGAACCACGCCTCGGTAGTCCCATAGCCGTACAGGTCTTTCGCACCCCGAGACTCGATCTCCGCCAGAAACCGCCCCAACCCGGCGGTGGCGGCCCGCATCATTTGCAGGAAGTGTCGCGCCCCATGGGCAAGCTCCAGCTTCCCGGCACGCCACAACTCCTGCGGCAGCTCAGGAAGAACGGGAACCTCGGTCTCGGACACATCTCAATAATACCCGAAACCGGTCGAACATGTGTTCGTAATTTTGTGTAGTCGTGAATTTGCGCGGATAACACTAGAGGGTTATTTGTCGCAGTCGTCCGACTGTGGAGTGGTATTCGGTCCGGTTGTCGCGGGGCCTCTGTCGGGCTGTGTTGCGAAGGTGCCCTTCGCAACACAGCTGCGCACCACTTTCACTGATCCTTCAGTCGCGCAAGGCCGCCCAAGAACATGTCGATCGCGAACTCGAACCGTTCCTGTGCCGTCTCCTCGTTGAAGAATTCGCCCGACGCCAGCAGGTTCGGGAAAGTCCCGGCCGGGAACGACGTCATGTACTCGAGCATCTGCTTGCCGCGTTCCTCCTGCACGGTCACATCGATATCGCCGTACTGCCAGCCGGCGCCTTCGTACGCGTAGGCCTTGGCGTAGAGCCACAACGCGTCGGCGGCGAAGAGTGCGTGCTTCAGGTTCAGGCCGCCGGCCCGTAGAACCGCGAGCATTCCCTCCGCTTGGTGAAGTGCGTTCGCGCCCGTCGGGACTGGGATGGCCCAGGCGATCTTCGCGATCCCGGGGAAAGCTGTCAGTGCTCGCACGTTCTGCCGCAACAGCTCCTTCGCCTGCTCCGCCCATCGGTCCGGGTCGGGTTCGGGGATCGGGCCGAAGTCGAGGACGTGATCGACCATCAGCTCGTGGAGCTCCTCCTTGTTCGCGACGTGGGCGTAGAGCGACGCCGGACCGGTCTCCAGTGCCTGTGCCACGCGCCGCATGCTCACCGCCTCCAGTCCCTCGGCGGCGAGGAGGTCCAGTGCCGTCTTCACCACGAGCTCCTGGGACAGCACGGGTTTCTCGGCGCGACGCCGGGGCCTGCTCACTGGTTCGCCTCCTGGTCCTGGGTTCGATCCGGAACTCTACTTGACGCGAACACTGTTCGTCTGTAGAACGGTGTTCGTAACGCGAACACCGTTCGTCTAACTGGAGGAAGTCATGACCGGATCCCGTACCGAAGTCCTGGCCGTACTGGGCAAACTCGTCGACGCGTGGAATGAGGGCGACGCGACCGCATACGCGCGGCTGTTCACCGAAGACGCCGACTACGTGACGTTCTTCGGTATGAACATGCCGGGCCGCCAGGTCATCGAGAGTGCACACCGGGCCCTGTTCGAGGGGCCGCTGAAGGGCTCGAAGCTGGTCGCGGACGGCGATGAGCCCAAGGTCCGCTTCGTGCGGCCGGACGTCGCGATCGTCGTGTCCGGCGGCGGATCGTCGCTGGCGGGCGGTGGCAAGCCCGAACCGGGAAGGGAGTCGACGCTGACGTACGTGCTCGTCGAGGAAGCCGAGGGCTGGCGAGTCGCGTCGTTCCAGAACACCCGGGTGAGTGATCCGGCCGCGGGGGCGAAATGAAGCCCTTGGTCGAGTTGTCCGGCGTGGTCCCCGCGTCCGCCGACGACGTCTTCGCCCGGATCGAGGAGGGTCTGCGGGCGCAGCCGTACAACCCGCACTTCGAGGCAGACGCGGAACGCCGCTTCGTCGCTCAGCAGGGTGGCTGGTGGTACCGCGGCGAATACACCGTCGAGGATGATCCGGGCGGTGCCCGGGTAACCCATCGGGTGTACAACGTCGCTTCCCGCGGCCGATGGGCGGTTCCGCTGGCCAATCGGCTGTTCATCGGGTTCGCCGAGCGGGTCCGGGGAGGCTTTGATCGGATGTTGGGAGACCTGACCCGGTCAACCGAGGAGGGGCGTACGCTCGGTTAGGTTCACCTAACCTGTCGGAAGGAGTCGCGGATGGCCGAGGCGAGGAAGCCGGTGTCGGCGACCCGGTTGCGGGTGTTGCGCACCGAGCGGATCACCCCGCATATGGTCCGGATCGTGGCCGGGGGCGAAGGGATCGCCTCGTTCCAGCCCAACGAATTCACCGACGCCTACGTCAAGGTGCACTTCCGGGTGCCCGGCGTCGACTACCCCGAACCCCTCGATCTGGCGCGGGTCCGCGCCGAGATGCCGCGTGAGCAGTGGCCGCGGATGCGGTCCTACACCGTCCGCGCCTTCGACCGGAACCTCGGCGAACTGGTGCTCGACTTCGTCCACCACGGTGACGAGGGCGTCGCCGGACCGTGGGCGGCCGCCGCGAAACCCGGCGACGAACTGCTGATCTCCGGTCCCGGCGGGGCGTACGCGCCCGGCGACGAGGCCGACTGGCATCTGCTCGCCGGCGACGAGAGTGCCCTGCCGGCCATCGCCGCGTCCCTCGAGGCGATGCCGGCGGGCGTTCCCGCGCACGCCGTCATCCTCGTGGAGGACGCCGCCGAGGAGCAGACGCTGACGACCAAGGCCGACGCGCAGATCACCTGGCTGCACCGCGGCCGTGGCGACGACCTCGCGGCCGCCGTCCGCGCGCTCGACTGGCCTGAAGGCGTCGTGCAGGCGTTCGTCCACGGCGAGGCCGGGTTCGTCCGGGACCTGCGGCGACACCTGCTCGACGATCGGGGCATGCGGCGCGACCTGCTGTCGATCTCCGGATATTGGCGGATCGGGAAGACCGACGAGGCGTGGCGACTGGAGAAACAGGCCGAGCGAAACGCGTAGCCTCGGTCGCATGATCGAGCTGAAGGTGGACGTCGACCCGGCCGAGGTGGGCTTCGACGCGGAACGGTTGCTGCGGATCGACAAACACTTCGACGGGTACCTGGAGCGGAATCTGCTTCCGGGTTACCTGGCCGTGGTGACCAGGAACGGCAAGGTCGCGCATCTCGCGTCGAACGGACGGCGTGACATCGAGGCCGCGCTACCCGTCGAGGTCGACACGATCTGGCGTATCTACTCGATGACGAAGCCGGTCACCTCGGTCGCCGCGATGATGCTCGTCGAAGAGGGGCTCATCGACCTCGGCGACCCGATCGCGCGATGGCTGCCGGAATTCGCTGAACCCCGGGTCTACACCAAGGGATCGCCCGTCCGGATGGCGACCGAACCCGCCACCGAACCGATCCGCCTCTGGCATCTGCTCACCCACACCGCGGGCCTGACCTACGGGTTCCACCGCACGCATCCGGTCGACGGGCTCTACCGCGAGGCCGGATTCGACTGGGGGATGGCGCCGGGTCTCGATCTGGCCGGGGTCTCCGAGGCGATCGCGCGGCAGCCGCTGCTGTTCCAGCCTGGTACGGAATGGAACTACTCGGTCGCGACGGACATCCTCGGCAGGCTCGTCGAGGTCGTTTCGGGCCAGTCGCTCGACACCTTCTTCGCCGAACGGATCTTCACCCCGCTCGGCATGCGCGAAACGGGGTTCCAGGCCGACCCCGCCGCGCTCGACCGGCTCGCCGCCCTCTACGTGCCCAACCCGAAGACCAAGGCCCCCTTGCGTCACGACGAGATGGGTGCCGTCGGCCGCGTCGCGCCCGTGTGTTTGTCCGGCGGGGGCGGTCTGGTGTCGACGGCGGGCGACTACCACCGGTTCACGCAGATGCTGGTGCGCGGCGGCGAACTCGACGGTGTCCGGCTGCTCGGCCCGCGCACGGTGCAGCTCATGGCGAGCAACCACCTGCCGGGAGGCGTGGACCTGGAGACCTACGGGCGGCCCGCGTTCTCCGAGGCGCCGTACCACGGTTTCGGCTTCGGACTGGGCTTTTCCGTGCTCGACGACCCGGTCAAGGCGAAGACCACCGCCAGCGCCGGGGAATTCGCCTGGGGCGGGGCCGCGAGTACCGCGTTCTGGGTCGATCCGGACGAGGACGTCACGGTCCTGTTCTTCACCCAGCTGCTGCCGTCGTCGACCCACCCGATCCGCGTCGAACTGCGTCACCTGGTGTACCAGGCCCTGGTCGGGTGAGCCGCGTGCGCCGGATCGTGGTGGTCGGGGCCGGTCAGGCCGGACTGGTCCTGGCCTTGGGTCTGCAGAAGCACGGATACGCCGTCACCGTGGTCACCGACCGCGACGCCGAGACGATCCGCGCGGGCAGGCTGATTTCGAACCAGTGCGTCTTCGAACCCGCGCTGCGGCGGGAACGCGCACTGGGCATCAACTTCTGGGATGGCCAGGCTCCGGAGATCCTCGGCGCGTCGTTCGGGCTCGCCGGGGATTCCCCGGAACCGGCGATCTCGTGGCAGGCCCGGTTCGACCATCCCGCGCAGTCGGTCGACCAGCGCGTCAAGGTGTCCACCTGGCTGACCGCCTTCGCCGGACGCGGCGGCGAGGTGCGGATCGGCAAGGTGAGCCCGGACGGGCTGGACGAGTACGCGCGGGAGTTCGATCTCGTACTGGTCGCCGCCGGCCGCGGTCCGCAGTTCGACGGCCTGTTCCCGCGCGACGACCGGCACTCGCCGTATCGCGAACCGCAACGGACCATCGGGATCACGTACCTGGTCTCGGGCCGCGACGAGCCTCTCCCGACCTACCCGGGCCTGACGTTCGGTCTTTCCCAGGCCGGTGAACTGTTCGGGCTGCCGGTCCAGTCCGTGCGCGGGCCCGTCTTCGGTCTCGGCTTCTTCGGTGTGCCGGGCGGACCGCTGGACGTCTGGGACGACGTCACCGACACCGACGAGCATTTCGCCGTCGCGATGGCGTTGCTGCGCAAGCAGTTCCCATGGGTCGCCGAGTCGCTGGCCGACGCGCGGCCGAGCGGGCCGCAGGACGCCCTGCGCGGCCGGGTCCTACCGATCGTGCGCGAACCGGTCGGGACGCTGCCGTCCGGGGCGAAGGTCCTGGCGATGGGCGACGCCGCGGTGACGAACGACCCGATCGCCGGGCAGGGCGCGAATATGGCGGCGCACGCGGCCGCGGTCTACGAGCGGCGCATCCTCGACCACGGTGACCGCCCGTTCGACGAGGCGTTCCTGCGCGGGACCTTCGCCGAATACTGGGAAAAGGCACAGCACGCGACCCGGCTGAGCAACGATCTGCTCGCGCCGCCGCCGGATCACGTACTGGCCACTTTGGACGCCGCGCAACGGGTGCCCGAGGTGGCGCACCGGTTCGCGCAGATCTTCCCGGACCCCGCCGGCTACACCTCCTGGCTCACCGACGAGGAGATCTCGAGGAACTACCTGGCGTCGAAGGGCGCGTGATCCGGGGCGCAGACGGTGTCGCGTGCCGGAAGACGTCCGTAGGTCAGGTAGCCGTCGAGTGCCGCGTCGACGCAGGCGCTGCGGTTCGCGGCGCCGTGCCCCCACGCGTCCAGTGTCAGGTGCCGTCCGTCTGATCACGTAAGGCGTCCGTTCAATCACGCGTGCCGTCCCGTGGCGACCACCGCGCGGCCGTGATCTGAGGGACGGCACCGGTGATCAGACGGACGGCACGTGTGATCAGGCGGACGACACACGTGATCAGAGGGACGGCAGGCGTGATCCGTGGGTCACCGGGACTTCGACTTCGGCACAGTCGTAGCCGGGCGGGGAGCATTCAGGACAGGGACCCCAGGTGACGAGGGTCCGGTCTCTGGGGCAGGCCCCAGTCAGAGCGGTTCGATCCGGGTCTTGAGCAGACAGAACACGTTGCCTTCGGGGTCGGCGAGGACGTGCCAGGACTCTTCACCGGTCTGGCCGATGTCGGCGAATTCGGCCCCGGCGGCCAGAAGGCGTTCGAGTTCGGCGTCCTGATCGCGGTCGGTGGCGCTGACGTCGAGGTGCAGCCGGGGTTTCTCGGTCGCGGGGTCGGTCTCGCGGCTGAGGATGATCGTCGGCTGCTTGCCGCCGAACCCGTCGCGCGCCCCGATCTCGATGTCGTCCCCGTCGCGATCGAGCTCCACGAAGTCCAGGACCTCGCACCAGAATCGCGCCAGCGCCTCGGGATCGCGGCAACCGAGGACGAGCTCACTGATCCGACATGCCATGGACGGACGGTACCCCGGGCGAGTCCGGCGGGGCGAGATGATTTGAGGTTCTCGCCCGGCCGGGGTTATGATCAAGGCACCGGAAGTAAAAACGCGTGCCCATGACCAGGCACGCGCGCATACGCGGTCTCGGATGAGCCGCCACTTCTTCACCTTGAAGGAGTGTGCAGTGGACATCCGTCCTGACGAACTCTCGCGATCACCGCGTTCCCTCCGTGAAGCCTGGGTGGCCCTCGCCGGGTTGTCGGCGGTCTTCCTGTTCGAGATGCTCGACAACTCGATCCTCAACGTCTCCTTGCCGACCATCGGCCGTGAGCTGTCGGCGTCGACGACCGCGCTGCAGTGGGTCACGGGCGTGTACTCCGTCGTCTTCGGCGGGCTGATGCTGGCCTTCGGCGCACTGGCCGACCGGATCGGCCGCCGCAAGGTCATGTTGGCCGGGCTGACCTTGCTGGGGGTGGCGAGTCTGGCGACCGCGTTCGTCACCGCGCCGGAGCAGCTCATCGTGATCCGCGCGACGATGGGTGTCGCGGCCGCGATGACGACGCCGGGCTCCCTCGCCTTGGCGTTCCGTCTGTTCGACGAAGACGCGCTCCGCGTCCGTGCCACGACGCTGATCTCGACCGTGGGCCTGGTCGGGCTCGCGCTCGGGCCCACGGTCGGCGGTTTCGTGCTCTCGTTCGCTCCCTGGCAGGTGCTGCTGCTGGTGAACGTGCCCGTCGCCGCGCTCGCGTTCCTCGGCATCCGGCGCGGCATCCCCATCGACAATCCGGAAGAACCGCACCGGGCCCCGATCGACGTCGTGGGCGCGCTGCTCGGCACGGCCACGATCGTGCTCGCGCTGGTCGCCCCGACCCTGTTCGTCGAAGCGGGATCGGCGGCGTTTTTCCCTTGGCTGATCACGGGAACGGCCGTCGTGACGGCGGTGCTGTTCGCCCGCCGCGAGCGGTCCGCCCGCCATCCGCTGCTCGACCTCGCCCTCGTCGCCCGCCCGCTGGTGTCGAGCGGTCTGGCGTTCAAGGCCGCCGCGGCGCTGGCGACCGCCGGCCTGGGTTACCTCGTGACCTTGCAACTCCAGCTCGACCGGGGCTGGACGCCCGCCCAAGCGGCGCTGGGCATGCTGCCGCAGGTCGTCGTGCTCATCGCCGGCGGCGCGCTCATCGGTCCGCTGGTCAAACGCGTCGGACTCGACAAGGCCGGTTGGTTCGGCGCCGGAGCCGTCGTATGCGGGCTCGCCGTCCACGGTCTGTTCGGCCGCCTCGGGTACGGGTGGATCGCCCTCGCGCTGGTGCTCGTCGCCGCCGGTATGCGCGTCGTGGGCGTCGTCGCCGGCACGAACGTGATGCGTGGTCTTCCGTCCGATCGGACCACCATCGGAGCGGCGCTCGTGGACACCGCCGGGGAGGTCACGACCGGGATCGGGATCGCCGTCAGCGGGACCATCCTCGCGGCGCTCTTCACCGGCGATCTCGCGACCCCGGGCTGGAGCGCGCAGCAGTCCGGGGAGTTCCGCGGGGCCGTCACCTGGGCCGGGCTCGCGCTCACGGTCATGGCCGGGGCGCTGGTGGGCTTGGGGATGTACCGGGGTCGTGAGTGATCCGGGTCGTTAGAACGACCCGGATCACTCACGACCGCCTCAGTCGGTCACCTTCCCGATGACCTCGGCTCCGTACCGTTTCAGCGTTTCTTCCCGCTGGTCGTGCATGAGGTACAGCGAGAACTGGTCCACACCCAGCGAAACCAGTTCCTCCAACCGTTCCACGTGCGCCGACGACGGACCGAGAAGGCAGAAGCGGTCCACGATCTCGTCCGGTACGAAGTCGGTCGACGGATTCCCGGCCCGCCCGTGATGCGAGTAGTCATACCCTTCCCGCTCACGGATGTAGTCGGTCAATTCGCGCGGCACCGGTCCGGCATCGCCGTACCGCGCCACGAGATCCGCGACGTGGTTGCCGACCATCCCGCCGAACCACCGGAGCTGTTCCCGTTGGTGCGGCAGGTCGTCCCCGACGTACGCCGGCGCCGCGAGGCAGATCGTGATCCCGGCGGGATCCCGGCCGGCCGCGCGCGCCGCCTCGCGGACGGAACCGATGGTCCACCGGGCGATGGCCGGATCCGCGCACTGCAGGATGAAGCCGTCGGCGTGCTCGCCGACCGTCTTCAGCGCCTTGGGCCCGTAACCGGCCATCCACATTTCGAGCCTGCCGTTGCGGATCCAGGGGATCTGGACCGGTTTGTCCCGCAACAGGACCTCCCGGCCTTCGGCGAGTTCCTTGACCACGTGCATGCAGTCGCGCACGGTGGCCAAAGTGGACGGTGCCATGCCGACGACGCGGTGCGCCGAGTCGCCCCGGCCGATGCCGCACACCGTCCGGTTGCCGTACATGTCGTTGAGCGTGGCGAAGGTCGACGCCATCACCGACCAGTCCCGGGTGGCCGGGCTGGTCACCATCGGCCCCACGATCATCGACGACGTCGCCGCGAGGATCTGCGAGTAGATGACGAACGGTTCCTGCCACAGCACGCAGGAATCGAACGTCCAGCCGTAGCGGAAACCCTGGTCCTCGGCGGCCTTCATCAGCCGCACGAGGTCGCGTGCGGGAGGGTCGGTCTGCAGAACCACTCCGAAATCCACGGCCACCGCCTCAGTTCAGGTACTGGTTCAGGTCGCGCGAGAGGAATTTCCCGTGCGTCGTACTGCCCGAGAAGCCCGACGGCGACACCACCACGCGGCCGCGCGAAAGCACCGTCTCGACCTTGCCGGTGATCTCCAGCCCTTCGTAGGCCGAGTAGTCCACGTTCATGTGGTGCGTCTCGACCGACAGTGTCTGCTTCGCCGAAGGGTCGTAGATGACGATGTCCGCGTCCGAACCCGCCGCGATGACACCCTTGCGCGGGTACAGCCCGAACATCCGCGCCGGGGTGGTCGAACAGGTCTCGACCCAGCGGCCGAGGGTGAGTTCGCCCGCCACGACACCTTGGTGCAGCAGGTCCATCCGGTGCTCGACACCGGGGATCCCGTTGGGGATGGCGCGGAAGTCGCCGCGGCCGAGTTCCTTCTGGTCCTTGAAACAGAACGGGCAGTGGTCGGTCGACACCACCGAGAGATCGTTGGTGCGCAGCCCCCGCCACAGGTCCGCTTGATGCGATTTCTCGCGCAGCGGGGGAGAGGCGACGTACTTCGAGCCCTCGAAGTCCGGCTTGGCCAAGTCCTCGATGGACAGATAGAGATACTGCGGACACGTTTCCGCGAAGACGTTCTGCCCGTCGTTGCGCGCCTCCGCGACCGCCGCCAGCGCCTGCGACGCCGAGAGGTGCACGATGTACAGCGGCGACCCGGTCACCTTGGCCAGCTGGATCGCGCGTGACGTCGCCTCGCCCTCCAGCTCCGGCGGCCGGGTGAGGCCGTGCTGGACCGGGTCGATCTTCCCGGCGGCGAACGCCTGCGCGGCCAGCTGGTCGATCGCGATGCCGTTCTCCGCGTGCATCATGATCGTGGCGCCGATCTCGCGCGCCTTCTGCATGGCCAGCAGGATTTCGCCGTCCGTGGAGTAGAACACCCCGGGGTAGGCCATGAACATCTTGAAGCTGCCGACACCGCCGTCGACGCAGGCCTGCATCTCCTTCAACGAGGAATCGTTGACGTCGGAGACGATCATGTGGAAGCCGTAGTCGATGGCGCAGTTGCCGTCGGCCTTCTCGTGCCATTTGTCCATGGTGGACAGCAGGGACGTGCCCTTGGCCTGGACGGCGAAGTCGATGATCGTGGTCGTGCCGCCCCACGCCGCCGCCGTCGTCCCGGTGCCGAAGGTGTCGACGGAATGCGTGCCGCCGAAGGGCATCTCCATATGGGTGTGCGCGTCGATCCCGCCGGGCAGCACGTACTTCCCGGTGGCGTCGATGGTCTCGTCGGCCGGTCCCAGCGTGCCCGGGGACCCGACCGCCACGATCGTCTCGCCGTCGACGAGGACGTCCGCGGCGGACGCCCCCGCCGTCGACAGCACCTGCCCGCCGCTGATGAGGGTGGTCATCACGCCTCCGCGAGGGGTCCGTAGCTGTCGGGACGGCGGTCTCGGTAGAAGGCCCACAGATCACGGACCTCGGCGAGCAGACCCATGTCGAGGTCGCGGACGACGATCTCCTCTTCGGTGTCGGAGGCGGCCTCGCCGATCAGCTGGCCGCGCGGGTCGGCGAAGTAGGTCTGACCATAGAAGTCGTTGTCGCCCAGCGGTTCCACGCCGACCCGGTTGATCGTGCCGACGAAGTACTCGTTCGCGACGGCGGCCGCGGGCTGCTCCAGCCGCCACAGGTACTCCGACAGGCCGCGGCTGGTCGCCGACGGGTTGAACACGATCTTCGCCCCGGCCAGGCCCAGCGCGCGCCAGCCCTCCGGGAAGTGCCGCTCATAACAGATGTAGACGCCGATGCGGCCGACGGCGGTGTCGAACACCGGGTAGCCCATGTTCCCGGGACGGAAATAGAACTTCTCCCAGAACCCCTTCACCTGAGGGATGTGGTTCTTCCGGTGCTTGCCGAGGTAGGTCCCGTCGGCGTCGATCACCGCGGCGGTGTTGTAGTACACGCCGGGCTGTTCGACCTCGTACATCGGGACGACCAGCACGACGCCGTGGCGTTCGGCGACCTCCTGCATGAGCTTCGTCGTCGGCCCGTCGGGGATGCCTTCGGTGTAGGAGTAGTAGTCGGTGTCCTGCACCTGGCAGAAATACGGGCCGTAGAACAACTCCTGCAGGCAGATCACCTGCGCACCCTGCGACGCGGCCTTGCCGATGGCTTCGACCGCGTTCGCGATCATGGACTCCTTGTCACCCGTCCACCGCTGCTGGATCAATCCGGCTCGGACCACGTCGCTCACTTGCATCCTCCTCGATATCGGTGGTGCGGTTGCGTTCAGGCAGGGACAGCAGCAGGTAGACGACGAAGGCGCCCGCCAATCCGACGACCCAGTTGTAGTCGTAGAGGGGTTTCAGGAACGGGATCAGGCCGTCGGCGGGGAACGGCCCGCCGTACGCGCCGCCGACCGAGAGCACGGCGCCGACGAGCGTCGCGACGAGCGCGCGCCAGTTCCAGCCGCCGTTGAACCAGTAGACGCCGCGTTCGGTGTAGAGGTCCCGCAGGTTCAGCTTGGTGCGGTTGACGACCCAGTAGCCGGCGACGAGCACCCCGGCGACCGCGCCGAGCAGGCCACCGTAGAAGCCGAGCCAGGCGAAGATGTAGATGTTCGGGTCGGAGTAGAGCCGCCACGGCTGGATGACGATGCCGATGATCCCGGTGATCAGCCCGCCGACGGCGAAGGTGATCTTCTTCGGGAAGGCGTTGGAGAAGTCGTAGGAGGGGCTGACCACGTTGGCCGCGAGGTTCGCCGAAACGGTCGCCAGCACCAGCGCCACCAGTGCGACGACGACCACGACCGGGGAGTCGAACCGGTCGGCCAGTTTCGCCGGGTCCCAGATCTGCTCGCCGTAGAGGACGCTGCCGCCGGACGTGGTCAGGATGGCCACGATCGCGATGAACGTCATCGTGGTCGGCAGCCCGAGGAGCTGGCCTCGGACCTGCTTGCCCTGGCTGCCGCCGAAGCGGGTGAAGTCCGGCATGTTGAGCGAAAGCGTCGACCAGAACGCGATCATCGCCATCAGCGACGGCGCGAACACCTTCCAGAAGTCCGGGCCCCAGCCGAGTTGCCCGGGTTCGGACAGGATCGGGCCGAGTCCGCCCGCCTTGACCAGCACGTAGCCCAGCAGGATCAGGAAGCCGACCGAGACCAGCGGCGCCGTCCAGTTCTCGAACCGGCGGACGGCCTCCATGCCGCGCCAGATGATGAGCATCTGGAACAGCCAGAACACCGCGAACGAGAACCACAGCGTCCAGTGCTGGCCGAGGACGATCGTGGAGTCCTTCCAGCCGGAGCCGGCCAGCCGTCCGACGATGATGTAGATGGCCTCGCCGCCGACCCAGGTCTGGATGCCGAACCAGCCGCACGCGATGAACGCCCGCAGCAATGCCGCGAGGTTCGCGCCGCGCATCCCGAAGAAGGCGCGGGCGAAGACGGGGAACGGGATGCCGTATTTCGTCCCGGCGTGGCTGTTGAGCAACATCGGGATCAGCACGATCAGGTTGCCGATGGTGATCGTGAGCAGCGCCTGCACCCAGTCCATCCCGAGCGCGATCAGCGACGCCGCGAGCGCGTACGACGGGATGTTGTGCGCCATGCCCATCCACAGCGCGAAGTAGGTGTAGGTCGTCCAGGTCCGTTTTTCCACCGGGACCGGGGCGAGTTCTTCGTTGTAGAAGCGGCTGTCCTTGAGGGACTCGACCTCGCCGAGTTCTACCCGGCCATCAGGATGCACGAGCTGGGTTCCGCGTGCCGTCGGCTCCATTGCGGAATCGTGCTCGCCGTCACGGCGCAGGTGGGACTGGCAGACTGTTCACTGTTGGTCGCGTCGGAACGCAGACTGTCGATTGCGTTCGAAGGCTCTCGGTGCATGACCTGCGTCACACACACGGACGTAGTAATCCGGCAAACCGGCTGAAACATCTCCACAGGATCTCCACAGCTCACCCGAACGGTCTCCACGGCCGGTGCTTACAGTCATCCCCATGGAACTGGGAGGACGCCGGGTGCTCGTCGTCGAGGACGACGTCACGATCGCCGAGGCCATCGGGGCGCGGTTGCGCGCCGAGGGCTTCACCGTCGACCTGGCGCACGACGGCCCCTCCGGTGTCGAGACGGACGCCGAGCGGGAGCCGGATCTGGTGGTGCTCGACGTGATGCTGCCGGGGTTCGACGGGCTCGAGGTCTGCCGCCGGATCCAGGCCCGCCGTCCGGTCCCGGTGCTGATGCTGACCGCCCGTTCGGATGAGACGGACATGCTCATCGGCCTCGGCGTCGGCGCCGACGACTACCTCACCAAACCGTTCTCCATGCGGGTCCTCTCGGCCAGGGTGCACGCGCTGCTGCGCCGCGTCGAGCGGTCCGCCCGGGCCGACGTGAGCGAAGCGGGCACGAAGATCGTGCTCGGCGACCTCGAAATCGACGTCGAAGAGCGGCGCGTGACGCGGGCGGGCACCACGGCCCAGCTGACGCCGATCGAGTTCGACCTCCTCGTGCACTTCGCGAAACGACCGAGGGCGGTGCAGCCGAGGGAACGGCTGCTGAGCGAGGTCTGGGACTGGGACGTCGCGGGCTCCGGCTCGGGCACCCGCGCTGTGGACAGTCACATCAAGGCGTTGCGCCGCAAACTGGGCGCGGACCTCATCCGCACCGTGCACGGCGTCGGCTACGCCCTGGAGGTCGGATCGTGAAGGTGCGCCCCCTCGTCGGCCGGATCGTCGACGCGCTCCCGAGACCGCTCGACCCGGTCCGCTCGATCAAGCTCAAGCTCGCGATCCTGCTGGTGTCCTCGGGCGCCATCGCGTTCGCCTTCTTCAACTGGCAGATCGGCTGGCTGCCGCCGCGCACCACGATGGCGGCGATGGTGCTGGCCGTGGTGACGTCGCAGATCCTGGCGCACGGGATGACGCGGCCGCTGCGGGAGATGACCGCCGCCGCCCGCGCGATGGCCAAAGGCGACTACACCCGCCGAGTCCGGGCGACCGCCCGGGACGAGGTCGGTGAACTCGCGCACGCCTTCAACCAGATGGCGGCCGATCTCGACGCCTCGGATCAGCGGCGGCGCGAACTGATCGCGAACGTCTCCCACGAACTCCGCACACCGATCACGGCGCTGAACGGCGTGCTGGAGAACCTGGTCGACGGCGTCGCCAAACCCGATCCGGCGACGCTGAAGACCGCGCTGCAGCAGACCGAACGGCTCGGCAGGCTCGTTTCGGAACTCCTCGATCTCTCGCGGATCGACGCCGGGGCGTTCCCGTTGCAACTGGAGGAGTTCGACCTCGAACTGCTCCTCGACGAGGTCGCCGCCGAAGCGGGGGTGACCGCCGCCGCGACCGGACGTGGCGTGCGGTTCGCCGTCGACGTCCGGCCACCCGGCGCGATGGCCGTCGCCGACCGCGGCCGGCTCTACCAGGTCGTGGTGAACCTGCTCGACAACGCCGTCCGGCACGGACCGTCCGGCGGCGAGGTCCGGGTGCGGGCCGAAGCACGCGAAGCCGACGTCGTCATCGAGGTCGAAGACGAAGGCCCAGGGATCCCGCCGGGGGAGCGGGACAGCGTGTTCGAACGGTTCACCCGCGGCGAGCGCGCGGGTGGTGGCGGCACCGGACTCGGCCTCGCGATCGCGCGGTGGGTGGTCGATCTCCACGACGGCAGCATCGCCGTCGTCAGCCCTGAAGGGCGGACGGGCTGCGTCATCCGCGTCGTCATCCCGGTTCCTTAGTGAGAGGGGGAGCAAGGATGGCGTGTCTCATGCCGCTCCTGGTCCCTCGGAGGGGGTTGCGAAAGCCACTTTCGCAACGTTGAAGGTTGCGAAAGTGGCTTTCGCAACAGCGTGTCCCTTTGACACTCCCTGAGTAGGTCCAACCCGCTTTCTTTCCGTGGCCCCACACATCCAGTGAGATGTGCTTTCGCAAATGGAGGTTTCGATGAGCGAAGAACAAGAGGAGAAGCAAGCCCACGCCACGCCACCGGACGCTCCGGCGGCGACGGCCACCATGCCGACAGCGCCGACAGCGCCCCCGGTACCGGTACTGATGAGGCCGACGCCGCCGCCGAAGTCGGCGGTCGTCCCGCTGCCCGGAGCGGTCCTGCCCGCGGCGGTCGCGGCCGGGCTGATCACCGCCGTCGTACTGCCGCTGGATCGGCCCGGGCTCGGCTGGTTCCTCGCCGGGCTCGCGTTCGCGATCACCGTCTTCATCGCCGACAAACGGGCCCGCGGCGACGCCGCGCCGCACTTCGGCCTGGCAGGCGCGTTGTGGGCGGCGGCCGCCCTCGGTCTGCTCGCGGTCGGCCTGTTCCGGGCGTCGGAATGGCTGAACGTGCTGTGCATCATGGCCGCCTGCGTCGCGGGATCCCTCGCGGTGGTGGGGAAACGCACCGTGAACACGATCTTCTACGACGTCTTCGCGGTTCCGATCGAAGCGATGCTCTCGCTCCCGTGGATCGGACGCGGGGTCGCGAAACTCGGCAAGAAGCCGGGCAACCGGACCAGGCCGAAGTTCCTGGTCCCGGTGCTGGCGAGTGTCGCGCTCCTGCTCGTGTTCGTCCCGCTGCTTCGCGGTGCGGACGCCGCCTTCGCGAGCGTTGTCGACGCGGTGATCCCCGAGCTGAGCCCGGATACCTTCGTGCAGTGGGGTTTCCTGTTCGTGGTGGCCGCCTTCGCCGTCACCGGAGCGTGTTACCTGCTGGCCGCGCCACCGCTGCCCGCGGACGACGAAGCGCCCCGCAAACGGCTAGCGCACCGGCTCGAATGGGCGTTGCCACTGGGTGTGCTGGTGCTGCTGTTCGCGAGTTTCGTCGCGGTCCGAGTGGTGGTCCTGTTCGGTGGCACCGAATACGTCCTGCGCACTAGTGGCCTGACGGCGGCGGAATACGCCAGGAGCGGGTTCTGGCAGTTGTCCGCCATCACCGTGCTGACCCTGCTTCTGGTCGCGGCGGCACTGCGCTGGGCTCCGAAGTCCTCCGTGGCCGATCGCGCCTGGCAGCGCGGCCTGCTCGGGGTGCTGAGCGTGCTCAGCCTGGTGCTGGTCGCGTCCGCGTTGAGTCGCATGTGGACATACCAGCAGGCGTACGGGTTCACCGTGCTGCGGCTACTGGTCGAGGTCTGCGAACTCTGGATCGGCCTGATCTTCTTGCTGGTCCTGGCTTCCCTGGTCCCGCTGCGGTCGGCCTGGCTGCCGCGCGCGGCGATCGGTGCCGCCGCCGCGGCACTGCTGGGACTGGCCGTACTGGACCCGGAACGGTTCATCGCCGACCGCAACATCGACCGGATCGCGCACGGCAAGACGGTCGACACCGGCTATCTGTCAGGGTTTTCCGCCGACGTCGTACCCGCGGCGGAGCGGCTGCCGGAACCGCTGCGGTCCTGTGTACTCGGACCGGTCGTGATGCGGATCTCGGAAGATGATTGGCGCGAATGGAACCTGAGCCGGTCCTTCGCGCGTCAGAGCCCCGTCGCCACAGCGGACCGGGCCGGATGCCTTGCTCAAGCCCGTCGCTGAGCCGTGGCACCACGGCCTTGATCGCCCTCCTGGGGGTGAGGGCGATCAAGGCGGTGGTCGAGCGGCGGCGACCGCCGGGCCACCGAGGGGGAGGCCCGGCGGTCACCTGGTCAGAAGGAGAAGACGCCGGCCGACTCGGTGTCGGCGACGCAGCGGTTGGCGTACGAGGTGCGATAGGTGACCGGCTCGCCGCGCCACTTGCCGACCGCGGAGACGTCCACCGGGTTGTACTCCAGGGTGCAGGCCCGCGGTTCCGCGCGGAGCCTGTCGAACTTTCCGTCCACTTCGGACAGTTTGGCGCAGGCACCGCCGCGGCCGGGGTGGGAACCCCCGGTGGGTTCGCAGGTGAGCGAGACGGTGCCGACCCGGCCCCGTGCGTCGTGACTGGTCAGCTGGAACGTGGATTCGGCGGGTTGCGCCGGCGCCATGCAGGCCAGCGCGAGCACGCAGGCACCGATCGGTTCGAAGAAAGCCATATCAACACTATCGGCTGACGTGACCCGATCACTGTGTTCCACGCTTGGGTGAGATTCACTCACTCGGACGAGTGGTCGTCGGCCGCTCGGATGTCGTGCGCGAGCAAAGCGACGTAAAGCGACAGCATCGACTCCGGCTCTTCGAGCCGCACCCCGAGAACCTGCTCGATCCGGGCCAGCTGCTGGTAGTAGGCGGTGCGGGAAGTGTGCGCGGCGGCCGCGGCGGCCGATTTGTTGCCGCCGTGCTCGCAATAATGTCTCAACGCCTGAACGAGTCTGCTGCCCTGGGCGGCGTCCCGGCTCAGCAGCGGGCCGAGCTCCCGCGCGGCGAACGCGGTGATCCGCTCGTCCCGGGCCAGCAGATGCAACAACCCGCGCAACCGGACGTCGTCGAGGCGATGGACGACCCGTTCGGCGTTCTCGGTGAGCGCGGCGGCGGCGACCTGGGCGGCTTCGACGAGGGTCCGTCGCGCCTCGGCCGGTCCGGCGCCCGTGGTGCCGACCGCGACCACGGCGGGAGCGCTGGACCGGGCCTCGTGGACGTCGGTGGCCAAACGGTGCAGGACCGCGTCGACCCCGGCCTCCGGCGACAACGCGATCAGCGCGCGCACCTGCGTCTCGTCGGCGGCGACCAGCGCGGACACCTTCGCCCGCCGGGCGGCGAGCACGGTCGTCTCGGCGAGTTCCCGCAACAGCACCGGAGTCGACTGCGCGGTCTTGGCCGTCGCGGTGATCCGGGGCCGCACGGCGACCCCGACCAGCAGCCGTCCCGTCAGCGGGACGGCCAGCGCGGAGGCCCTCGCGGTCAGTTCGGCGGGTGGCACCGGATTCGCCAGGAGTTCGGTCAGGATCGCGCGGTGCGCCTGGCGTTCGAGGCTGTCGGTGTCCTTGGCGACCAGCCGGTGCACCGCGAGCGCGGACGCCGCGCGTTCGGCGACCACCACGTGCCGCCGCGACGGCGGATCGCCGCACACCACGACCAGTCGTCCCCAGTCGTGCCCGCGCGCGCCGACCACGGTGACCAGCCAGCCCGCGCCCGGATGGAACCCGGTCCGCTCGCCGACCTGCACCGGCCGCGACCGCGACGGCCAGCCGGGCAGCAGTTCGCCGGGGTCCGTGCCCGCCGTGTCGTAGGCGAGGACCTCGTGCGCGAGCGTCTCCAGCACGACGGGATGCTCGGTGAGGCGGGCGACCTCGCGCAGGATCTCGCCCGGCTCCGCGCCGGCGACCGTCAGCGCGGTGAAGGTCTCGTGGACCCGTTCCGCCGCACGGAGTTCGTCGACCTGGGCGTCCACGATCAGCCCGTTCACCGCCTCGGTGACCGACACGAAGCGCGTTTCCCGCGAAAGGGTGACCAGGGGGACTCCATGCTGGTCCGCGGCGTCGACCAGCGCGGACGGCAGCTTGTCACTCCAATGACGGACCAGCTCCACCACGATCCCGGCCACCCCGACCCCGGCCAGATCCGCGATGTAGCGGGCGAGCGCGGCGCCATCGTCCGGCAGCGCGACCCCGGTGGTGAGCACGAGTTCCCCGCCCCGCAGCAGAGGGGCGATGTCCGCGACCTCCGCGACATGCGCCCAGCGGACCGGGGCGTCCAGTCCCGCCGCGCCCGCCACCACATGCGGCCGGCCCTGGCGCAGCACCGGCAGGGCGAGCACCTCGGCGACGGTCGGGTACATCGGCCTCCCACCTGGTCTTCGACGTCTTCGACGCAGAGAGACAGACTGTACGGCCGGGGGCGGGAGTCCGTACACGTTGCCGATGGCGTCGGTGTGGCGCCCGCACCCAGACTCGACCGGGAGCAGGCACCGGCGATCAGGAGGGCGGAATCCGTGACCGACCGCATCAACCACTGGATAGACGGCAAACCGTCCGAGGGCGTGGGCGACCGATCCGGTGACGTGTTCGATCCGGCCACCGGACAGGTACGGGCGAAGGTCGCCTTCGCCTCGCAGGACGACGTCGAAGCCGCCGTCGCCGCCGCTTCCCGAGCCTTGCCCGGTTGGCGCGGGACGTCGCTGGCCGGCCGGACGCGGATCCTGTTCGCCTTCCGCGAGCTGTTGTCGGCGCGGCGCGACGAGCTGACGAAGATCGTCACCAGCGAACACGGCAAGGTCGAATCCGACGCGGCGGGCGAGATCGCGCGCGCCATCGAGAACGTCGAGTACGCCTGTGGCGCGGCGCAGCTGCTCAAGGGCGGGTTCAGCGAGAACGCCTCCACCGGCGTCGACGTCTACTCGATCGCGCAGCCATTGGGCGTCGTCGGCGTGATCTCGCCGTTCAACTTCCCGGCGATGGTCCCGCTGTGGTTCGTGCCGAACGCGCTCGCTTGCGGCAACACCGTCGTGCTCAAGCCGAGCGAGAAGGACCCGTCCGCGGCCGTGTTCATCGCGGAACTGCTCGCCGAGGCGGGCTTGCCCGACGGCGTCCTCAACGTCCTGCACGGGGACAAGGTCGCCGTCGACGGTCTGCTGGAACACCGCGACGTCAAGGCGATCTCGTTCGTCGGGTCCACGCCGATCGCGAAGTACGTCTACGAAACCGGGACCAGGCACGGGAAACGTGTGCAGGCGCTCGGCGGGGCGAAGAACCACATGATCGTCCTCCCGGACGCCGACCTCGATCTCGCCGCCGACGCGGCGGTCTCCGCGGGCTTCGGCTCGGCGGGGGAGCGGTGCATGGCGGTTTCGGTCGTGGTCGCGGTCGACCCGGTCGGCGACGAACTGGTCGCGAAGATCGCCGAGCGCATCACGCGGCTGCGCGTCGGTGACGGCAGGCGGCCGACGTCGGAAATGGGTCCGCTCGTCACCGCCGCGCACCACGAACGCGTCGAGTCCTATGTGGAGGCGGGCGTCGAAGCGGGCGCCCGGCTCGTCGTCGACGGCCGCGGCGTCGAGGTCGACGGCGAGGACGGCGGCTTCTGGCTCGGCCCGACGCTGTTCGACCACGTCACGCCGGAGATGTCCGTCTACACCGACGAGATCTTCGGGCCGGTGCTGTCGGTCGCGCGGGCCGAGGGGTACGACGCGGCACTGGATCTGGTCAACGCCAACGCCTACGGCAACGGCACCGCGATCTTCACCAACGACGGGCGGGCCGCGCGGCGGTTCCAGAACGAGGTCGAGGTCGGGATGGTCGGCGTGAACGTGCCGATCCCGGTGCCGGTCGGCTACTACTCGTTCGGCGGGTGGAAGGACTCGCTGTTCGGCGACAGCCACGCTTACGGGCCGGAGGGGTTCCACTTCTTCACGCGCACGAAGGTGGTCACCTCGCGGTGGCCGGATCCTTCGCAGGGCGGCGTGAACCTCGGCTTCCCTCGCAACAGCTGACGCGTCCAGGGCTCGTGAGTGGCGATTCGGGTTAGGGCCGACCGGGTCTTAGGTACCTACGGTCGGGCGGGTTGGCGTGACTGGACGGACGTCACACGTGACTGGACGGACGGCAAG
>NZ_JACBXD010000112.1 GCF_013870525.1 Amycolatopsis pittospori
GTCGTCTCCCCGGCGGACCGGCCGGGGCGAGGTGGTCGCGACCAAGCCGGTCCCCGAACGCAATGAACGGCCCGTTACTTGCGAAATTTGCAAGTAACGGGCCGTTCATAGCACTTCCGACTACTGCGTGACCGGGCGCACGTTCGACGACACGAGGGCCGCCAGCCGGTCACCGATCGCGTGCGTCGCACCCGGCGACGCCTGGTCGCGGGTCGCGAGATCGAAGGCCACCGAGGCCTCGATCCGCCGCGCCGCCTCCTTCTGTCCCAAGTGGTCCAGCAGCAGCGAGACCGAGAGCACCGCGGCGGTCGGGTCGGCGAGACCCTGGCCCGCGATGTCCGGCGCGCTGCCGTGCACCGGCTCGAACATGCTCGGGTTCCGCCGCGTGATGTCGAGGTTCCCGCTCGCCGCGAGCCCGATTCCGCCGGTCACCGCCGCCGCGAGGTCGGTGATGATGTCGCCGAACAGGTTGTCCGTCACCACGACGTCGAACCGGGACGGGTCGGTCACCAGGTGGATGGTGGCCGCGTCCACGTGTGAGTAGGCGACCGTCACCTCCGGGTGCTCCAACGAGACCTCTTCGACGATCCGCGACCACAGCGAGCCCGCGTACTCCAGCACGTTCGTCTTGTGCAGGAGCGTCAGGTGCTTGCGCGGCCGCGCCTCGGCACGGTTGAACGCGTCGGTCACGACGCGCCGGACGCCGAACGCCGTGTTGACGCTGACCTCCGTCGCGATTTCGTGTTCGGTGTCCTTGCGCAGCAGGCCACCGTTGCCCGCGTACGGGCCTTCGGTGCCTTCGCGCACGACGACCATGTCGATCTCGCCCGAATCGGCGAGCGGGCCGCGCACGCCCGGGTAAAGCCGCGCAGGGCGGAGGTTCACATGGTGGTCGAGCTCGAACCGGAGCCGCAGCAGCAGCCCACGCTCCAGAATGCCGCTCGGCACCGTCGGGTCGCCCACCGCGCCCAGCAAGATCGCATCGTGCTGACGGAGTTCACCGAGCACGGACTCCGGAAGCAGCTCACCGGTGGAGTGCCACCTGGCGGCGCCGAGGTCGTAGTTCGTGATCTCCGCCGTCGGTACTACCTCGCCGAGCACCTTGAGCGCCTCGGAGACCACTTCGGGCCCGATCCCGTCACCTGGGATCACCGCGAGCCGCATCCACACACCTCCGTAGACCAGGCCACCGGCCGTCCGGATGGCCCATCCGCAAGAAAACGCCAGCAGCGGAAGGTTACCGGCCGTAGCCCGGTAGCCGTAGCCGCACCACCCTTATGCCGGAATCTCCCACAGAGCGAGACAGCCGAAAGAGTGAATACAAGAAGGGACGCCCTGGCGGAAAGCTTGCCGCCAGGGCGTCCCTCACCTCATCGAACGCGGGTTACCGCACTACGGGATCAGCCGACACCGATCGGCTGACGTCCGGTGTGCCGTCCGCCGTTGCCCGGCCGGTCGACACCCGCGTTGCCGCCACCCGAGTTCGTCTGGACCTTCACCACGTTCGCCCGGTTGCCCGAGGCGTTGTGGTGCTCGATCGCCAGCAGACCCAGGACGGTGTCCTGCGCGGCCGCGTTGCGGTTGACCACCAGCGCCGTACCCGGCTTCGCGACGTAGCCCAGCGCGGCGTCGCCGCCGCCCTGGACGGTGTACGCGGGAGCCAAGGCGTCGAACGAGAGCGGCGTGCCGACGTAGTCGATCGTCGACGAGTCCGCACCCGGCGCCGCGTAGAACCCGGAGGTCCCGACGGTGTAGCTGATCTTGTGCGACGCGGCGTTCGGGTCGATGCCCAGCGCGGCGATGCTCACCGGCAGGACGACGACGTTGGTGTCGTACACGTTGGTGTCGACGTCGCCGAGCTGGCCGTTGATCGGCTGGATGTCAACCTGCGGGAAGCCCGGCTTCAGGGCCACGGTGACCGCCACGAGGACGTCGGTCGACGTCACCTTGGTCACGTAGGTCTCGAAGTCCGGCTGCCCGTCGCCCGTGGTGTCGATGTCGACGAACGGCGAGGTGTTGCTGCCCAGGTTGGCCAGGTCGCTCCAGGTGGTGAGACCGAAGGCCAGCAACGCGTTCTCCGGTTCACCCTGCGCCTTGGCCAGCGGAGCCGTGGACGCCGCGCCGATGTAGCGCAGGTCGGCACCCTTGGCGGTCTGGTTCAGCGTGCAGTCGGTGGTGATGTCGCCGTCGCACTCGGGCAGCTGCGGGGATTCCGCCTGCAGTTCGAGCACGCTGATCAGCGAGCGGTACCGCTGCGGGCCGCTGCCCTGGTCCACGCCCTTGCCGGTCAGGTTCAGGACGGCCTGGTTCTGGCCGGCACCGAAGTTGACGTTGCCCGGGGTGTTGATGGACGAGACGGGCTTCGGCGCGGAGTACACCGAGAGACGCAGCGGAACGGTCGTGCCGCTCTTCGGGGTGAACGCGATCCGGCCGGAGGCGTCCGCCACGAACTGCCGGGCGAGCCCGACCTGCGAGGCCGCCATGGTCGGGTCCATGACCTTGCGGAGCGCCTTGGGGTCGGCGATCTTCAGGGTCACCTTCACCAGTGCGACACCGCGCGGGCTCAGCTTCACCGTCGGCTTGTCCACTGTGTACTCGACACCGGGGAGCGAGTTCACGGCTTCGTAGCCCACCGAGTACTCGACCGGCTTGATGCCCTTGTTGACCACCTTGACCGTCTTGGTCGCGGTGACCGGGCCGCCCGCTTCGACGACGCCGAAGTTGACCGTGACGAAGCCGGGGTTGTCGACGACGTGGGCCAGGACCTGGTTGTCCAGCGCGGCCTTCGCGTCGATCCGGCCGCTGCCGACGCGCTGCGGACCGTAGGTGCGGCCCGAAGCGTCGTGGATGTCGTGGCCGGCGGTGTTGATGACCGAGGCCTTGACCTCCTCGACCGACCAGTCCGGGTGCGCCTGACGGATCAGGGCGGTGATACCCGAAGTGTGCGGAGCCGCCATCGACGTCCCGGAGATGACCAGGCGTCCGGCGCCACTGCCGCTCAGCGCCGACGAGATCGAGTCACCGGGCGCGGCGACGTCCGGCTTCACGGCCGGTCCGCGACCGCCACGCGAGGTGAACGAGCTCGGGGTGTCCACAATGGACTGATCCGTGGTCGGCACGGACACGCGGCCCTTGCCGGTCATGCGGATCTGCAGCGTGCCCGCGGTCAGCGCCGGGCGCAGCGACGCGGTCGCGCTGCCGGTGAGCTGGAACGTCGGCAGGGCCGCGTTGCCCGCGATACCGGCCGAGAAGTGCTCCAGCGTCGAGGAGAACAGGGCGCCCTTGGCACCGGCGGCCTGCGCGTTGTTCGAACGGGCGCCCGAACCACAGGCGCGGGTCGCGTCGTTGTCGTCCCATTCGAGCCAGACGATCTTGCCCGCGGCCTTCGCCTTGTCGGCGTCGGAGTACGGGGCACAACCGGCCGCGTTGGCGGCGGACAGCGTGACCACCGGCGCGGTGACGTCCAGCGTGTCGTAGGTCGCGTAGTTCTGGCTGAACTGGCCGGTCTTCGCGCCCTTGACCCCGGCGGGGGCCACGGCCTCGACGGCGTCACGAAGAACGGACGCGTCGCGGCTGCTCGCGACGGTCAGCGCCTCGGGCGTGTTGCCCGGCGCGCCGCCGACGTCGTTGAGGTCGCCGCCGTTGCCCGCGGAGAACACCGGCACGACGTTGTTCGCGGCGATCTTGCGCACGAACAGCGAGTCCGGGTCGTCCGGGGTGGCGAAGTCGCCGCCCAGCGACAGGTTGACCACGTCGAGGTGGTCGGTGAAGTCGCCGTCACCGTCCGGGTCGAGCGACCAGTCCAGCGCCTGCGAGGTGACGTTGGTGGAGCCGTCGCAGCCGAAGACCTTGATCGCGTACAGCAGGGCCTTGGGCGCGGTGCCCGGGCCGATCTGCATCTCTTCGATCTTCTTCTTGTTCAGCTTCTTGTAGTCGCCGGTGAAGGTCTTGCCGTCGGCGCCCACGCCGTAACCGGCGACCGTGCCCGCGACGTGCGTGCCGTGGTGGCCGCAGGAAAGCGGGTTGGGGTCGGGCTTCGGGGTCTTGAGGGCCGGGTCGTCGCTGCCCGAGTCGTAGGCGTCGCCGACCAGGTCGATACCGCCCACGACCTTGTCGGTCGGGAAGGCCGGGGTGGCCTGGTCGCGGTTGATCGCGTTGTACGCCGCGGCGGTGCCGGGGCCGCCGAAGTCGGCGTGGGTGTAGTCGATGCCGTCGTCGATCACGCCGACGCGGATGCCGTCGCCGTAGCGGCCGGTCTGCTGCCACGAGGCCAGCGTGTTGGTCAGCTGGACCGCGCTGGAGTTGGTGCGGGTCTTCGGCACCACCGTCTTGACGGAGACGACGTCCGGCCGCTTGGCCAGCTCGCGGATCTTCGCCGCGTCGGCCGTGACGACCGCGCCCGCGACCGCGTTGGAGGTCTGGGTGACCAGCTGGGTGCCGGCGTCGGCGGCCTTGAGCTGCCCGACGACGGAGTTCACCGCGGCGCCGGCGTCGGCCTTGGCGGCCTTCGCGGCCTGCTTGGCCTTCTCCTTGCCCGCGCCCTTGTTCTGCTCGGCGTTGAAGGCGTCGACGGCGGGCTGCTTGGCCAGCTCGACGAAGGCGGTGATCTTGCCCTGGGCGGCCTTGAGCTTCGGCTCCACCTTCCCCTGGAAGCCGTTACGGTCGATCTTCGCCGGCGTGATGCCGTCCGCGAGCGGGACATCCTGTGCGGCTGCCGTCGCCCCGGTCACGGACGTCGCGAGCAGCGCGGCGAAGACCGCGGCCGATGAGCGGATGGCCCACCGGGGTACGCGGGATCTGTTCATGAGTTCGTGCCCTCACTCGAGGCCTTGACTCGGAACCTGCCTGCCGCTCGAACACACCCCCGACGGTGAGCCCCGGCGCCGCGCCGTGCCCTTGACGGCGCGATGGTTCGGCCTCGCCGGAAGAACCTATCCGGGGACCAGCCCGACTTCAGTAGGCATTTTTCACCGTTATTGAATCTTGCTCTTCGCAAGTGGTCGACTACTCGCGAGACATGACGGCAATTCGTTGCCATATAACGAAAGCCGCGCCCCAGGGGACGCGGCTTTCGTTGTACGGATTTCGCAGGTCAGCCGAAGTTGACCGCGCGGATCGTGTGCGCGCCGACGGTGGCGCCGATCGGCTCCAGCAGGTGCGAGTCCACGGAACGGTCCACGCGCAGCAGCATGACCGCGTCCGCGCCGTCGGTGGTCTGGCTGATCTGCGCGGCCTCGATGTTGATGCCCGCCTCGCCGAGCAGCGTGCCGACGCGGCCCATGATGCCCGGGCGGTCCGGGTACTCGAGCAGCAGCACGTTGCCCTCGGCGCGGAGGTCGAAGTGGCGGCCGTTGACCTCGACCAGCTTCGGGACCTCGTCCTTGCCGGTGACCGAACCGGACACCGAAAGGGTCTGGCCGTCGGCGTGGACCGCGCGGACGGTGACCAGGCTGCGGAACTTGGGGCTCTCCGGCTCGATGACCAGGTCGACCTGGACACCCAGCTCCTCGGCGACGCGCGGCGCGTTCACGAAGGTGACCTGGTCCTCGACGACGCCCGAGAACACGCCGCGTTCGGCCGCGAGCGGCAGCACGCTGACGTCCTCGTTGGACAGTTCGCCCTTGACCACGACGGTGACCGAGGTCGGCGCCTTCGGGTTGAGCGCGGTCAGCACGGTGCCGAGCTTCTGGGTGAGCGAGAGGTACGGCCGCACGTGCTCGCCGACCGTGCCGCCGCCGGCCACGTTCACCGCGTCCGGCACGAAGTCGCCGCGCAGCGCGAGCAGCACGGACCTCGCGACGTCGGTGCCCGCGCGGTCCTGCGCCTCGGCGGTCGAAGCGCCCAGGTGCGGGGTGACGACGACGTTCGGCAGCCCGAACAGCGGGCTCTCGGTGGTGGGCTCGGTGACGAACACGTCGACACCCGCACCGCCGACGTGCCCGGAGCTCACCGCGTCCGCCAGCGCCTGCTCGTCGATGAGGCCGCCGCGCGCGGCGTTGACGATGATGACGCCCTGCTTGACCTTCTTGAGCGCCTCGGCACCGATCAGCCCCTTGGTCTCCGGGGTCTTCGGCAGGTGGATGGAGATCGCGTCCGCGCGCTCCAGCAGTTCGTCCAGCGTGACCAGCTCGATGCCGAGCTGCGCGGCGCGGGCGGCCGAGACGTAGGGGTCGTACGCGATGAGCTTGGTGTCGAAGGCCGCGAGACGCTGCGCGAACAGCTGCCCGATCTTGCCGAGGCCGACCACGCCGACGGTCTTGCCCTGGAGCTCGACGCCGGAGTAGGCGCTGCGCTTCCACGCGCCGCCCTGGAGGCTCTGGTCCGCGGCCGGGACCCGGCGCGCGACCGCGAGCAGCAGCGCGACGGCGTGCTCGGCGGCGGAGACGATGTTCGACGTCGGCGCGTTGACCACCAGCACACCGCGTTCGGTGGCGGCGGGGACCTCGACGTTGTCCAGGCCGACGCCGGCGCGGGCGACGACCTTCAGCGTGGTGGTGGCGGCGAGGACCTCGGCGTCGACCTTGGTCGCGGACCGCACGAGCAGCGCGTCCGCCGACTTCACGGCCTCGAGCAGCGCGGGACGGTCGGTACCGTCCACATGCTGGACCTCGACCTCGTCGGAGAAGACGCTCAATACGGAAGGCGCGAGCTTCTCCGCGATGAGGACGACGGGCTTGTTCGGCTTGGTCACGATACGGCTCCCACTATCTGGTCTGTGCCTGCGACTCACTGTTGACGGTCACGCCGTTGTGCCCGGTTGCGCCGCAGTTTAGACCTGGTGACAGGGGATTGTTAACTCGCCCGTAATCCCGCGAAAACGAGATCGAGGAGCCGTTCGAGGCCTTTGTCACCCGAAAGATGTTCACTGGCCCAGGAAAGCGCGTGCAGCAGCACCAGTAATTCGTGCGCTGTGACGTCCGCCCTGAGCTCTCCGGCGGCCTTCGCCCTTTCCACCAGATGGGACACGCCGTCCTGCATCGAGTGACACGACGCATAGAGCGGCGAGGCCTCGTCGTTGAGGACGTCGACCATCAGGTCGGGTAGTCCCCGGTAAGTGGCCGACTGCTCGCCGAGTCCGGCGAGCCAGCCCTTCAGCGCCTTCAGCGGCTCCGGGGACTCGAGAAGGTCGCGCGCCGCCGAAGCCTGCGCGTCGAACCGCTCGCGAAGCACCGTCTCGACGAGGGCTTCGCGCGTCGGGAAGTGCCGGTAGAGCGTCCCGATGCCGACGCCGGCGTTGCGGGCGATGTCCTCCAGCGAGGCCTCGACGCCGCGCGCGGCGAAGGCACGCCTCGCCTCTTCGAGGAGGCGCTCGTAGTTGCGCCGGGCGTCCGCGCGCAGCGGTTTCTTCTCGGTGTCCATCGCGCCCCTGAGCCTAGTCTCGACAAATCGGAGGCAGCCTCCGTATAGTCCGGCGACGTAACCGGAGGCTGCCTCATGTTAGCTGGGGAGAGTTGAATGAACCTGATCGAAGAAACCCGTGACCGGCTGGGCCCGGTGGGAGTCTGGCTGCCGCTCGCCCCGTTGGCGCCGCCACCGGACGTGGAACTGCGCGCGTTGCGTCGCCTCGAAGAGCTGGGCTATCCCACCGTGTGGGGCGGTGAGGGCCCCGGCGGCCGGGAGCTCTTCGCCCACAGCGGCGTCACGCTCGCTTCCACCGGACGAGTGGTGATCGGCACCGGCATCGCCAACATCTGGTCGAGGCCCGCCTACACGACACAGAGCGGCGGCCGGACGCTGGCACACGCGTTCCCCGGCCGGTTCGTGCTCGGTGTCGGGATCGGCCACGCGAGCCAGGCCGCGAAGTCCGGCTCGGACTACCGGCCGCTCGAACAAACCCGGGAGTACCTCGCGGCCATGGACAAGGCGGAGGCCGAATCCCCTTCGCCGGTCCCGTTTCCGCGGATCCTCGCCGCCGTCGGGCCCAAGATGCTCGAACTCGCGCGGGAGATGACGGACGGCGCGCATCCCTTCGCCCAGCCTTTCGAGCACACACCGTACTCACGCGAGATCCTCGGACCGGACAAGCTGCTCATCCCGGTCCATTCCGTCCTGCTCGGCGACCGCGAACAGGCGCGGGCGAGCGTGGCGAAGAACATCGAACTCATGAAGCGGTACGAGATCCCGCACTACGTCGAAGGCTGGAAGCGGCTGGGCTACACCGAGGCCGACATCGACGACGTCAGCGACCGGCTCGTGGACGGGCTGACCGCCTGGGGCGACGAGGAGAGGATCGCGCGGCGGATCAAGGAACTCGTCGACGCCGGCGCGGACACCGTGCTCGTCAGTCCCGTGGGGGACGATCTGGCGAACCTCGTGGAGCAGCTCGAAAAGCTCGCCCCGGCGCTGACGGCGATCACCCGATGAGCGTCGGGATCTGGACGTTCTCCTTCGACGGCAAGGAGATCGGCGCCGTCCGCGATGCCGCCTCGGAGGTCGAGGAGCTGGGCTTCGACACGCTGTGGTTCGGCGAATACCTGGGCAGGGAGGCGTTCACGCAGGCGGGTCTGCTGCTGGCGGCGACGTCCAGGCTGAAGGTCGCCACCGGCATCGCGCGGTTCGACCAACGCGAACCGGCCACCGCCGCGGCCGCCGGGCGGACGCTCGCGGAGGCCTATCCGGGCCGGTTCGTCCTCGGCCTGGGCGGGCATCGGCGGGGTACGAGACCACTGGAAGCGATCCGCGGGTACCTCGACGGGATGGACGGGACCGAACTGTCCACACCGGACTCCCCGCATCTGCGGCTACTGGCCGCGCTGGGGCCGAAGATGCTTTCCCTGGCGGCGGAACGCACCGACGGCGCGCATCCGTACTTCGTCCCCGTCGAGCACACCGCGCAGGCGCGGGAGATCATGGGCCCTTCGGCCTTCCTCGCCGTCGAGCAGGCCGTCGTACTGGGCCCGGATCGGGAGATCGCCCGGAAGCACGTGTCGGCGTACCTGGAGCAGGCGCCCCATCACCAGGCGAATCTGCGGCGGTTCGGCGTCACCGAAGCGGATTACGGCTCCGATCGGCTGGTCGACGCACTGGTCGCCATCGGGGAGGACGCGATCTCCGCGCGGATCCAGGCGCATCTGGACGCGGGCGCGGACCACGTCTGTCTGCAGGTCCTGACCGAGGACGAGCGGATCCCGCTGACGGAATGGCGGCTTTTGTCGGGGGTGGCCGGTAGCGTGCGGAAGCGTGACGTCACCAGCTGAACTGGCCTTCGACAAGGCGCACGAACTGATCGACGCGCGGGATCTCGCCGGGCTCGCGCGCCTGATCGGGGACCTGCCCACCCTGGTCCACGCACACGGGAAGAACGGGAACGACCTGCTCGGTATGGCCGCCGCGACCCGCGACGAGCGACTGTGCCGGCTCCTGCTCGACCACGGGGCCGATCCCGCGTCGGCGAACGTGCACGGCTGGACGGCGCTGCACCAGGCCGGCTACCTCGGGCTGCCGCTGCTGGTCACGATGTTGCTCGACGCGGGCGCCCCCGTCGACGTCTCCGCCCGCGGCGACGGCGGGACGCCGCTGGTGGCCGCGTTGTTCTGGGGCCACCGCGAGGCCGCCGAACTCCTGGCCGCGCAGAGCGTCTCCCCCGGCAACCTCCGTGTCGCCGCCGGACTCGGGCGTGCCGACCTGCTCGACTCCCTGGTCGCACCGGACGGCACGCTCACCCCGGCCGCCGGCGCGCATCGCGAGTTCTACCGGCCGCACAGCGGTTTCCCGGAATGGCGACCGAGCGACGATCCCGCCGAAATCCTCGACGAGGCGCTTGCCTGGGCCGCGCGCAATGACCGGTCCGCCGCCGTGCGGACGTTGGTGGCACGGGGTGCCGGGGTGGACTCCGACGTCTATCGCGGGACGGCGCTGACCTGGGCAGCGGCGCAAGGAAAGGCTTCGGTGATCGGGACTTTGGCCGAACTCGGGGCCGCGGTGAACCATCGGGGAACGTTCGGGGGTCTTTCGCACGGGAAGGGCGTCACGGCGCTGCATCTGGCGGTGCAGGGTGGACATGTCGCGGTGGTCCGGGCGTTGCTGGAGGTGGGGGCGGATCCTTCGGTCGAGGACGGACTGTACTCGTCGTCGGCGATCGGGTGGGCCGAGCACTTCGAGCAGCGGGAGATCCTGGCGGTCCTTCGGGGCGCTTGAGCGCGACCCCGCCGTAGCCGCCTCACGCGCGCGCTATGAACGGCCCGTTACTTGCAAAATTTGCAAGTAACGGGCCGTTCATAGCATCCGGGGGCACTATCGGCCACGACCCACCTGTCCCGATCCTGACGGCGCGTGGCCCCCCGGGCCCTCGCCGAAAGTACGACGCTCGCCGAACAATGAACCCATGCGAGCGATCAGCCAGAACCGCCTGGGCGGCCCCGAAGTCCTCGAACTCGTCGACGTCGAGAGACCGGTCCCCGGCCCGACTCAGATCCTGGTCCGGGTACACGCCGCCGGCGTCAACCCGGTCGACTGGAAGACTCGCGAGACCGGCGGGATCGGCCCGATGGGCGATCCGCCGTACATCCTCGGCTGGGACGTTTCCGGCGTGGTCGCCGACGTCGGCGCGGGCGCGTCCCTGTTCTCCCCCGGCGACGAGGTCTTCGGCATGCCGTCGTTCCCGTTCCAGGCCGGGGCCTACGCCGAATACGTGGCAGCACCGAGCCGTCACTTCGCGCCCAAACCGTCTACTTTGGACCATGTGCACGCGGCGGCGGTCCCGCTCGCGGGGCTCACGGTCTGGCAAAGTCTCGTCGAAACGGCGGACCTCCGGCCGGGGGAACGCGTCTTGATCCACGCGGCGGCGGGCGGGGTCGGGCATATCGCGGTCCAGATCGCCAAGGCGCGCGGCGCGTACGTGATCGGGACGGCCAGCGCGGCCAAGCACGACTTCCTCTTCGGGCTCGGCGCGGACGAACTCCTCGACTATCGCACCACCGACTTCGCCGAAGAGGTCCGCGACGTCGACGTCGTCCTCGACACGATCGGCCTGGGGTACGGGCCGCGGTCGCTCAAGACGCTGCGCCGCGGCGGCAGGCTCGTCCAGCTGACCCGCACCAACGACGAGCGCCTGCCCGAACTGGCCGACGCGGCCGGGGTCACCGCCGGGTTCACTCTCGCCGAGCCGGATCGCGCAGGCCTGCTCGCGCTCACTGAACTCGTCGAGAGCGGGCGGCTCAAGCCGACGATCGACACCGTGTTCCCGCTGGAAGAGGCCGCGAAGGCACAGGAACTCGGGGCCGCGGGCCGGAGCACGGGAAAGATCGTCCTCTCCGTCGTGGATTGACCCGGTAGACAAGCGGAGTCTGGAGTCCGTATCGTCAAAGACGGACTACAGACTCCGCTTTGTCCTACTGGGAGGACCCATGACCACACCCCGCGACGTCTTCGACAAGCTTTCCGACGACATCACCGCCCGGCGCTGGGACGAGATTTTCGCCCTCTACACGGAAGACGCCGTCGTCGAGAACCCGCAGCGCCCGCCCGTGCCGACCCGCTTCGAGGGTCGCGAAACGCTCCGGAAGGCCTTCAGCGGAGGGTTCAACGTACGTATGGACCGGACAGATGTCCTGGTTCACGGGACAACCGACCCAGAGGTGATCATCGCCGAGTACCGCAACGTCGGCGAAGCACTCGACACCGGGAAACCCTTCGACATCGCCAATATCCAGCTCCTCCGGGTGCGCGAAGGCCTCATCGCGCACTCCCGTGACTATCACGACTACCTGCGCCTCATCACCGCGCTCGACGGTCTGGAAGACCTGAAGAAGAGCTACGAAACCGCGGAACGGGAACTCACGCCGGTCCCGCCCCGCCCGGAGTCGACGGCGGATCCGAAAAGCCCGCGCGGCGTGTTCGAGCAGCTCGTCTACGGCGTCGCGGATGGCAAGTGGAGTGAGCTGTCAGCGCTCTACGCCGAGGAAACCCATGTCACGCATCCGTTCCTTCCCGGGGCGAAGACGCTGAAGACCCGGCAAGACCTGCACGAGCACTTCAAGTTCGGCGAGCAGCACCGAGTCCGGTTCCAGGTCCGCGATCTGGTGATCCACGAAACCCTCGACCCGGAAGTCGTGATCGGCGAGTTCGCCTACCAGGGCACGGCGGGAGGCAGCCCCGAATTCCGGGTCGCCAACATCTTCGTGGTGCGCGTGCGCGACGGGCTGATCGTCGAATCCCGTGACTACGCCGATCACCTGGCGCTCGCGGCCGCGGGCGGGCGCCTGGACGAACTCTTCGCGCTCGTTTAGGCCGGAAGGTCGAATTCGCCGTCCCGGACGCCTTTCACGAACGCGTCCCATTCCGAAGGCGTGAAAACCAGGACGGTGCCGTCCCGATTCGAGGACTGGCGCATCGCGGTGTAGGTGACGCCGTCGGTGTGCGGGACCATGGCGTACTCGACGCAGTCGTCGAGATCGGCGCCTTCCGGTTCCGCCCGGATCCACGTCGCGTCGCTCAGGTCCAGTTCGTGCCGGATGTGGGCCTTGTCGTCCACCGGCTGCTCGCTCATACGCCCACGTTATCGCTTTCGGGCACGCAAAACGAAGGGGCCTTTCCTCGTTTCACCCACGAGGAAAGGCCCCTTCGGTCACGACTCAGGCGAAGATCAAGCCGTTTCGGTGATCGGCCGGTCCACCCACGACATCAGGTCGCGCAGCTTCTTGCCGGTCTCCTCGATCGGATGCTGGTTGCCCTGCTCCTCGAGCTTGGTGAAGTTCGGCCGTCCGGCCTCGTCCTCGGCGACCCATTCGCGAGCGAAGGTGCCGTCCTGGATCTCGCCGAGGATCTTCTTCATCTCTTCCTTGACCGCCGGCGAGATGACGCGCGGGCCGCGGGTCAGGTCGCCGTACTCGGCGGTGTCGGAGATCGAGTAACGCTGACGCGCGATGCCGCCCTCGTACATGAGGTCGACGATCAGCTTCAGCTCGTGCAGCACCTCGAAGTAGGCGATCTCCGGGGCGTAGCCGGCCTCGGTGAGCACCTCGAAACCGGTCTGCACCAGCGCGGAGGCGCCACCGCAGAGGACGGCCTGCTCGCCGAAGAGGTCGGTCTCGGTCTCCTCGGTGAAGGTCGTCTTGATGACGCCGGCGCGGGCGCCACCGATGGCGGCGGCGTAGGACAGCGCGAGCGCCTGCGCGTTGCCGGAGGCGTCCTGCTCGACCGCGATGAGCGCCGGGACGCCCTTGCCGTCGACGAACTGGCGGCGGACCAGGTGGCCCGGGCCCTTCGGGGCGACCATGGCGACGTCCACGTTGGCCGGCGGCTTGATCAGGTCGTAGCGGATGTTGAAGCCGTGACCGAAGAACAGCGCGTCGCCGTCCTTGAGGTGCGGCTCGATGTCCTTCTCGTAGATCGCGCGCTGCTTGGTGTCGGGCGCGAGGATCATGATCAGGTCGGCTTCGGCGCTGGCCTCGGCGGGGGTCAGCACGCGCAGGCCCTGCTCCTCGGCCTTCGCCCGCGACTTCGAGCCCTCGGGCAGCCCGATGCGGACGTCGACACCGGAGTCGCGCAGGCTGAGCGAGTGCGCGTGACCCTGGCTGCCGTAGCCGATCACGGCGACCTTGCGACCCTGGATGATCGAAAGGTCCGCGTCGTCGTCGTAAAAGATTTCCACTGCCATGAGGGGTACTACTTCCTTTCCTGACTTACAAAGTTATCGAGCTGAGGTGGCGGTAATGGATCGGGCGCCACGGCCGACCGCGACCATTCCGGACTGGACCAGTTCCCGAATGCCATAGGGCTCCAGCATTCGCAGGAGGGCACCGATCTTGTCCGAGGTCCCGGTGGCTTCGACGGTGAGCGCCTCGGGGGACACATCCACCACTTTCGCGCGGAAAAGCTGGACTGTCTCGAGGACCTGGCTTCGCACGGTGGCGTCGGCCCGGACCTTGACCAGCAGCAGTTCGCGCTGCACGGCTGTGGACTTTTCCAATTCCACGATCTTGATGACGTTGACCAGCTTGTTGAGCTGTTTGGTCACCTGTTCGAGCGGTAGCTCTTCGACGGCGACCACGATCGTCATCCGGGACACCTCGGGATTCTCCGTGGGCCCGACGGCGAGGGATTCGATGTTGAAACCACGCCGGGAGAACAGTCCGGAAACCCGCGCGAGGACACCGGGTTTGTTCTCCACCAGAACGCTCAGGGTGTGCACGCTCATCGGGCGTCTCCTTCTGTGGCGGCGTTCAGCTCCGCTGCGTCGATTTCACCCGCGGCGGCGACTTCGTCGTCGTCGAAGAGCGGGCGGATTCCGCGCACGGCCATGATTTCGTCGTTACCGGTGCCCGCGGCCACCATGGGCCACACCTGGGCATCCTTCCCCACCACGAAATCGATCACGACGGGGCGGTCGTTGATCTCCATGGCGCGCCGGATGGTGGCGTCGACGTCCTCCTTGGTCTCGCAGCGGAGCCCGGCGCAGCCGAGCGCCTCCGCGAGCAGGGTGAAGTCGGGGATGCGGTGTTTGTGGGTACCGAGGTCGGTGTTGGAGTACCGCTCCGAGTAGAAGAGGTTCTGCCACTGGCGGACCATGCCGAGATTGCCGTTGTTGATGACGGCGACCTTGATCGGCGCGCCTTCGATGGCGCAGGTGGCCAGTTCCTGGTTCGTCATCTGGAAACAGCCGTCGCCGTCGATGGCCCAGACCTGCTTGTCCGGCATGCCGAACTTGGCGCCCATCGCGGCGGGGACGGCGAAGCCCATCGTGCCGAGGCCGCCGGAGTTGATCCAGGTGCGCGGGTTCTCGTACTTGACGAACTGCGCGGCCCACATCTGGTGCTGGCCGACGCCGGCGGTGTAGACGGCGTCCGGGCCGACGAGGGTACCGATGCGCTCGATGACGTACTGCGGCGAAAGCGTTCCGTCCTCGGGCCATTCGTAACCGGCCGGGTAGTCGTCACGCCAAGCGCTCGCCTGCGTCCACCAGTCCTTCAGGTCCGGCTTCGCGGACTTGTCGGTCTCGGCGCGGACGGCCTCGATGAGTTCGGTGATGATCTCCGCGCAGTCGCCGACGATCGGCACGTCCGCCTTGCGGTTCTTGGAGATCTCGGCCGGGTCGATGTCGGCGTGGACGATCGCGGCGTCCGGGGCGAACGACGACAGCTGCCCGGTGACGCGGTCGTCGAAGCGGGCACCGAGGGCGATCAGGAGATCCGCCCGCTGCATCGCGGCGACGGCGGCGACCGAACCGTGCATCCCCGGCATGCCGAGGTGCTGCGGGTGCGAGTCGGGGAACGCGCCGCGCGCCATCAGCGTGGTGACGACCGGGATCCCGGTCAGTTCGGCCAGTTCCATCAGCTGGCGCGACGCGTCCGCCTTGATCACGCCACCGCCGACGTACAGGACCGGGCGGCGCGACTTGCTGATCAGGCGCGCGGCCTCGCGGACCTGCTTGCCGTGCGGGCGCAGCGTGGGCCGGTAGCCCGGCAGCCGCAGCTCCGTCGGCCAGGAGAAGGAGGTCATCTCCTGCAGGACGTCCTTGGGGATGTCCACCAGGACCGGGCCGGGACGGCCGGTCGAGGCGAGGTGGAACGCCTCCGCGATGGTGCGCGGGATGTCCGCCGGGTCGGTGACCAGGAAGTTGTGCTTGGTGATCGGCATCGTGATGCCGCAGATGTCGGCTTCCTGGAAGGCGTCCGTGCCGATCAGCGCGCGGCTCTGCTGACCGGTGATGGCGACCACCGGGACCGAGTCCATGTTCGCGTCGGCCAGCGGGGTGACCAGGTTCGTCGCGCCGGGGCCCGACGTGGCCATGCACACACCGACCTTGCCGGTCGCCTGCGCGTATCCGGTGGCGGCGTGGCCCGCGCCCTGTTCGTGGCGGACCAGGACGTGGCGGACCTTCGTCGAGTCGAGCAACGGGTCGTACGCCGGGAGAATGGTGCCGCCGGGAATGCCGAACACGACTTCGGCGCCCACCGCTTCGAGCGAGCGGACGAGCGACTGCGCGCCCGTGACCCTCACCGGGGTTCCGGCGGGCGGCGCCGGCTTGGGACGGGCTCCGGAGGTACCGGACGCCTGTCCGGTGTTCGCTTCAGCACGCGAGGTGGCACTAGTCATCGCTTGTCTGCCTCGTCTTGTCTAGTCACTCGTTCGGGTATTCATTGGCTGGCTCGGCTGGTGAAAGTCTTCCAGGCAACAAAAAACCCCCGCCGACCGGAGTGGTCGCACGAGGGTCGCGCGTCGACGCAGCGGAGACTTCCCTAAGCGTCGACGCGCTTGGGAAGTACGAGGCCGGTCTGCGTTGTCACGACGCTGAAACTAGTCCGTCCCTGTCAAGAGTGTCAACTCTGCGGGACGGCGATTCCGCATGCTGGACACCGTCACCCGGCTACGCGACCCGCTTTCGGCGCCCCGGCGACGGCGGTGCACCATCTCAGGGTGGCAGAAGAAAAGCAGCAGGAACAGGCGAATGAGGCCCCCAAAGCCGTCTTCAAGATTCCGAACACGGCGCTATTGGCGATCGCTTTTCTCGTCGTTTGTGTGACGCCTGTCGCGTTCGGCGACGTGCCCTATCTCCAGTGGCTCTACGTCTTCCCGATCGCGCTCGCGGTGTTCGTGATCCGGACGCGCACGACGGCGACGGCGGAGGGGCTGGAAGTCCGCACGATGTTCGGCCGACGGGACTTGCCGTGGTCCTCCCTCAAGGGCCTCGCCATCACCGACAAGGCGAAGGTGCAGGCGGTGCTGCAGGACGACACCAAGATCGCCCTGCCCGCCGTGCGCACCCGGCATCTTCCGGTGATCTCGCTGGTCAGCGCGGGCCGCATGGCCGACCCCTCCGGCCTCACCGACAGCGCCGAAGAGGCCAAGGAACCGGCCGAACAGAAGGCGCCGGAGAAGACCGAGGGTTCCGGGGCGACGTCCGGGGAGTAGGATTGGTAGGACCAGTTTGGCGCCGGCTCGTCCGCGCCGGCACCCAGTGCCCTGGTCCCCATCCCGAACCTTGGAGTCAGCCGTGCCCCCACTCCGTTCCCGGACCACCACCCACGGCCGCAACGCGGCGGGCGCCCGCTCGCTCTGGCGCGCCACCGGAATGACCGACAGCGACTTCGGCAAACCGATCGTCGCCATCGCGAACTCCTACACCCAGTTCGTGCCGGGGCACGTGCACCTCAAGGACCTCGGCGAGATCGTGGCCGGTGCGGTGAAGGAGGCGGGCGGCGTCGCCCGCGAGTTCCACACGATCGCCGTCGACGACGGGATCGCCATGGGGCACAGCGGAATGCTCTACTCGCTGCCCTCGCGCGAGATCATCGCCGACTCCGTCGAGTACATGGTGAACGCGCACCAGGCCGACGCGCTGGTCTGCATCTCCAACTGCGACAAGATCACCCCCGGCATGCTGAACGCCGCCATGCGCCTGAACATCCCGGTGGTGTTCGTCTCCGGCGGGCCGATGGAGGCGGGCAAGGCCGTGGTCGTCGGCGGGGTCGCACAGGCGCCGACCGACCTGATCACCGCGATCTCCGCTTCGGCCAGCAGCGAAGTCGACGAGGACGGGCTGTCCATTGTGGAGCGCTCGGCCTGCCCGACCTGCGGCTCGTGTTCGGGCATGTTCACCGCGAACTCGATGAACTGCCTGACCGAAGCGCTCGGCCTCTCGCTGCCGGGCAACGGTTCCACCCTCGCGACGCACGCCGCGCGCAAGGCGCTGTTCGAGGACGCGGGCCGCACGGTCGTCGAACTGTGCAAGCGGTGGTACGAGGCCGACGACGAGTCCGCGCTCCCCCGCTCGATCGCGTCGAAGAAGGCGTTCGAGAACGCGATGGCACTCGACATGGCGATGGGCGGCTCGACCAACACGGTGCTGCACATCCTCGCCGCCGCGCAGGAGGGCGAGGTCGACTTCACCATCGACGACATCGACGCCATCGGCCGCCGTGTGCCGTGCCTGTCGAAGGTCGCCCCGAACTCGGACTACCACATGGAGGACGTCCACCGCGCCGGCGGCATCCCGGCCATCCTGGGCGAGCTGTACCGCGGCGGGCTGCTGAACACCGACGTCCACTCCGTGCACTCGCCGGACCTCGAGTCCTGGCTGTCCACTTGGGACATTCGTGCGAAGGCCCCCTCGGAGCGGGCCGTGGAGCTGTTCCACGCGGCGCCGGGCGGGGTCCGCACCACCGAAGCGTTCTCGACCGAGAACCGCTGGTCCTCTTTGGACACCGACGCTTCGGACGGCTGCATCCACGACGTCGAGCACGCCTACACCAAGGACGGCGGGCTCGCGATCCTGCGCGGCAACCTCGCCGAGAACGGCGCGGTCATCAAATCCGCGGGCATCGACGAGGAACTCTGGCACTTCGAGGGTCCGGCGCGGGTGCTGGAAAGCCAGGAGGAGGCGGTTTCGGCCATCCTCAAGAAGGAGATCCAGCCCGGCGAGGTGCTGGTGATCCGCTACGAGGGCCCGGCGGGCGGCCCCGGTATGCAGGAGATGCTGCACCCGACCGCGTTCCTCAAGGGCTCCGGCCTCGGCAAGAAGTGCGCGCTGATCACCGACGGCCGGTTCTCCGGCGGCTCTTCGGGCATCTCCGTCGGGCACATCTCGCCCGAGGCCGCCGCGGGCGGGGCGATCGGCCTGGTCCAGAACGGCGACCGGATCCTGCTCGACGTCCACGAGCGCCGTCTCGAACTGCTCGTCGACGCGGACGTGCTGGCCGAGCGGCGCGCGAAGATGGACGCGAGCGAGCGGCCTTGGCAGCCGGTCTCGCGCGAGCGGCCGGTCACCGCCGCCCTGCGGGCCTACGCGCGGATGGCGACCTCGGCCGACACCGGCGCCGTGCGGGACCCGAGCAAGTAGTCGACTGCTCGCGGCTGTTATGAACGGACCTTTCATAACAAGATTTGTTATGAAAGGTCCGTTCATAACGCGCGCGAAGGTGAGCGTCAGCGGCAGAGCACGATCACCACGACCGAAGCCGCGGCCGCCAGCAGCAGCCCGATCAACCCGAACGAGAGCGGCCGCTTCCGCCAGGGAGTGTTGACGTCCAGCGAGATCCGGCCGGCGCCCGCGAGCAGGACGGTCAGCGAAGCCGCGCCCAGCAGGAGTTCGAACTCGAAGCCCTGTCCCGACTGCTGGAAGAACCCGCCGCCGAACTTCACGAAGACGATGTTCGCGCAAACGCCGAGAAGCGCGGCGGCGCCGATCGGGGTGAACAGGCCCACCAGCACGAGCGCGCCCCCGAGGACTTCGCTGATGCCGGTGATCCAGGAGAGCAACGTCGTCTGGGTCGTGTAGCCGAAGTTGCCGAGCACCCGGGCGAAGCCGCCGACCCCGGGCCCGCCGAAGGCGCCGAAGAGGTGCTGGAGTCCGTGCGCGCCCATGGTCACGCCGAGCACGACACGCAGGACGAGCAGACCGAGATCGATCCCGCCCCTGGTCTCCGCCGGGCCGGGGCCGTTGTCGGGCTCGGCCACGTCCGAGATCACGCTGGTCTGGTAGTCATCGCTCACGCGCGAAGAGTAGGCGAAACGGGCCCGTCAAGCGACTGATGTGCGGCGTGAAGGCTCAGAACAGGGTCGCGGGCTCGACCGGTTCGGGCTCGGGCAGCGGGTCGAGGCCGGGCACCAGGGCACGCACGTCGTCGTGGAACCGGCGGGCGAGCGCCGGTGCGTCGTCGTTGTCGGGGGTGTGCACGAAGATCGTCGGCGACCGGCCCTCGCGCAGCCACCCGGCGACCACCTCGGTCCACGGGCGCCACCCCTGGACGGTCTCCTCGGTCGAATCCCGGCCCAGGTAGCGGACGATCGGCCGGTCGGTCAGCGCCCGAGTCCGCCGCGGCAGCCGGGGTTTCTTGGCCCAGGCGTCCTGCTCGGCCTCGCTGACCGGCGGTTTCCGGAAGAAGACCTCGGTGTCGAACGGCACCCACTCGGCGTTCGCGTCGGCGAGTGTCCGCTCCAGCAGCGACGTCGCGCGGGCTTCGGTGTAGAACTCCGGGTGACGCACTTCCACGGCGCGCCGTCGATCGGCGGGGAGCCGCCGCAGGAAGCGGCCCAGGGTGTCGGCGTCCGACGGGCCGAACGAGGCGGGCAACTGGGTCCACAGGACCGCCCGTTCGCCGAGGGGTTCGATCGCGTCCAGGAACGCCCGCATCTCGGTCTCGACACCGGCGAGCCGTCGCTCGTGCGTGACGACCTTGGGCAGCTTGACCAACAGCCGGAAGCCGGGGTCGGTCTGCCGCGCCCACGTCTCGACGGTGTCGCGGGCCGGGGTCGCGTAGAACGTGGTGTTGCCCTCGACCGCGTTGCACCAGCCGGCGTAGGCCCCGAGGCGTTCCCCGGCCGGCATCGCCCGCGGCACGAACCGCCCGGCCCACGCCTTGTGCGCCCACATCGCGCAGCCGACATGAAGACCCACACCCGTCACCTCGATCAGTACTCGCCGTGGACCAGGTTCTTCGGCAGTTCCCCACTCATATAGTGGCTCAGCTCGCGGACCACCACGGCGTACGCCCGCTGCCGCACCCCGCTGACGGCGCCGCCGACGTGCGGCGTCAGCAGCAGTCCCGGCACGTCCCACAGCGGATGCCCGTCGGGCAGCGGTTCGGGCTCGGTGACGTCGAGGGCGGCGCGCAGCCGTCCCGACGCGAGTTCCGCGACGAGCGCGTCGGTGTCCACGACCGGTCCCCTCGCGACGTTGACGAGGATCGCGCCGTCCGGCATCGCGGCCAGGAACGCCGCGTCGACGAGGCCGCGGGTGTGCTGGGTCAGCGGCACCATGAGGACCGTGACGTCGTGTTCCGGCAGCAGCACGGGAAGTTCGTCGACACCGTGCACGCCCTCGCGCGCGGTCGCGCCGACCATCGTGCACCGCACGTCGAAGGTTTCCAGCCGCCGTCGCAGATGCCTGCCGAGGTCACCGGCACCGACGACGAGGGCCCGCTTGCCCTGCAGTGTGTCCGTGGTCCGGCGCTCCCAGTTCTTCCGCCGGTGGCCGTCGGCGAACCCGTGGAGGTCGCGGTAGATGGCGAGAAGGACCGCGACGACCCATTCGGCCGAGCTGCCGCCGTGCGCTCCCCGGCAGGTCGAAAGCAGGACACCGTCCGGGACCTTGCCGATCCAGTCCTCGGCGCCCGCGACCAGCAACTGCACGAGTTTGACGTTCGGCAGTTCGCGCCACATCGCCTCGGTCGGTTTCCCGCCGGTCACGAGGACCTGGGCCTCCGCGGCCACGGCGGGCGCGAGCTCTCCCTGTCGGTACACCACCGGACGCACGCCTTCGATCTCCGAAAGCGCGGTCACACCCTCTTCGTCGGGCACCAGCACGGTAACGGTCATGATCGCCACGGTAACCAGTGCCGCTTACCCGTGGTTCACGCACGCCCACCTAGGCTGGTCTTCGTGCGTACCCGGTACCGGCGGAAATGGACTTCGCCGCTGGCTCTGCTGGCCTGCGGCGCACTCGTGCTCTCCGGCTGCGCCAAATTCGACAATACGGCGGCCAGCCAGACCTTCACCCCGGTGAACCCGCCGTCCCCCGAG
>NZ_JACBXD010000113.1 GCF_013870525.1 Amycolatopsis pittospori
CCGGAGGGCCGGGCGGACGTGGAGGAGTGGTGACGGACATCCGCGCTTTCTCTTCCCCTCGTGCGTGCTGCGTACCCGGAAAGCCGGTCCCGAGGAACTTGACACTAGCTGGAGTTGGTAGAAACCCCACACCAGACGGTCCCCGTACGGCTATCCTGCGGAACCGTACCGCGACGGGGAGGACTGTAGGTCGAGAATGCCATCAACGCCGACTACTAAGTCTCAAGTTCAGGCTTATCAGTTCGTTCTGCGCCGGATGCAATCCGCGCTGGTCCGTCGCGACGCGGTCATGCTCCACGACCCGATGCGCACCCACACCCGCGCGACCATCGTGGGTGTCGTGCTGGCCGCTCTGGGCGTCCTCGTCTTCGTCATCTGGGGACTCCTGAGCCCGAAGCCTTCCGTGCCGGACGCGGGCAACATCGTCATCGGGGAGCAGTCCGGAACGGTGTACGTCGTCGCGGGGAATCCGAAGAAACTGATCCCGACCTTCAACCTCGCGTCCGCGCGGCTGCTGATCATCGCGCAGTCGAAGCAGGGGGCGCAGCAGGCGGGGACCAAACCTTCCGGACCCACGCAGGCCTCCGAAGTGAAGAACCCCACAGTCGTTTCCGACGAACAGCTGAAGAACATTCCCCGCGGTCAGCTCATGGGAATTCCGAACGGCCCGCAGCTGATGCCGACGGACACTCAGCGGGTCGCCCCCGATTGGGGCGTGTGCGACGAGGTCATGTACGACCCGACGGTGCCCCAGCCGGACCTCACCAAGACGGAAACGACCGTCTACGCGGGAGTGAGCAAACTCGGTGACCGCGAGCTCGGCCAGAACGAGGCCCTGCTGGTCAAGGGAGCCAATGGCCGGACCTATCTGATCTACCGGCTGACGGCGAACGCCAACCTGCGGAACGCCAACGCCGTCAAGGCCGAGATCAAACCCGAGTCCACCGCTGTCACTTCCGCGCTGAAGCTGCCCAACCAGTTCCGCGGTATTTCACAGGGCCTGCTCGACGCGATTCCCGAGGTGCCGGAGCTGAAGCTGCCGGACGTCCCGGGCAAGGGCGAGACGCCCAACTTCGAAACCGAAGGGCTGAAGGTCGGAGACGTCTTCTCCACCGAGCAGGCCGAAGGGAAGAAGGACTTCTACCTCATCAGCAGGTCCGGGATCCAAGCCGTTTCCCCGGCCGTCGCGGACATCGTCCAGACCGGGAAGAACGACGGCAGCACCTCGGTCATGCCGGTGGCGCAGGGCAAGATCCGGAGCATGACGCGGGTCACCTCGGGGCCTGACTTCGTCGACCTCGACGCTTACCCCCAGAACGTGCCGACGGTGCTCAACGCGACCCAGGGCTCCCGAGTGTCCTGCTTGAGCTGGTCGATCACCGGCGAGGGCAGCAACCGGGACAGCCACACCGCGGTGTTCGTCGACGACAAGCTGCCGAAGGGCAGGAACGCCGACGGTTCCGCGCCGGGCGTCAAGATCGGTACCCCCGGGCCGGTCGGCGCGCCGATCAACAGCTTCTACATGGAGCCCGGTTTCGCGGCCGTCGTCCAGTCGGCGACCGGCAAGGAGACCTTCGACAAGGGACCGATCCAGCTGATCTCCGATCGCGGGATCCGTTACGGGGTCCCGGACTCCGTAACGGCGGACTCGATCGGGCTCAACAAGCGGGTGCCGGCGCCGGAGGCGATCATCAGGATCCTGCCGAACGGCGCGTCACTGAACACGCAGGACGTGCTCCGGACGTTCGACACCGTGCCGATCGACGACAGGGGCAGCTCCATCGCGCCGGCGTCGCAGCAGGCGTCCGCGGGAAACTGATCGCGGGAACCTCAGGGCAAGCGCGAGCGTCTCAACGCCCCAAGCAGTTTCGGGTGAGTGGAGGGTGCAGTGGCCGGCCTGAAGATCGACGGCGTCGTCGTCGGTGAATACGCGAAGCGGGTGGACGCGGCCGCCGGAGAACTCGATCTGGCGGCCGCCGAGGTGACCGGAGACGGCGTCACCGCCGAGTCCTACGGCACCTTGGGGGAGGAGCTCGGGCTCGGCGCGTCCTACGGGCGCGCGGCCGAGGCCATCCGGCGGCAGCTGATCGAGGGCGCGGCCGCGTTGCGGTCGGCGTCGGAGGCTCTGCACACCGTGACCGCGCGGCACGCCGGTCACGACGACGAAGCCGCCCAGATGATCAAGCACGCCGTGGAGCTCTGAACCGCATGATCGCCGAGTCGGAGAACCCGACCGATTCCATCCCGCACCCGATGGCGTCCGCGCGCCCGGCCGCTCCCGTGGCGCCGGCGCAGATCGCGTTTAGCCCGCTAAAGTCGCCTGGCTCGGGGGAAGATGACCTGGTCGCGGCGGCGGCACCGCATCTCGCCTATCTCTCGGAGCTGTCGGATCAACTGGGGCTGATCGATCCGGTCTCGGCCTACCTGACCCCACTGGCGGGGCGCTGGGAGGACTTGAAGGACGAGGCGGACCGTCTCCGGAAGGTGGCGAAGACCGCGGCCACCGTCTCCGCCGAACTGTCGGAGGACCTCGGCCGTCTGGACGCCGGTTGGTCGGGTAAGGACGCCGACGCGTTCGTCGCTTACATCGGGGAAATCAACGTCGCGGGTACCGACCTCGAAGACGCCCTCAACACGCTGGCGGGGTCGCTCGACGAGCTGGTCCTGTCGATTCGCCGCATCCTGACCGATCTGGTCGAGGTTCTGGTCGACACAGCCGAGCTGACGTCCGAGACGGCGATGCTTCCGGTCGGCGGAGTCCGGCGCGCGAGGGCTCAGCTGGAGGAGGCGCAGGAGTCGGCGAAGGCGCTTTTCGAGGCTGCTCGCGACGTCCTTGAAGGCTTTGTGAGGCTCTGCGACGGCGTCGATGACCCTGACGCGGCGTCGCGGAGCATCGAGATCGCTCACCGATACCCGCAGGACGAGTTCAAGCTCCACGACGAATCCGCGGCGACGGGCGCGCCGACACCCGAGAAGGGGACCTCCGGAGGCTTGGAAGCCGCTGAACCGGGTTCTGCGGCGGCGTCCGAGTCTGAGGCGACATCGCCGTCCGCGGCCGATCAGGATCCCGCTGACGGCCGGAAGACCGGATCGCAGGAACCCCTCATCGAGCAAGGACAGGCGCCGGCGCCAGGGAGCGCCCCCGTACAGGCCGCTCCGGCGCCGACCCACGGCAGCGCGGCCGCGAGTACCGGGATGATGCCGATGGGGATGGCGCCGATGGGAATGGGCATGGGGATGGGCGGGGGCGGTCAGACTGCGCACCGGTCGAAGACGCGTCCTGCCTCGAAGCCGTCCGATGTGGTCGGCGAGCCAGGTCAGGTCGTCCCGCCCGTGATCGGCGAGGACGAGACCCCGGCGAAACCCTCTCCGAAGCCGAAACCCGCCAAGTAGGCGCCCCCGGCAGAGCGACTTTCGCGGGCTAACTGCGATCTGGGCGGCTTGAGGCGTGCCGGCGAACAGATCGCAGTTAGCCCGCGAAACGCAGGTCTACGGGGTCTTGCGGCCAGGTGACGCGGTGGGCTTGTTGCGCCGCACCGAGTGCACCACGAACAGCGTGACGAGCAGCGCGACCAGGCCTCCGCCGGTCCCGGCGAGCGCGACGATCATCGGCGTCGAGTCGCGGTCGTTGGACGGCGGCAGGTTCGCCGGCAGCTGGACCGCCTTGGCCTTGTCCGCCTCCGACGGCACGATCGCCGTCAGCGCCGCGATCGGGTCGATGACCCCGAAGCCGACGAAGTTGTCCCGCCCGCCCGGCGCCGCCGGGTGCTGCGCCGTCGCCTTGATCCGGTTCATCACGTCACGCGCGCTCAGGCCCTGGAACTTCGCGCGCACCAGAGCCGCGACGCCGGCGACGTAGGGGGCCGCGAAACTTGTTCCTTGGATAAGGCCGGGTTCGCCGTTGCCCTCGATGGTCAGGTTGGCCAGACCGGTCGAGTCGGCGGCCGGGTCCAGCGAGATGATCTTGGTGCCCGGCGCGGCGACGCTGACCCACGGTCCGTTCATGCTGAAGTCCGCGACACCGCCGGTTTCGTCGATCGCCGCGACGGAGAGGACGTCGTCGGCGAACCACGGCGGCGTGACGATGACCTTGGGGGATTTCGGGTCCGGCTGGTCGTTCTGCAGGCACTTGTCGCCGACGTTGCCTGCCGCCGCGACGACGACCACGTCGTTGTCGACGGCGTGTTTCACGGCCGCCTGCAGCTGCTTTTCGCCGTCGGTGATGCCCCCGTCGGCCGTACGGCAGTTGTCGACCGACATGTTGATCACCTTGGCGCCCTTGGTGACGGCCCTGACCACGGCCTGCGCGAGCGTCTTCAGCGTTCCGGCCTTGTTGCCCTGCTCCTGTTGCCTGCCACCCTTGTCCTGGCCCGGGGCGGTTCCGCCCGCCGCGCCGCCGTTCCCCGCCGAAGAGGGCGGAAGCTGCGAGCTCGGCTGGCCGGTCGACGAAGCCGGCGGAGCGGAGCTCGACGAAGCCGGCGGTGATTGCTCCTTCGCCTCTTCGTAGTTCTGGCTCGACTGCCGGATCGAGAGGATCGTGGCGTCCGGCGCGACCCCGCGGAACCCGACGCTCTCGTCGGGCGGGTTCGCGGCGATGATCCCCGCCACCTCGGTGCCGTGCCCGTCGCAGTCTTCGAGCCCCCCGGGCTTACCGTTGGTCGGGTTGGCGACATAGTCGCCCCCGGACTCGACGCGGTTACCGAGATACGGGTGCGGGGTGACGCCGGTGTCGATCACGGCGACCTTGACGTCCTTGCCGACCGCGCCGGTGGCGCCGATCATCAGCTTGTGCACCTTTTCGATCTGCAGGTACTCCTGGCCCCACGGCCGGTTCTTGATGTCGATCTGGTCGCCACCGAGCTTGCTGCGCTGCACGCACAGCGTCTTCTGCTCGTACCGCTTGTCGGGCGCGCCCGAATCCTGCGGCAGCTTGGACATCTCCACCGGCGGCGGCGTCGCGTAGAAGCCACCGGCGTCCGGCGCGACGCTGCTTTGCTGCGCCCACGCGGGAAGCGCCACCGACGCCGGCGAGAGAATTCCGATTCCGGCCGCCAGCAATACCGTTCCGGTACGTCCGGCGAGGCCGAGGTGGCGGACGCGCGTCCCCCTGGACTTCCGCGCTACGGCCATCAGAGCATCATCCGATCGGGTCGTCACTTGAAATTGAGGTGGCGCAGCGTCGTGTAGAGCTCCATGACGCCGAGCGCCAGCGGGAGCACCGTCGCGATGAAGACGGCTTCGAAGATCTCCACGGTCCGTCGCAGCGGCGGGGAGAAACGCTGATTCGGGAAGATCACGCCGACCACGAGCGCGCCGGCGCCGATCAGCAGCAGGGCGCCGAACACGAACAGGACGCGGTTCAGCGGGCTCGCCGTCCACATCCAGCCGAGCAGGATGCCGGCGCCGGACACCATGCCGGTGGTCAGCAGCGCGATGGCCTGGGCGCCGTTCGCGTAAGCCCGGGCCCGCAGGAGCAGGACCAGGGTGGCGATCACGCCGAGGATCGGGCCGAAGATCGTCGGCGACGTCGACGCGATGATCGCGAACAGTGCCGTGGCCGCGCCGCAGCCGGTCAGCAGGCCGGTCATGTACTCGTGGGCGACCGCGGTGCGGCGCTCGATGGCGCGGTAGTCCGGGAAGCCCGAGTCCTCCTTGAGTTCCTCGGCGCTGCCGGGGACGTGCGGAGTCGGGAGGCTCGCGAGTTTGATCGTCGCGCGCGGCAGGATCGAGATGAGGGCCAGCGACAACGCGGTCGCACCGGCGGCGATACCGGCGATCGGGGTGTCGATCAGCGTCGCGGCCAGGAACGTCAGCGCCGAGATCGTGGCCGTCGTCGCCGCGGCGATGAAGGTGGTGATGCCGTGACCGATGACGAGGATGCAGACCGCCGCCACGATGATCACCAGGGCGCTCGCGAGCAGCAGGTTCGCCCACAGGGACAGCCCCGGCACGATGTAGAACCCACTGACGAAGGCCAGCGGCAGACCGCCCGCCGCGGCGATCAGGACGCCGGTCGCCTCGGCCTTGTAGGCCTTGGCCAGCGTCGCGCCGATCGCGACGCACGCGATCGCGCCGACGCCGCCGGCGATCGCGGCGGCGAGCGCGTTGCCGCCGTAGAACGAGCCGCTGGTGAAGAGTGCGATGGCCGCGAAGAACAGTGCCACCCCGCCCGCGATGTGACCGAAGCGGCGCGCCGTCTCCTTGGTCCACGGGCGGAAGCTGTCGGGGGACGACTCGGCGATCGCGTCGACGACGTCGTCGTACAGCGGCGGCGGCGGGTTCTCGTTCCGCTTGCGCAGCTGCAGCAGCTCACCGTCGACGACGCCGAGGGACGCGAGGGTCCGGCTCGGGTCGAGAGGCGCGTCGCCCAGCTTCGCCAACGCCCAGCCGCCGTGGCGGGCGCCGCCGTCCGGCGTCGCCTCCTTCGCCATCTCCAACAGCATGGGCAGCAGGTCCGCCACCGCGACGTCAGCCGGCAAAGCCACGTCGATCCGGGTGCGTGGCGCGACCACCGTCACCCTGCTGAATACCGTCGTGCCCGTTGCCACTGCCTTCCCCCTGCCCTGAGAGTCTGCTCCCCGGGGAACCTATACCGAACCCGGGTGCCCACATCATCGACTGTCGGAAAAAGGCCGGCAAAAGTAAGACAACCGGCCCCGGCCCCCCCTCGCTCGCCGCTCCCACCGACGTGCGTTTAGCCCCCTAATCGCGACGCTTAGCGGCCCTAAGCATCGGGGGCGGACTCGGTCGCCGGATCGCGATTAGGGGGCTAAACGCACGTCGGGCCTCCGGCCGCCGGATCGCGATTAGCCCGCTAAACGCAGGTCGCCGGAGCCGGGGGCCTGCGGGTTCGTTGGGGGCTGTCGGTCCTGAGCTCTACACTTCCTGACATGCGTGCGGCCCCGGTCGGGGCCGTTCTCGGCGTTGTCCGGATTTCACCGGCCACGTTCGATAGGTTGTCTCGCGCACCCGTACGCGCACCAACGGTGGCCGCCATCGTCGAGTTTGAAGAGGGGTCCTTCGATGAGCACGCTGCAGTTCAAGAAGTCACCGCGCCTGGCGGCACCGCGCCCGCCGGGCGGCGAGGTGCATCTCGAACCGCCACCTGAGGTGCCGCGCACCATCCCGGGCAACATCGTCATGAAGCTGCTTCCCGCGGTGATGATCGTCGCTTCCCTCGGGATGATGGTCTTCATGTTCACCACGGGTGGACGCAATCCCATGATGATGATGATGGGCGGGATGATGGTGCTCAGCACCGTCGGCATGATGGCCGGCGGCGCGGGCAAGGGCGGCGGCGCCAAAAAGGCCGAGATGGACGAGGACCGCAAGGACTACCTGCGCTACCTCGGCCAGATGCGCGACAGGGCCCGTGAGGCCATGGTCGACCAGCGCGCCGCGCTCGAGTGGGTCCACCCCGACCCGCAGACGATGTGGTCGCTGGCCGCGAGCCGCCGCATGTGGGAACGCCGTCAGAACGACCAGGACTTCCTGCATCTCCGCGTCGGCCGCAGCTCGCACCGCCTCGCGACCCGGCTCGTGCCGCCGCAGACCGGCCCGGTCGACGAACTGGAGCCGATCGCGACGCTGGCCCTGCGCCGGTTCGTCCGCGCGCACTCGATCGTCCCGGACCTGCCGACCCAGATCACCCTCCGCGGGTTCGCCGCGGTCAGTATGCAGGGCGACCGCGGCCTGACCCGAGGCCTCACCCGCGCGATGCTGGCCCAGCTGGTCACCTTCCACAGCCCCGACGACGTCCTCATCGCGATCGCGACGGCCGGCCGCGCCAAGGAGGAGTGGGAGTGGGCGAAGTGGCTGCCGCACGTCCAGCACCCGGCGCTCGCCGACGGCATCGGCCAGCTGCGGATGATGGCCGGCTCCCTCGCGCAGATCGAGCAGTGGCTCGACGAAGAACTCCGTGACCGCCAGCGGTTCTCCCGCAACGCGACGCCCGCCCCGGACCAGCCGCACATCGTCATCATCGTCGACGACGCCGAGGTCACCCGCGAAGAGCAGATCATCCTCGAAGAGGGTCTGGTCGGCGTCACCCTGATCGACCTGTCCGACTCCATCGGCAACCTCGCGGCCCGTCGCGGTCTGCGGCTGGTCGTCGAGGAAGACCGCCTCGGCGCGCGCAGCGCCGGCGGTGTCGAGTGGTTCGGCCGTCCGGACACGCTCAGCGTGGTCGAGTCCGAAGCGCTGGCCCGGCTCCTCGCCCCGTACCGCGTCGGCACCGCCGCGCAGGACGCCGCCGAGGAAGAGCCGCTGCTGTCCAACCCCGGTCTGCTCGAACTGCTGGGGATTCCCGGCGACCCGATGACCTTCGACGTCCAGCAGGCCTGGCGGCCGCGCCCGGTGCGGGACCGCTACCGAGTCCCGTTCGGCGTCGGCGAGTACGGCCAGCCGGTCGAGCTGGACATCAAGGAAGCAGCGATGGAGGGCATGGGCCCGCACGGCCTGTGCATCGGGGCGACCGGTTCCGGTAAGTCCGAGTTCCTCCGCACCCTGGTGCTGGGCATGCTCGCGACGCATTCGTCGAGCACGCTCAACTTCGTCCTCGTCGACTTCAAGGGTGGTGCGACGTTCCTCGGTCTGGACGCCGCGCCGCACGTGTCCGCGGTCATCACCAACCTCGCGGACGAGGTCACGCTGGTCGATCGGATGAAGGACGCGCTCGCCGGTGAAATGAACCGGCGCCAGGAGGCGCTGAAGAACGGCGGTAACTTCAAGAACGTCTGGGAGTACGAGAAAGCCCGTGAGAACGGCGCCGACCTCGACCCGCTTCCGGCGCTCTTCATCGTCTGTGACGAGTTCTCCGAACTGCTGGCCGCGAAGCCGGACTTCATCGACCTGTTCGTCGCCATCGGACGGCTGGGCCGGTCGCTGCAGATGCACATGCTCCTCGCGTCGCAGCGGCTGGAAGAGGGCAAGCTGCGCGGTCTCGACTCGCACCTTTCCTACCGCATCGGTCTGAAGACGTTCTCCGCCGCGGAATCCCGCGCCGCGATCGGCGTGCCGGACGCGTTCGAACTGCCGTCCGTCCCCGGTGGCGGTTTCCTGAAGTACGACACTTCGACGCTGGTCCGCTTCAAGGCTTCGTACGTTTCGGGCCCGTACCGGCCCGCGGGCATCAAGGCGGCCGGTCCGGCCGCGACGGTGGTCCGCGCCGACAAGCGCCCGCAGCTGTTCGTCCCGGACTTCGTCGAACTGCCGAAGGAACCGGAGCCGCAGCAGATCGAGGCCGCGCCGGTGGAACAGGCGAAGTCGGAGGAGGCCGTCGAGCCCAGTGAGCTCGACGTGATCGTGTCCCGGCTGATCGGTCAGGGCCCGCCGGCGCACGAGGTCTGGCTGCCGCCGCTGAAGGAACCGAACTCGCTCGACACCCTGCTGCCGAACCTGAACCCCACCGACGACCGCGGTCTGTCCCCGGTCGGGTTCTTCGGCAACGGACGCTTGCAGGTGCCGATGGGCATCGTCGACCGCCCATACGAGCAGCGTCGTGATCTGCTGTGGGCCGACTTCTCCGGTGCCGCCGGGCACGGTGTGATCGTCGGCGGCCCGCAGTCGGGCAAGTCGACCATGCTCCGGACGCTGATCATGTCGATGTCGCTGACGCACACCCCTGAGGAGGCGCAGTTCTACGCGCTCGACCTCGGTGGCGGTACCTTGGCCGGTCTTCAGGGCCTGCCGCACGTCGGTGGCGTGGCCGTCGCCCGGCGCGAACCGGACAAGGCCCGCCGGATCGTCGCCGAGCTGACCACCCTGCTCACCGAGCGGGAAGGCCGGTTCGGCGCGATGGGCATCGACTCGATGAACGAGTTCCGCAACCGCAAGCGGCGCGGCGAGATCAAGCCCGAGGACGACGCCTTCGGTGACGCCTTCCTGATCGTCGACAACTGGAAGGCGCTGCGGGACGACTTCGACGAGCTGGAGGTCTCGATCACCAAGCTCGCCACCCAGGGTCTTTCCTACGGCGTGCACGTCATCATCGCGGCGAACCGGTGGGCGGACATCCGCCCGGCGATCAAGGACATGATCGGCACCCGGTTCGAGCTCCGCCTCGGTGACCCGAGCGAGTCCGACATCGACCGCCGGGTCGCGGTGAACGTCCCGGCAGGCCGCCCCGGCCGTGGTCTGACCAGGGACAAGCTGCACCTGCTGACCGGTCTTCCGCGCATCGACGGATCGAGCGACCCCGACGACGTCGCCGCCGGTGTCGCCGACGCGGTGGCGAAGATCAAGGGCGCGTGGCGTGGCCGCCCGGCACCGCAGGTCCGCCTGCTGCCGGAGATGGTCACCTACGACGAGGTGCTCAGCATCGATACCAAGCGTCACACGAAGCTGGTGCCGATCGGCGTCAACGAGGAAGACCTCCAGCCGATCTACCTCGACTTCGCCGCCGATTCGCACTTCTACGTGTTCGCGGACGGCGAGTCGGGCAAGACGAACCTGCTGCGTCAGATCACCCGAGGGATCACCGAGCGGTACACGACGCAGGAAGCGGTCGTCATCCTCGTCGACTACCGGCGCACGATGCTCGGCTTCATCGGCGGCGACCAGCTGCTCGGTTACGCGGTTTCCGCCGCGCAGCTGGAGAGCATGGTCAAGGACGTCCACGGCTCGATGACCCGGCGGCTACCCGGTCCGGACGTGACACAGGAGCAGCTGAAGACCCGATCCTGGTGGACCGGTCCCGAACTGTTCATCATCGTCGACGACTACGACCTGGTCGCCACGCAGACGAGCAACCCGTTGAAGCCGCTCGCCGAGTTCCTCGCGCAGGCGAAGGACGTCGGTCTGCACGTCATCGTGGTCCGCCGCAGCGGTGGCGCGGCACGGGCGATGTTCGACCCGATCCTCGGCAAGCTCAGGGAGATCGCGGCGCCCGGTATGGTCATGAACGGCTCGCGGGACGAGGGCAACCTCGTCGGCAACGTGAAGCCGAGCCAGATGCCGCCGGGTCGAGGAAACCTCGTCACCCGGAAGCACGGCAAGCAGCTCATGCAGGTCTCGTGGATCCAGCCGGACTGACCTCCCGCGGAACCAGGTGAGGTACGGCTGGGTGTGGGGTGACGACGACGATCTGCGGGGTGGCTTGTGACAGTGCGGGTAGCGGTGGACTTCGGGACATCGAGCACCTGCGTAGTCGCTTCGATCAACGGCCGTGAGCCGCAGGTCGTCGTGGTCGACGGGCAACCCCTCATGTCGTCGGCGGTCTACGCCGCGCCGGACGGGACGTTGTTCGTCGGCCAGGAGGCGGAACGGCAGGCGGCGGTGGACCCGTCGCGTTACGAGCCGAACCCGAAGCGCCGGATCGACGAAGGTGACCTGCTGCTGGGCGACAACGTCCTGCGCGTGACCGACGTCGTGAACGCCGTGCTGAAGCGAGCGGTGACCGAGGCGCGCCGGCTCGCCGGTGACGCCGAGGTCGAGTTGCTCGTCCTCACCCACCCGGCCGACTGGGGTGCGACGCGGACCCGCCTGCTCCGGCAGGCGGCGAACGGCCTCGCGCGCCAGGTAGCCCTCGTGCCGGAGCCCGTCGCCGCGGCGGTGTACCACGCGGCGACCTTCGCCCCGGCAGATCTCAACTCCGAACGCACGGTCGAGTTCAGCGGCCGTCCCGGCGACGCCCTCGCGGTGCTCGACCTCGGCGGCGGCACCGTCGACGTCTCCGTGGTCCAGCGCATGCCGGGCAGCCCGGCGGATCGCAGTTCGCCCGCTAAACGCGCCGGGTTCCAGGTGCTGGCCACCCGGGGTGACCCGAGTTTCGGCGGGGCGGACGTCGACCAGGCGCTCCTGGAGCACGTGGGCTCGTTGGTGTCGTCGGTCGACCCGCCGGAGTGGCGGAAGCTGGTCGAAGGCCGCGAACTCACGGACCGGCGGCGTCGCCGCGTGCTGCGGCAGGACGTCCGCGGCGCGAAGGAAACGCTGTCGCGGCACGCGTACACCGACGTCCCGATGCCTCCGCCGTTCGCCGACGCCCACGTGACGCGGGAAGACCTCGAACGACTCATCGCGGGCCCGCTCGGTCGAGCGGTCGAGCTGACCGTGGCCGCGATCGGCGATTCCGGACTGCGGCCCAAACAGCTGACGGCGATCTTCCTCGTGGGCGGCTCCAGCCGGATCCCGATGGTGTCGAGGCTCGTGCACGAGCGGACCGGTGTCGTGCCCACGACCCTGGACCAGCCCGAGACCGTGGTGGCGCGCGGTGCCCTGCGCGCGGTGCTGATCGACCCGGACCGGACGGGATCCCTCGCCGGTTCCGCCGTTTCCCGTCTCGGCGCGCCTCCCGACCGGCGCCCCGAGCCCCAGCGCCCCCAGTTCCCGCCCGGCCCTCACCAGCCCTCCGCGCCCCCACAGAGCGCGTTTAGCCCGCTAAACGCGACGCGTCCGCAAGGGCCGCCCTCGCCGCCGATGGGGCAGCAGGGGATCGCGCCGCCGCCATGGCGGCCGGGTGAGCCGTCCCGCGACACCAAACCGGCCGAGCGCGGAGGTAAGGGCAAGAAGACACCCTGGATCATCGCCGCGGCCGTCGTGGTGGTGGCGGCCGTCGTAGGGGGCGTCCTCTTCGCGGTCAACAGCGGGGAGGACGAGCCGGAAGGCCGGGCGCTCGCCCAGTACGACTACCGCTTCATCGCCCCGATGGACTGGACGCAGACCGACGACCGCGTCGCCGATCGCCAGGTGGTGATCCACCCGAGTGACTCCCTCACCGGCGACGATCTCGTGGTCGCCCAGGAGTACGTGATGAACTACGACGCGACCGTCGACAGACAGAAACTGGTCGACGACCTTTCCAAGTCCGCGGCCGAGGATCCCAACCAGAAGTACAGCGGCTACAACGGGTCCGCCACCTACGCCGGCAAGACCGTCATCTACTACCGCGAAACCAAACCGAAAGCGCGCGTCGACTGGTACGTCGTCGCGCAGGGAAAGATCCGCGTCCACATCGGTTGCCAGTACGGCACCGGCTCACCGCTCGAACAGCGGGTGAGCGCGGCCTGCGAGCAGGTCGTCAAAACGATGGCGGTCGTCAACTGAAGGGGGAGGCACATGCCGCCCGAACCCGAGACCGCCGCTGAGCACTTCGCGCGCACAGGGCGCGACGCGGTCACTTACGCCCGCCAGGTCTCCCGGACCGCGAAGGCGCGGTACGAACGCCGTCGGGGAGAGAACGCCGAACTGGCGAAGCAATTCGGTAAGGGACGGCTCGCGGGCGGCGAGACCGCTCCGACCCCCAAGGCCCTCCGTGATGCCGCGAAGCGGTTCCGTGCGGGCATCGGTCTGCCGGTTCCCGCTCTGCCCTCGGCGACCGAGCTGGTTCCCCTTCGGCCGGAACCGGCGGCCAGACGGCCACGTGTGGGTGACGACGATGAGGACTTTTCGCAGTCGCGAATCATGACCCGCGGGGAATGACCGACCACTGTGCATCTGCGAAATCCCGTGGTGAAAGGCCTATTCTCGGCGCGATTCGCGCCCCGTGGACGCCTTACCGGCGAACGGTTCCCGTGCGGAGCGTTCACGCAAGCAACTACTTGAAATCAAACCGCGACAAGGGGGAACCAGACATGGCAGGGTCTCCGTCGTAGGTCCGTACGAAACGAACACACCAAGTGCGGATAACCACGAACGAAGGGGGTATTTCCCATGGCTGGCGGTTTTCAGGGAGATGTCGAGCAGTTCACCCAGGCCGAGAAGCGGGTGACCGAGGTCCGCGTTTCGATGGACCAGAACTTGGGCACGCTTCGCGACAACATCGAAGCCACTCAGGCTGGCTGGACCGGTCAGGCGGCTCTCGCGTTCAACAACGTGATGAAGCGCTTCGATGAGGCGGGCTTGGGGCTCAACCGGGCTCTCCAGAACATCGCTGAACTGCTCGAGCAGGCCGGCTCCAAGTACAACGCTTCCGAGCAGCAGCAGCAGGAGCTCATCAAGTCGGTCAACGCCGGTTTCAACGTCCTCGGCTGATCTCGGCTCACTCGCACCAACCCACAGACTTTCTTAACCACTGGAGGAAACCATGTCCGACATGAAGGTCGATTACCAGACGATCCACACCGCGGCCGAAGACTGCAAGAAGAGCGGCGGAGAGCTCGAGGCCCTGTTCGGGCAGCTGAAGAGCGACCTGGCGCCGCTGGTCGGCACCTGGCAGGGTGACGCGCAGACCGCGTACCTGGCCGCGCAGCAGGAGTGGGACAACAAGTTCGACGAGCTCAAGCAGCTCCTCGCGCAGGTCGCCGGCGTGCTGCCGAGCCTGGCCGACGGCTACCAGGAGACGGAGCGGGGCGTCACCGGCCTGTTCTGAGTCCCACGCTCCAACGAGCAACGGCGGGCAGGCATCTTCGGATGCCGAGCCCGCCGTTTCGTTTGTGTGAAAGAAAAGCCGCGACGGGGATGCCGCCGCGGCTTTCGTTTTCCCGGTGTCAGTGCGGTGCGCCGACCTCGAATTCCGGGGTGGTGTTCAGTACCCGGACGGTGACCTTCTTCTGCTGCCCGGAAAGTTGGATGGAACAGTCGAACGTGGTGCCGTTCTCGACCGGCTGACCGGACGGGCATTGCACGTTCTTCACGTCCGGTTCGCCGTAGCTTTCATTGAGCACGCGGACGACACCGTCCTGGACGGACTTCTGGTCGAGGCTGTCGCCCGCGAACGCGCCGAGCAGCCAGGCCCCGACGCCGCCGGCGACCACGACCGCCGCGGCGATTCCACCGATCAGCAAGGGTTTCTTCGAACCCTTTGGCTTCTTCGCGGTTTCGCCGAAAGCGCCGAGCCCACCGTACTGGGACGACGCCGACTGGAACCCGCCACCGTACTGTTGTGGCGGAGTACCCGGAACCTGTTGCTGCGCTTGCCAATCCTGCTGCGGCGCGGGCTGCTGCTGGGGTTGTTGCGGTGGTTGCTGCTGCCACGCCGTACCGGGCGCGGGAGCCGCTGTCTGCTGCCAGGGCCCGGAAAACGAACCGGTGACGCCGGGCTGCGCGGACTGCTGCCACTGCCCGGTGTAGGACCCGGTGCTCGCCGCGTTGGGGTCGGATTGCTGCCACTGCCCCGAATGCGGTCCGGTGGCCTGCCCCTCCTGCTGCCAGCCTTGCTGCTGGTCCCCGGGATTCGCCGGCGGCTGCCACCACTGTTGCGGCTGTTGTGGTTGCTGCGGCTGCTGTTCGGGCGGCTGGCTCATCGGTGGTCACCTCGGGGCGTCGAGAACTTCACGGCGTCGGGACAAAGGCGCTCGGTCATCCCTCAGACGCCCTTCAACTCGTTGAACCGGCGGTTGAAGTCGTCCTTGGCCGCCTTGTCCGGCAGCACGGTGATCTGCGAGGCATCCGGCAGCCTCGGCATGTCCTGCGCGGTCGCCTTGCCGCTGAACCGGAAGTCGTACTTCAGCTCGATCTTGTGGCCGCCGCCCTCGATCTTGGCCTCCATCACGATCTGGTTCAGGGTGCCGTCCGCGTTCAGGGACACGGTGGTCGGGATCGGGGCCTTCTTCATCTCGTCGGTGATCGCTCCGCTGATCGTCACCGGCAGGACCTCAACCCGCCGCTCGATGAAGGCGCCGAACGGGACGTCGGCCATCAGCTCGATCCGGTTCTCCGGCAGGCTTTTGGCGCCCTTCACGACCTTTCGGTCCGCGTTGTAGGCCACGGCGATGGCGTCGGCCATCTTGCAGGCCGTGATGATCCCGCTCCACGCGCAGGGAATGGTCAGGCCGGCCTCCGACTTCGGCATCGAAACCCAGGGGGTCGGGGCGAGGCTCTTGTAAGCAGGTCCGAGGTACGCGTATTCGACGGTCCCGTCGCCCGGGGTGTACCAGTCGATGCTGTCGTCCGGGTTCTTCTGCGAACGGTGGCGGCTGACCCGGCTCTCCGGGGAACCGGTGCGGGCCGACGAGATCGTGCTGCGGATGTACTTCTCGTCGAAACGGAAGTAGGCGCCCGATTCGCTGGTGACGTCGCGCTGGTCGCCGATGGTGTCCTGCAGCTTGTTCATCGCCGTTTCGAACTTCGTGCCGACGTACGTCGCCGCGTCATCGCCCTTCGGCACGGCGTTGCCGGCACGTGCCTGGCCGCACGCGGTCGTGAGCGCCAGCACGGCGCCCAGCACGCACAAAATGGTCGTTGGCCGTTTGTTCATCGCCGTTCCCCTGATCGAGTCCGCGCGCGGTGCGCGTCCGGATCGTCTCATCCTCCCCCGCCGAGGACGATGCCGTGGGCGGTTCCGCCACACCGGGGAGGTACAGTTGCGAGGCGCCCGCCGGGCGCCGGTCCTAGTATGGGACCCCGGACCGACCCCCGCTTCGCAGTAGGGTCGGGCGTGGGGGTATCTTCATATGTCGTTGTGCGCTGCGGCGCGTAAGCGCTAGGCCCGCACAGAACCCACACGCAATGTTGACGACGAGGTAGACCCTTGCCCACGTACAGCCCCAAGCCCGGCGACGTCACTCGTGCCTGGCACGTGATCGACGCCGAGGATGTCGTGCTCGGCCGGCTCGCGACCGAGGTCGCCACGCTGCTGCGCGGCAAGCACAAGCCGACCTACGCCCCGCACGTGGACACCGGTGACTTCGTCATCATCGTCAACGCCGAGAAGGTCGCGCTCACCGGAAACAAGCGCGAGCAGAAGTTCGCGTACCGGCACAGCGGTTACCCCGGCGGTCTGCGTAAGCGCTCCTTCGGCGAACTGCTCGACACCAAGCCCGAGCACCTGCTCGAGAAGGTCGTCAAGGGCATGCTCCCGAAGAACAAGCTCGGCCGCGCCCAGGCGAAGAAGCTCAAGGTGTACGCCGGCGCCGAGCACCCGCACGCCGCGCAGCAGCCGCAGGCGCGCGAGATCACCAAGATCGCGCAGGTCGCGCAGTGAGTGAGGAACAGTCTGTGACCAGTACCGAGGAGACCACGACCGAGGCTCCCGCCGAGGCCGTCGCGACCACGGAGACCGCTCCGGTCGGCGACGCCGTCGCGACCAGCGAGACCCCGGCCAGCCCGCGCCCGTCGCGTGCCGCCGGTGGTAACGCCCAGACCGTCGGCCGCCGCAAGGAGGCCGTCGTCCGGGTGCGCGTCGTTCCCGGTACCGGTGAGTTCAAGCTCAACGGCCGCACGCTCGAAGAGTACTTCCCGAACAAGGTGCACCAGCAGCTCATCCGTGAGCCGCTGGTGACGGTCGACAAGCCCGACTCGTTCGACATCTTCGCCAACCTGCACGGTGGCGGGATCTCGGGCCAGGCCGGCGCGCTGCGCCTCGCGATCGCCCGTGCGCTCGTCGAGGTCGACGCCGACGACCGCCCGGCCCTGAAGAAGGCCGGCTTCCTGACCCGTGACGCTCGCGCCACGGAGCGGAAGAAGTACGGCCTCAAGAAGGCCCGTAAGGCTCCGCAGTACAGCAAGCGCTGATCGCGCCTCTGGCGCAACCCGCGGAAGCGCCCATCCGTCTCTCGGATGGGCGCTTCCGTGTTTCCGGGGTACGTCCGCTCTCGCGGACCCCGTTGTCACAGCAGTCCCACCCGCCCCTCTGACCTGCGTTTAGCGGGCTAATCGCGCTCCGCGCGTCGCGATTAGCCCGCTAAAGGCGAAATCGGGGGTGCGGGCAGGTGCGGGCCGTGACTCGCTAGGTTGTCGTGGTGGTTTTTCAAGGAGGTCGACAGATGGCTCGTCTATTCGGTACCGACGGCGTACGTGGCCTCGCCAACGAGGAGCTGACCCCGGAGCTGGCGCTCTCGCTCGCCGCCAGCGCGGCGCGCGTCCTCGCCGCCCACGACCGCTCGCACCGCCCGATCGCGGTCGTCGGCCGTGACCCGCGCGCCAGCGGCGAGATGCTCGAGGCCGCCGTCGTGGCGGGCCTCACCTCCGCCGGCGCCGACGTGCTCCGTCTCGGTGTCCTCCCGACGCCCGCCGTCGCCTACCTGGTCGGCGTGCTCGAAGCCGACCTCGGCGTGATGATCTCCGCCTCTCACAACCCCATGCCCGACAACGGCATCAAGCTGTTCGCGGCAGGCGGCCACAAACTTCCCGACGGGATCGAAGACGAGATCGAAGCCGGTCTCGCCGCTCCCGTCACCCGCCCGACCGGTATGGGCGTCGGCCGCGTCAAGGACGTCCCCGACGCGGGCGAGCGCTACATCCAGCACCTGCTTTCGGCCACTCCGCACCCGCTCGCGGGCCTGCGCGTCGTCGTCGACTGCGCGAACGGCGCGTCCTCGGTCGTCGCCCCCGAGGTCTACCGCAAGGCGGGCGCCGAGGTCATCGCGATCCACTCCGAGCCGGACGGCGTGAACATCAACGAGCACTGTGGCTCGAATCACCCGGACGCGTTGCGCGCGGCCGTCGTCGAGCACGGCGCCGACCTCGGGATCGCCCACGACGGCGACGCCGACCGCTGTGTCGCCGTCGACGCTTCGGGTGAACTCATCGACGGCGACCAGATCATGGCCGTCCTCGCCCTCGCCCTGGCCGAGACCGGCGAGCTGACCAAGAACACCCTGGTCGCGACCGTGATGAGCAACCTCGGCCTGCACCTGGCCATGCGTGCGCACGAGATCAACGTCGTCACCACCGCCGTCGGTGACCGTTACGTCCTCGAAGAGCTCCGCGCCAGCGGGTTCGCACTCGGCGGCGAGCAGTCGGGCCACGTCGTCCTGCCCGCGTTCGCCACCACCGGCGACGGTCTCCTCACCGCGCTGCGTGTGATGAGCCGCATGGCCTCCACCGGCAAGTCGCTCGCCGACCTCGCCGCCGTCATGAACCGCCTGCCGCAGGTGCTCGTGAACGTCCCGGTGGCGGACAAGGCCGCGGTCGCCGTCTCGGCCGCCGTCCGCGACGCCGTCGGCGCCGTCGAGGCGGAACTCGGCGAGGAAGGCCGCGTCCTGCTGCGCCCGTCGGGCACCGAACAGCTGGTCCGCGTCATGGTCGAAGCCCCCGCGCACGACACCGCACAGGCGGCCGCCGACAGGCTCGCGGGAGTCGTTTCCTCCGCCTCGTAGGCCCGCTCGCGATCTTCCCAAGTGGCTGCGCCCGGGTTACCGGCCCGGTACATTCCGTGTGCGGGTCACTGGCACCGAAACGGTGCCGCCCGCGTCTGATCATGGATCGGACGCGGGTACTCAGGGGAGGGTGAAGGGTGACAGGCAAAGGGCACAAGGTCGATCCGGCGCAGTTGAACGAGGCCGCCAAGGTCCTGCAGGATCTGCCGAAGCAGGCCTGCGAAGGGCCTATCGGCGCTGTCGAGCAGATCACTTTGACGGCCGCCAGCTTCGGGCCGGCGCACGGTGACTGCTTCACCGGCTATTCCGCGAGCATTCAGCGCTTGGCGAAATGCGCGCGCAGCTACCTCGCGGCGTCGGACGAGTTCGGCCGGAAGCTGGCGGCGTCCAAGGACCTCTATCAGTCCAATGAGGACGCCACCGCCGGCGAGATGAGGAAGCACTGATGGCTCTCGCAGATGTCGGCGGGGACACGGGTCACGACATTCCCAGCCGGGCCGAAGTCGAGAAGATCCTCAACGATCCGAACATCGACCGCGACACGAAACGCGAACTCGCGCTCAACTACATCGACTACATCGAAGACGAGTCGCCGGAGAGCTGCGGGTTCGCCAGTGAGGCCGAACGCAACGGCTTCCGGGACTACATCAAGTCGATGAACGGTGACTGGATCACCGAGGGCGACATCAACCTGAACGGCGCCTCTCTCGAGGAAGTCCAGACGGCTTACAAGAACGCACACGAGAAGTACGACGCGAACCAGGCCGCGGGACGGCAGGGCGATCGCGACGCGCTGAACGCGGACGCGGCGAAGACTCAAGGGATCGCCGGCCGCGCCACGGAGACCGATCCTGGTTGCGCGAATTCGAACGACATCATGGTGCCGGGCCTGTCGGGCTTCAAGGTGTACGAGATCTTCCACCCCCTCTACGTCCGTGCGGTCAGCCTGTCCCATTCAGGTGGCGCTGTCGTAGCGCTGGAGACGCTCCGGACCGCTTACCACGAGCAGGACAACATCCCGTTCGACCTGTTCAAGGCCAGTGCCAGCGAGCTGACGGCCGTCAGCACCGCCATCGCCGGATCGGCACAGGACGTTTCCGGGAAACTGGGGAACACCCTGGGGTCCTGGGAAGGTGCCGCGGCCGACCAGGCCCGTGCCTATCAGAAGGCCTATGGGGACAAGACCGGCTTGGTGGCCGAAGCGTTCAAGGCGGCGGGCGACGGATTGCTGCGGACCAACGCGTCCGTCGGCAAGTTCTGCCGCGAGAAGGTCGAGTGGCTCCAGAAGTGGTACACCGACAACATCGACGGCGCCACGGCGCAGGACATCGAGCGGATCATCCGCATCGCCGACGGGTCGTGCAGCCAGAACGACATCATCCACTGCATCAAGTTCCTGAGCATCGACGCCAAGAACGCGTTCAACGACGATGCCGGCGACATCGACCAGAGCACCATCGACGAGGTCATCAAACCCCAGGCGGCGGCTTGGCTGGGGACGGTCTTCGTGGCCTGGTTCGGCAAGCACATCGAGAACTTCCAGCTGGTCTGCAAGAACACGCGTGACGCGATCAACAGCGCGTGGAAGGCGTACTTCGACTCGCTCGGTCAGGTCGTCGAGAACCCCTACGCGGATCTGGGCAAGACGCCGGAGACGGGTGGCGAGAAGCCCGTCGAAAAGGGCGGTGGTGGGAAGGACACCGGTGGAGGTGGCAGCGGCCCGACCTCCGGTGGCGGCGGGAAGACGGGCGGCGGCGGTCAGATGCCGCCTCCGAGCGCAGTCGAGTACAAGCAGCCTGAGCCGCCTGAGCCCCCCGAGGTACCCGGCCAGGAGAAGAACCCGGTCACGGACAAGCCGCTCGACGTCGACCCGGCGACGGGCGAGCCGTATCCGATCGATCCTCGGACGGGCGAGGCGATCAAGGACGGCACCCGGCCCGAGACGATGACCGTCGAGCAGGGGGATCGCAAGATCTCCATGGCCGAGCCCGGTGCCGACGGGAAGATGGGGATCTCCGTCCAGGACGGCACCGGCCAGGCCAAGGACTACGACCTCGATTTCGGGGACGGCAAGGCCGTGCCCGGGACAGGCGACGCCGCCGGCGGGCCTGTGCATCGCGACACCGCCGAGCGGCTGGATCAGCAGGCGGCCTCGCGTCCGAACGCCGGGCAGGTGCACCAGCCGGGGCCGGACGGCAAGATCCACATCGAGGACGGCGACCTCAGGATCACCGCGGAACGTCCCGGCGGTCCGGACGGGCCGACGTTGGTGACCGTCGACGACGGGTCGGGACATCCGGCCAAGTACACCCTCGGCGAGGACCAGCCCGACGGCGGCCGCCACGCGAGCCCGGACCCAGTGCCGCAGGCGAGCACCGGTTGGGGTCGTACTCGATGTGCGCGACCTTGGCGGGGATGCCGTCCTTGTCG
>NZ_JACBXD010000114.1 GCF_013870525.1 Amycolatopsis pittospori
GTGGTTGAAGTCCGACCTCGATCCTTTGGCCAAACCGCACAAGGCCGTCGACGGTGTCCGGGACTCCCGCAGCCAAGGTGAACGCTATGGGGACGCGTTCTCCGACTACGTCCGGATGAAGACCGCCAGCCCCGACATCCCCAGCCAAGCCGGGGAATCAACCCAGATCCTGGTCACCATGTCCTACGACGACCTCATGAACGACGTCGGCGACGGCCTCCTCGACCTGGTCGGCCCCATCTCCGCCACCGACGTCCGGATCCTCGCCTGCGACGCCCGGATCCGGCCCATCGTGCTCTCCGGCGCCGGACAACCCCTCGACGTGGGGCGATCGAGTCGCTCCACCACCACACCGCAGAAACACGCGTTGAAGATCCGCGACGGTGGCTGCGCGTTCCCCGGCTGCGACATGCCCGTGCAACGCTGCACCGCCCACCACATCGTTTTCTGGCGACACCGGGGCGAGACGAAGATCGACAACCTGGTGCTGCTGTGCACCAAACACCACCGGCTGATCCACAAAAGCGAATGGAAAGTCCAGCTCGCCCAAGACGGGTTGCCGGAGTTCATCGCACCCGCCTACCTCGACCCCACCGGCACACCGAGACGCAACACGATGCATCTGCGGGTATAGGCCGATAGCCCAAGACGTGCTTTTCGTTGCCTTGCCCGCACTGGCCCGATCAGGCCTGCGGGGTGAGTCGATTTGTGCTGCTCGTGCCCCGCAGCCGATGCGTCGTTGTCGTCTTGTCGGCAACGATCAAGGACCATCGGAGGCGCGACCAGCACTGCGAGAGGACACAACACAATGCACTTGCGGGTATAGGCCGATAGCCCAGCTTTGTTGCCTTGCCCGCACTGGCCCCGGTCAGGTATGCGAGGGCGGGTCGATTCTGCTGATCGTTCCCCGCAGCCGATGCGCTGTTGTCGTCTTCCGGCAACACTCAAGGACCATCAGGGGCGCGACCGGCATCGTGTGAGGACACAGGTCGCGGGCTGCCTTGCCATCGCACCCGCCTACCTCGATCCGACCGGGACACCGAGGCGCAACACGATGCACTCGCGTGTTTAGACCGACCACCCAACAGATCCGACTTCACCGACCGGGCCGCACTGAGGCCGCGGCCGTAGCGAACACGCTCGATATCCAACGGCCGCGCTCAAGCCGGCCGAAACCGCACCCGCTGCCCCGGCCGGATCTGCGCGGCCAGATCCAGATCGGTCTCGTCGACCACCGCGATCACCGGATAGCCGCCGGTCACCGGATGGTCGGCCAGGAACAGGATCGGCTGCCCCGAAGGAGGAATCTGCAACGCACCAGGCACGGCGGCCTCGGGTGGTAACTCGCCCTCGCGCGCCCGCGAAAGCGCCGGACCCGAGAGCCGTACGCCCACCCGGTCGACATCGGAGGTCGCCACGAAACCAGAAGAGACCAAAGTGGACAGTGCGTCGGAGGTGAACCAAGCAAGCCGAGGGCCCGGCGAAACCCGAAGGACCGGCTCCTCAGGAAGGGAAGCACGAGGAGCGAGATCGACACCGGGATGGTCCAGAACCCGTGTCCCCACCGGCAAGGTCATCCCGGCCGACAGTGCGGGCGGGCCCAGTTTTCCGAGGGTGTCGGTGGCCCGGGCACCCAGGACCGCGGGAACGTCGACGCCGCCGCGCACGGCGACGTAGCAGCGCAAGCCTTGCGAGGCCGTGCCGAGTACGAGGTCTTCACCCGCACGCAGGTGAATCGGTGCGTGCGGGCCGACGGCGCGGCCGCCCGCGGTGATGGTGCAGGGCGCGCCGGTGACGGCGACGGTCGCGGGAGCGGAGAACCTCAGTACGAGGCCGCCCAGGACGACTTCCAGAGCGGCGTTCTGCTCGGGGTTGCCGACCAGCCGGTTGGCCAGCCGCAGCGAGCCGCGGTCGGCGGCGCCGGAGCGGCCGACGCCGATCGCGGCCAGGCCGGGGCGTCCGAGGTCCTGCACGGTGGCGAAGATCCCGGGCCGGACGACTTCGATCTTCGCGGTCATGAAGTGAACCGGATCCGGGTTCCCGGGGTCAGCAGGTTCGGCGGATCCCTTTCGACGTCCCAAACCGGCAGCGTGGTCCGCCCGATCAGGTGCCAGCCGCCGGGCGAGGCGTGCGGGTACACCGCCGTGTACTCGCCGGCGATCGCGACGGAACCGGCCGGGACCCGGGTGCGCGGGCTCGGACGCCGGGGCAGGTGCAGTGCGGAGTCGAGGCCGGTCAGGTAGGCGAAGCCCGGCGCGAACCCGCAGAACGCCGACACGTAGGTGCCGTCCTCGTGCCGTCGGACGACGGCTTCGGCCGACAGTCCGGCGGCGGCCGCGACGTCGGCCAGGTCGGGGCCGTCGTACCGGACCGGGACGACGATCTCGGCGGTTTCGCGTGGCACGATGTCCACAGTGGACCGATCCAGGACGTCTCCGGCGAGGCGGTCGTGGTGCGTCCGGCCCGGGTCGAACCGGATGAGCAGGGTCCGCGCGGCCGGGACCAGTTCTACGACGCCGTCCGGCGGGTCCTGCTCCAGCGACGCGTGCAGCCCGAGCACCTCCGACGGGTCGTCGAAGTCGATCAGGGCCGCACGCGCCCCATAGGGCAGTACTCGCATCACGCGGCCTCGAGGAACGATCCGAGGGTGACACCGGAATCGGCCAATCCCGCGCGGATCCGTCGTGCCAACTCGACGGCGCCGGGGGTGTCGCCGTGCACGCACAACGAATGCGGCTGGAGCGTCAGCTCGCTTCCGTCGTCGGCGACGACCTTGCCGGTGGTCGCCATCGCGACCGCCCGGTCGGCCACCTCGTCGGCGTCGTGCAGGACGGCGCCTGGCAGTTTCCGTGACACCAGAAGGCCTTCCGGCGTGTAGGCGCGGTCCGCGAATGCCTCGGCGTACGCGGGGAACCCGGCTTTTTCCGCCTGCTTGGCCATTTCCGAGTTCGGCGGGCACAACAACGCGAGCGCGGGATAGAACCGGCGGATGCCTTCGACCACCGCCGACGCCTGTTCCGGATCCACGGAAGCGGTGTTGTACAACGCCCCGTGCGGTTTGACGTAGCGCACCCGCGTGCCCGCCGCCCGCGCGAACGCGTCGAGCGCGCCGATCTGGTAGAGCACGTCGTCGGTCAGATCGGCGGGGGCGACGTCCATCGCCCGCCGCCCGAATCCGGCCAGATCGCGGTAGGCGACGTGGGCGCCGATGACGACACCCCGTTCCGCCGCGCGTTCGCAGACGCGCCGCATCACCGACGGGTCACCGGCATGGAAGCCGCACGCGACGTTCGCGCTGGTGACGATGTCGAGCATGGCGTCGTCGTCACCCATCTTCCAGGCACCGAAGCCTTCGCCGAGGTCACTGTTGAGATCCATCAGGCCACCCTGAACTCACTGTCGAGTTTGTCGGTCACGAACATGTAGCCCGGCGCGTGCGTGATCGCGAACGGTGGCCGCGAGGCCATCAGCGCCGCTTGCGGGGTCACGCCGCACGCCCAGAACACCGGCACGTCACCGGGTTCCGCGTCGACCGGCTCCCCGAAATCGGGTTTGCCGAGATCGGTGATGCCGAGTGCGGCGGGATCGCCGATGTGCACGGGCGCGCCGTGAACGGCCGGCATCCCGCGGGTGATGCGGACGGCGTCGTCGACCCGGTCCTCCGGGATCTGCCGCATCGAGACCACCATCGGACCGTGCAGCCGCCCGGCCGGGACGCACTCGCGATTCGTCACGTACATCGCCACGTTGCGGCCCTGGTCGACATGCCGCAGCGGGATCCCCTCCGCGACCAGCGCCGATTCGAAGGTGAAGCTGCAGCCGATCGAGAACGCGACCATGTCGCTGCGCCACAGTCCGCTCGCGTCCGCGAGCTCACCGGACAGCGCGCCGTTCTGCCAGACGCGGTAGCGCGGAAGGTCGGTCCGCAGGTCCGCGCCGGGCGCGAGCCGGGTGGACGGGTCGCCGGGATCGCTGACGTCGAGGACCGGGCAGGGCTGCGGGTTCCGCTGGCAGAACAGCAGGACGTCGTAGGCCCAGTCCTCGGGGACGGCGATCAGGTTGGTCTGGGTGAAGCCGTTCGCCCAGCCGGTGGTCGGCCGCGCCGTGCCCGAACGGAACAGGGCGCGGGCCTCGCCCGGGGTCATCGTCGCCGGTTCGTCGAAGGTGGTCATCGCGGTACCTCCTCTTCCGATTGTCGTCACAGGAGTTCGCGGCCGCGAGTCTCGGGCAGGCCGAGCAGGGCGAGTGCGGCGATGCCGTAGCCGACCGCGCCGAACACCATCGCGCCGCCGGCGCCGAGGAAACCGACCACGGCGGGGAACGTCGCGCCGATGGCCCGGCCGAGGTTGTAGGTGAAGCCCTGGCCGGTTCCGCGCAGCGCCGACGGGTACAGCTCGGCGAGGAAGGCGCCGAACCCGCTGAAGATCGCGGACATCGAGAACCCGAGTGGGAAGCCGAGGAACAGCACGAGTGTGTTCGCACCCGCCGGGATCTGGGTGTAGGCGACGATGAGGCCCGCCGACAGCACGGAGAACAGCAGGAAGGTCTTCTTGCGTCCCAAGAGATCCGTGAGATAGCCGCCGGTGATGTACCCGATGAAGGCGCCGGAGATCAGGAACGCGAGATAACCGCCGGTGCCGATGACGGTCAGGCCGCGGGTGGTCTTGAGGTAGCTGGGGAGCCAGGTCGCGAGCGTGTAGTAACCGCCCTGGACACCGGTGGCGAGCAGCGCTGCGAAGAACGTCGTGCGCAGCAGGTCCGGCTTGAAGATGCCTGCCAGCGAGCCGCGTTCCTTCTTGGCGGTCCGGGCTGCTTCCGCGACGGGCGCGTCCTGGACGTTGCGGCGGACCCACAGCACCAGCAGCGCGGGGATGACGCCGGTCCAGAACATCACGCGCCAGGCGACGTCCGGGCTGAACAGGCTGAAGACGACGGTGTAGACGACCACCGAGAGCGCCCAGCCGACCGCCCACGCACTCTGCACGAAGGCGACCGTGCGGCCGCGATACTTCGCCTGCGAGTACTCCGCGACCAGCGCGGCGCCGGCGGCCCATTCACCGCCGAAGCCCAGGCCCTGCAGGGCGCGGAAGATCAGGAGCGTCTCGAAGTTCGGCGCGAAACCGCAGAGCACGGTGAAGATCGTGTACATCGCGATGGTGATCTGGAGGGTGCGGACGCGGCCGATGCGGTCGGCCAGGATGCCCGCGCCGATGCCGCCGATCGCCGAGACCACCAGCGTCGTCGTGCCGAGCAGGCCGGCCTCGCCGCCGGAAAGGCCGTAGTAGGCGGTGATCGCGGCCAGACCCAGCGGCAGGGTCTGATAGTCGAACGAGTCGAGCCCGTACCCGCCGAACGCGCCGACGAAGGCCCGACGGCCTCGCGAACCGAGCGTGCGGAACCAGGCGAAGGGGCGTGTGTCTTCGGTGGTGGCTGTCGCGTTCATCGGCACCTCCAGAGGGTGAATCTCATCGTGGCACGGGTCACATGTTCAGCCACTTTAGGTATTGTTCAACAATTCCACAAGAGGATCCTTGGCTTGACCTCTTGAGGGTAGGTAGGATCAGTCACGTGACGGTCGCGGAGGGTGGTCCTGCATCGGTGCGAGGACTGGAAGCGGATCGCGGCATGATCAGCCGCACCAGCACCGCCGAGCGGGTCGCGGGCGTCCTGCGCACGCGGATCGCGGAAGGCTTCTTCCTGCCCGGGGTACGGCTTTCGGAGCAGGACATCGGCTCGGCGCTCGGCGTCTCCCGGAACACGCTGCGCGAGGCGTTCCGGCTGCTCACCCATGAGCGACTGCTGGCACACGAGCTCAACCGCGGTGTCTTCGTGCGGGTGCTCAGCGTCGAGGACGTCGTCGACCTCTACAAGGTGCGCAAGGTCGTCGAGTGCTCCGCGGTCCGCTCGGTGACGGAGAAGCCGCCGACGTTCGCGAAGCTCGCGCGGATGGTCGAAGACGGCAAGCTCGCCGAGCGAAGCGAACGCTGGCAGGACCTCGGCACCGCGAACATCCGGTTCCACTCGGCGATCGCGGAACTCGGGGGCAGTGAACGGATCGACGAGCTGATGCGCGGCATCTTCGCCGAGCTGCGACTGGTCTTCCACATGATGGCCGACCCGCGCCGGTTCCACGAGCCGTACCTCAAGCGCAACGCGGAGATCCTCGAACGCGTCGAGGCCGGCGACGGCGTCGGTGCCGAAAAGCTCCTCGCGCAGTACCTCGACGACGCTGAAAACCAGCTCGTCGAGGCCTACGCCGAACGCGCCCAGTCGCATTCAGAGGACTAAATGCGATAGTTCGCGACACCAACCACCGCGTTTAGTCCTCTGAATGCGGTAGTTCGGGGTGCGAACTTGCGCAAGTAGAGGACTGAACGCGAGAGGTCAGGGAGTGGTCCACTTCTGGTTGGTGGCGCCGGTGCACGCCCAGATCTGCAGGCGGGTGCCGTTGGCCGAGGTGTTCCCGGTGGCGTCCAGGCATTTGCCCGAGCCGGAGTTCGCCAGGTCACGGGCGGCGTTGGCCGCCCATCTCTGATTCGCCCCGCCCGCGCAGTCCCAGAGTTGCAGCTGTGCGCCGTCCGCGGTGGACATCCCGGTGACGTCGAGGCATTTACCCAGCGACCGCACCGTTCCGTCGGCCTGGAACGACCACTGCTGCGCACCCGAGCCGTTGCAGTCGTAGAGCTGCACCGGAGTCCCGTTGGCACTGTTCGCCCCGGCGACGTCGACGCATTTGCCGCCCAGCCCGGTGATCGCGCCGGTGCGGACGCCGCCGCCCGATTGCGTTCCGGCCCAGGTGAACGTCGCCGACGTCGACGCGGGCAGCGTGTAAGCGAAGGACTGCCCGCCCCAATTGACGCGTACGTTCTGGCTCGCGCCACTGGTGTTGTACGCGATCAGCGCCTTCGAACCGTCCGGGTTCTTCCACGCGACGTTCCGCACCGCGGAGTTGTCGTTGGAGGAGATCCGGTACGCGCCCGGCTTCACGAATTTCGTCAGGTGACCCATCGTGTAGTACTCGACGGTGTAGTCGACCTGCCCGTGCCGTGAGTCTCCATTGTGGACGGTGATGAGTCCGGTGCAGGTGCCGCAGCCGCCGTTGTGCGGGCCCATGTTCTGGTCCAGCGCGAGGCTCCACTTGATGAAGCTCTTGCTCCAGTTCCGGGTGTAGTCGACGATGTTGGCCATGTCCTCGGCCTGCTGGTGACTCACCCAGGTCCCGCCCGAATGTTCCGTGCTGTAGGCGGGAACGTTCGGGTACCGGTTGTGCACGGTGGTCTGCTGGGCGACGTCGCCGCCGTAGCCGTGCCAGGCCATCCCGCCGAAGTTCGGGTCGTTGCGGATGGCGGCGTCGTCCATCGTGGGCGCGCCGTATTCCCCGTACTTGTCCCAGTTCCATCGAGCGCGAGGACCTTTGTGGACAGTCCGGCGCCCTTGAGCGCGGGCAGCAGGTTGGTCTTCGTGAAGTACTGGAGCCCGCTGCCGTTCCAGTTCATCGACGAGTAGCTCTCGCAGCACGTCGGCTCGTTCTGTACGGACACGTAATGGATCGGGACGCCCTGCGCTTGATACGCCTGGATGTACTTGACGAAGTACTGGGCGTACGTCTGGTAGTACTCGGACTTCAGCCAGCCCAGCTTGAAGTCGCCGTTGTCCTTCATCCACGGCGGCGCGCTCCACGGCGACGCCATCACCTTGGTCGCCGGGTTGATCTGCCGCGCCTGCTTGGTCAGCGGCAGGATGCTGTCGAGATCATGGTCGATGGAGAACTTCGTCAGGTTCGGATCGGTCTGCCCGGCGGGGAGATCGTCGAACGAGTAGCTGAACCGCGCCAGATCCGAGGAGCCGAGCGGGTTGCGGATGAAGTTCACGCCGATCCCCGAAACGGGGTCGAACACCTTCCGCATGGCCTCGTCGCGAGTCGCCTGCGACAACGCGCCGCTGCCCTTCATCAGCCACGCCGCGGTGTCGGTGAACGACGCCCCGGCGCCCTCGAACTGTTGGTACGTGGTGTTTTCGTCGACGGTGATGGTCTGCTGACCCGTCCCCGTACCGGCGGCGAAGTTGACGGGTGACTGCCGCTGGAGTCCGCGCGTGACGTTCACGCCGCGCGAGTCGTTGGTCGTGGTGAGCCAGATGTCGACGGCTTCACCGGCCGCCTGCGCCGGGGTCGCGACGAGCGTGGCCGCCGCGATCACGGCGGCGCCGAGAAGCGGCAGCCTTCTCACGGGGTCGTCCACTTCTGGTTCGCGCCACCGCCGCAGGTCCAGATCTGGAGTCTGGTCCCGTTCGCGGAACTGTTCCCGGTGGCGTCGAGGCATTTGTTCGACTGCGGGTTCACGATGTCGCGCGCGCCGCTGACCGTCCACCGCTGTGCCCCGGAACCATTGCAGCCCCACAGTTGGACGGCCGTGCCGTCCGCTGTCCCGCCGCCGGCGACGTCCAGGCATTTGCCGAGCGCGCGGATCGTCCCGTCACTGCCGACGGTCCAGTTCTGCGCGGCGTTGCCGTTGCAGTCGGTGATCTGGATCGGGGTGCCGTCGGCGCTGTTCGCGGCGGCGACGTCGACGCATTTCCCGCCGATGCCGGTGATCCGTCCGGTGTTCCCCGCGGTGCCGCTCGACGTCACGTGCACGTAGTCGACGACCAGACGCTGCGGGAAGACGGTGCTGGAGTTCGGGTCACCCGGCCAGTAGCCGCCGACGGCGAGGTTCAGGATCAGGTAGAAGGTGTGGTCGAACACCCAGCGGTTGCCGTTGAGGTCGGCCGGGGTGCGCGTCTGGTACAGGTTCCCGTCGACGAACCACTTGATCTGGTTCGGCGCCCATTCCACGGCGTAGGTGTGGAAATCGTCGGAGAAGTTCGGGCCGTTGTAGGCGCCGCCGATACCGCCCGCGCCGGAGTAGCCGGGGCCGTGGAGGGTGCCGTGCACGGTGTTCGGTTCGAAACCGACGTTCTCCATGATGTCGATCTCGCCGCTGTTGGGCCAGCCGACGCTGCCGATGTCGGTGCCGAGCATCCAGAACGCGGGCCACATGCCCTGTCCGCGCGGGAGTTTCATCCGCGCTTCGTACCGGCCGTAGGTCTGGCTGAACTGGCCCTGCGTGGACAGTCGCGCGGAGGTGTACTCGCAGCGGCCGTACCAGCAGTTGTAGTTGCCGGGATTCTCTTTCTTCGCGGTGATCACCAGGTTGCCCTGGCCGTCGAGTGCGGCGTTGTTCGTCCCGGACGTGTACCACTGACGCTCGTGGTTGTTCACGTTGTCGCCGGTCTCGAAGTGCCACTTCGAGGTGTCGATCCCGGCGCCCGCGGGGCCGTTGAAGTCGTCGGTGAAGGTGGCGGCCATGACCGCGGCGTCGGCGACCGGGGCCGCGGAAGCGGGGGCTTGGGCCGTCGCGGGGAGCGAGCCGAGGAGGACGGTGGCGGCGAGGAGTGCCGTCCAGCGGAACCGAGCTGAGATGGACATCGTTGTCACCTCTCTGACCGTTGGGGACCCCGCGCGGCAGGACGCGCGGGAGAACGGAGAGCTCCGGCACAACTACTTTGTTGTGCCTGGCAACAAAGTATGCATGGTCTCAACCACTGCGACAAGATGTCGGGGTGGGTATTTTTTAACCTCGAATTAAGGCTTACGCGGCAGTGCCCCGCTTCGACCCGGCCGTGCGCGGGTCCGCTCCCTGGTCGAGCAGGGCGGCGACCGGCAGGGTGGCGGCTCCTATGGCGACGGCGTCCGGCCCGAGCTGTCCCAGTTCGATCGCGGTCTGGTCGAACACGTGCTTCAGCGCGTGCTCGCCCGCCGAGCGCCGGATCTCGGGCAGGTGCTCCTCGCCGAGGGCGAGACCGGCCCAGCCACCCAGCACGATGCGCTCCGGGTTGAAGAGGTTGATCAGGTTGCCGATTCCGGCACCGAGGTAGCCCGCGGTCTCTTCGAGCACCTTCGCCGCGGCTTTGGACTTGTCCGCCGCCTCCAGCAGGGCGGCGAACTGTGCCTGCTCGTCCTCGCCCGTGGTGGGCTTCCCGCCGCGCGCCTTGCGGTAGCGCGCGAGGACGCCCTCCGCGCCGACGTAGGACTCGAGGCAGCCGCGCGATCCGCAGCGGCATTCCTGCCCGCCGTAGACGATCGTCGTATGCCCCCATTCGCCCGCGCTGCTGGTGGATCCGCGGTACGTGGTGCCGTCGGTGACCACGGCCGCGCCGACACCGGACCCGATCAGGACGATCACCGCGTGCCGGGCGCCGCGGCCGGCGCCGAACCACATTTCGCCCTGGCCTTGGGTTTTCGCGCCGTTGTCGACGAACAGCGGCAGCGAAACGCCCTCCGCGCGCAGGAGATCGGTGAGCGGGACCTCTTCCCAGCCGATGGTGGGCGCGTGCACGCGGAGGGCCTCGCCCTGCTCGACGGTGCCGGGAACGCCGACGCCGACACCGAGCACGGTCGTTTCGTCGATACCCGATTCCGCGATGACTTCCCGGATTCCGGACGCGACCTGGGTGACGGCGGAAGCCGCGTCGGGGCGCGGGGAGGCGAGGGGGTGTTCGACGGTGGCGAGCCGGTTCATCGTGAGGTCGAACAGTTCGACCTTGACGCCGGTCTCGCCGATGTCGACGCCCGCGACGTGCCCGTATGCCGGATCCACGCGGAGCAGCACACGGGGCCTGCCGCCGTCGGATTCGACCAAACCGGCTTCGGTGATGAGGCGTTCCTCGCCGAGTTCGGCGGTCACGTTGCTGACGGTCGCGGCGCTCAAACCGGTCAGACCGCTCAATTCGTGGCGGCTCAACGGGCCGTCGAAGTAGAGTTTCGACAGCAGGAGGGAACGGTTGTGCCGCCGCAGGTCACGGACGGTGGTGCGCTTGGCAGGCATGCGGATACCCATCTTATGGCGGCGGACCTTTCCAGGATGCCCCACGACCTTAACCTCTGCCATGTATTAACTGGTGAAATAAGGCCGGTTCCACCGAGGAGGAGGTGCGATGACGGGGGAAGACGAGCTCATCGGCACCTTGCCGTCCGATTTCCGATGGGGGGTCGGGACCTCGGCCTACCAGATCGAAGGCGCGGTCGCCGAAGACGGACGAACACCGTCCATTTGGGACACCTACGCCCAGTCGCCGTGGGCGATCGACCACGGTGACACCGGCGAGATCGCGTGCGACCACTACCACCGGATGCCCGCCGACATCGCGCTGGTGAAGGAACTCGGCGTCGACACCTACCGGTTCTCCGTGTCCTGGCCCCGGGTGCAGCCGCGCGGACGCGGCGGCGTCAATCCCGCCGGGATCGCCTTCTACGACCGGCTGGTCGACGAACTGCTCAACAACGGCATCGATCCGTGGCTGACGCTGTATCACTGGGATCTGCCGCAGCACCTCGAAGACGCGGGCGGCTGGCCCGTCCGCGACACCGCCGTCCGGTTCGCCGACTACGCGATGCTCGTCTTCGAGCGGCTGAGCGACCGTGTCCGCAACTGGACCACGCTGAGCGAGCCGTGGTGCACCGCCATGCACGGCTACGTCCACGGGGTGATGGCGCCCGGTCGCCGGGACGCGAAAGCGGGTATGGCGGCGGCGCACCACCTGCTGCTCGGCCACGGTCTCGCCGTGCGGCGGATGCGCGAACTCGCGCCCGCCGGCACCCGATTCGGCATCACACTCAACCTCAGCACCGCGGACCCGGCGACGCCCAGCGAGGCCGACCGTGAAGCCGCCAGGTTCGAAGACGGGCTCGGAACGCGGTTCTACCTCGACGCGCTCGTGCACGGGCGCTACCCGGAAGACGTACTCGAGGACCTGGCGCGCCAGGGCATCCGGCTGCCGTCCGAACCGTGGGATCCGTCGATCATCGCGGCGCCGCTGGACTTCGTCGGCGTCGACTACTACTTCGGGTCGCGGTACTCAGGGGTGGAGGAGAACGGGGACGCGGTCGAGCATTTCGGGCTGCCCGCGTACCGCAAGGTGCCGTTCGGGGCGCCGTCGACGGTGCTCGGCTGGGAGATCCTGCCCGCGAAGCTCACCGAACTGCTCGTCCGGATCAGCCGGGATTATCCCGGTTTGCCCCTTTACGTCACCGAAAACGGGGCAGCCTTCACCGACGTCGCCGACGAGACCGGATTCGTGCGCGACGACGACCGCGCGGACTACCTGACAGCGCATATCGCCGCCACGGCCGCCGCCCGCGAGGCGGGCGCGGACGTCCGCGGCTACTTCGCCTGGTCCCTTTTGGACAGTTTCGAATGGTCCTACGGTTACGCCAAACGGCTGGGCCTGGTGCGGGTCGACCGCGAGACGCAGGCGCGGACGATCAAACAGAGCGGGCTGGTCTACCGCGACCTCGTCGAACGGGTCAAGAAGTCAGCGACCGGGCGATGATCGTCCGCTGGACCTCGGACGCGCCTTCGTAGATCCGCGGCGCCCGGACCTCGCGGTAGAGGTGTTCGAGCAGGTGACCTCGCCGCAACGCCCGCGCCCCGTGGATCTGCACGGCGGAGTCGACGACGTACTGGGCGGTCTCGGTGGCGAACAGTTTCGCCATCGCGGCGCGGCCCGCCAGGTTCCGCTCGCCCGCGTCGTAGGCGGCGGCCGCGGCGTAGACGAGCAGACGCGACGCCTCGGTGCGGGTGGCCATTTCGGCAAGGGTGTGCGCCACGGTCTGCTGCTTCAGCAACGGCCCGCCGAACGCGACGCGGGTCTGGGCGTGGGTGACGGCGGCGTCGAGCGCGGCCTGCGCCATCCCGACGGCGAAGGCGCCGACGCTCGGGCGGAAGAGATCGAGCGTCCGCATGGCGACGCCGAAGCCGCGGTCCTGCTCGCCGAGCAGTTCTTCCCGCTCCACGCGGACGCCGTCGAAGACGAGGGTGCCGATGGGGTGCGGGCTGACGAGGTCGAGGTGCTCGCCGGAAAGCCCGGCGCGGTCGGCCGGGACGACGAACGCGGAGACTCCGCGCGAGCCCGCTTCCGGCGTGGTGCGGGCGAAAACGCTGTAGAAGTCGGCCTCGGGGGCGTTGGAGATCCACATCTTTTCGCCGGTCAGGCGCCAGCCGTCGCCATCCGGTTCGGCGGAGAGTTCCAGTGCCGCCGCGTCCGAGCCCGCGTTCGGTTCGGTGAGCGCGAAGGCGGCGACGGCGTCACCCGCGGCGACCGCGGGCACCCATTTCGAGACCTGCGAATCCTGGCCGGACTGCAACACCGGGTAGGTGCCCAATCCCTGCAGTGCCAACGCGGTTTCGGCTTCGGTGCTCTGGCTCGCGAGGGATTCCCGCAGGATGCAGAGATCCGTCGCGGCGGCCTCGCGGCTCGGCCTTCCGCCATCGACGCCGGGGAACAGCCGCGACAGCAGGCCCAGTGCGCCCATTTCCTTGAGCAGCGGCCGGTTCACCGCGCCTTCGATGCCGGATTCGGCCAGTGGACGGAGTTTCTCGGCGCCGAGACGGCGGACCTCGTCGGCGAAAGCACGCTGTTCCGGGTTCAACGCGAAGGCGGTCATCGATCGCTCCCAGGTCGCCAGCGGGCATGCGCCGTACCGGGTTCCCCGGACCGCAACAGTTCCAGCCGTGGTTTCGGACCGTCCGTACGACCACCTTGCGGTTTCCGGCTGCCCGCCGCGTACTGCTTCGGCCAGGGCAACGGATAGTCCTGTTCGGCCGCGGCGTGCAGTGTCCACTGTGGATCGTAAAGGTGTGTGCGGCCGAGCGCGCACAGATCCGCGCGGCCGGCCAGGATCAGCGAATTGACGTCGTCGTAGGAGGAGATCGCGCCGACGGCGATCACCGCGATCCCGTACTCTCGCCCGATCTCGTTGCGGATCCTGTCGGCGTACGGCGTCTGATAGCTCCGGCCGTACTCGGGTTTCTCCTCGCTGACGACCTGCCCTGTCGACACGTCGATACCGTCCGCGCCGTGTTCGGCGAACGCGCGGGCGATCTCGACGGCGTCGTCGACGTCGATTCCGCCGTCGTACCAGTCGGTCGCGGAGATGCGGACCGTCATCGGCCGGTCGGCCGGCCAGGCCGCGCGGACCGCGTCGAAGACTTCGAGCGGAAAGCGCAGCCGGTTCTCCGTTGAGCCGCCGTACTCGTCGGTGCGGCGGTTGGTCAGCGGCGAGAGGAAGGAAGACAGCAGGTAGCCGTGCGCGCAGTGCAGTTCGAGGAGGTCGAATCCGGCGCGTGCGGCGGCCCGGGCGGACTCGGCGAACTGGTCGCGGATCTCGTGCAGTTCCGGGATCGTGAGTTCGCGCGGAGTCTGGTTCGCGTCGCTGTACGGGATGGCGGACGGGCCGCAGATCTCCCAGTTGCCCTCCGGGAGTGGCTGGTCGATCCCGTCCCACATGAGTTTCGTCGAACCCTTGCGACCGGAGTGGCCCAGCTGGACGCCGATCCGCGCGGGCGTGGCGCCGTGGACGAAATCGGTGACCCGGGCCCAGGCTTTCTCTTGTTCTTCGGTGTACAGACCGCCGCAGCCCGGGGTGATGCGGCCGGTTTCGGAGACGCAGACCATCTCGGTCATCACCAGCCCGGCACCGCCGAGCGCCTTGCTTCCCAGATGCACCAGGTGGAAATCGGTCGGGACGCCGTCTTCGGAGGAGTACATGTCCATCGGTGAGACGACGACGCGGTTCGGCAGGTCCAGGTTCCCGACGCGGAACGGCTGGAACATCGGCGGCCGGACGTCGGAGTCCAAAGTAGACGCGAACCAGTCGTCGAGTTCCGCCGCGAACTCGGGGTCTCGCAGCTTGAGATTGTCGTAGGTGACACGACGGCTGCGGGTGAGGATGTTGAACGCGAACTGCGCCGGATCCTGATGCGTGTACTGGCCCATGTTCTCGAACCATTCGAGGCTCGCCTGGGCGGCTCGCTGGGTCGAGGTGACGACGGGGCGCCGTTCGGCCTCGTAGGCTTTCAGGCCACTGTCCATATCGGACTGTTCGTGCAGGCAGGCGGCCAGCGCGAGCGCGTCCTCCATGGCGAGCTTCGTGCCGGAACCGATGGAGAAATGCGCGGTGTGCGCGGCGTCGCCGAGCAGGACGACGTTCTCGTGTCGCCAGCTCGCGCAGCGCACGGTGGCGAACGCGGTCCACTTGGAGTTGTTGGCGAACACCTGGTGTTCGCCGAGGACGTCCGCGCACAGTTCGCGGATGACCTCGATCGACTTCTCGTCGCTCTCGCCGGGCGTCAGCGACGTCGCGGCGATTTCGCCGAACGCGCGCTGCCAGACGTCCTCGTGGAGTTCGAGGATGAAGGTGCTCGCGGTGTCGCTGTAGGGATAGCCGTGGATCTGCATGATCCCGTGCGGGGTTTCGAGCACGTGGAACTTGAAGGCGTCGAAGACGAGATCCGTGCCGAGCCAGATGTACTTGCAGCGCCGGGTCTGGATGTCGGGCCGGAAGCTTTCGGCGAGGGCGTCGCGGGTCGGCGAGTTGACGCCGTCGGCCGCGACGACGAGGTCGTACTCGGCGCTCGCCTCGGCCACGCTCGGCGCCTCGGTGCGGAAGCGCACGTCCACACCGAGTTCGGCGCAACGCTCCTGGAGGATGCCGAGCAGCCGTTTGCGGCTCATCGCGGCGAACCCGTGCCCGCCGGAGGTGTGGACGGTGTCGCGGAAGTGGACGTCGATGTCGTCCCAGCGCGCGAACTCCCGCCGCATGGCGGCGTGGATCACCGGATCGGCGTGCTCGATCCCGCCGAGGGTCTCGTCGGAGAACACCACCCCGAACCCGAAGGTGTCGTCGGGCGCGTTGCGCTCCCAGACGGTGATCTCGTGATCGGGATGGAGCTGTTTCGCCAGCGCGGCGAAGTAGAGCCCCGCCGGGCCGCCGCCTAACACCGCGATACGCACGTCGTTCAGAGTATGTCGCGGTATGTACGACCGTCAACGATACGGGATATGCTGACCCGCATGGAGCGCATCAACCCGCCCGAACTCGGCCGCCCGTCCGGCTTCTCGCACGCTGTCGCGGCGAGTGGACGATTCGTCTTCCTCGCTGGTCAAACGGCGCTGGACGCGGAGAACCGCATCGTCGGCGAGGGCGTGGTCGAGCAGTTCGAGCGTGCGCTGTCCAACCTGCTCACCGCGTTGCGCGCGGCGGGCGGGCGGCCGTCGGACCTGTGCAGCGTGACCATCTACATCGTCGACATGGACGACTACCGCGCCCACGCGCGCGAGATCGGCGCGGTCTGGAAGCGGCTGGCCGGGAGCGAGTACCCCGCGATGGCGGGGATCGGTGTCAGCCGGCTTTGGGACGTCGAAGCGCTGGTCGAGGTGCAGGGCTTCGCGGTGGTCTAGGGCAGGGTGCGCGAGACGTGCGCGGCCGCCGCCTCGCCCAGACGCGAGTGCAGCGTGAAGAACAGATCCGCGGCCCGGATCCCGGCCCAGGCCGGCGGCAGCAGTTCGGCGGGCAGGCCGGGGTCGAGGTAGGGCAGCCGCCGCCAGTCGGTCAGCACGCGGACGTAGTCGGCGAACGCCTCGGCCTCGTGGGTGTTCTTGCGCCGCTGCCAGCGCCGGAGCGCGGGCGTGTGCTCGTCGAGGAACGCGGTGTAGAGCGTTTCGAGCTGGTCGAGGTCCCACCAGTCGCGGATCTTCTCGCGTACGTCGCCGAACGCGAGGTGTTCGGCGTGGAAGAGGTCGGCGTACCCCTCCAGTTCGAGCCTCCGGAGCATGTCCGACGTCGCGTCGCGCAGATGCGCGGGCGCTATCCAGACGCCGGACGACGCGGTCCCGAAGCCGAGTCGCGCGAGCTGGGTGCGAAGAATGTGCCGTTTGTGCCGTTCGGCTTCCGGGACCGAGAACACCGCGAGCAGCCAGCCGTCGCCGGGGGTGGCGCGTTCGCGGCGGAAGATGCGCTCGTCGCCTTCGCGCAGGATCGCCAGCGCGGTCTCGGAAAGTTCGTATCCGGCGGCCCCGTTCCGGCGTACGGCGGAAAGGATCCCGCGCCGTTTCAGCCGGGAGATCGACGACCGGACGGCGGGTTCCTCGACGTCCACCCCGGCCAGCAGGTCGATCAGGGAGCGGACGGAAAGCCAGCCGCCTTCGCCGCGGGAGTAGAGGCCGTACACGGTCACGATCAACTGGCGCGGTTGCGCCGTCCGGCCCGCGCCGTCGACTTCGGTTGCCTCCGACACGGCCGTCACCCGGTCACCATAACAACGAGGTACCCGGTCCGGCGCGCTCATGTTTCGGCCGTGACCGAAGTGTTCCGCACTTAGCGTGGCGGTATGGAGAATCCGCTGATCGAAGCCCCCGTTCCGCCGGTGCCGCGGGACGTCGAGCCGGGTGGGGTGCGGTGGCTGCGGGCGAACGTCGCGCGCTTCAGCCGTCCCGAGGACCACTCGCGACGGCGTGCGCTCGTGCTCGCCGAACTCGCGCCGATGGGCTCCTTGCGCGACAAGGCCTTCGTGCTCGCTCGGGAGATGGACGGCGACCCGGTCGACCGGATCGTGTGGACGGTCCCGGTCGCCGTCCTGGCCCGCGAACTCGGCCTGCCGGACGTTTCCCATGACATCGCAACGGTTTCCGCCGTCTACCACCCACATACCGAAGCCGGTCCCGAAGCGGAGGAGGCCATGCGGCGGCTGATCGAGCTCTTCGGCGGCGACGTCGGCGAGCGGACGGCCGCGCGGATCGGGCTCCTGGTGCAGGCCTGCGACGCCACCGCCAAGCTGCTCGGCAAGGCCGTGGCCGCCCGTCGGCCGGACGAGGACGCCGCGAGCCTGCTCGGCCGCGTCCTGCGCGAGGAGCCGCCGGTCCGGATCACACGAAGGTGGGTCGGCGGCGAGGTCGTCGAGGTCGACCTCACGGATCGTCCGTTCGGAGAAGGGCCCAAACAGTGCCCTGGACAGGCTCAGGCGCTCGAAGTGGCCACGGGAATCCTCGACGCCCTCCGTGAGGGGTAAGGCCACTAAGGCAGGCGAAGACTGGGTAGCCTCGGCGGAAAGATCGACTCTGGAGGAAAGATGTCGGACCCGCTGGACTGGAACAGGAACATCATCAAGGAATTCCGGGAGAACGAGGGGAAGGTGGGCGGCCCGTTCGAAGGTGGGTCCCTGCTCCTGCTCACGACCACCGGGGCGAAGAGCGGCGAGCCGCGGACCTCGCCGCTCGCGTACGCGGAGGACGACGGTAAGTACGTCATCGCCGCGTCCTACGCCGGGGCCGACAAGAACCCCGCCTGGTACCACAACATCGTGGCGAACCCGAAGGTCACGATCGAGGTCGGCACCGAGAAGTTCGACGCCGTCGCGACGGTCGTCCTCGAAGACCGCGCCGAGCGCGACCGTCTCTACGCGAAGATGGTCAGCCTCATGCCGGGCTTCGCCGACTACGAGAAGAAGACCGATCGAGTGATCCCGATCGTCACGATTTCCCGCTGACCCCTGACGCGTTCAGTCCTCTGAATGCGTTCCTTGCGTGTGCAACTACCGCAACCAGAGGACTGAACGCGGGTTTCAGCGAGCGGCACTGGGGGCCTCGACGGCCTCGGGCTTCTTCAGTTCGGCTTCGGCCGCGCGGAGGGCTTTGCGCTCCTGGCGGCGCGCGATCAGCTTCTTGCCGGTGGTGATCATCGGCTGCTCGACCCAGCGGTGGATCAGGTCCGCGATCCCGAGGCCGACGGCGAACACGGTCAGCGCGCTGATCATCCGGTGCTCGCCCAGCGGCGGGATCGCCGCGACGACGGCGAAGTGCACCGGGCCCTGGAGCAGGTAGAGCGAGTACGAGCGCTCGCCGACGAACCGCATCGGCCTGGTCGCCAGCAGCCAGCGCAGCGGACCGGGCGCGACCAGCACGACCAGCAACATCGCCGACAGCAGGCCGTAGGCGATCAGCAGGCCCAGGTTGCTGCCGGTCTCCCACCAGAGGCTTTCCATGTTGACGTGCAGCAGGGCGAACGCGCCGAAGACCGGGATCGCCGCGAGCGGGTGGGTCAGCGGTTTGATCACCGCGTAGGACCGGCGGTAGTGCATCGCGATCGCCAGGACGCAGCCGATCAGCAGGATCGCGTAGTGCACCGTCGAGCGATAGATCGGCACCTGCGGGCCGTTGAGCACCCAGCCGCTGGTGACGCCGACCAGGCCGGCCATCAGCGCGAACGCGGCGATCGCCAGCGCCAGTTTGCGCCAGGCCGCGGCCAGTCCGACCGCGCCCGCGACCACCAGCAGGAACGGCCAGACCAGGTAGAACTTCTCCTCGATGCCCAGCGTCCACGAGCCGCTGAAGAAGTTGTCGGGGCCGTTCGGCGTACTGGCGGGCAGGAATTCGTTGAAGAACGTCAGGTAGTACTTCAGCGCGTGCGGGAACTCGCGTTCGAAGAACTCGCCGCGCAGCCAGACGAAGACGACGATCCCGCCGAGGATCACCAGGTACGGCGGCAGGATCCGGAACACGCGCCGCAGGTAGAAGGCCGAAAGCGAGATCCGGCCGGTCCGATCCTGTTCCCGCAGCAGCAGCGTCGTGATCAGGAAACCGGACAGCACGAAGAAGATGTAGACACCGACCCAGCCGGACAGCCAGCTCCACTTCGGACCCGCGAAGTGGAAGAGGATCACGATGGTGGCCGCTATCGCGCGCAGCCCGTCGAGTGCGGGGAATCGACGCATGGCGAGGAACTCGTCATGGTCCAAAGTGCGCACAGTGCCCCCTAATGGCGGTATCGGCCCGGAAGTATACGGGTGCCCGCCTGTGCGCCTTCCGCCTGGATCAGGGCCTCCTACCTGCGGATTTCGGAGATCACCCAGCGTCACGCGCCGGCTCGACGTTATGCGTCAGCCGGAAGCGGTTCGCCGGGTCGACGGTCTTCTTGATCTTCGCGAGCCGCCGCAGGTCAGCGGCGGAGTACACCTTGGACGCCTCCTCGGCCGGGTCGCTCTCGCCGTAGACGAACGTCAGGAGCTTGCCCGTCGACCAGGGCTTCAGCGCGTCGAAGAGTTTCCCGTGCGCGCTCCGGATCTCGGGGATCGACGCGTCGTCCACCACGGACAGTGCCCGCACGGTGAACCGGGCTTCGCGGTCCCAGCCGACGCCGGGGTGCTCGGGGGTGTCGGACAGCGCGCCGCCGAGCAGGTCCAGCAGGACGACGGTGGGCACCGGCGCGTCCGGGCCGGCGTGTTCGAGGACGGCGTCGAGCATCGCGTCGTTCAGTTCGGACACGGTGCCGTTGTCGGCACGGTAGCCGTGCGGGAACGGCGGCTCGTTCGCGATCTTGCCGGATTCGGTGAACGGGATCTCGGCGAGCGTGTCGCCCAGCACCGGGGCGGCGGCGCGCAGCGGGGCGACCAGGCGGTCGCCCTCGGTCGCGTCGCCGAGGTACGCGATCCGGATCTGCGCGACGTGCTTCCCGCGCAGCGGCTCGGGCACCATCGGCAGATCCGGCATCGGGACCATGCCCAGCGACGACGTCATCTCGCGCGGCATCTCCGCGGCCCAGTCGCGCCACGCGCGGAGCACGGTGGCCAGCGACTCGGGGCCGAACTGCAGGCTGCCGCCGTACAGCCGGGTGACCGGGACGAGCCGGAACTCCAGCGCCGTGACGATCCCGAAGTTGTCGCGGCCGCCGCGCAACGCCCAGAACAGGTCCTGTTCGGCGTCCGGGGTGGCGCGCCGGAGTTCGCCGTCGGCGGTGACGACCTCGATGGCGGTGACGTGGTCGGTGGCCAGGCCGTACCTGCGGCCGAGCAGGCTGAATCCGCCGCCGAGGGTGTATCCGACGACGCCGACGCCGGGGAACGAGCCGCTCAGCGGGGCGAGTCCGTGGTCGGCCGCGGCCTCGATCACCGCACCCCAGCGCACACCCGCGTCGACCCGTGCGACGTCTCCGTCGATCCGAATCCCGGTCATGCGGTGGGTCGTGACGAGCACGCCGCCTTCGAATGGGACGGTCGCGCCGTGTCCGGTCGAGTGGACGGCGATCGGGAGGTCGTGTTCGCCGGCGTACCGGACCGCCTCGACGACGTCGGCGGCCGAGGTCGCGGCCATGATCACGGCGGGACGCCGGGGGACGGCGGTCTGGAAGCCGGCGAGTTCTTCGTCGTAACCGGAATCGCCGGGGCGGAGCATTTTGGTCATGACAACCAGCCTGATCTCGATCCGGCCAGAAGTCCAAGATCTGGTTGGTCTGCCAACTAGAATCATCGCTTATGGAACTGCGTCAGCTCGAATACTTCGTCGCGGTGGCGGAGGAGGCGAACTTCACCCGGGCCGCCGAGCGGCTGCACGTCGCGCAGCCCGGGGTCAGCGCCCAGATCCGCCGGCTCGAACGTGAA
>NZ_JACBXD010000115.1 GCF_013870525.1 Amycolatopsis pittospori
GGCCGCGCGCGCCCCGCACCGGCTCGCGCTGGTGCAGACGGAGCGGCCCGCGGACATCCCGGCGATCCTCGGCTGGACGGGCATGATCAAGGCGACCGACCAGGTCCACGAGCTGTCGGCGGTCCTGCGTAGCTGGGAAGACCGCTTCGGCGCGACGCTCACGGTGCTGGGCTTCGATTCGCTGGAGATGTCGGTGGCCGCGCCGCCGCGCACCCAGGGCCGCGCGCTCACGGTCGCCGCGGAGCACCGTTCGTTCTGCCTGCCGTCGTTCGCCGGCCAGCCGGGCAATCTGCGCGAGTTCGCCTCCAGCCTGGTCCAGACCCGCCGGTGGCGGTTCTCGTGGGCCTGAGCGGGCGTTTGCACCGAACGGGGAGGGGGAACCAGAGCCGCACGGAAGGACGGTGATCGTCGTCGCCGAGATCAGGATCGGCACTTCGGGCTGGCGCTACCCACCGTGGCGCGGGGACTTCTACCCCCGCGGCCTGGTACAGCGCCGCGAACTGGAGTACTTGTCCCACCGGATGAATTCGGCCGAGATCAACGGCTCGTTCTACTCGCTTCAGCGGCCCGAGCGGTACCGCGAGTGGGCTGAGCAGACACCGGACGACTTCGTCTTCGCCGTCAAGGGAGGCCGCTTCATCACGCATATGAAGCAGCTGCGCGACGTCGAGACGCCGCTGGCGAACTTCTTCGCCTCCGGGGTGCTGGCGCTCGGCCGGAAGCTGGGGCCGATCCTCTGGCAGCTGCCGCCGCGGCTGACGTTCGACGCCGAGCGTGTCGAGGCGTTCTTCAAGCTGCTGCCGCGCACCAGCCAGGCCGCCGCCAAGCTCGCGAACAAGCATGACGACAAGCTGAAGAGCGAACCGCACACCGACGCGAAGCCACGCCGGAAGCTCCGGCACGCCGTCGAGGTACGGCATCCGAGCTTCACCACACCCGAGAGCATCGAGCTGTTCCGGAAGCACGGCATCGCCCTGGTGATCGCCGACACCGCGGGCAAATGGCCACTCGTCGACGAAATGACGAGCGACGATTTCGCCTACGTCCGGCTGCACGGTGCCGAGGAGCTGTACGTCAGCGGGTATGACGAGAAGGCGCTCAAGCAGTGGGCTCGCAAGATCGAGGGCTGGCGCCGGGACACGTACGTCTACTTCGACAACGACGTGGAAGTACAAGCCCCGAAGAACGCGATCACGCTCGCGAAACTCCTCCACGCTGCATAGTCAGCGCACAGTGAGCGGCGTCCTGTTAGGTACCGGATGAGGACACGGGCGTACTCGCGTGCTGCGACTGGGGGTCGGCACGCCGGGCGCCCGTGCCTCGCCAGTCTCACTCTCGCTCGGCTTTGACGACCTCACCGCCGACGAGCGCGGCCAGCTTCGTCCGGACGTCCTCGGCGTCCGGATGCGAAAGTTCGGTCAGCACCCGTACCGAACGCAGCCAGCAGTCCCGCGCCGAAGAGGGATCACCGAGTCTCAGATGGATTCCGCCGAGCTGGGCCAGCACGTCGGCCGCCTCATAGAGCTCTCCGTGCGCGAAAAACATCTCGACGGCCTGCCGCATGCAGCCGATGCCCTCGTCGTTGCGGCCGAGTCCGACCAGCGCGGTCCCCTTGGTGTGCAGGGTGAAGCGGGTTTCGTCGTGGAGCACATTCGCCTTCAGCGTCAGTGCCTGGTCGGCGAAATCGAGCGCCTGCTGGAAACGGCCGGCGTCGGTGCAGATGTCGCCGAGGGCCTGCAACGCGCTGGCCTCCATACCCGCGCCGACGTTGGACTCCCGGATGAGCCGCAACGCGCGCGTCCCGTATTCCCACGCCGTGTCGATGTCCTGGCTGGCCAGCGTGAGGTTGTAGAGGGCCCGCGCCTCACCCTGCCGGTCCCCGACCAGCCGCTGCAGTTCGACGACCTGCTTCAGGTAGACGATGCTGTCGTCGTACTGGCGGGCGACACCGCAGGCGACGCCGAGTCCGCTGAGGATGGCGGCCTCGCCGGAGCGGTCGCCCATGTCGCGGGCGGCACCGAGCGCCATTCCGAACACCGAGCGCCAGTCCTCCAGCCTGGCTCGCACGATGAAGTACGACTGCAGCAGCCACGCGAGCTGCCAGCATTCCCGGTGCCGACGCTCCCGGTACGCGACGTTCACCGCGGCGATGAGGTTTCCCGCCTCCTCGTCGAACCAGTCCAGCGCCTGCTCGTAGTGCCCGAACTTCAGACCCGCGCCGTCGAACCGTTCGGGCTCGACGAGCCGGTAGTGCCTGTCCGAACGCAGGAGCCTCGACGCGTTCAACGCGGACGCCAGGGAGGCGTGCAGGAGCCTGTCCAGCACACCCTCCCGGACCTCGGGCCCGTCGACCTTCGCCGACAGCTCGGCCGCGTACGCGCGGATCAGGTCGTGGAACTGGTAGCGGCCGGGCCGGGATCGCGCGATGAGGTGCGCGGCCGCCAGTTTCGCCACGTCCGCGTGGGCCTCCACGAGGTCGACGCCGGCCACCGCCGCGGCCACGGGCACGCTGAAGTCGCCGCCGGTCGGCAGGGCGAGCAGGCGCAGCGTCCGCGCGGCCCGGTCGTCGAGCGCCCGGTACGAGTACGAGAAGACGGCCCGGATGTTCGTCTCGTCGCCGTCGGCCAGGTCGAACGAACCCAGCCTGTCCTGTTCGGCTTCCAGCAGCCGGACGAACTCCCGCAGCCCCAGATCCGGGAACTGCGCCGCCCGCACCGCGAGGATCCGGATGGCCAGCGGCAGCCCGCCGCAGTACCGGACGAACCGTTCGGTGGCCTCGGGATCCTCGGTGACCCGGTCCAGCCCGATCGTCGAGGCGACGAGGGCGATCGCGTCCTCGTCGGGCAGTTCCCCCAGCGCGACGCGCCGCGCGCCGTGGGTCGCCGCGAGCGCCTGGAGCTGCCAGCGGCTGGTCACCAGCACCAGACAGCCGGGGCCGGGCAGCAGCGGACGGATCTGCTCGGTGGCGGCGGCGTTGTCGAGCAGGATCAGCATCCGGCGGCCGGCGCTGTAGGTGCGCCAGGTGGCCGCGCGGCCGTCGACGCCGGCGGGGATCTGGTCGGCCGGGACGCCGACCGACGTCAGCATGGTTTCGAGCGCGGCGGCGGGCTCGACAGGGTCACCGGGGCCGTAACCGCGCAGGTTGAGGTACACCTGCCCGCCGGGAAACCGCTCCCCGACGTCGTGTGCGAAATGGATCGCGAGCGTCGTCTTGCCGACGCCACCCATGCCCTCGATCGACGCGATGGGCGTCGACGTCTCGGTGTCCAGCGCCTCCGGGACCAGTTCGTGCAGTGCCTTGAGGTCGCGCTGGCGACCGGAGAAGACCCGCAGATCCGCCGGGAGCTGGCGCGGGATCAGCGGTTCGGCGCCGAGCCGGTACCGCGTCAGCCCGGAGTCCAATGTGGTCTCACCGGCTTCTTCGCCGGTCAGGATCGCCTGGTGCACGCGCTGCAGCGACGCGCCCGGGTCGAGGCCGAGCTCTTCGGCCAGCACCGCGCCGATCCGGCGGTAGACGTCCAGCGCCTCGGCCTGTCTGCCGGAACGGTAGAGCGCGAGCATCAGCTGCTCGTGCAGCCGTTCGCGCAGCGGGTTCTCCCGGCACAACCTGATCAGCTCGGGGATGACAGCGGTGTGGTCGCCGAGCGCCAGGAGCGCGTCGGCCCATTGCTCGCGGACGCGAAGCCGTTCCTCGCCCAGCTGGTCCGCTTCGTCCCGGAGCAACGCGTCGGAATGGACGTTCTGCAGCGCCGGGCCACGCCATTCGGACAACGCGGCGGCGAACCGGTCCGCGGCCTGGCGCAGGGCGCCGTCCCGGACGGCCTCCGCCCCCGCCGCGGCGAGCGCGCGGAACCGCCCGAGGTCGAGCAGGCTTTCGTCGAGCTCCAGCAGATATCCGCCACGTTCGGTGCGAATGGTGACGTCGTCGCCGAGTGCGCGGCGGACCCGCAGGACGTAGGTCTGCAGGGCACCCTTGGACCGCCTGCCGTCGTCCGGCCATAGCCATCGGCCGAGCTCTTCGACGGGCACCACGGTGTTCGCGCGCAGCAACAAGCCGGCCAGCACGATGAGCGGTCTGCTGCCGCCCAACGGCACCGGCAGCCCGTCCGCCGTGACCTCCGTGGGTCCCAGCACGCGAAAGTCGAGTGCCACGTCGGACATTCTGTCCGTAATCGACGGAAACGGCACGTGATTCCGGTCTTAGGCGGCGGTGGCATGATCGGCGTCGATGGACGTCTACGCGATTCCCCTGCGCACCCGGTTCCGCGGCATCACGGTCCGTGAAGGACTGCTGATCCGCGGTGACGCCGGTTGGGGCGAATTCTGCCCGTTCACCGACTACTCGGACGCCGAGAGCGCGCCGTGGCTCGCGTCCGCGCTGGAGGCGAGCGACCGCGGGTGGCCGGCGCCGGTACGGGACAGCGTCGAGGTGAACGCGACCGTCCCGGTGGTGTCGGCCGAGAAGGCGTACGAGCTCGTCTCCGCGTCGGGCTGCCGCACGGCGAAGGTGAAGGTCGCCGACCCGAGGGTGAGTCTCGCCGACGATTGCGCGCGGGTCGAGGCCGTACGCTCCGCGCTGGGGCCGTCGGGCGCGATCCGCGTCGACGCGAACATGGCCTGGGACGTCGACACCGCGATCAAGGCGATCGGCGAACTGGACCTCGCGGCGGGCGGCCTGGAGTACGTCGAACAGCCCTGCCCGTCGATCGAAGAACTGGCCGACGTCCGGCGACGGGTCGGCGTGCGGATCGCCGCCGACGAATCGATCCGCCGGGCCGAAGACCCGCTCAAGGTCGCCGTGGCGGGGGCGGCCGACGTGGCCGTACTGAAGGTCGCGCCGCTGGGCGGGGTCCGGCGCGCGCTGGAAGTGGCCGAAGCCTGCGGCCTGCCGTGCGTGGTCTCGTCCGCCGTCGAGACGAGCGTCGGACTCGCCGCCGGGCTGGCGCTCGCGGGCGCATTGCCCACTTTGGACTTCGCCTGCGGCCTGGGCACGATGTCGTTGCTGACCGGCGACGTCTGCGGCGAATCACTGTCCCCTGTGGACGGTCGCCTGCCGGTGCCGCTTCGTGCACCGGAGCCGGACCTGTTCTCCGCGCACGCCGCCGCCGCGGACGTCCGTGCCGCTTGGGAGGACCGCTTCACCCGGGTCCGCGCCCACCTCACGTGAGGTGTTATGAACGGACCTTTCATAACATTTCTTGTTATGAAAGGTCCGTTCATAACACGCCCCAAGGGGATCAGGAGCAGTGCTCCAGCGGGGACTCGTAGCTGGCGGAGCCCGCCGAACCACCCCACCGGACGCATTTCGCACCGGCGGCCGCGTTCACCGGACCGGCGTAGTACTCGAAGCTGCCGGAGTCGGTCTTCCTGGCCGAGCCCTCCACTTCGAGGAAGGCCGAAACCGCGCTGGCCGAACCGACCGAAGTGGACTTGATCGTGGTGACACAGTTGTTCTTGTTGGTGCCGTTGTAAAGCAGGTATGTGGTCGCGGCGCTGCCGAGCGCCTGAGAGTCGATCACCTTGTAGCCGTCGCCGCAGACCTCGACGGCGTCGTACGGGTTGGGGTTCCCCGTTCCGCTGCAGGTGTTCTTGGAGGTCACGTTCGCGTTGGGATAGCCGAACTTCACGCCGTTGAAGTAGGCGGGCTTGATGTTGCTCGGCCAGGAGGAGTCGTTGGTGCGGACCTCGTAGTGCAGGTGGGGGCTGATGTTGTTGCCCGGCTTGGAGGTGTTGCCGACCTCGCCGATCTTCTGTCCCTGCGCGACCTGCGCGTTGAGCGAGACCGAGCGGACCTTCAGATGCGCGTAGTAGGTCGACCATCCCCCACCGTGGTCGATCTTCACCAGGTTGCCGAAACCGTTCTGCGAACCCTGGTGCGCCGAGATGACGACCTTGCCGGCGGCCGCCGCGACGACGGTGTCGCCCAGGTCGGCCCCGGCGGAGCTGCCGCGGTTGAAGTCGATTTCGTACGCGCGGTGCGCGCTGCTGTTGTCGTTGTCGCCGTTCCACACCTGGTTGCAGGGGAACGGGAGCTGGAAATTGGGACGCGGCCCGACGGCGGCTTCGGCCGACGTCGCGGTGATCGCCAGCCCGGCCATGCCCAGCAGCGCGGTGGCGGCCGCGGTGACCACTCGTCTGAGTTTCATCGGATGTCCTTTCTCGGCGTTTCGCGAGAAGCGTCCCGAAAGGGCATACAAGCGAGATACAAACGACCACGAGCCCTCCTGGCCGAGGGGTCGCCAGGAGGGCTCGTGTCGCCGCGTACCGGATCTGTCCGCGCATCCAGCGATCCGGTGTTCGCGGCCCGTTCACCCCCGTGTCCGCGCGGGGGTGGCCTATCCGACCCGCTCGATGACCGCTCGGCGGATCAGGAACTTCCCAGGTTCGCGGACCTGTTCGAAGGCGGCGTTGTTCAGTAGCGCGCAGCTGCCGGAGACGCCGGTGACCTCGACGGTCGTGGACTTGTCGTTGTCCAGGTTGGTCACCTTCAGCTTGGTGCCGGCCGGGAATTCGCTGCTCGACGCGGCGGGCGCGCCGCCCTCGCCGGAGAGCGTCACCGTGGAGCCGTCGCAGACGACCTCGCCGCCCCCGGCGGCCGCGTCGTCCCCGGCGGCGGCCTCGTCACCACCGGCGGCTTCTTCACCGGCGGCGTTCCCCTGTTCGGCGGCCTCGTCCTCGCCCGCCATGGCGTCGTCCATCCCGGCTTCCTGTTCGGCCGCCTTCTCGGCCTCGTCGGCGGCCTGGTTCTGTTCCTGCTTCCCGCCGTCGGCCTGCACGTTCTCGGTGCAGCCCGCGGTCTGACGGCGCTGCTGGATGAGGTCGACGACGGCGTTCCGGTTCGCGATCCGGGCTTCGGACAAGGCATCCGGTTCCGCCTGCTGGCCGGCGATGAAGTTGAGGTTGTTCCGGAGGGCGGTGTCCAGTCCCTGACAGCTTTCCGCGGCCTGCCCGTCCGGGGTGCTCACCGCGAACATCGCCGCGGCGATGGCGGCCACTCCGAGGACGGACGCGATGCCGATCGTCGCGCGCTTGCGGTGTTTCCCGGCGCTGTTCATCATCCGTTTTTCCTCCGGTCTGGTTCCTCCTCACCCACATCTGGAGATACGTTCGGATAACGAAAGTGGTTCAAACCGATTTCAGCCGAGCCAGGGTTTCGCGATGCGCGCGTAGGTGCCGTCGTTGAGCGCGAGGTGCAGCCACTGATCGACCCACTCCTTGAAGACGACGTCACGCGGCAGGAGGTACGCCTTCTCCGAGAAGGTGAACGGTTCATCGGGATGCACCGCGCACAGCCGGGGGTTTTGCTTTGCCTGCCAACGGGTTTCGGTCGCGTCGGTGATCATCAGATCCGCGCGCCCGGCGAGGATCTCCGCGAAGATCGTGTTGTTGTCCGGATGCCGGACGATGGTGGCCCGTTTCAGGTTGGCGTCGGCGAATTGTTCGTTGGTACCGCCGGGATTCACGATCGCGCGCACGCCCGGCTGATCGATCTGCTCCAGCGTCCGGAACCGGTTTTCGTTCTCGCACAGGGTGATCGGCGCCTTGCCGTCACGAAGAATCGGCGCGGTGTAGAACCCCTTCTTCGCGCGATCCAGGGTCACCGAAACCCCGCCCATCGCCAGATCGCATTCGCGCCCGACGTCGTCGGCGATCTCCTTCCAAGTGGTCTGGACCAGCTTGAGCCGGACACCGAGCCGCCGCGCGAGATCACCCGCGAGGTCGATGTCGATCCCGCTCCACGCCCCGGCTTCGTCCCGGTACGTGAACGGGCGATAGTCCCCCGTCGAGCACACGCGGATCTCGCCGCGAGCCTGGACGACGTCGAGTCCGCTCTGTGCGCCATGACCTTCGGGCGCGGCACTGGCCGTGCCGATTCCCAGCACGGTCAGTACCGCGACCCCGAACGTGAGCGCTTTCGCCTTGATCGTCATCCGGGCATTTTCCCCGCCCTGAACGCCGAGGCGCACCTTCCCGGCCGGTTTCACCGACCCCCAGGGGTCGGATTCCAGGGTCGGCTCCGGGCCGTTCCCCGATGCGCCGGGGGTCGCTCCGAGGCGAACATTGAGCCATGACGAACAGCGTGTACACCCCCCAGGCCACCAAGAAGCTCTACCGCAGCCGCACCGACAAGATGCTCGCGGGCGTCGCCGGCGGCTGGGCCGCCTACTTCGGCGTCGACGCCGTGATCCTGCGCATCGCCCTCGTGGCCGGGGCCTTCATCACCGCCGGTTTCGCGATCCCGGTCTACGTCGCCGCGTGGTTTCTGACTCCGGAGCAGCCGGGCGAATCCTGACCAGGGGTGGACGCCGCGCGCAGGGGACGCGGCGTCCGCCAAAGGGGGCAGGGGGATGAACGAAGGGCCCGGACATGGGGATGTCCGGGCCTTTCGTTTCCCGGGAGTTCAGGGGTTCGGCCGCGCGATCAGGATTTCGCCGTTACACTTCCCATGCCTTTGTCACAGGGAGTGGGAAGCGGGGGCCTCCATGGCCGGCAACAAGTACCTGACCAACGCCGAGTACAAGAAGATGCTCGAAGACTCGTTGAACGACTTCCACAAGGCGCTCACCAAGCGCTGGATGGAGGACGCCGTAGACGCCATGACGCATCTCTCGCCCACCGTTCCGTGCTCGACGGAGCCCTGGGCCTGGCAGTGGCCCGCCGAATCGTACGGCCACCTGTCCGGCAACGACGAGATCTGCGGCTACCTCACCTGGGTCATGGACGGCCTGCAAGGCAACTTCAGGGACGTCCATTGCCAGGGCTGGAATCCGCAGACCCAGAAGTACGTCGAGTGCCATGTCGAAAGGAACCTGGCGCAGATCGAGCGGCTGGCCTGGAACCGGCGGCAGGAAGTCGCCAAGTTCGTCCCCCAGCTGGAGGGGCCCGACCTGACGAAGGTCGAGAACGCCCACAACACGTACCTCAAGGTCGCGGGCAACCTGGGCTTCCACGACTCGAACGCGAACGTGACCGACCTGCTCGGGCAACGCGAGGTCGTCGAGAACGTCCAGTGGCTGGCCGGGCGGACCGGCGAGGAACAGCTGTGGTTCACCGGCTGGACCGGCCTGGCCGCGGCCACCTTCAAGGCCGGGTTCTTCGCCTCGGTGGCACCGACCCTGCGCAACCAATCGCTCGTGCTCGCCAGCCTGGCGACCCTGTACTCCACGCGTGCCACGACGATCGAGGTGACCCGTCGCAACATCATCAGGTGCTTGAACTGGGCCACCCCGAAACTCGACGAGAAGGTCACGGTCAAGGACTTCGACCTGGGTGACGAAATGGACACCCTCGATCGCGTGCGCTCGACCCTCGGGGTCGTGATGAGCCTCTCGAAGGCGGTCAGCCAGGCCTTCGGCCCGATCGGCACCGTCCTCGGTCTGGTCGGCTACCTCGGCGGCATCGCCAAGGAGATGACGCACGTACGCAATGCCATGAGCCTCCAGGACATCCTGAGCGGACTGGACACCGCGATCCACGAACAGCACCTCGCGCTGGACAGCCTCGAAGAGGCCTTCAACGCGGACGTGACGCAGCTGCAACGGGCGATCGCGGAGGTGCACAGCTACAACCTCGAGCTCTACGACCTCACCGCGAACACCGCGACCGGTCAGACCGAGGAACGGAAGTTCCACGTCGAAATCTTGTTCGTCCTGAAGATCGCGAAAGCCTGTTTCGACGCCGCCGAGTCCTATTCGGAGCAGCTGCGGACACTCGTCACCGCCGACGCGGCCGACAGGCACCTGTCCGGCCGCGACTGGGCGACGTGTACGGGTGACGACACCACACTGGAGATCCGCGACGCCGTCGAGCAGTTCATGAGGACAGCGTGTGCGCGGTTCCTGCTGGCGGGCGAACAGGTCATGAAGGCCGCCGAGGCCTACGCGAACACCGACGCCGAAAAGAAGGAGACGCTCCAGAAACTCCTCGCGGACTGGCGAGAAGAGGGCATCGCCGAGAACCGGGGCAGGATCGACCCCAATCCGGAGACCACGGAACGGGAAGACCCGGGCAAGGAGGCCGAGGGAACCGACCGGACGAACCTCGAACCGCGCAAGCCCGGGGAACCGACCGCGACCAATCCCTACGAGAAGGACCGGCAGACGGAAGGCGACGAGTACAAGACGGAAAAGAGCCACGGCTAGGTGTTGCCCGATCGTCGCGCTCTGGTCGAGGGCCGTGAGCGGCGAGGGCGCCGACACGTCGCCGCATAAGAAAAGCCCGGACGCGCGAGGCGCGTCCGGGCTTTCCGGTGTTACGGGCTCGAACTCAGAAGTCCATGCCGCCCATGCCACCGGACGGGTCGGCGGGAGCGGCCGAGGCCTTCTCCGGCTTGTCCGCCACGACGGCTTCGGTGGTCAGGAACAGCGCCGCGATGGAAGCGGCGTTCTGCAGCGCGGAGCGGGTGACCTTCGTGGGGTCCGGCACGCCGGCGGCGAGCAGGTCCTCGTAGACACCGGTGGCGGCGTTGAGGCCGTGACCCTGCGGGAGGGACTTGACCTTCTCCGCCACGACGCCGCCTTCGAGGCCGGCGTTGATCGCGATCTGCTTGAGCGGCGCCTCGACGGCGACCTTGACGATGTTGGCACCAGTGGCCTCGTCGCCCTCGAGCTTCAGACCGGCGAAGGCGGCCTCGGCGGCCTGGATGAGAGCGACGCCACCACCGGCGACGATGCCCTCTTCGACGGCGGCCTTGGCGTTGCGCACTGCGTCTTCGATGCGGTGCTTGCGCTCCTTCAGCTCGACCTCGGTGGCGGCACCGGCCTTGATGACGGCCACGCCGCCGGCCAGCTTCGCCAGACGCTCCTGGAGCTTCTCGCGGTCGTAGTCCGAGTCCGAGTTGTCGATCTCGGCGCGGATCTGGTTGACGCGACCCTGGATCTGGTCGGCGTCGCCCGCACCCTCGACGATGGTGGTCTCGTCCTTGGTGATGACGGCCTTGCGCGCCTTGCCCAGCAGGGAAAGGTCCGCGTTCTCCAGCTTGAGGCCGACGTCCTCGGAGATGACCTGGCCACCGGTCAGGATCGCGATGTCCTGCAGGATCGCCTTGCGGCGGTCACCGAAGCCCGGGGCCTTGACGGCGACGGACTTGAAGGTGCCGCGCATCTTGTTGACGATCAGGGTGGCCAGAGCCTCGCCCTCGACGTCTTCGGCGATGATCAGCAGCGGCTTGCCGGACTGGATGACCTTCTCCAGCAGCGGCAGGACGTCCTTGACGGTGGAGATCTTGGAACCGAAGAGGAGGATGTACGGGTCCTCGAGCTCGGCTTCCTGACGCTCCGGGTCGGTCACGAAGTAACCGGAGATGTAGCCCTTGTCGAAGCGCATGCCCTCGGTGAGCTCGAGCTCGAGACCGAAGGTGTTGCTCTCCTCGACGGTGACGACGCCTTCCTTGCCGACCTTGTCCAGCGCCTCGGCGATGAGCTCGCCGATGGTGCGGTCAGCGGCCGAGATCGAGGCGGTAGCAGCGATCTGCTCCTTGGTCTCGATCTGGACGGCCATCTTGTGCAGCTGCTCGGTGATGGCCTCGACGGCCGCCTCGATGCCACGCTTCAGGCTGATGGGGTCGGCCCCGGCGGCGACGTTGCGCAGACCCTCGCGGACGAGAGCCTGGGCGAGCACGGTGGCGGTGGTGGTGCCGTCACCCGCGACGTCGTCGGTCTTCTTGGCAACTTCCTTGACGAGCTCGGCCCCGATCTTCTCCCACGGGTCCTCGAGCTCGATCTCCTTGGCGATGGAGACACCGTCGTTGGTGATCGTCGGCGCGCCCCACTTCTTTTCGAGCACGACGTTCCGGCCCCGCGGGCCGAGGGTCACCTTGACGGCTTCGGCGAGGGTGTTCAAGCCGCGCTCGAGACCGCGGCGGGCGTCCTCGTCGAACGCGATCAGTTTGGCCATTGCGGTGTGGTCCTCCGGTATTGGGCGCCACCGCCGCGCTGTGGTCAGCGGCGGCAGCAGGACTCTTCCTCGGCCAGGCTCGGTGCCCGCGACGGACGACCCACCCACTCAAGGGTGCGGCCTCACCGTCCCGACCTTCAGGCGAGCGGTCGGTGACCGCCTGCCTGGCACTCGACGGCGTCGAGTGCCAATGCCGTGTTTAGCACTCTCCGGGGTCGAGTGCAAGAACCGCAGGTCAGCGCGGTGGCGCGTCAGCTGCTCGGTTTGATGGAGATCGACGTCGGCGGGGCCTTGCCCGACGACTCCGGAGCCTGGGATTGCGAGTTGCCCGGGCCGACCGGGATGTTCGGCGCGGTGGTCTGCGGGCCGTTGCCGCTGTTCGAGTCACCGAAGATGAAGATCGCCGCGACGATCGCGCCGGCCACCACGAGGACGCCGACGATGATCCAGATCCACTTGGCGCCGCCGCTCTTCTTGGGCTGGAATCCGCCCTGTTGCTGCGGCGGGGGTCCGTAACCCGGAGGCGGGCCCTGCTGCTGGAAGCCGCCCTGCTGGAAACCGCCCTGCTGCGGCGGCGGGCCGTAGCCCGGGGGCGGACCTTGCTGGTAGCCGCCCTGCTGGAAGCCACCTTGCTGCGGCGGCGGGCCGTACCCGGGCGGCGGGCCTTGCGGCGGGGGCCCCTGCGGTCCCGGTCCCTGCTGGCCGTAGCCCGGCTGCTGTCCTCCGTACGGGTGCACGGGGCCCCCCTCTCCCTGTGGCGGCGTGTTCTGCCGTGGCGCCTGCTGCGGGACCGCCTGCTGGACGGTCGCGGCCGCCGCCTGTCCCGGCGGCCCCGGGGGCTCGTTCGACGCGGCGAGCGGACCCAGCGCACGCCTGGCGGCCGCGATCATCTCAACACAGTTCGGGTAGCGGTCGGCGGGATTCTTCGCCATTCCCTTCCGGATCACCTCGTCGATCCCTGCGGGCACGCCGACGATCCGCGAGATGGCCGGGGGCTCCCCGTTCAGGTGTCCCTTGATGACCGTCTGCACGTCGCCCTTGAAGGGCGGGCTGCCGGTCAGGCAGGCATAGAGGACACAGGTGAGCGCGTACTGGTCGGTGCGGCCGTCGAGCGGCTCGCCGCGCAGATGCTCGGGCGCGGCGTACGTGGGCGAGCCGAGGAAGTCGCCGCCGCGGGTCCGGTGCCCGGTGGCGCCGCGGCGGGTCAGCCCGAAGTCGGCGACGTAGACGTGCTCGCGCGAGGTCTCCTTGCTGGTGACCAGCACGTTGGCCGGTTTGACGTCGAGGTGCACGAGACCGCGGTTGTGCAGGGTGTCGAGGGCGTCGGCGACCTGGTCGAGCATGGTGAGGGCGCGTGCGGGCGCGATCGGGCCGCCGGAGATGAGGCCGGCGAGGTCCCCGCCGTCGACCATGCGCATGGCGATGTAGAGCATGCCGTCGAGCTCGCCGAAGTCGTAGAGCGGCACGACGTTGGCATGATCGATCGCGGACGTGTTCCGCGCCTCGTCGACGAAGCGTTCGCGGAACTCGGCGTCGGCCCCGAGGTGATCACCGATGACCTTCAGTGCCACCTTGCGTCCGAGCCGCACGTCCGTGGCCTTGTAGGTCACGCTCATGCCGCCCTTGCCGAGCACACCGTCGATGCGGTAGTTGCCCAGCCGGCGACCGGTCAGGTCCCCCGACTCATCGCCTGTCACGCAGCGCAGCCTAACGCGCCAGTTCCCGGGGCCGCCGGGGGTCGCCTGAACTGGGCGCTAGACCTTGCGCACGTCGGCCGCTTGACTCCGCCCGTCCCGCCCGGATTGGACTTCGAATTCCACGCGATCGCCCTCGTCGAGCGTCCGGAATCCGTCGGCCTGGATGGCCGAGTAGTGGACGAAGACGTCGGGCCCTTCAGTGGATTCGATGAATCCGTAGCCCTTTTCCGAGTTGAACCATTTGACGGTGCCGACTGCCACGGCGCCCTCCCTCAGCACGGGACCCGCCGGCGTTCTCTGCCCCGGCCGGCGGTTTGGAGTGCAGATCACGCTACCCGAATTACCGGCGTCGGCAATGCTCAATTCGTCCCAAGGTCACCCGCGAGAAAGCCGCCTATTGCGCGCTTGCACAAGTACGCGTCCTGGGCCTGCGAAGTCCAGAGCGAGCCCTTCGCCGGTGCGGACCGACTGCGGACCGGACTGGTCGACGGCCCGGAGACGGCATTGAACGGTGTCCGGATAGGCCAGCAGGAAGTCCGGCCGGACGGTGACGAGTTCGCCCGCGGTGAGTTCGAAGGCGTCGACGGGGCCCTGCGCGGCCAGCACGAGCGGACCGGTTCCGCTGTAGTGCTCCAGGAATCCGGCGTCGGCACCGAAGAGCTTCTGCAGCGACGCCCAGACCGGGTCCTGCCGGATGGTCGCGGGCCGGGCGAGGATCGCTTCCCGGCTCACGCACCAGCCCGCCCCGCCGGTGAATTCCAGCGGGTAGACGTCACCGGCGGTCAGCGGCGCGAAGTCGATCCAGCCGCCGCCTTCGGGGGCGTTGAACACCGAAGGCGCGGCCTTGCCCGCCCGCGAACCGCCGCGCGCGGGAACGGTTTCGGTGATGCCGAAGCTGCTGGCGAGCATGGTGTCCCCGGCGGCCTGGACGGCTTCGCCGGGGGACAACAGGATGCGGGCGACCCCGAAGTTGGGGGTGTGCCTGGTCTGGACGCGCATGCGCTCAGCGGGCGGGGACCTGGGCGATCACCCAGGCGGACAGCGCCGACGGGTTCCGGGTCTGGGTCAGGAGCTGGCCCGGCCCGGCGAAGTCGAAGACGAGGCCTTCACCGCTCTTCATCGACTGGATGATGCCGGTGGCCACCTTCCGGATCTGGTACTGCAAGGTGTCGGCGAACGCGACGACGTGCCCGGTGTCGATGGTGATCACCTCGCCCTGCTGCAGCGTCACCGTCTCCAGTGCGCCGTAGCAGGCCACGACCAGCGGGCCCTGCCCGGTCGCGTGCGTGAGGAAGCCGCCCTCGCCGCCGGCGAGGTTCTTGAGACCGCCCCATTTGGTCTCGGTCTGCACGCCGTGCGACGACGCGAGCCACGAGCCGCGGGTGACACACCAGCCGGTGCGGCCGTCGAGGTTGATGATCTGCATGTCGCCGGGCAGGTTCGCGGCGACGTCGACCCAGCCGCCGTTCTGCGGGGCGGTGTAGGTGGAGATGAAGAAGGACTCGCCGGAGAGGAAGGCGCGGCCGAGACCCTTCATGATGCCGCCCTGCGCCTGGGACTGGACCTGCACGCCATAACTCGTCGCCATCATCGCGCCGGACTCGACCTGCGCCGGTTCCCCCGGCGCGAGCATGAGCCTGGCCACCGCGAACGACGGCTGGTGACGGATCTGAACCTGCATGTCTTGTCTCCCCGGTGGTCGTTGTGACGCGCAGAGTCTTGCATGCGCCCCGGGACCGGGGAGGATGGTCGGCGTGATCTCCGTCGACGCCCACCGTGAGACCGTCACCGGCCTGCTCGGAAACGCCCCCGTCACCCGCCTTCCGCTCGCTTCCGCCGCCGGGCTCGTCCTGGCCGAAGACGTGCTCGCGGGGGTTTCGCTGCCACCGTTCGACAACTCCGCGATGGACGGTTACGCCGTCCGCGCCGCCGATGTATCCGAAGCTCCGGTGACACTGCCGGTCGCCGAAGACATCCCGGCCGGCCGCGTCGACATCGCGAAGCTGGAGCCGGGCACCGCGCACCGGATCATGACCGGCGCCCCGCTGCCGCCCGGCGCGGACGCGGTGGTGATGGTCGAGCACACGGACGGTGGTGTGACGGACGTCCGGATTCTCAGGACGGCCGTCCCGGGCGCGCATATCCGGCGGCTCGGCGAGGACGTCGTCGAAGGGACGGTGGCGCTTCCGGCCGGGACCGTGCTGGGCCCGGCGCAACTGGGGCTCGCCGCCGCCGTCGGACTCGCCGAGGTTCCGGTGCGGAGGCCGTTGAAGGTACTCGTGGTGTCCACCGGTACCGAACTGGTCGACGCGCCGAATCCCTTGCGGCACGGGCAGATCTACGAGTCGAACAGCATCATGCTCGCGTCCGCGATCCGCGCTCTCGGCTGCGAGGCCGAGGTCGTGCGCAGTGTGGTCGACGACGTGGACGAGTTCCGCGCGGTCATCGAACCGCGGCTGGCGGACGTGGATCTGCTGGTGACCTCGGGTGGGGTCAGCGCGGGCGCGTACGAGGTGGTGAAGGACGCGCTGACCGGGCAGGGCGTGGAATTCCGGAAGGTCGCGATGCAGCCGGGCGGGCCGCAGGGCTGCGGACGCTGGAACGGCGTGCCGGTGGTGACGTTGCCGGGCAACCCGGTGAGCGTCCTCGTTTCGTTCGAAGCCTTCCTGCGGCCGGCGTTGCTTTCCGCGATGGGGCATTCCGGCGTCGACCGGCAGAAGGTGCGGGCCCGGCTGACCGAGTCGATGACGTCCCCCGCCGGGCGGCGGCAATTCCGGCGGGGCTCCTACACGCACTCGGAGGGCGAAGTGACCGGGATCGTCGGACCGCGCGGCGGGCCGGGCTCGCATCTGCTGGCGTCTTTCACGCAGGCGAACTGCCTGATCGTGCTGCCGGAGGACGTCGAGTCGGCCGCCCAGGGCGACGAGGTCGACGTCCTCCTGCTTTGACCCGCGTTCAGCGGGCTAAACGCGATCTGCCGGGCAGCTCCCCACCCGCGTGGGGAGCCTGAGAGGTGGCGCCTTGATGCGTGGTCCTGCGAGAAGGTGTTGCGAAAGCCACTTTCGCAACGTTGAAGGTTGCGAACGTGGCTTTCGCAACGCTGATTCCCCGCCAGGCGGTGCCGCACCCCGGACGCCGATCGGCCCGGATCGCGGTTAGCGGGCTAAACGCGATCTGCCGGGAAGTCGCGGCACCGGCCGACCGGTGTGAACAGCAGGGCGCCGACGGCGGCGACCTGGAGACCGGCCATCAGCCACAGGGTCTCCCGCACGCCGACGGTCTCGCCCAGGGTTCCGCCGAGCAGGCCGCCGAGCGCGATCGCGCCGAAGCTGAGCACGGACATGCTCGCGGTGACCCGGCCGAACAGTTCCGCCGGGACGTACCGCTGCCTGAACGTGGCACTGAGGACGTTCGACCCGACGATCCCGGCGCTGACCGAGAAGCCGGCGGCGACGAAGAACGTGAGTCCCCAGCCTCGCTGGGTGAGCGGGCCCAGCACCATCATCACCGAGCCGAAGGCCTCGCAGAGCATGAAGGACCGCGCGGTGCCGACCCGGTCGGCGAGCTTGCCCGACAACGCGGCGCCGAAGACACCGCCCGCGCCGACCAGAGCGAGCACGAGACCGACGGATCCCGGCCCCACCCCGAGGTCGCGGGCCAGGAACACGACCTGGATCGACTGATGCCCCATGAGCGCCACGTTCGAAATCGCGCCGAAGATCGCGAACACGCGCAGGAAGCGGTCGTGGACGACGAAGTCGAGGCCTTCCCGGATCTCGTCCCGGAGCCTCGAACGCGTCGCGGCGACGCGCTCGGGCTCGCGATACCGGATGGAACGCAGGCACAGCAGTGAGATCCCGAACGTCACCGCGTCGACGAGTACCCCGGTGACGGCGCCGAACCCCTGGGCGAGCAGGCCGGCGAGCCCGGGGCCGCCGATCTTCACGACGGACTCGCTGCCCTGCAGCTTTTCGTTGGCCTCCTGGAGGTCCTCCTTGTCGACCAGCGAGGGCAGGTACGCGCGGTACGCGACGTTGAAGAACACCTTCGCGACGCCGCCCGCCAGGGCGACGACGAGCAACTGCGTCATCGTGAGCAGCCCGAACCACGCGGCGACCGGGACACTCAGGAACACGATCATCGAGAAGGTGTTGCACACCAACATGATCGGCCGTTTCGGCCGGCGGTCGACCCAGGCGCCGGCGGGCAGGCCGATGAGCAGCCACGGCAGCCAGGCGGCCGCGGTCAGCAACCCGACCGCGAACGTGCTCGCCTGCAGCGTGACCACGGCGACCAGCGGCAGTGCGACGACGGCGATGGAACTGCCGAGCACGCTGGTCGTCTCGCCGGTCCACAGCAGGCGAAAATCGCGTGAGCGCAGCAGTCCGCCGCGTTCGCGGGTGATCACGGCCGGGCCGGGACGGCGCGGGTGGAGAAGAACACCGGCCTGCGTTCCTGGCCGTCGTCCGGCTGGTCCCGGTCGCTGTACTCGCGGACCAGTGCCTGGATCCGGCCCTCGATCTCGGCCATTTCCGCGACCGAAAGCTTCATCCAGCTATCGGTGACGAAGGCGGCTCGGTGCCATTCCTCGGGGTAGCTGTCGCGTTCGGCGAACCATTGGCGCGCCATCGAAACCTGGCGTTCGAGGGCGAGGGATTCGGCGGCGGCCGCGACCGGGTCGTCCGGGAAGTCCGAGGGCGACCAGGACACCGCGTACCCGACTCGGCGCCACCACCGCTCGCGACGGTCGCGGGCGAGTTCGGGCGCCTCCTCGACCAGATCGCTGGCGGCCAGCACCTTCAGGTGGTGGCTGACGTTCCCGACGGCCTGCCCGGTCCGCTCGGCGAGTACGGACGCGGTGCACGGGCCCTCGAGCCGGAGGACGTCGAGCAGCCGGCGCCGCAGCGGGTGGGACATCGCTGCGAGCACCTTCGAATCGTGGACTTCACGCACTTCCGGGTCGGTCATAACGCACAACGGTAGTTGCACAATATCTCTTGTGCAACTGTTCTTGTGCGCTACTCCATTCGGGCTTGTAGCCTGGTGGCATGGGTTTCTTCTCGTGGATCGTCTTCGGCGCCATCGCGGGCTGGCTGGCCAACGTCGTGGTGGGCGGCCCGGACCGGCGGGGCGGCTGCCTGTTCAGCATCCTGATCGGCGTGCTCGGCGCGGCGCTGGGCGGTTTCATCTACCGCCTCGCGACGGGTACCGAACAGTCCTTCGACTTCGATTTCCCCAGCTTCGGCGTCGCGATCCTTGGCTCGATCCTGCTGCTCGCCCTGTTGCGCCTGGTCCGCGGCGCCGGTCGGCGGCCGCGCGATCCGCAGTCGCCGTATCGCCGGTGACCAGTGGAGTAACCGTTGGTAACGGTTTTCTCGCGACCGGTGATCACCGGCGTCCGGCGAACTAAAGTGGTTCTTTCGCTCAGTTCCAGCGGCCGCGGCCGGGTGCATGTGCCGTCGGGGGGCATATGCACCCGTTCGCCCTCGCCTCGGCGATGATCGAGGCGGCGCGGACGGGGTCGACGAGCGAAGGCATCGGCGCCGTCGAAATGTCCCTCTTCCAGGCTCGGAACAGCTCGGCGAGCCGCTCGCCTGCGGGGTCCGGACTGGCGGGCATGCGCGGGTCCTCAAAGTCGGCTATCGGCTCCAATTACCTAGAGTTATCGCGTATTTCCACCTTCCGTTACCGCGATGTGGCCCCTCCCACCCGAGGCGGGGAAACCCTTCCGGGGGAGGCCACGCCCCGGCCGTGGACAGGGCGGTAGCGTGGTGGCTCTTCATGCCCCCACCCCCCGACACGAACTGCGGTGAACCCGACCAATGAGCGGCAACCGGCCGGAAGCCACTGGTAACCCCCTCGCACATGCCGTGAAGCTGGCCCGCGAGACCGTTCCGCCGATGCACCCGGCCGGCAGGCCGTTCGTCTTCGGCGGTCTCGCCGCGACGCTGGTGCTGCGGAAGTTCTCCAAGCGCCTCGGCGTCGTCGGCGCGCTCGCGACGGCCGCGACGGCGGCGTTCTTCCGTGAGCCGAAGCGTGTCCCGCCCGCGCAGTCCGGCCTCGCGGTCGCGTCGGCGGACGGTCTGGTCTCGCTGATCGAAGAGGCCGTGCCGCCGCCCGAGCTGGGGCTGCCAGCCGAACCGCGGATGCGGGTGAGCGTGTTCCTGTCGGTGTTCGACGTGCACGTCCAGCGGATTCCGGCGTCCGGTGTGATCGAGCGGGTCGCGTACCGGCCCGGCAAGTTCCTGTCCGCGGACCTGGACAAGGCGAGCGAGGACAACGAGCGCAACTCCGTGCTCATGCGCACCGAAGACGGCCACGAGCTCGTCGTGGTGCAGATCGCCGGGCTGGTGGCCCGGCGCATCCTCTGCGAAATCCGCGAGGGCGACAAGGTCGGCGTCGGTTCGACGTACGGCATCATCCGCTTCGGCTCGCGAGTCGACCTGTACCTGCCTCCGGGCAGCAAGGTCCTCGTCTCGAAGGGCCAGCGCACGATCGGCGGCGAGACCCCGATCGCCGAGCTGCCCTCGGCGCCGCACTCGGAAGGCTGATCCATGGTCCGCGTGACCACTCCGGGCGTCCGGCTGCTGCCGAACGCCATCACGGTGCTCGCCCTGTGCGCCGGTCTGTCGTCGGTGCAGTTCGCGCTGATCGGCAACTATCCGATGGCGATCGCGTCGATCGGGATCGCCGCGGTGCTCGACAGTCTCGACGGCCGGATCGCGCGGTTGCTGGACGCGACGTCGAAAATGGGGCAGGAGCTCGACTCGCTGTCCGACGGCATCTCGTTCGGTGTCGCGCCCGCGCTGGTGCTGTACGTCTGGCACGCCGAGGGCGAGCGGATCGGCTGGGTGGCGTCGCTGATCTTCGCGGTCTGCATGATCCTGCGGCTCGCGCGGTTCAACACGCTGATCGACGACACCGAGCAGCCGCCGTACGCGGGCGAGTTCTTCGTCGGTGTGCCCGCGCCCGCCGGTGGTCTGCTGGCGATGCTGCCGCTGACCTTGGAGCTGCAGTTCGGGCAGGGCTGGTGGTCGCACCAGTACGTGGTGTGGGTGTGGACGATCGCGGTCGCCGCGCTGCTGATCAGCCGGATCCCGACGCTCTCGCTGAAGACGGTGAAGGCGCCGCCGAAGGCGATCGCGCCGCTGCTGGTCGGGGTGGGTCTGCTGGCCGCCGCGATCATCCAGTTCCCGCTGGTGGCGTTGGCGATCGCGCTGATCCTGTACCTGGCGCACATCCCCTACTCGGTGTACCGGCACCGCTGGCTCGCCAAGCACCCGGAAGCGTGGATGGCGCCGCCGCGGGAACGTCG
>NZ_JACBXD010000116.1 GCF_013870525.1 Amycolatopsis pittospori
GCGCACGCGAGGGCACGACCACCGCGGCGGCCGTGCCCTCGTCCTCGTACTTCCCGAAGATCACCAGATGGTCGGCGTAGGCCGCGGCGGTCGTCCAGACCTTGTGACCGTCGACGACCACGGTGTCGCCGTCACGCCGGATCCGGGTGTCCATCGTGGACAGATCACTGCCGGCGCCGGGTTCGCTGAATCCGGCGGCGGCGAGCTCGCCGCCGGTCAGCGCGGCGAGGTAGTGCGCACGCTGCTCCCGGGTGCCCATCCGCTCGATGGTCCAGGCCGCCATGCCCTGCGAGGTCATCACACTGCGCAGGGAACTGCAGAGACCGCCCACGTGCGCGGTGAATTCGCCGTTGGCCAGGCTCGTCGCTCCGCGTCCGCCGAATCGGCCGGGCACCTGGGCGCAGAGCAACCCGCTCGCACCGAGCTTGCGCAGCAGCTCCTCGGGCAGCTCGCCGGCGCGATCCCAGTTCTCGGCCTGATCACCGACGAGGGCGCTCACCAGCGCGCGTTCGTCGTCCAGGTCAGCCATCGGCCGCCTCGCCCCGCAGGCGCAGCACCAACTCGGTCATCCGGTCCACGGTGCGGAAGTTGTCCAGCTTCAGGTCCGGGCCGGTGATGGCGATGTCGTAGTTCTTTTCCAAGTGGACGATCAGCTCCATGGCGAACATGGAGGACACCAGGCCCGAGGCGAAGAGCTCCTGGTCGGTGCCCAGTTCGGTCCTGGTCCTGGTCTCCAGCAGTGCCAGCAGGTCGGCGGCGATCGCGGCGGCGTCCGGCGCCAGTGCTTGTTCGGTCACGTCATGGCCTTTCCGTAGTCGTAGAAACCGCGGCCGGTCTTGCGGCCGAGGTCGCCTGCGCGCACCTTCTCCAACAGCGGTTCACTGGGCAGGCAGCTCTCGTCGCCGGTGCGTTCGTAGAGCGCGTTGAGCGAGTCGACGAGGTTGTCGAGGCCGATCAGGTCCGCGGTGCGCAGGGGGCCGGTGGGATGGCCGAGGCAGCCGCACATCAGCGCGTCCACCGACTCGGCGGTGGCGGTACCCGCGCCGACGACGCGGGTGGCGTTGTTGATCATCGGATGCAGTAGGCGGCTGGTGACGAACCCCGGCGCGTCGGCGACCACCACCGGGGTGCGCTCCAGCGCGGTGAGCATCTCGATGATCGTGGCCATGGCGGCTTCGCTCGTACGCGGCGCGCGAACCACTTCGACCATCTTGATCAGGTAGGTCGGGTTCATGAAGTGGGTGCCTGCCAGATCCTCCGGTCGTGCCGTCCACTCCGCGAGCTCGTCGATCGGAATGCCGGAGGTGTTGGAGATCAGCGGGGTGCCGGGGGAGACCGCTCCGGAGATTTCGGCCAGCGCCTTGGCCTTCGCCTCGGGCAGCTCGGTGACCGCCTCGATCACCACGGCGGCCCCCGCGACGTCGCCGATCACCGTGGTGGCGGTCAGCTCTCCGGCGGGAACCTCGGGCAGCGCACCGAGAAGGCTCGCGTGCCGCAGCTGCTCGCCGATCCGGCGGCGGGCCTGCTCCAGGGTCGCGGAGTCCACGTCGACCAGCACGACGTCGACGCCGTGACCGAGCGCGGTGGCGGCGATCCCGCTTCCCATCACGCCGGCGCCGACCACGGCGATGCGGGAAAGCCTCCGCAAGGACTTTTCGGTGCTCACGATGAAACCTCCACTGCCGGGTCCGGTAGGGGATAGCGGCGCGAAATATGCCGGTGTGAACCCGAGATTATTGACCGTGGGGCGCGATGGTCAACCCCTAATCCGAGGGGTTCGTCGGCCGATTTACGCGCTATCGTCGATGGCAGGTTGGAGCGCTCTGACGGACTCGGTGAAGACGAGGCGTGTTCGCCGTGAAAGGGGAGAGCAAGGTGGTCACGGGAATTGCTCCGAATGCGGCAGGGGATCCCCTGCGGACGTTCGCCGAGGAGATGTTCCGGCCGCTCGCGCGGGTCGATCAGCGGGCCAAGGCCGAGCTCTACCTGCGGGGGCTGCTGCTGGACGGCGGCCGCAAGTCGATGCAGCCGATGGCAGAGCGACTCGGGGTGAATCATCAGGCGCTGCAACAGTTCGTGACCTCCTCCACCTGGGATTTCGCCGCAGTACGGGCGGTGCTGGCTCGGCGCGCCGAGCTCCTGGTCCAGCCGCTGGCCTGGGTGCTCGGCGAATGCGTCTTTCACAAGGAAGGCAACGATTCCCCCGGTGTGGCCCGGCAGTACGCGCACGACGAAGAGCGGATGGTGGACTGTCAGCTGGGGGTCACCGTGCAGCTGGTCGGCGCGCACACCGCCGCGGCCGTCGACTGGCGGCTGCTCCTCCCGGAGAGCTGGGATGACGCGATTTCCTTTCATGGTAAGGAAGTTCAGCGGCGCAGGCGCCGGTGTGGCATCCCGGACCGGGAGCGGTACCGGCCGATGTGGACGGTGGTGCTCGACCTGCTGGACGAGCTGGCAGGCTGGGGGCTGCGCCCGCCCGCGGTCCTGGCCGGCCCCGGTCTGGTCGTCGTACCGGAGTTCCGTGCCGCACTCGGGCAGCGTGGTATTCCTTGTTCATCGCCCTCCTCGGAGCAGTCTGAAGGTATTCTTGACCGCGCTCGAATCAACCTCGAAGAAATGAAGGACGAATTCGGGTTGGACCATTTCGAGGGACGTTCTTGGGTAGGTTGGAACCGGCACGTGACACTTTCTTCCGTCGCGTACCTATATTCCGTTTCGCGGGGTGTTCGCCCGCGTATGCACCTGCGAATCCCGTGACAGGGAAAAGGGGCGTCAGGAACCTCCTCCGCAGTTGAAGCGCTCGACTCGATGGCCGAGCGGGGTGCGCATCTACGAGCCCGTCCACTTCGGCGGGCGCTTCTCCACGAAGGAGAGCGGTCCCTCCCGCGCGTCCTGGCTGTGCATCCGGCGTTCCTCCCAGGCGTACCGGGTGGCGAACGCCTGCCGAAGCGGCATGGTCGTCGACGTCTGCGCAGCCTCTTTGATCGCGCGTACGGCGAACGGGGCACAGCGCAGGATGTCGTCGACCCAACCGTCCACGCAGTCGTCCAACTCCTCGGCCGGCACGACCTCGTTGACCAGACCGAGTTCCAGCGCGCGGGCGGCGGGGATCTCGCGGCCGGTGAGCAGATAGCCCATGGCCGTCTTCAACGGCAGCTGCCTCGCGAGGCGGAACACGCCGCCCGCGCCGGCGATCAGGCCGAGTTTCGCCTCCGGCAGGGCGAAGGTGGCGTTTTCGGCGGCCACGATCACGTCGCAGGCCAGCGCCAGCTCAAAGCCCCCGCCCAGCGCATACCCGTTGACCTTGGCGATCAGCGGCTTGCTCAGGTCGAATCGTTCGGTCAGCCTGGGCCAGCCCGGCCGGTCGCGGCTGCCGAAGGTGGACGGAGGCTCCCCGGAACGGACTCTGGCGACGAGCTCCTTGAGGTCCTGGCCCACCGAGAACGCCCGCGGCCCGGCTCCGGTGAGCACCCCGGCCCAGATCTCGTCGTCGTACTCGAAATCGTCCCAGATCTCAACGAGCTCTTCGTGCATCCGCAGGTCCATCGCGTTGAGCACCTGGGGGCGGTCGAGGGTGATGTAGGCGACGTGTCCTCTCTTGGTGTACGAGACACGTGGCCGGTGGTCCGGCATGGGGTCGCTCCCGGTGATGAGGTGGGCAGGGTCAGAAGAGGAACGACGGCGAGGCGTGGCGCGCGGTCAGCCACTGCCAGCGGGTGAATTCGTCCCAGCTGTGCAGTGCGCCGTGACGGCTGCCGTTGCCGGAGGCCCCGGTGCCGCCGAAGGGCACGTACGCGTTGTCGTTCACTGTCTGGTCGTTGACGTGCACGATCCCGGTGCGCAGCCGGTCGGCCAGCGCGAGGCCGCGTTCGGCCGAGTCGGTCTGGACCGCGGTGACCAGCCCGTATTCGGTCCGGTTCGCCAGCTCCACCGCCTCGTCCTCGTCGGCGACCACGATCACCGGTGCCACCGGACCGAAGATCTCCTCGGTGCAGGCGGGCATGTCCGGGGTCACCCCCGACAGCACCGTCGGCCGGTAGAACAGCGCGCGGTCGGGTCCGCCGGTGCGCAGCTGCGCGCCCGCGGCCACGGTTTCGCGTACGATTTCGTCCACTCTGGACAGCTGGGCGGCGTTGATCAGCGGTCCCAGCGCCACGTCCTCGGTCCAGGGGTCGCCGACGACCAGCTTCTCCGCCCGCGCGGTCAACCGGTCCACGTATTCGTCGGCCACCGACTCCAGCACGATATGCCGTCCGGCGGTCATGCAGATCTGGCCCTGATGCAGGAAAGCGCCCCAGGCGCCGGCCGAACCGGCCGTCTCCAGGTCGGCATCGTCGAGCACGATCAGCGCGTTGTTGCCGCCGAGTTCCAGAGAGACCCGTTTGAGCGCGCGCCCGGCCGTCTCCCCGACCCGGCGGCCCACTTCGGTCGATCCGGTGAAGGCGATCATCGCGACGTCGAGGTGTGAGGTCAGCGCCTCACCAGGTTCGGCTTCGCCGGGCAGCACTTGGAGCAGGCCCGGCGGTAGCCCGGCCGCTTCGAACAGCCGCGCGATGAGGAAACCGCCGGAAATCGGGGTGTGCACGTCGGGTTTGAGCACCACGGAGTTGCCGAGCGCCAGTGCCGGGGCCACCGCGCGCATCGCCAGCACCAGCGGGAAGTTCCAGGGGCTGATCACCCCGACCACGCCGAGCGGCACCCGACGTCCGATGCTGTGCACGCCGGGTTCGGCGGGCAGCAGGTGACCGTGCGGCTCGGTGGGCAGCGCGGCCGCCGCCCATAGTTCGTCCACTGTGGACTTGATCTCGAACTCGGCCTTGGGGCGGACGGCACCGCCCTCGCGAATCAGCCAGGAGGCGAACTCCTCGCGGCCGTCCTCGAGCAGGGCCGCCGCCCGGCGCAACACCGAGGCGCGGTCGGCAGGCGCGAGCCCGGCCCAGGCCGGTTGCGCGGCGACCGCGAGGTTCACGGCCGCGTGCACGTCGGCGGAGGTGGCGATCCCGGTACGCGCGAGAGTCGCACCGGTCGCGGGCTCGGTCACGTCGGCGAAGCCGCCCGAGGTCCCGCTGAACACCGTGTCGCCGAGGGAAACGAAGGTCATGCCGACTTCTCCCGATCTGTCGAATACCGTCGCACCTTGTCCAGCACGTCCTCGCCGTAGAGTCGCAGCGCCTGCTCGGCGGCGAACTCGGCCATGTACTCGCGGAACCGGTCCAGCGGTTCGTCGGCGAGGTTGAGCATCCGGCGGTTCGCGGGCACGGCCGCGTTGTCCAGCCTTGCGCAGGCGGTCTCGACCGCGGCGTCGAGGTCGCGGGGGTCGGCCACCTCGTCGAAGAACGTGCGGCCCTCGGGCTCGGCGGCCCAGATCTTGCGCCCGGAAAGGATGATCTGCCTGGCCAGCCGGGGGCCGGTGATCGCGCTCAGCCGGAAGTTCGACGCGCCGGGCACGATGCCCTCCTGCGCCGCCGGCAGGCTGACGTAGGCGTCCGCGGCCGCGATCACATGGTCGAACACCAGCAGCAGCTGCGCTCCGCCGCCGATGGCGAAGCCGTCCACCGCGGCGATCCATGGTTTGTCGCTGGTGCGGCGCGGCCAGGCGGCCGGATCCTCCTCGACGAGCAGCCCGCGCCGGATCTTGCCGATATAGCCCAGTTCCCGTCGCAGCAGGAAATCGGTGAAAGAGATCCGTCCCGCGTGTAGTTTCCGGAGGTTGATCCCGGCGCTGAAGATCCGCCGCCCGTGGTATCGGGGATGGGTCATCTGCCCGCCGCGCACCACGCCGACCCGGACCTGATCGTCGAGCAGCGCCAGGTCGACGGCCGTCTCCATGGCGGCGATCAGCTCGTTGTCCTCGGCGTTCAACGCGGATTCGTTGCAAACGGTCAGCTCCGCGATGCCGCCGCGGCGCACCAGCCGCACGCCGCCGAGATCGGCTCGTCCGGTCCGGCCGAACTCCGGCAGCATCGCCTCGGCTTCCGCCGTCGGCATCAGCATGGTTTCGACCAGATGCGTGCCCGCGACGGGGAGTTTCAAGATCTCGCGGAAGAACAGGCCCTGGTCGATCTCGCGGCCTTCCTTGGCGGCCTGATCGGGTTTGCGCGACTCTTCCGCCAGCTGCTCCTCGCTGGGTACCAGTCCGGGAAACTCGTCGGCCGCGGCGAAGGCCAGCTCGGTGACGCGCAGCCGCACGGTCCGGTCCTTGGTCAGCCGGTCGTACACCGCCGCGGCGTGGTCACCGAGAAAACGTGCGCGGACGCGGCGGTTCCTCTCGTGCACCTGGTCGGCGACGGCCTGCTCCGCCGGGCTGCGGTCCACTTTGGACGGTAGCCCGGCCAGCCGCCGCTCGCCGGTCTCGATCTGCCGCAGAAGCGCCGCGGCGTCCCGGTCCACGCTCATTTCGCCGCTTCTCGGTGGTGCTGCCTCAGTGCCCTGTCGCAGGCGGCCAGGTGCACACCGAGCGCGTCGTCGAAGGTGGTGGTGGGCGCGTCGAGCAGGAGCCGACGGCGGATGGCGAACTCCGTGCCTTCCACCTCGACCAGTTCGGCGAGTTTGGTCGCCAGCGCGGCGTGCGGGTCGGTGGTGATCTCGTCGAACAGGCCGAGCTCCACGGCGCGGGCCGCGGTCAGCTCGGTGCCGCCGGGCAGCAGACGGCGGGTCGCGGCCACGCCGATCTGGGTGGCCAGCCGATGCAGCGCCATTCCGGGCCAGAGCCCACCGGGCGGCAGCACCACCGAGGCGTCCGGCGTGGCGAGGCGGAAGTCGGTGGTGAGCAACAGTTCCAGCGCCGGACCCGAGCATGGCCCGATGGCGGTGGCCACGGTCATCGTGCTCAGCCGCTCCAACCGCCGGAGGGTGCGCTCCCAGCGGTTGACCAGCCGGATGCTCACCTCGCCCGGCCACGCTGCAGCCGTCGTGCCGCCGCCGAGACGGAGTACGGCGACGCCGCCCTCGTCCTCCAGCCGCCCGCAGAATTCGCTGACCATGGCGACCAGCGCGGAGCTGAGTTCGTTCGCGCCGGTCAGCTCAAGCGGTGCCGGCCCGGTCAGCAGATCACTCGTGGTCATGCGGTTGCCTCACTTCTGGTCCGAGTACAGGGGAACGGCGCGTCACCACTGGATGAGCGCGGTCTCGATGGTGGAGCCGGGGCCCATGGTCATCAGCACGCCGTGGTCACCCGGCCGTACCACGCCCTCGTCGACCAGGCCGCTGTAGGAGAAGAGGAACGAGCCGCTGGAAAGGTTCCCGTAGTCCCGCAGCACGCTGGTGGTGTGGCGGACGTCCCGGCGGGTGAGACCGAGGTTGACCATCACCGAGTCGATGACCTTCTTACCGCCGGAGTGCACGATCCAGTGCGCGATGTCGTTCCGGCGCAGCCCGGTGCCTTCCAGCAGCCTGCCGATGATGATCTCGGCGTGCGCGCCGACGACGTAGGGCACGTCCTGGTCGAGATAGAAGCTGAACTTGCTCTCGTGGTCGTCCCAGTCGTAGCGCATCGCGTCGATGGCCTCGGGAATGATGCAGCTGGAGAACTTGAGGATCGACGGACCCTCGTTCCCGACGGCCGACGGGGCGCCCGCGCGCACCGCCACGGCCGAGGAACCGTCTCCGAACAGGCTGTTCACCACCGAAGTGCGCATGGTCCCGTCGAAGACATAGGCCGCCGAGCACGCTTCGATGCACAGCATCACGGCCAGCTTCCCGGGATGGGCGCGGGCCCAGCCGGAGACCGCGGACAGTCCGTTGAGCCCGGCGTTGCAGCCCATGCCGACCACGTCCAGCCGCGCGGTCTCCTGAGCCAGCCCCAGTTCCCGGATCACCAGCGCGCTGAAGCCGGGGGTGAGGAAACCGGTGGAGGACACGCAGCAGAGGTAGGCGACATCGTCGAGTTCGGCTTCCGCCTGTTTGAGGCAGGCCTGCAGGGAGCGTGCGCCCATCTCGATGCCGTGCTCACGGTGCTTGCGCAGCAGTTCGCCCTGGGTCTCCATCCGGCGGGTGCCGTCCGGCAGCTTCGGCGGAAGGTTCAGGAACCGGCGCTCGATCGCGCTGTTCAGGAAAACCGAGCGCACCTTGGGGTCGGTGATGGAGAAGACCTCCAGCAGCTCTTCCTGGGTGTAGGAGAAGGCGGGCACCGCGGTGCCGACCCCGATGATCCTGGCGGCCGCCCGCGTCTCGGTCTCGGCCGGGAGTGCGTGAACCACCTGTGGCGACTTTGTCATGAAGACTCCGCGAGAACTGGTGTCGGATTTGCATGAGCAGGCGCGATGACGGTGTCGTGTGCAGCGCTGTTAATAGCACCGTGAGCGTTTTTCATGATTCCCCAGGGAAAGCTCATCTGAACCGATGTTAGGTGCAGTACCGGAGAATTAGCAACCTCGGCGGGAAGTCCGGAGCAGTGACGGTGCTTTGTCGGATCCGGTCGCGTCATCCGACACCTCCACGTCGCCGCTATCAGGTAAAAGTCCTTACAGGGGTGGCAATAGGGGGTGTTTTCGGAGGCGGCAGGGGTGGTACCGGAGGTTGAGGCAGGGTCATACCGGAGAGCTAGTCGGGGTTGAAGGTTCGGGGCGCTGATGGTTAATCTTCAACGCGTGACCGGGCTGCTGGGGGCCGAATAAGTGCAGGTGCCCATGGCGCTTGTACGGGTTTTATATATACCTCTGCGAGAATGGTCGGTTTCTTTTTTCTGGGGTTCATCCGTCATATCGGCGGCCTTGCACTGATAGCAATTCCAGGAGGCGAGTTCATGGCGCGATCCGAGCTGATCCGGCCCTTGTCCGAGCTGCTGCGTGCGCATGCGGGGCGACGGGGGGACAAGGTCGCCTTCTCGGACGGCCGGCGCGAGGTGACCTACGCCGAGCTCGAGGCGCGGACCGCCCGGCTCGCCGGGCATCTGGTCGCGCGGGGGCTGACCCGCGGCGGGCGGGTGGTGATCTGGCTGGACAACAGCGTGGAGGTGGTCGAGGGCTACCTCACCGCGGTCCGGGCAGGCGGGGTCGGGGTGCCGGTCCATCCACGGTCCTCCGACGCCGAGCTGGCGCATATCCTCGAAGACAGCGGCGCCGAGGTGGTGATCACCGGTCCCGCACAGCTGGCTCAGCTGCGCCGGGTGACCGGCACCGACGGCCCGATCGTGCTCGTCACCGGCTCCGGGACGACCGCCGGCGTCCGCTCGTTCGAGGAGCTCGCCACCACCGAACCTGCCGAACCCGCCCGTGACGACACCGGGCTGGACGACGTCGCCTGGATGCTCTACACCTCGGGCACCACCGGGAAGCCCAAGGGCGTACTGTCCACCCAGGGCGGCTGCCTGTGGTCGGTGGCCGCCTGTTACGTGCCGCTACTCGGGCTTTCGCCCCGGGACAAGGTCCTCTGGCCGCTGCCGATGTCCCACTCGCTCGCGCACGTCCTCTGCGTGCACGGGGTGGTGGCCTCCGGCGCCACGGCGATGATCGCCGACGGGTTCGCCGGCGAGGACGTCATCCGCCTGATGCAGGAGGACGACTACACCTTCCTGGTCGGCGTGCCGACGATGTACCACGACCTCCTGCGCCAGGCGCGCGGCGAAGGGCTCGAAGCCGACTCCTTGCGCGTGTGCATGGTGACCGGTGCGGTCACCTCCGCCTCGCTGAGCGAGTCGTTCGAGGACACCTTCGGCGTCCGGCTGGTCGACAGCTACGGCAGCACCGAGACCTGTGGCGCCATCACCATGAGCCGCCCGTCCGGTGCGCTGGTGCCCGGGTCCTGCGGCTCGCCGGTGCCGGGACTCAAGGTGCGGGTGACCGACCAGGAGACCGGCGCCGAGGTCGAGCGAGGTGGCGAGGGCGAGGTGTGGGTCAAGGGCCCGAACCTGATGGTGGGCTACCACGACCAGCCGGAGGCGACCGCCGCCGCGCTGCGCGAGGGCTGGTATCGCACCGGCGACCTGGCCCGGCAGGACGAACTCGGCTATCTGACGATCACCGGTCGCATCAAGGAACTCATCATCCGCGGTGGCGAGAACATCCACCCCGCCGAGGTGGAGGACGTGATCCGCGCGGTGCCCGGCGTCGTGGACGTCGGGGTGGCCGGGCTGCCGGACGAGGCGCTCGGCGAGGTCCCGGTGGCCTACGTGGTGCCGGAGACCGCCGGGGTGGTCGACGCCGCGCGGATCATCCAGGTGTGCCGCGAGCGCCTGTCGTACTTCAAGGTCCCGGCCGCGGTGTACGAGGTGGTCGCGATTCCGCGCACCGCTTCCGGCAAGGTGACCCGCCGCCGGTTGCTGGACGAACCGGCGCGGCGGCATCACACCGGAGGACGGGCGCACGAGGCGCTGTTCCGGCTGGATTGGGTCCCGGTCCCGGCGAGCCCGGTGCCGGGTATCGACGGCTGGGCCGTGCTCGGTGAAGACGATCTCGGCCTTGGTCTGCCCCTCGTGGAGGCCGCCGAGGCGCACACCCTGCTGGTGCCGTGTTTCGACGCCGTGGAGCCCTTGACCGCGGCGGACCGCGTTCGTGGACTGGCCGGGCGGTACCCGGGGTCCCGGCTGGTGTTCCTGACCCGCGGTGCGGTGGCCACCACCGCGACCGAGACCGTGACGGATCCGGCGAACGCCCCGATCTGGGGTGTCGTGCGGTCGATGCGAGCCGCCCACGACCGGCTTTCGGTACTGGACGTCGGCGAGGGCACGGGGGCGGAGATCATCGCGGCGGTCGCCACCGGCGGACCGCAGCTGGCGATCCGGGACGGTGTGCTGCGGACGCCGCGGCTGGCGCCGGTGCGCGCCGCCGGCGAGGCGCTCGACGGCGACGCCGTTGTAGTGGTGGTCGGCGACGTCGACGAGGCGATTTCCGGCCAGGGTGTGCGGCGGGTCGTGTCGGCGACCGACCTGTCCGCTGTGGACAGATCGGACCACGCCGCCGTGGTGTACGCGGCAGGCGGTGACCCGCACACGCGGATCGCCGAGCTGGACCTGGTCGCCGAATTCGCCGGGGAGTCCGTGCTCGTGCTGTTCACCGACGCCGACTCGGTGCTCGGGGGCGAGATCGACGCGGAGAACGCGGCGGCCGACGCCTACCTGACGGCGTTCGCCCAGCGCCGCCGGGCCGAGGGCCTGCCCACCGTGACCATCGCGTGGCGCCGGGATCTGTCCGTCGAGGAGCGCACCGAACTGTTCGGCCTCGGGGCCGTCGCCGAGGACACACTGGTGATCGCCGCGAGGCCGGACGCGGAAATGGTGCGGGAGTTCGGCCGCTCCGGCGCTCAGGGTGCTCGGGCAGACGGGCCGGTGGCGCTGCGGGAACGGTTCGCCACGTTGTCCCGCCCGGCCCAGACCCAGTTCCTGCTGGACCTGGTCCGCACGGAAACCGCAGGCGTACTGGGGTTCGCCGACGCCGGCCGGGTACCTGCCCGCCGTTCGTTCAAGGAGTTCGGCTTCGACTCGAAGTCCGCCGTGGAGCTGCGGAACCGGCTCGCGGCCGCCACCGGTCTCTCGCTCGGGGCCACGTTGGTCTTCGACCGGCCGACCCCGCTGGAGGTGGCCGAGCACCTGCGCACCGAAGTACTGGGCGTCGCCGCAGAGACCGCGGTGACCGAGGTGACCGCAAACCACGCGGACGAGCCGATCGCGATCGTCGGGATGGCCTGCCGCCTGCCCGGCGGCATCGGCTCCCCGGAAGAACTGTGGGAGCTGGTGGCCGCGGGCGGCGAGACGCGCTCCGGGTTCCCGGACGACCGAGGCTGGGACCTCGACGGCCTGTTCGACCCCGACCCGGACAACCCCGGTACCTCCTACGTGCGCCAGGGCGGTTTTCTCGACGGAGCGGGTGAGTTCGACGCCGGGTTCTTCGGTATCAGCCCGCGCGAGGCGCTGGCGATGGATCCGCAGCAGCGTCTGCTTCTGGAGGTCTCTTGGGAGGCGTTGGAACGTTCGGGTATCGACCCGGCCTCCGTCCGGGGTAGCCGGACCGGCGTCTTCGCCGGGGTGATGTTCCACGACTACGCCTCGAATCTGGCACGCGTCCCCGACGGTCTCGAGGGATATCTGGGCACCGGCAACGCCGGCAGCGTGGTTTCCGGCCGCATCGCCTACACCCTCGGCCTGGAAGGCCCCGCGATGACCGTCGACACCGCGTGCTCGTCCTCGCTGGTCGCCCTGCATCTCGCGGCGCAGGCGCTGCGCTCGGGTGAATGCTCGCTCGCGCTGGCCGGCGGCGTCGCGGTGATGGCCACGCCCGAGGTCTTCGTGGAGTTCAGCCGTCAACGTGGGCTCGCCGCAGACGGCCGGTGCAAATCCTTCGCCGAGGGCGCCGACGGGACGGCCTGGAGCGAGGGCGTCAGCCTGCTGGTGGTGGAACGGCTCTCCGACGCCTTGCGCAACGGCCACCAGGTGCTGGCGATCGTCCGTGGTTCGGCGGTCAACTCCGACGGCGCGTCGAACGGATTGACCGCACCGAGCGGGCCTTCGCAGGAACGCGTGATCCGGCAGGCGCTCGGCAGCGCCGGTCTCCGTCCGTCCGAAGTGGACGCCGTGGAGGCGCACGGCACCGGAACCACGCTCGGCGACCCGATCGAGGCGCGGGCCGTGCTGGCCACCTACGGCCAGGATCGGGAAACCCCGCTGCTGCTCGGTTCGATCAAATCCAACATCGGTCACGCACAGGCCGCCGCCGGGGCGACCGGTGTGATCAAGATGGTGATGGCGTTGCGGCACGGGATGCTGCCGCGCACCCTGCACGTGAACCGGCCGACCCAGGAGGTGGAGTGGTCCACCGGCGCGGTGGAGCTGCTCACCGACGCCAGGGACTGGCCGGAGACAGACCGCCCGCGGCGCGCGGCCGTCTCCTCGTTCGGGGTCAGCGGCACCAACGCGCACGTGATCCTCGAACAGGCCCCACCGGAGCCGCATGTGGACGCACCGGTCCAGCCTGCGGCGCCGGCCACCTGGCTGGTCTCCGGCCGGAGCGAGCAGGCCGTCCAAGCACAGGCCGGGAACCTGCTGGCCCTCGCCGAGGAACACGAGCCCGCGGATCTCGGCCGGGCACTGGCCGCCACCCGCGCCGCATTGGAGCACCGCGCGGCCGCCGTCGGCACGAGCAGGGAAGAGCTCGTCGCCGGGCTCCGGGCGATCGCTTCGGGCGAAGTCTCGCCGACCCGCGCCGACGTCGAGGGACAGCCGGTGTTCGTCTTCCCCGGCCAGGGCTCCCAGTGGAGCGGCATGGCGGTGGACCTGCTCGAAACCTCGCCCGTGTTCGCCGAAGCCTTCGACGACTGCACCGCCGCGATCGAATCCTTCGTGGACTGGCGGATGGCCGAGGAGCTGCGTGGCGGGCTGGACCGGGTCGACGTGGTGCAGCCGGTGCTGTTCGCGGTGCTGGTCTCGCTGGCGAAACTGTGGCGTCACCACGGTGTGGAACCGGCCGCCGTGGTGGGGCACTCGCAGGGTGAGATCGCCGCGGCCTGTGTCGCGGGTGCGCTGTCACTCGAAGACGCCGCGCGGGTGGTGACCCTGCGGTCCCGCCTGATCGCCGAGGTGCTGGCGGGCCGGGGTGGCATGGTGTCGGTCGCCGAGCCGGTGGAAGCGGTGCGTACCCGGATCGAGCGCTGGGCCGGCCGGATCTCGGTCGCCGCGGTCAACGGCCCGGCGTCCACCGTGGTCTCCGGCGAACCGGGTGCGCTGGCCGAACTGGTCGCCGCCTGCACCGCCGAGACCGTGCGCGCGAAGACCATCCCGGTGGACTACGCCTCGCATTCCGCGCAGGTGACCGACATCCGGGAGCGACTCCTCGAGGCGCTGGCGCCGATCACCCCGCTGGCCCCGGAGATCCCGATCCTGTCCACGGTGACCGGGGAGTGGGTCGACAGGCCAGCCTTCGACGCCGAGTACTGGTACACCAACCTCCGCGAGACCGTGCGCTTCGGCGACGCGGTGAAAACCCTGACCTCGCAGGGATATCAGGCGTTCATCGAAGTCAGCCCGCATCCGGTGCTGACGATGGGCATCGAGGAGATCGCCGACGACCGCGCCGTCCTCGGCACCCTGCGCCGGGACGAGCCCGGACGCTTCTCCCGGTCACTCGCCGAGGCGCACAACCATGGGCTGACGGTCGACTGGAGCACGGTCTTCGGCGCGGGCGGCCCCCGGATCGCCCTGCCGACCTACGCTTTCCAGCACGAGCGGTACTGGCTGGAGTCCGGATCCGGCGGTGACTCCGTCGAGCATCCACTGCTGGACTCGGAGGTACCGCTGGCCGGCGGCGAGGGCCTGGTGCTGACCGGACGGCTGTCCACCCGGACACATTCCTGGCTCGCCGATCACGTGGTGCTGGATTCGGTGATCGCACCCGGTTCGCTGTTCGTCGAGCTGGCCTTGCACGCCGGCCGGGAACTCGGCTGCCACCGCCTGGAAGAGCTGGCGCTGGAAGAACCTCTCGTGCTGTCCGGAAACGACGTGCTGGTGCAAATACAGGTGGCGGAGGACGGGCGAGCCTTCAGCGTCCATTCCCGTGCCCACGAAGACGGCCCGTGGGTGCGGCACGCTCGCGGTGAACTGGGGAACGGCACGGACGACGGAACCGGACTGGAGGTCTGGCCGCCTGCCGGCGCGGAACCGGTCGCGGTCGCCGACCTCTACGACGTGCTCGCCGAGTCCGGTCTCGGATACGGGCCCGCCTTCCACGGGCTCCGCGCCGCCTGGCGCACCGACGACGACGTCTTCGCCGAGGTCCACCTTCCCCAAGAGCTACGCGCCGATGCCGCCCGGTTCGGCCTCCACCCGGCGGTACTCGACGCGGCGCTGCACGGGGTCGATCTCGGCGTCCTGGCCCCGGGGGAACGACGGCTCGCCTTCGCCTGGAGCGGGGTGACCCTGCACGCCACCGGCGCCTCCGTACTGCGGGTGCGGCTACGGTCCGCCGGAGCGGACGCCGTGTCGCTGGTCGCCGCCGACGAGACCGGCGCGCCGGTGCTTTCGGTGGACTCGCTGATGTTCCGGGCCGCCACGGCGGAGAAGCTCAGGCCCGCCGCTCCCGGTTCGCTGTTCCGAGTGGACTGGATCCCCGCGAAGACGAAGACGACGACGGAACGCTGGGCGCTGCTCGGCACCGACGAACTTCGTTTGCACGATTGGGAAAACGCCTCCAATGGCGCCGTGCCTGTCTATCCGGCGCTCGACGCGATCGACGAGGTTCCGGAAGCGGTCGTGGTGACCTGCCCGGCCGGACACGACTACTGGGCGGGTTCCGCCCGCGAGCTGCTGGCAGAGGTCTCCCGCTTGATCCGCGCCTGGCTTGCCGAGGACCGGTTCGCCGGCTCCCGCCTGGTGTTCGTCACCCGGGGCGCCGTCGACACCACGCCCGGGGTCATGCAGAACCTCTCGCACGCACCGATCTGGGGACTCGTCCGCACCGCGCAGTCCGAGCACCCCGGCCGGTTCGTACTGCTCGACGTGGACGGCGAGGACGAGTCCTGCTGGCGGCTGCCCGCCGCGCTCGCCGTTCCGGAACCACAGCTCGCGATCCGTTCGGGCCGGGTCTTCCTGCCGCGACTGACGCAGGTGACCTCGGCCGCCGAACCGGTGGTGAACTGGGGCGACGGCACGGTGCTCGTCACCGGCGCCAGTGGCGGACTCGGGCGGCTCGTGGCCCGGCACCTGGTCGAACGCCACGGCGTCGCGGACTTGTTGCTGCTGTCCCGAAGCGGGGCCGAGGAGCTCGCCGCCGAACTCACCGAGCTGGGCGCCGACGCCATCCAGATCGCGTGTGACGTCGCTGACCGGAAGGCGCTCGCCGACGCGCTCGCGGGACATCGCCTGACCGCCGTGGTGCATACCGCGGGAGTGGTCGACGACGGCGTGGTCGAAGCGCTCACCGGCGACCAGTTCGACCGGGTGCTCCGCCCGAAACTGGACGGTGCGCTGAACCTGCACGAGCTGACCGGCGACCTGGACGCCTTCGTGCTGTTCTCTTCCGCCGCCACCACTTTCGGCGCTCCCGGTCAAGGCAACTACGCCGCCGCGAACGCCTTCCTCGACGGCCTCGCCCGGTATCGGCGCGCCCGCGGCCTGCCGGCGGTCTCCCTCGCCTGGGGGCTGTGGGCGGAATCCGGCGGTATGGGCGGGCGCCTCGGCGAAACCGACCTCGCCAGGATGGCCAGGGGCGGCACGCTGGCCATGTCCGAGGATGAGGCGCTGGCGATGCTGGACGCCGCCACCGCACTCGGTGAGCCCAACCTGGTTCCGGTCAAGCTGGACACCGCCGCGCTGGCCAAGTCGGACCCCGTCCCCGAACTGTTCCGCGGTCTCGTGCGGAGCAAGTTGCGAAGAGCCGCCGAAGTCACCCGCACCGGCTCGCTGTCGGAGAAGCTGGCCACCCTCCCGGCCGGCGATCGCGACGGCTTCTTGCTCGATCTCGTCCTGACCAACGCGGCGGCCGTACTCGGCCATGAGCCGGGCACCGCCCTGGACACCGCGCGCAGTTTCAAGGACCTCGGGTTCGACTCGCTCACCGCCGTGGAGTTCCGCAACCGGCTCGGCACGGCCACCGGCCTGCGCCTGCCGCCGACGCTGATCTTCAACTACCCGACCCCGGAGGGGCTGACCGCCCATCTCGTGGCCGAGTTGCTGGGTACTGAGGAGGTGGCCGTCACCGCGCCGACCGGCGTCGCCACGGCCGCCGAGCCTGACGACCCGATAGCGATCGTGGCGATGAGCTGCCGTTTCCCCGGCGGTATCGATTCGCCGGAGAGCCTGTGGAACGCGGTCGCCGAGGAGGCCGACCTGATCGGCCCGATGCCCGCGGACCGGGGCTGGGACCTCGACCGCCTCTTCGACGCCGATCCCGACGCTCCGGGCAAGAGCTACCTTCTCGAAGGCGGGTTCATCGAGAACATCGGCGACTTCGACGCGGAGTTCTTCGGCGTGAACCCGCGTGAAGCACTGGCCATGGACCCGCAGCAACGGCTCCTGCTGGAAACCGCGTGGGAGGTACTCGAACGCGCGGGCATCGACCCGGTTTCGCTGCGAGGCGCGCCCGTCGGCGTCTTCGCCGGAACCCACGGCCAGGACTACGGCAGTCTGCTCGCCGGGGCGCCGTCCGATTTGGAGGGCTACAAGTCGACGGGTGTCGCGGCCAGCGTGTTCTCCGGGCGGCTGTCCTACACCTTCGGCTTCGTGGGCCCGGCGGTCACCGTCGACACCGCCTGCTCGGCCTCACTCGTCGCGTTGCACCAGGCGGCGAAGGCCTTGCGTGACGGCGACTGCACGATGGCGCTGGTCGGTGCGGCGTCGATCATCTCCACCCCGGAACCGTTCGTGATGTTCAGCCGTCAGCGTGCTCTCTCGGTGGACGGCCGGTGCAAGTCGTTCGCCGCGGGAGCCAACGGCACCGGGATGTCCGAGGGCGTCGGCATGCTCCTGATGGAGCGGCTGTCCGACGCCCGCCGCAACGGCCACCCGGTACTGGCGATCGTCCGTGGTTCGGCGGTCAACTCCGACGGCGCGAGCAACGGCCTCACCGCCCCGAACGGCCCGTCGCAGGAACGTGTGGTGCGCCAGGCGCTGGCGAACGCCGGACTGTCCGGGAAGGACATCGACGTCGTCGAGGCGCACGGCACGGGCACCGCGCTCGGTGACCCGATCGAGGCGCACGCGCTACTGGCCACCTACGGCCAAGACCGCGAAGAGGACCGTCCACTGTGGCTGGGATCGGTGAAGTCCAACCTCGGCCACACCCAGGCCGCGGCCGGACTCGCCGGCGTGATCAAGATGGTGGAGGCGATGCGGCACGGGACGCTGCCGCGCACTCTCCATGTGGACGAGCCCACCCCGCAGGTGGACTGGAGTTCCGGCGGCGTCGAGGTGCTTGCGGCCGCGCGTGCCTGGCCGGTGGACGGCCGTCCGCGTCGCGCCGGGGTGTCCTCGTTCGGGATCAGCGGCACCAACGCTCACGTCATTCTCGAACAGGCCGAAAGTGCCGAGCCGGTCGAGTCCGTTGTGGACGAAAGCGAGCTCGTGCCTTGGGTGCTTTCCGCGAGGAGCGAGGCGGCGCTGCTCGGACAGGCGGCGCGGCTGCGGGACTTCGTGGACGGCTGCCCCGGGCTGAACCCGGCCGACGCCGGTTTCTCGCTGGCGACCACCAGGGCCGCGCATCCGCAGCGGGCGGCCGTGCTCGGCCGGAACCGCGCCGAACTGCTGGCTGGGTTGACCGCGCTCGCCGAAGGAACGTCCTCGCCGGCGGTCGTCCGCGCGACGGCGTCGACCGGCAAGGTCGCCTTCGTCTTCCCCGGTCAAGGCTCGCAGTGGCGGGAGATGGCGCTCGAACTCCTGGACTCCTCGCCGGTGTTCGCGGACCAGATCACGCGCTGCGACGAGGCACTGCGGCCGTTCGTCGACTTTTCGGTACTGGACGTGCTGAGGTGCGTTTCAGGCGCCCCGGAGCTCGAGCGGCTTTCCGTGGTGCAGCCCGTGTTGTTCTCGATGATGGTGTCGCTCGCCGAACTGTGGCGCTCCCTGGGGGTTCGCCCCGCCGCGGTGATCGGCCATTCGCAGGGTGAGGTGGCCGCCGCGCACGTGGCGGGTGCGTTGTCCCTCGCCGACGCGGCCAGGGTGGTGGCGCTGCGGTCGAAGCTGATCGACGAGCTGCTCTCCGGCAAGGGCGGGGTGGTGTCCGTCGCGCTGTCGGCGGCCGAGATCGAACCCCACCTCGTCAGATGGGGGGACAGGCTGTCCGTCGCCGCGGTCAACGGACCCGCCGCGGTCGCCGTCGCGGGGGAACCCGCCGCACTCGACGAACTGATGGACGAACTGGCGGCCAAGGACATCCGGGCCCGCCGGATCCGGGGCGCCGACGCCGCGGGGCACACCGCCCAGGTCGAGGTCCTGCGTGAGCGGCTGCTGGCCGAACTCGCGCCGGTCGTGCCGAGGGAATCCGAGATCCCGTTCTACTCCACGGTCACCGGAGCTCCGTTCGACACGACCACGATGGACGCCGCGTACTGGTACCGCAACGCCCGCGAACCGGTGCTGTTCGAGAACGCCGTCCGCGCGCTGGCCGCCGACGGGTACACCGCGTTCGTCGAGTCCAGCCCGCATCCGGTGCTGCTGGGCGCCATCCAGGAAACCGTCGACGGGGTCGCCGGGATCGGCACCCTGCGCAGGGACGAAGGCGGCCGCGACCGGTTCCTGCGTTCCGTCGCCGAAGCCGGCGTGCAGGGCGTGGAGGTGGGTTGGACCGCCGTCTTCCCGGCGGCCCGCAAGATCGAACTGCCGACCTACGCCTTCCAGCGTCAGCACTTCTGGCTCGACGTCCCGGCCGCGACCGGAGACGTGACCACCGCCGGCCTCACCGCCGCGGACCATCCCTTGCTGAGCGCCGCGGTGGCCGTGCCGAGTACGGGCGGGTACCTGCTCACCGGCCGCCTGTCCGGCTCGACCCAGCCCTGGCTGGCCGACCACGTCGTCGGGGACGCGAACCTCGTGCCCGCCGCCGTCTTCGTCGAACTGGCGCTGAGGGCGGGGGAGGAGGTCGGCTGCGACCGGCTCGCCCAGTTCACTTCGGACACTCCGCTGGTCCTCCCGGCGCAGGGCGGGGTGGCGATCCAGGTCGTCGTCGGCGGCGCGGACGAGCGCGAACAGCGTCCGGTCACCGTTTACGCGCAGCAAGGCGAAAGCTGGACCTTGACCGCGACGGGAATCCTGACCGCCGAGGCCGAGCCGGCCGGGTTCGACCTCGCCGAATGGCCTCCGGCGGGAGCCACCTCGGTCCCGGTCGGGGACTTCTACGACGAGACGGAACTCGGCCCGGTTTTCCAGGGGCTGACCGCGGCCTGGCGGCGTGGCGCCGAACTGTTCGCCGAAGTCGACCTTCCGTCCACTGTGGATACGGCGGACTTCGCGCTGCATCCGGCCTTGCTGGAAGCCGCACTGCACGGGGCCCGGTTGCTCGATGCGCCGGTGACCGCGCTGCCCGCGGTATGGCGGGAGATCCGGTTGCACGCCACCGCTGCCAGGAAGCTGCGGGTGCGGCTGGGCGTCGACGACGGGCGGTTCACGGTGGAAGCCGCGGACGAGACCGGCTCGCCGGTGCTGTCGGTGGCGGCCGTCGAACTTCGCCCGGCCGAACCGCTACGGGCGCAGGAAGGGCACGGTGACGCGCTCTTCCGGCTCGACTGGACGGCGGTGCCGTCCGCCGGAACCGCTGGGCAAGGGGTGGAGCTCGGTGCGGACTACGAGGATCTGGCCGCGCTGGCGGCGGCGATCGACTCGGGGACGGACGTGCCGCCCTACGTGGTGGCGAGGGTCGGCGGAGCGAACGCCGCGACGGTCGCGGAGGCCGCTCGTGAGCACACCGTCCGGACCCTCGAACTGGTGAAGACGTGGTTGGCCGACGAGCGGTTCACCTCCGCCCGGCTCGTGGTGCTGACCTCGGGTGCGGTGAGCACCGGTCACGGCGATGGCGCGCCGGATCTGGCCCAGGCCCCCGTCTGGGGCCTGATGCGCTCGGCCCAGTCCGAGAATCCGGACCGGCTGATCCTGGTGGATCTGCGCGACCAGGCTGACGGGGCGGCCCACGAGGCCGCCGCCGACCTGG
>NZ_JACBXD010000117.1 GCF_013870525.1 Amycolatopsis pittospori
TGGGCAAGCCGACCAGCCCGGACGACTACATCCGCGACGGCGTCCGTGCGGTCGGCGCGGGCGTCGGCCGGTATCGAAGGTGCCGCGCCCGAACTGCCGGAATCCGGCGAAGTGACCGATCCGGTGCTGACGGGCGCGCTGCGCGTCGCCGAGGCCTTGGAGGGTCTGCTCCCGACCTGGCGGCGTGCGCCGCTGCAGGCCCTGGCGCGGCTGCACGTCCTCGCCGCGTCCGATCTGGTCTCCGATTCCGACTCGCTCGGGCGGCCGAAGTCGTCCGGTGACGTCGGGCCGCGGCTGGAGATGCTGGCGCAACTGGTCACCGGCGGGTCGTCGGTCCCGGGGCCGGTGCTGACCGCCGTCGTGCACGGGGAACTGTTGGCGCTCAAGCCTTTCGGCTCCGCGGACGGCGTCGTCGCGCGTGCGGCGGCCCGGCTTTCGGCGGTGGCGACGGGCCTGGACCCGAAGGCCCTGACGGTTCCCGAGGTCGCGTACTTCCGGCGCGTGCCGAAGTACCTCGAAGCCGCTTCGGCCTTCAGCGCCGGGACTCCCGAGGGCGTCCGGTCGTGGCTGCTCTTCTCGTGCGAAGCCTTCGAGGCCGGCGCCCGCGAGGCGAAGTCCATCTCGGACGCCGCCGGCTGACCCCTTTCACGCGTTTAGTCCTCTGGATGCGGTCCTTGCGCGCGCAACTACCGCATCCAGAGGACTAAACGCGAGGGTGTGGGGAGTGCATACGGGATCTTGAGCAGGTGTGGTGAGTAACCACATGGTTTAAGCGGCCACGGCGACCTAACGTCGTCGGGCATGAGTGGTGCGTATCACAACGACCTGGCCGGTAAGTCCGCGCTGGTCACGGGCGCGGCGAGCGGGATCGGGCTGGCCTGCGCCGAAGCGCTCGCCGAAGCCGGGGCCAAGGTCCACCTCGTCGACATCGACGACGCCGTCGAGAAGGCGGCGGCCGAGGTCGGCGGCATCGCGCACGTCGTCGACCTCACCGACGCCCAGGCCATCGAGACACTTCCGGCCGAGATCGACATCCTCGTCAACAACGCCGGCTTCCAGCACATCGCGCCGATCCACGAGTTCCCGCCGGAGACGTTCACCCGGATCCAGGCGCTCATGGTCACCGCGCCGTTCCTGCTGATCCGCCGCGTGCTGCCGCGAATGTACGACCGCGGCTGGGGGCGCGTCGTCAACATGTCCAGCGTCCACGGTCTGCGCGCGAGCCCGTTCAAATCCGCGTACGTCACCGCGAAGCACGCTCTCGAAGGCCTCTCGAAGGTCACCGCGCTCGAAGGCGCGGAACACGGCGTGACCAGCAACTGCGTCAATCCCGGTTACGTCCGGACTCCGCTGGTCACCGGCCAGCTCCAGGCGCAGGCCGAGGAGCACGGCCTCGAACGCGACGCCGTCATCGAGCAGGTCCTGCTTCGCCGTTCGGCGATCAAACGGCTCATCGAACCCGAGGACGTCGCGGCTTGCGTCCTCTGGCTGTGCGGCCGCTCCGCCGCCCATGTCACCGGTACCTCGATCCCCCTCGACGGCGGCTGGACCGCCGCGTGAAACCCCAAGGAAAGGAACGCCCGGTGACCACGCAGAACCGTGGCTCGATCGCGAAGGTCGTCAGCGCCAGCCTGATCGGAACGACGATCGAGTGGTACGACTTCTTCCTCTACACCTCCGCCGCGGCGCTGGTGTTCGGCAAATTGTTCTTCCCCACCAACGATCCGCTGACCGGCACGCTGCTCGCGTTCCTCACCTACGCCGTCGGTTTCCTCGCGCGGCCGATCGGCGGGCTGGTGTTCGGGCACTTCGGCGACCGCGTCGGCCGCAAGAAGCTGCTGGTGCTGAGCCTGCTGCTGATGGGCGGCTCGACCTGCTTGATGGGTGTCCTCCCGACGTACGCGACCGTCGGTGTCCTGGCGCCGATCCTGCTCACGCTCCTGCGCCTGGTGCAGGGTTTCGCGCTCGGCGGGGAATGGGGCGGCGCGGTGCTGATCGTCTCCGAACACGGGGACGACGAACGCCGCGGGTTCTGGGCGTCGTGGCCGCAGTGCGGGGCGCCGGGCGGGAACCTGCTCGCGACGGCGGTCCTCGCGATCCTCGCGGCGACCCAGTCGGACGAGGCGTTCCTCAGCTGGGGCTGGCGGATCCCGTTCCTGCTCTCCGGGGTGCTCGTGATCATCGGGCTGTGGATCCGGCTCGCGGTCAGCGAATCGCCGGTCTTCCTCGCCGCGCAGGAGAAGAGCAAGCCCGAGCACGCGCCGGTCGTCGAGGTGTTCCGGAAGAACTGGCGTGCGGTGCTGATCACGATCGGCTCGCGGATGGCGGAGAACGTCTCGTACTACGTGATCACCGCGTTCATCCTCGTCTACGTCACCACCGGGCTCGGCCTGCCGAAATCGGTCGGGCTCAACGCGGTGCTCATCGGCTCGGCCGTGCACTTCGTGACGATTCCCTTGTGGGGCATCCTTTCCGATCGCCTCGGGCGACGGCCGGTGTACCTCTTCGGCGCGATCGGCATGGCGGCGTGGAGCTTCGCGTTCTTCGCGATGCTCGATACGAAGAACTCGGCCGTCATCATTCTCGCGGCGACCATCGGACTCGTCCTGCACGGCGCGATGTACGGACCGCAGGCGGCGTTCTTCTCCGAGCAGTTCCCGACGCGGGTCCGCTACACCGGCCTCTCGGTGGGCGGGCAGCTGTCGTCGATCGCCGCGGGCGCGGTGGCGCCGCTCATCGCGGTCGCGCTGTTCAAGGAGTTCGGCAGCACGATCCCGGTCTCGCTCTACGTCGTCGCGATGTGCGCGCTGACGGTGATCGCGCTGCTGGCCGCCCGCGAGACCAAGGGTGAATCCCTGCATTCCGAAGTTCTCACGGAGCGCGCTCACGTGTCAGCATGACCTCTGTGGACGGTTCCGCGCAGTTGCGCCGGCTGCTCGAACTGCTCGCCTCCGGGGCGGGCAGCGAGCAGCTGGCGCACGTCCCGGTCGATCCGAAGGCGACCGAGCTGGCGCTGCGGATCCGGGACACCGTCGCCGAACACCGGCGGCGCGAGGCGGAGCTGGCCGCGTTGTTCGACACGGCCAGCGACCTCGCCCGGCTCGACGATCCGGACGCCGTCCTGCGTTCGATCGTGCGGCGGGCGCGGGCGCTGCTCGGGGTGGACGTCTCGTATCTCAGCCTCAAGAACGAGGCCGAAGGCAACACCTACGTCCGGGTGACCGACGGTTCGGTTTCCGCCCTGTTCCAGGACATCGTGCTGGGGATGGGCGAGGGGCTCGGCGGGCTGGTCGCGCAGACGGCGCGGCCGTACGCCACATCGGATTACTTCAACGACAAGCGTTTCCATCACACGTCGTCGATCGACACCGGGGTGCTCGACGAGGGGTTGACGGCGATCCTCGGCGTGCCGCTGGCGATCGGCAGCAAGGTCATCGGCGTCCTCTTCGCGTCGGACCGGACCGTGCGGGAGTTCAGCCCCGAGGAGGTCGCGCTGCTGTCGTCGCTGGCCGACCACGCGGCGATCGCCCTGGACAACGCGCATCTGCTCGACGAGACGCGACGCGCCGTCGCGGAGTTGAACGACGCCAACGCGACGATCAGCGCGCACAACGAGGCGATGCGGCGGGCCGAAGACGCGCACGACCGGCTGATGGATCTCGTCCTGCGCGGCGGTGACCTGGCCGAGGTCGCCGCCGCGGTCGCGGGCGTCCTCGGCGGCGGGATCGCCGTCTACGACGCCGACGGCGCGGTCCTGGCCAGGACGGACGGCGGGCTACGGCTTTCGCGGACGGCGGTCTCGGCGTCCCGGGCCAGCGGACGCGCGGTGTCCACCGAGGACGGCTGGGTCTGCGCGGTCCAAGCGGGGAAGGAGTTCTTGGGCAGTCTGGTGCTGGGCGGCGGGCCGTCGCTCGGCGAGGCGGACCGGCGGCTGTTCGAGCGGGCGGGCGTGGTCACCGCGGTCCTGCTGATGCAGCGGCGTTCCGTCGCGCGGGCCGAGGACGAGGTGCGCGGAGAGCTGCTGTCGGACCTGCTCACCGCGCCCGGCCGCAATCCCGCCGCCTTGATGGCGCGAGGTCGTCGGCTGGGAGTCGATTTGTCGACACCGCATGCCGTGCTGATCGCCCATTCCGACGACGTCTCGCGGCGACGGCTCGCCACCGCGGCCGCGCGCCGGGCGGATCTGGTCGGTGTCCACGCCGACGAGGTCGTCCTGCTGGTCAAGGGTGAGGATCCCGGGGAGCTGGCGCGATCCGTCGCCGCCGAACTCGCGTCCACAATGGACTGCGTGGTGACGGTGGGCGCCGCGGGGCCGGCCGCTTCCCCGCAGGGGCTCGCCGAGGCGCACGCCGAAGCCGCCCGCTGTGTCGCGTCGCTCCTGGCTCTCGGCCGGGCGGGTGAGGGCGCGAGCATGGCCGACCTCGGGTTCGTCGGCCTGCTTTTGGGCGAGCACGCCGATCTCGCCGCCTACGTGACGGCCACGATCGGCCCGGTGCTCGACTACGACGAGCGGCGCGGAACGGATCTGATCGGCACGCTTCTCGCGTATTTCTCCTGCGGCGGCAACCTGACGCGCGCGAAGGACCTTCTTCACGTGCACGTCAACACCGTCGTGCAGCGGCTGGACCGCGTCGCTTCGCTGCTCGGCGAGGAATGGCAGGCGCCCGAGCGCGCGCTGGAACTCCAGCTCGCGCTCAGGCTGCACAGCCTCACCAATGACCGAAACGGATGACCTCGGCGAAGTCGCGACGCTGAATGGTCGTCGCCGACGAACCCGGCGACGGACCGGGCTCGTCACCGTGGCCGAGCGCGATGACGCCGATCGGGTCATGATCCGCCGGCACGCCGAACTCGCTGTGGATCCGCTCGACGCTTTCCGGGGCCAGCCCGAAGAACACCGCGCCCAGGCCCTCGTCCACCGCGGTCTGGAGGATCAGCAGCGCCGCCATCCCGGTGTCGACGTCCCAGTAGGGCACCCGCCACCATGAGTCGTCCCCTTGGGCGAAACCCTTGTCGGGCTTGGCATAGCGGTCCAGGTAGGCGTTCTTGACCGAGAGCGGCACGATCGCGACCGGTGCCGTCGTCACCGTCGAAGGTGCCCAGCTGGCCGCGAACTCCCAGAATCGTTCGAGTTCCTCTCCGGTGAGGACAAGGAATCCTTGCCCTTGCGAGAAACCCGCTGACGGCCCGCGCAGCGCGTTCTGCAGAATACGCCGCAGGCTCTCCTCGGCGACCGGCTCGTCGGTGAATTTCCGGACCATCCGACGGCGTCGTACGACGTCCTGGAATTCCATCCGATCAGCTTAGTGCGCAAGTGGTCGCGAGGTCACCGTTCGCGCGGGGGATCGTCGCCGACGCGGGCGGCCGGACGCCGTCGAGCCAGCCTTCGAGAAGGGTGAAAGCGGTCCGGAAGCACGGGCCGATCGGGCGCAGTTCATCCGGATGGAGGTCGAAAAGACCGTCGACGTGATTGCCGTCCACGATCCGGAAGTAGCGCTGGAGCCCGGCGCGGCCCTGCGCGGCGATCATGCGCTGGTAGACGTCGGAATCGTGGGTGATCGGCAGGAGCGTGTCCAGGGTTCCGTGCAGGGTGATCAGCGGTTTCCCGATCTTGCCGGTCAACGAGACGCGTTCGACGGCGCGGTGCACCGCCTTGGGCCGCGAGGCGTAGTCGTAGTCGGTCCCGGTGAACGAGGGATCGAATTCGGCCTGGTAGATGCGTTGCGTCAGGCCCCAGTAGACGTCGTTGTGGTACTGCCACAGGAATTCGGACCCCGGTGCGAAACCAGCGTCGAGAATCGCTTTGTGCGCCTCCCCGGAACCGGCGACATAGGCCGGATAAGCCTTGATGGCGGGCGGAAGGAAGGTGAACGGATTCGGTCCGTTCTCGTGCCAGAGGGTGCCTTCCCAGTCGATTCCGCCGTCGTAGAGCCACGGCCGGTTCTCGAGTTGCCAGCGGACGAGGTAGCCGCCGTTCGACATCCCCGCCGCGAGTGTGCGGTTCGGAAGCCGGCCGTAGCGGTGTGCGACCGCGGCCTTCGCGGCGATGGTCAGCTGCGTGACCCGGGTGTTCCACTCGGCGAGCGCGTCACCCGGACGGCGTCCGTCGGTGTGGAAGTCGGCGCCGGTGTTGCCCTTGTCGGTGGCCGCGAACGCGTAACCCGCGGCGAGGACCTGGTCGCCGATCGCGCGGTCGTTCGCGTACTGCCGTCGCACGCCGGGCGAACCCGAGACGACGAGGCCACCGTTCCAGCGGTCGGGAAGGCGCAGCACGAACTGGGCGTCGTGGTTCCAGCCGTGCGTGGTGTTGGACGTCGACGTGTCCGGGAAGTAGCCGTCGATCTGGATGCCGGGAACGCCCCGCGGGACGGGGAAGCCCGCCGAAGTCAGGCCCGCCCAGTCCGCTTGGACCGTATGCCCGGTGGTGAGCGTGCCGGTGGTGGTCAGATCGTCCAAACAGGACTGTCGCTGTTTCGCGGCCCCGGGAACGCGCACGGAAGCGCATCCGCTCGCCGCAGCTTCGGCGGGCGTGATCAGGGCCAGCATCATCGCGAGGACCAGGAAGAGCCGCATCGGACGACGGTAAGCAGGTCGCTCGCGGATCGGTATCCGTCCCGGCCACACAAATCGCGCCGTCACTGTGGTGGTCGTCCACGTGGGAACGACGCGATGTCGTTCTTAGCATGAGGTGATGCGAAAACTCCTCATCGGCGCGGTGGTTTCGGCATTGGCCCTTCTTCTCCCTACTCCGGCACAGGCGGCGGCGATCCGTCCGGTGACCGGGTTCGGGAGCAATCCCGGTGCGTTGCAGATGTTCGAGTACGTCCCCGACGGGCTGCCGTCCGGACGTCCGGCGGTGGTCGTGCTGCACGGCTGTACCCAGGACGCCGCCGGTTACGCGCGCGGCTCCGGCTGGATCGGGCTCGCGGACAGCCTGCGCTTCAAACTCGTTCTGCCACAACAGGTTTCGGTGAACAACTTCAACAAATGCTTCAACTGGTTCCAGTCGGCCGACATCAAACGAGGCTCCGGGGAAGCGGAATCGATCGCGCAGATGGCGCGGCACGCGGCCGGGAGCCGGACCTACGTGACCGGTCTTTCGGCCGGTGGAGCGATGACCTCGGTGATGCTGGCCGCGTATCCGGAACTGTTCGCGGGCGGCGGCGTCGTCGCCGGACTGCCGTACGGCTGCGCGACCTCGATGATCGACGCGTACTCCTGCATGAATCCCGGCAAGGATCTGACGCCGAAGCAGTGGGGCGACAAGGTCCGGGCCGCGAGTACGGGTGCGCGTTCCCCGGTCAGTGTCTGGCACGGGACCGCGGACTACACGGTCGCTCCCGCGAACCTGCGCGAGCTCGCCGAGCAGTGGACCGACGTCGGCGCGGCCGTCGACACGCACGCGATCGACGGCATGGGACACGGGCAGCCGATCGCCCCTCGGGCGGGCTGCGGCGTGGCGGGCGCGTATCTGCTCGACGTCGGCGTGTGCGCCGCGGGAGAACTTGCGACGAAGTGGCGCCTAGGCGAGAACGGCGTCCAGTAGTCCCGGGAAACGCTTGTGGACGTCCTCGGTCCGTAGCTCGACCCAGCGGGTCCGGCCTTCGACGAAGGTCGTCGTCAGGCCGGCCTCGCGGAGGACCTTCCAGTGGTGGGAGAGCGTCGGCGCGCTGATCTCGACGTCGTACTCGGTGATGGCGCAGCTTCGCGGCGAAGTATTGCTTCGCAGGGCGCGGATCAGCTCCAGGCGCACGGGATCCGCCAGCGCCTGGAGCACCCGCACGATGTCGATCTCGGCGGTCGCCGGCTGCGGCAGCGTGCTGCTCACGTCGCTCCAACTGTTTGACAGTCATCGAATAGTCCGGCCACTATACCTCCCATGACGATTCGACGATCATCAAATGATCGGCTCGCCTTGGGGGCTCTGCTGGTACTCGCCGTCGGGACGTTCACCGTCGGTACCGACGGGTTCGTCTTGAACGGGCTGCTGCCCACCATCGCCGCCGACCTGAGTGTTTCCGAAGCCGCCGCGGGCCAGCTGACCACGGTCTTCGCGGTGACCTACGCGGTCTCCTCGCCGCTCATCGCGGCCTTCACCGGACGACTCGACCGCCGCTGGGTGCTCGGCGCCGGAATGCTGCTGTTCACGATCGGCATGGCCGGTCAGGCGCTCGGCGAGTCCTTCGCCGTCGTCGCCGTCGCTCGCGTGCTGGCCGCCCTCGGCGCCGCCGCGTTCCAGTCCAACGCCTACGTCCTGGCCGGCGCGCTGTCGTCGGACGAGCGACGCGGTCGCGCTCTGGCCACCGTCTCCGCCGGGATGAGCGTGTCGATCGTGCTCGGCGTGCCGATCGGCGTACTCGCCGGGAACTGGTTCGGCTGGCGCGTGGTGATGTGGGGGATCGGTGCGGTGGGCGTGGTGGTGGCGCTGCTCGTGCCGCTGCTGCCCGCGGTCCGGGTGCCGACGGTGAACCTGCGCGACCGGCTCGCCGTCGTCGTCAGGCCGCCGATCGCGCGTGTGCTGGGCGTCAGCGTCCTCGGCACCGCTGCCGCCTTCGCGGCCTTCGTCTACCTGCCGGTCTTGGTCGCTCCAGTGGCCGCGGGCGCGATGATCTCGTGGCTGCTCATCGGCTTCGGGATCGGGCAGATCGCGGGCAACGCCTTCGCGGGCCGGGCCACCGACATCCTCGGCTCCGCTCGCGTGCGTTCGATCTCGCTCGGGGGGACGGTGGTGACGCTCGCGCTGGTGGACGTCGCCGTGCTGAGCCTGCCCGGGGCACTGGTCCTCGCGCTGGCTTCGGGGGTGTTCGGCGGGATGTTGATGGTGCCGCAGCAGCACCGCCTGTTCTCGCTGGCGCCCGACGCGCCGACGGTCGCCTTGGGGCTCAACGGTTCCGCGATCTACGGCGGCGGTGCCCTCGGTGCCGCGTTGGGCGGCGTCGTCCTGTCCTCGGCGGGCGTCTGGTGGGTCGGCCCCGTCGCAGCCTTCGTCGCCTTGCTCGCCTTCGGGCTCGCGCTCTCTTCGCGCGCTCCGGTGCCCCAGCCCGCCTGAGCGGGGGAGCAAGGGACCTTTGCTACCACCCAGGCCGGGACTCCGGCTGCGGGAGAGTCGTCCGTTCAATCACGAGTGGCGTCCCTCCAATCACGCGAGTCGGCGCCCCAGTCACGCGAGTCGGCGCCGACCAGAGTGATAGCAAAGGTCCCTTGCTCTCTTTTCGCAGTTCAGGAGGGCTGTTCCGAGGGGAGCCGGGCCGACCAGCGCTCCTCGATACGCCCGAAACGCCAGACGGCGAGCGCGAGAACCCACGTGAGCACGAAGAGCGCTACGACCGCGTAGCCGACGTAGTCCAGGCTCAGTTCGCCGATCGCCGCGAGCGGGCCGGTCGTGATGCCGAAGCGTTCGGTGACGATCGAGATCACCTCGATCGTCCCGATGATCAGCGCGACCGCGACCGACAACGCCGTCACCGTGAGGTTGTAGTAGATCTTCCGCACCGGTTTCGCGAAGGCCCAGCCGTACGCGTAGTTCATGAAGCAGCCGTCGGCGGTGTCGAACAGCGACATCCCGGCCGCGAACAGGATCGGCAGCACCAGGATCGCGTACCAGGGCAGGGAGAACGCGGCCGCGCCACCGGCGAGCACCAGCAGGCTGATCTCCGTGGCGGTGTCGAAGCCGAGGCCGAACAGCACACCGATCGGATAGATGTGCCAAGGCTTTCGCACGGCCTTCGTGGCACCCCGGAGTAACCGGTTCATGAAGCCGCGGTTGTCGAGTTGCCGCTCCAGCGCCGCTTCGTCGAAATCGCCCCGGCGCATCCGCCGGAACACCTTCAAGATCCCGGCCAGCACCACCAGGTTCATGATCCCGATGAGGTACAGGAACACCGCCGAAACGGACGTCCCGATCAGCCCGGTCGCCTCGTGCAACGCCGACGAGTCGTCCTCGACGGCGCCGGCGAGCGCCCGGACACCGAGCGACAACAGCAGGCACAGGACGAAGACGATCGTCGAATGTCCCAGGGAGAACCAGAAACCCACCGAAAGCGGCCGCTGTCCCTCGGCCATCAGTTTGCGGGTGGTGTTGTCGATCGCGGCGATGTGGTCCGCGTCGAACGCGTGCCGCATCCCGAGCACGAAGGCGGTGACGCCGAGACCGATCCCGAACACGCCCGTGGCGCCGAGCTCATATTGGCGCGGCGCCACGAAAAGCGTCAGGACCCCCCAGCCCACGACGTTGAGCAGCAGGATGAATCCGGCCATCCCGGCGACGGACGCCCGTTCGCGTCGCGTGAGCGCGAGGCGTCGGGATGAACGGGGCTGTCCGCCGGTGCTCATGACCACCCGACCTCTCAGTGGTGAATACCTGAGAGCCTAAGCAGATGAGCAGGTGATGGGCAATCGGTGATATTTCAGCTCGCGCGCACCCGCAGGGAGTCGAGAGCCTTGCGTACGTGGCCGTCGCTGACAGCCAGCGCCTTCGCCGCGTCCGCGACGTCCTCGCCGGACAGCAGGTGGACCAGCGCGACCTTGAGGTCGCCGTCGGCCTCGGTGAGCGCGTCGGAACAGTCCGCCATGCTCATCCCGGTGGCCTCGCGCAGGATCCGGATGGTCCGCCCACGCAGCTTCGCGTTCGTCGCGCGCATGCTGACCATCAGGTTCGAGTACGTCCGCCCCAGCTTGATCATCGTCGCCGTGGAGAACGCGGTGAGGATGATCTTCTGCGCCGTACCCGCCTTCATCCGTGTCGACCCGGCGATCGCCTCGGGGCCGGTGTCCACCGCGATGAGGACGTCGACACCGGGCGGCATCACCGCGGCCGGGTTGCCCGAAACCAGGGCGGTGCGGGCGCCGCGACGGCTGGCCGCGGCCAGTGCGCCGAGGACGTAGGGCGTCCGGCCGGAAGCCGTCAGCCCGAGCACGAAGTCGCCCGGAGCGACGGCCTCGGCCACTTCGGCGGCTCCGGCCTTCGCGTCGTCCTCGGCGTCTTCGACGGCTTGGCGCAAGGCGCGCGCGCCGCCCGCGTGATGCGCGATGAACCAGTCGGAGGGCACGTTGAACGTCGGAACGAGTTCCGCCGCGTCCAACGTGGCCAGCCTGCCGGACGTGCCGGCCCCGAAGTAGTGCACGCGGTGCCCCGACCGCAGCGCCTCCACGGCGAAGTCGACCGCCCGGGCCACCTGCGGCAGCACCGCGGCGACGGCCTCGGGGACCCGGCGGTCCTCGGCGTTGATCGCGCCGAGGATGCCCATGGTCGACATCAGATCGATGTCGGTCGTCCGTGGATTGCGCTGTTCGGTTGGCGAATCGACGTGCACCACCTGGCGTGGGACGGTCATCATGCGCCTCACTTTTTCGCTCATTTGCCGGTTTCCCGCGGCCGGCGCCGCCCGTCGGGCCGGACGCCCAGACGGTGCGAACCCACCGCGTCCCTGGTCGCGTCGAGTGCGTTGACCGACGCGTCCATGTGCCGCTGCGCGACACCGATGAACAGGCAGTCGATGACGGTCAGCTGCGCGATGCGACTGGCGGTCGCACCGGAGCGGAACGTCGTTTCCCGTGCGGCCGTGGTCAGCACGTGGTCGGAGACCTCGGTGATCGGCGAACGCGGGAAGTTCGTCACGGCGACGGTGATCGCGCCGTGTTCGCGGGCCACGCGCAGCGCCTCGACGGTGTCCGTGGTCGCGCCCGTGTGCGAGATGCCGATGGCGACGTCTCCGGGGCTCAGCACGGCGGCCGAGGTCAGCATGATGTGCGTGTCGGACCAGGCGAAGCTGACCCGGCCGATGCGGTGCAGCTTCTGCTGCAGATCGGCGGCCACGAACGCGCTCGCGCCGACGCCGTAGACGTCCACACGGCCCGCGCCGGCCACGATGTCGATCACGCGCTGTAGCGACGGGACGTCGAGCTGGTCGGCTGTCTCCTCCACGGCACGCGCGTCCGCGAAGCTGACCTTGCCGATCACGGCGGCCAGGTCGTCCTCCGGGCCGATCTCGCCGCCGAGGTTCCGGCTGGACCGGGCCTCCGTGCGGGCGGTGTCGGCCGCCAAGGCGATCCTGAGCTGCGGATATCCGCCGACTCCGACGGCCTTGCAGAAGCGCGTGACCGTCGTTTCGCTGGTGTTCGCCGAGAGCGCGACCTCGGTGATGCTGCGTCGAGCGACCGACGCGGGGTCGTCGAGGACGACCTTCGCGACGCGCTGTTCCGCCCGGGCGAGCCCGGGCAGCAGTGAGCGGATCCGGACCAGCGGGCTCGCGTCGGCGTCCCGTGTCGGCTGCGCCGGCACGGACTCGGACGGTGCGACCGCGATTACGGATTCGGTATCGCCCACCGTGGGAAAGTTACTAACCGTTGGCATCTGCGACAAGGCTACCCACACCCTTCGGGAAGATCGCAACCTATCCGTGTCTGCGGATTCGATTTGCGATTAATCGTTGACCAGAAAGTCGCTAACCAGGTCCGGGCCGTTAACGAGGTCGAGCTAACGACTTGGCAACTTAGTGTCGCGACGCAAGCGGCTGTGTCCCGGTCAACGGGGCAGTACGGTCAGCGCAGCGGAGTGCCCTGGCTACCGAGCGCTCAATTGCCACCCGGTAGCACTAAAAGCGGCAGGGTCTTGCTCACCGTCGAGCAGTGAACGGCCGCGTTCAGTGACTTTCACACCATCCAAAGAAATTCCGCGTCCCGTGTAACGGGCATCGGTCGTGTAACGCCAGCGGAGGGTGATTTGTGAGCTTTGTGACACCTCGGCGCCGACCCGCCACCAAGCCCGATGACCATGCCCGCCGAGCCCCGGTCGGTCCCCGGCGGGGGCACCCGGTCCACTGGCACGCAGAGTAATCGTTTTCCAGGTGAGTCCGCCGTCGGTACTCATTTCCAAGAAAAGCGAATCGGTGGGTCCCTCGGTGTCCACGAAGGTGTCGAAGGAGACCTTCAGCGGGCCGCCACGGGTCCGTAACGCCGGGGTCGTGAGCGTGGCCGTGGAGACGTCTCCGGCGCCGCTGAACCACGAGTCCCGGCCGCGCACCGGACGGACCGCCATCGCCTTCGCGAGCGAGCTCGCCCACGTCTCCCTGGCGAGGTTGATCGAGCCCCAGTTCCGCGTCGGGTGCACGCGGTTGGTGAGCAGGATCGCGAACGACCTCGACAGCGGGTCGATCACCAGCGAGGTCCCGGTGAACCCGGTGTGCCCGGCGGTCGAGGGCGCCGACAGCGCGCCCATGTACCAGGGCTGGTCGAGTTCGAAGCCGAGCCCGTGGGAGTTGTCCGGGAACTTGTGGTTGTAGTTCGTCAGCATCGACTGGACGGTCTCCGGGCGCAGGATCCGCTGCCCCCGGTACACGCCGCCGTTGAGGATCGTCTGCGCCAGCACGGCCATGTCGGGCGCCGTGGAGAACACGCCCGCGTGCCCGGCGACGCCGCCCAGCGACCACGCGTTCTCGTCGTGGACCTCACCGCGTACAAGGCCGCGAGGCGGCTTCGCGGCGTACTCGGTCGCCGCGACCCTGGCGAGCTTCGACGCCGGCGGGTTGTACCCGGTGTCGGCCAGCCCCAGCGGAGCCGCGATGCGGTCCTGGACCACCTTGTCGAGCGGCGCCCCGGCCACCTTCTCGACCAGGAAGCCGAGCGTCAGCAGATTGATGTCGGAGTAGAGGTACGTGCTCCCCGGCGGGTTCTTCAACGGGCTGTCGAGGACGGCCTTCCGGCGCGACGGGATGTCCGGGTAGCCCTCCCACAGCGACGGAAGCGGCGTCGCGGCGAAGCCCGACACGTGCGTGAGGAGCTGCTGGACGGTGACGGACTCCTTGCCGTTCACCCCGAACTCCGGCAGGTACCGCACCACCGGCGCCGAGATGTCCAGCTTGCCGCTCTCGGCCAGCTGCATCACCGCGATGGAGGTGAACAGCTTCGAGATCGAGGCCATGTCGAAGATCGTGTCCGCGCGCATCGGGACCTGCTGCTCCGGCGGCAGTTCGGTGCCGGTCGCGTCGGCGTAGCGGACGGCACCGCCGACGGCCTGACGCTCGACGACCACGCCGTCGTGCGCCAGCAGGCCGACAGCCCCGGAGAAATGCGGATGCCCGGTGGCGTCCGGCTTCGTCCAGCCCTCGATGAACCGCTCCGCCGCCTTGATCGGCGCCGGGTCGAGACCGACGTCGCCGGGTGCCCCGTCGCGCAGCACCGTGGACGCGGGCGCGAAACCCGCGCGCGGCTTGTCGAACCGGCCCGCCACGTGGTCTCGCTGGTTTTCGGTACCCGGAATCGCCTGTGCTCCCGCCGTCGACAGCGTGGTCGCCGCGACCAGTACGGAAACGGTCGCGATCAGGATCTTCCTAGCATGCAAGGCCGTTCCCTTCAGCGGTAAAGAAGATGGCGACGGCGTTTCCGGTCGAACCCGGCCAGTTCCGCCTGCCAGGAGCCGACGATCTCGTCCACCCCGGCGCCCTTGTCGATCATCGTGCGCAGCCTGTCGGAACCCGAGAGCTTGTCGATGAAGTTGTCGGGCCGCCACTTGAACTTGTCCGGATGCACCTGTTTCGCGGTGACGAACATGGTCACCGCGGTGCGGATCGCGTCGAACGCGCGCGGGTCGGTGATCGTCACCTGCACGCCACCGCAGGGCTCGTTGACGAACTTGCCGAACGTCGGCACGAAGTACGCCTCACGGAACTTCACCCCGGGCAGGCGCAGCTCGCCGAGCTTCTCGCGCCAGCGCCAGTCGAGCCCCGGCGCGCCGACGATCTCGAACGGCCTGGTGGTGCCACGGCCTTCGGAGAACACAGTGCCCTCGAACATCCCGGTGCCGGGATAGACGAGCGCGGTGTCCGGTGTCGGCATGTTCGGGCTCGGCGGGATCCAGGTCAGCCCGGTGCGGTCGAAGAGCTGATCGCGCCGCCAGTCGCGTACTTCGACGATTTCGAGCTTGCCCGGAGTGACACCCTCGGCGGGGAGGAACTCGGCGGCGAAGAACCGCGCGAGTTCGCCGACGGTCATGCCGTGCTGCTGCACGATCGGCTTCCGGCCGATGCCCGAGGCGTAGGCCGGGTCGAGCAACGGCCCGGCCGCCTTGCCGCCCAACGGGTTCGGCCGGTCCAGCACGACCACCGCCGCGCCGACCTTCGCCGCCGCGACCATCGCCGTGTACAGCGACCAGATGTAGGTGTAGAACCGCGCGCCGACGTCGGCGATGTCGAAGACGACGGTGTCGACGCCGGCCTTCGTGAACATCCCGGCGAGCTTCGTCGCGTCGGCGCCGTACGCGTCGTACACGGGAACGCCGGTGCGTGGATCCGTGTAGTCGCCTTCGGAACCGCCCGCCTGCGCGCTGCCGCGGAAGCCGTGTTCGGGACCGAACGCGGCCAGCGGGCGGACGCCGGCGGCCACCATCGAGTCGACGATGTGGTCGCCGTTCGCCAGCACGCCGGTCGGGTTCGACAGCACGCCGAGCTTGCGACCGGACAGCGCCGCCCAGCCGCGGGCGGCGAGCACGTCCGCTCCGGTCCGGGTGAGCAAGGGACCTTTGCTATCACTTCGCGCCTCGGCCTGCGGCCGCGCCTGGGCGACCGAGGACCCGGCCGTCAGCGCGGGGACCGCGAGCGCCCCGGTGGCGAGGAAGTGACGGCGGTTGAGGCTCACCAGGTCAGCCCGTGGCCGAAGGGGTACTTCACCGTGCCGACGTCCTTGCCCGCGGGGACGTCCACCGGCAGCTTGCCCTGCGGCTTCGTCTTCCCGAGGATCACCTTCGCCAGCGCCTCGACCGACGGCGTGATGTAGCCGTAAGTCGCGAGCCACGTCTTGACCGGGTTGTCGTAGCCGGCGTCGTAAGGAATCTGCGCGGCGACGGCGACGACGGGCTTCCCGGTGTCGGCCAGCGCCTGCAACAGCTTGCCCTGCAACGGATACGTGCCGACGTTGTTGGTCAGCACCACGACCAGGTCGACGTTCTTCGCCGCCGCGACGGCCTGCGCGATCTGCGCGTCGGTCGGGGTCTGGCCGGTCTGCAGCGCGGTCGCCTGCGTGCCGTGGGCGGTGAGCTTCGAGGCCAGCAGCGTCGTCGTGCTCACGCCCCAGCCGGTCACGAGCGTCTTCGCGGGCTGCTGCTTGAGCGGCAGGACGCCGCCGTCGTTGCGGATCGCGGTGACCGACCGGTCGGCGATGCCCTGCGCGGTCGCGAGGTTGGCCGGGGTGCCGACCTTCGAGGCGACCTTGGCCGGGTCGACGAACGGCGAGGTCAGGATGCCCCGGTTCAGCTTGAGCTTGAGGATCCGCAGGACGCTCTCGTCGATGCGGCGTTCCGTCAGCTCACCCTTGCGGACCGCGTCGAGCACGGAGTTGATCGCTAGGTCGAGGTTCACCGGCATGAGCAGCTGGTCGATGCCCGCCTTCAGCGCGAGCACCGGGATCTCCGCGTCGGAATGCAGTTCGCGGACGCCCTCCATCGAGAGCGAGTCGGTGACGACGACGCCGCGGTAGCCGAGCTCCCCGCGCAGCTTCCCGGTGATGATCGGCTTCGACAGCGTGGCGGGCTCACCCGTCGGGTCGAGGCTGGGGAACTCGATGTGCGCGCTCATGATCGAGTCGATGCCCGCTTCGATGGCGGCCTTGAACGGCGGCACGTCGGTCTCGCGCCAGCTGGCCTCGGACCGGTCGATCCTGGGCAGTTCGAGGTGACTGTCCGTGGCCGCGTCACCGTGGCCGGGGAAGTGCTTCGCGGCGGCCGAGACGGTCTCGGTGCGGCGGCCGGAGTCTTGGAAGCCCTTGACCTGCGCGGCGACGTACTGGCTCGCGAGACCCGGCTGCCCGGAGAAGGAACGGACACCGATCACCGGGTTCGCCGGGTTGGAGTTCACGTCGGCGTCCGGCGCGAAGTCCTGGTTGATGCCGACGGCGCGCAGTTCGTGCCCGAGGATCCGGGCGGCCTCCTGAGCGGCCTTGGTGTCGCGGCCCGCCGAGATCGCCATCGCGTTCGGCAGTTCGGTGGCGGGGGCACCCATGCGGGTGACCGTGCCGCCCTCCTGGTCGGTCGCGATCTGCAACGGGATCCGCGCGCCGCTGCGGACGGCCGCCCGCTGCAGCCCGTTCGACAGCTTGGCGACCTGGACCGGGTCGTCGAAGTTGTCGCGGCTGTCGTTGTTGAAGTAGATGACGCCGCCCAGGTGGTACTTCTCGATCACCTGCGCGGGGGTGTCCACGCCGAAGTCGGCCTTGTTCTTGGCGTTGACCTCGTCGGCGGACTTCCCGTTCACCCACGTGACGAACAGCTGGCCGACCTTCTCCTCCAGGCTCAGCCCGCGCAGTTTCTGCTGCGCTTCCGCGTCGGCCGTCACCGGCTGCGCGGTCGCGGGAACGGCTGCGACGGCCAGGGTGAGCAGACCCGCGAGGGGCACGGCGAGCGCATGGATCCTCCGATGACGGGCGTGCGCGGTTCGGGTCGTCACCTCAAGCCTCCCAGAATCGTGCCTGACTCTCAGATGGAAAGAAGTCCACCTGGAAGCACTGATATCCGGAAGCTACCCACGAGCACTTTGCTTGTCCATCAGCCACTCGCACGAACGGTCCGTTCATACACAAAGGGACGCGAAGGGGCCTGTCATGCTGGAAAAAAAGGGGCGTGACCAGTGCGTGACCGGACCGGTCACGGAGGAAAGGGCGGGTATAACACTGGCGGCGCCCGTCGGCCGAAGCCGGCGGGCGCCGCCAGTCAGTGCGGGCAACTCGGGCGACCAAGCGTGCAACTCTGGTCGTACCTTCATGGACTCGGCGTCCGGCGTCCCGGTACGCAGTCCCTAGACGACGAGCCTCCCGCGGCGCGCTGCGCGTGGGTACCCGGTGTCCGCACACGGAGATTCGCCGGGGTGGAACAGGCTTCTCTTCTACCTGTTCCCTGGCCGACCGAACGTCCGCACCTACTTTCTACGCCGTGAGCCGGGTCACTTCAAGTGCGCAGACGGGTGCACCGGTACAGAGGCTCGATCTAGTGACACGGGCACCCTCAGCGACGGACAATTCGCGGCCCTGACTGCGAAAACCGGTTCGGTACCGCCGTGTGGGTGGGGGCTCAGCGGGGACGTTTGAGCCGGTTGTAGCCGTACCAGGTGGCTCCCGCGGCGACGGCGCCGAGCGCGACCAGGCCTGCCGACTTCGCCGGGATCCGGGTCCTCAGCGACATCGGATGTTCGAAGGCGAGGATTTCCCAGCCCTGTTCGGTGGCGTGCTTGCGCAGGACACGGTCGGGGTTGACCGCGTGTGGCCTGCCGACCACCTCGAGGAGCGGGATGTCGGTGCTCGAGTCGGTGTAGGCGTGGCACTGGGTGAGGTCGTAGCCGTACGTGGCGGCCAGTTGCTTCGCGGCGACGGCCTTGTTCTCGCCGTAGCAATAGAAATCGACTTCGCCGGAGTAGCGACCGTCCACGATCTGCATCCGGGTGGCCACGCTGCGCGTCGCGCCGAGCATTTCGGCGACCGGGGCGACGACCTCCTCGCCGGTCGCCGACAGCACCACGACGTCGTGCCCGTCCGCGCGATGCGACGAGATCAGCTCGGCGGCCTCCGCGTACACGAGCGGATCGACGACGTCGTGCAGCGTCTCCCGCACGATGGCGGACACCTGCGCCACGTCCCATCCGGTGCACAGCGCCGAAACCTCGGCCCGCATCCGCTCCGTCTTCGCCGCGTCCGCGCCCGCGAGTGAGAAAACGAGCTGTGCGTACGCGCTGCGAAGCGCGGCCCGACGGTTGATCAGGCCTTCGCGCAAAAGAGGTTTGCTGAAGGCGAGCGCGCTCGAAGACGCGATGATCGTCTTGTCGAGATCGAAGAACGCCGCGACCGGGCTCGGTGTCGTGCTGGGTTGGGCCACTCGCCAAGGATAGGAGAGCCGGACGGCGGCCCGCCCGTTGGTCGACCACGATCGGGAAACGGCGGTGGAAAATTCACGACCGCACATCGGATTCGGCGCGTCGTGCCGTTATCGAATTGTGGGTACCGGCGCGCACCGCAACGGGCCGATACCGGAGTTACAGTGAGATTGTCCCGGTGCGAACCGGGCCCTGGTTCAGTCCGACCCCCCGGGGCTGAACCCCAGGCGGCCCCCGTCCCTCCCCCCCTGGCGGGGGCCGCCCTTCAACTTCCCAGCCTGGGCAATGGTTTAGACCTTGTCGGCTGTGGAAAACCCCGGCGGTGCAAGGTCGAAGCGATCCACGCTGGACTCTTTTTCTTACTCCGCAACGCCTTTCACGCTCGGCTCAACCTGGTTCGGTGAAGGGCGTCGTCCGGCTGGGAAAAGCCGGAAAGTGTGCCAGAGGGGGCCGACAAAACGGCGGGAAAACGGTTTCCCGGCGCGGAGTTGTCCACAACACCCCGGTTGTCCACAGGCGGGGCGGAATGGCGTTGTGCGGTACCGGGACCCGGCGCGACCGTGGAGTCACAGCCCGAGTCCGACCGAACCCCTGGGGGAGCCATGGCCGAGGAACATCCGCTCGTCGTCGCCGGAGACGACATCCTGCTCGACGAGATCCTGCGTGTGGCCGCGGCCGCCGGCTGCGAGGTGGAACGCGCCCCCGATCTGGAGGCCGCCCGCGGGCGATGGGCGCGAGCGCCGCTCGTGGTGCTCGACGAGGAAGCGGCGCGGGCACCGAACAACCTGCTGCGGCGGCACAAGGTCTTCCTCGTCTGCAAGGGCGCGCCGACCCCGGTGACCTGGGAGCGCGCTTTCAACACCGGTTCGGAGAAGGTCCTTTCGCTACCGGACGAGGAAGGTGATCTCATCGGCGCGTTCGCCGACGTCGTCGACGGGCCGGCGCGGGACGACGGTGTCGTCATCGGGGTCGTCGGCGGTCGTGGCGGAGCCGGCGCCTCGGTACTGGCGGCCGCGGTCGCGTACCGGGCGGAACGGACCGGTGAAGGCGGACTGCTCGTCGACTGTGATCCGCTCGGCGGCGGCATCGACGTCCTCCTCGCCGCCGAACGGGATCGCGGGCCACGCTGGCCGGAACTCGACCTCGGCGGCCGGGTGTCCATGTCGGCATTGAGCGAAGCTTTGCCGCGAAAGCGGTACACGACCGGGTCACTGTCCTTTGTGTCCTACGGCCGGGGAGGCCGCGGTCCCGATCCGCGCGAGATCGAGGCCGTGCTGTCCGCGGGACGGCGGGCCGGCCGGACGGTCGTCTGCGATCTGCCGCGGTACTTCGGCCCGGAGATGTCCACCGTCATCGGACTGGCCGATCTCGTCGTGGTGGTCGTCCCCGCGGAACTCCGCGCCTGTGCCGCCGCGAAACTGGTCCTCGCGAAGCTCCGGAACCAGGCGGGGAGGATCGGCGTCGCCGTCCGGGGGCCCTCGCCCGCCGGACTGATCCCGCAGGAGATCGCCGACGCCGTGGGCGCCCCGCTCATCGCTTCGATGGGCCGGGAACGGTCCCTCTCGATGGCACTCGACCGCGGGGAGTTCGTCCTGAAGCACCGCGGGCAACTGGCCACGGCCGCCGCCGACGTCCTCGCCGCCGCCCGCGGGAATCTGGCGGGTGCCTTGCGATGACCGAAGATCTGGT
>NZ_JACBXD010000118.1 GCF_013870525.1 Amycolatopsis pittospori
CGGACGCCCGATCGGCGTCGTCCCGGCCGGGGAGCGCTGGGGCGTCGACATGCACACCGCGGCCAAAACGTTCGGGCCGCTGCGGCCTTGCGTCGAGGACCACCTCGGCGCCGGCGCGATCGTGGCCGCCCTCGGCGACTACGGCCGTCTATCGGCCGAAGCCCGTCTCGCGGCCACAGCGGCGAAGGTGACCGACATCCCCGAAGCGCTGGCGGAGTGTTCCTCGGGGCGCGAGCTCGCCTCGGCCGGGCACGGGAACGACGTCACCCTCGCCGCACGACGCGATACGAGCAGCACGGTTCCGGTGCTGCGCAACGGAATTCTGGAGGACTTGTGACTTGGCTCGAACTCGCGGACGGCGTGTACGCGCGCCGTTACGAAGAGCTGGACCTGACCGTCGGCCTGGTCGTCGGCAGTGAGCGCTGCCTGGTCGTCGACGTCCGCGGCGACGTCGAGCAGGGCGCCGAACTCGCCGCGGCGGTGCGGGAGATCACGCCGCTGCCGTGGTCGGTCGTCTACACGCACGCCCATTTCGACCACGCCTTCGGCACGACGCCGTTCCTTCCATGTGACGTCTGGGCGCACGAAGCCTGCGGGGCGGAGCTGACCACCTACGGCGAGGGCGCGCGGCTGAAGTGGATCGAGCACTACCTCGGCGAAAACCGGCCCGAGATGGCGAAAGCGCTGGAACGCACCGAAATCATCGCGCCGGACAAGCTGGTCGTGGACACCACCGAGATCGACCTCGGTGGCCGCACGGTCGTGCTGCGTTTCCTCGGCCGCGCGCACACCGACCATGACCTCTTCGTGCACGTGCCGGACGCGGGAATCGTCTACGCGGGCGACGCCGTCGAGAACGCCGAAGCGGGCTTCAGCGCTTTCTCGTTCAACGACGGCACCTCACTCGCGGAGTGGCCCGAGGTGATGGACGGGATCCTCGCGCTGGAGCCCCGCGTCATCGTCGCCGGGCACGGAGACCCGGTAGACGTCGCGTTCATCGAGAAGCACCGTGACGGGTTACGGGAACTCGTCGCGCTCAAGACGAAGATCGCCGCGGGAGACCTCACGACGGACGAAGCCGTCGCGAGGTCCTCCTACCCCGACGATGTCACCAGGGCCGCCCTGGAAACGCCTTAATCGAAGTTCAGGTCCCCGGTCCGGGTGCGCTTCAGCTCGAAGAAGTCCGGGTAGCTCGCCAGCGCGCGGGCGCCGTCGAAGACCTTGACGGCGTCCTCGCCGCGCGGGATCGAGCTGAGCACCGGGCCGAAGAAGGCGACGCCGTCGATGTGGATGGTCGGCGTGCCGACGTCCATTCCGACCGGATTCATACCTTCGTAGTGACTCTTCTTCAGCGCCTCGTCGTACTCGGTCGACTCCGCGGCGTCGGCCAGCTCGGCGGGAGCGCCGATGGCTTCAAGGGTCTCCTTGATGACCTGCGGGATGTCCTTGTTGCCCTGGTTGTGGTGCCGGGTGCCGAACTCGGTGTAGAAGTCGCGAAGCGCCGCTTCGCCGTTCTTCTGCGCCAGCGCGGTCGCGACGCGGACCGGTCCCCAGCCGCGGCTGAGAAGCTCCTTGTACTGCTCAGGAAGGTCCTCGCGGCCGCTGTTGAGCTCGGACAGGCTCATGATCCGGAAGCTCAGATCGAGGGAACGGTGCTTCTCCACTTCGAGGATCCAGCGCGAGCTGATCCAGGCGAAGGGACAGATCGGATCGAAATAGAAGTCGACCTTGGTCGTCTCGGACGGGGCGGTCATCACGTTCTCCCAGTGCCATCGTCTTGGTGGAGCAGGTGCCTACAGAGTGCTACACAGCCGCCAACATCGCCGCCGTCGGTGTTGTTCCCGTCGTCAGCACCGGCCTTCGCATGATTGGATGCCTGTAGTTGGAAACCAGAACCGATACCGATGACCAGAGGTGCCAGTGCCCGCCCCCAACCTGACCCGAGACCAAGCCAAGCTGCGCGCGGATCTGCTCGACGTCGAGTCCTACGACATCGAGCTGGATCTGACCGACGGCCGCGGCGGTCCCGGCGAGAAGACCTTCACGTCGAAGACGACGATCAAGTTCGCGAGCGCCAGAAGCGGCGAAGCGTCGTGGATCGACATCGTCGCCGAGGGGATCGAGTCGGCCGTTCTCAACGGGTCGGCCCTCGACGTCAGCGGGTACGTCGAGGACAAGGGCATCGAGCTGCCCGGTCTCGCGGGATCGAACGAACTCGTCGTGGACGCGGTCTGCCGGTACATGAACACCGGCGAAGGCCTGCACCGCTTCGTCGACCCGGTCGACGACGGCGTCTACCTCTACACGCAGTTCGAGACCGCGGACGCCAAGCGCATGTTCGCCTGCTTCGACCAGCCCGACCTCAAGTCGGTCTACCGGCTCACCGTGATCGCGCCGAAGGACTGGAAGGTCATTTCGAACGCGCTGGTCGAGTCGGCCGAGGAGACCCCGGAAGGTGCCGTCCGCACCGTCTTCGCGGTCTCCGAGCGGATCTCGACCTACCTGGTCGCGCTGATCGCCGGCCCGTACAGCGAATGGCGCGACGAGTACTCCGACTCGCACCGCACCATCCCGCTCGGCATCTACTGCCGTTCCTCGCTCGCCGAGCATATGGACGCGGACAAGCTGTTCGTCGAGACCAAACAGGGTTTCGCCTTCTACCACGAGAAGTTCGCCACCCCGTACCCGTTCTCCAAGTACGACCAGCTGTTCGTGCCGGAGTTCAACGCGGGCGCGATGGAGAACGCCGGCGCGGTCACCTTCCTGGAGGACTACGTCTTCCGGAGCCGCGTCACCCGCTACGCCTACGAGCGCCGCGCCGAGACGTTGCTGCACGAGATGGCGCACATGTGGTTCGGCGACCTGGTCACCATGCGCTGGTGGGACGACCTGTGGCTGAACGAGTCGTTCGCGACCTTCGCGAGCGTGCTCGCCCAGGCCGAGGCGACCGAGTACAAGAACGCGTGGACCAGCTTCGCGAACATCGAGAAGTCGTGGGCGTACCGGCAGGACCAGCTGCCCTCGACGCACCCGATCGCCGCGGACATCGTCGACCTGCACGCGGTCGAGGTGAACTTCGACGGCATCACCTACGCCAAGGGCGCGAGTGTCCTGAAGCAGCTCGTCGCCTACGTCGGGCTCGACCACTTCCTCGAAGGCCTGAAGGTCTACTTCGGCAAGCACGCCTGGGGCAACGCGACCCTGGCCGATCTGCTGGGCGCGTTGGAAGAGGCGTCCGGCCGCGACCTGTCGTGGTGGAGCGCGCAGTGGCTGGAGACCACCGGTCTCAACTCGCTGAGCCCGCGCTACGAGATCGGCGCCGACGGCGCGTACACCTCGTTCGCCGTCACCCAGACCGGCGCCAAGCCGGGTGCCGGTGAGCTGCGCACGCACCGCGTCGCGGTCGGCGTCTACGACGAGGACGGCGACGGCAAGATCGTCCGCAAGCACCGCGTCGAACTCGACGTCGACGGCGAGCGCACCGAGGTCCCGGATCTGGTCGGGCTCCCGGCGGGCAAGCTCGTGCTGGTCAACGACGACGACCTGACCTACTGCACGATGCGGCTCGACCCGGCGTCGCTGACCACGCTGATCGACCGGATCGCCGACATCACCGACCCGCTGCCCCGCACGCTGTGCTGGTCGGCGGCGTGGGAGATGACGCGTGAGGCCGAGCTCAAGGCGCGCGACTTCGTCACGCTCGTCGCGCGCGGGGTGCACACCGAGACCGAGGTCGGCGTGGTGCAGCGGCTCCTGCTGCAGGCGCAGACGGCGCTGAACTCCTACGCGAACAAGACGTGGGCGGCCGAGAAGGGCTGGCCGGAGTTCACCACGCGGCTGCTGGACCTGGCGCAGAGCGCCGAAGCCGGTTCGGACCACCAGCTCGCCTTCGTGAACTCGCTCGCGGGTTGCGTGCTCGACGACAAGACACTGCAGATCGTCGCGGGCTGGCTCGACGGCACGGCGCCCCTGGAGGGCCTGACCGTCGACACCGACCTGCGCTGGCGGCTGCTGCACGCACTCGTCGCGCACGGCAAGGCGGAGAACCCCGAGATCGACGCGGAACTCGCCAAGGACGACACCGCCGCCGGACGTCGTCAGGCGGAGCGCTCGCGGGCGCTGCGGCCGACCGCCGACGCGAAGGCCGACGCGTGGCAGCGGGCGGTGTACGACGACGAGCTGCCCAACGCGGTCAGCGACTCGCTCATCACCGGCTTCTCCCACCCGGGCCAGAAGCACCTGCTCGGCGACTACGTAACGCGCTACTTCGACGTCATCGACGAGGTGTGGCAGCGGCGCTCCAGCGAGCGGGCGCAGCCGACCGTGGTCGGGCTGTACCCGTCGTGGGCGGTCGAGCCGTCGACCGTCGAGGCGTCGGACGCGTGGCTGGCCGGGGAGCACCCGGCGGCGCTGCGCCGTCTCGTTTCGGAAGGCCGCGCCGGGATCGTGCGCGCGCTGGCCGCCCGTGAGTTCGACTCGCAGGCCGGCCTCTAGTCCCCCCTGGACGCAATGAACGGCCCGTTACTTGCAAATTTTGCAAGTAACGGGCCGTTCATGTCACTGGAGGCGGGCGACTAGCTGGGGCTGCCCGCCTGGTCCGAGAGCATGCGCAAGGCGTTCACGAGGCCACCGACGAGGTCGCCTTCCTTGAAGGAAGCGACCATGCTGGCCACGGCGAGCTTCGCGCCGCGGTCGGGCAGGCGGTGCCGGGCCTGCGAGCCCGTCACGATCTCGATGGCGCGCTGACCGGGCGACACGGCGACGACGACACCGTCGGCCGGATTGTCGGTCGAGGCCAGGAGGCCTTCGGCGGTGACGCGGGTGTCCTCGCCGAGTTCGCCGAGGTACACGCTGAAGTCGAGGCCGGTCTCGCGGCTGGCCAGCGTCAGCGCCTCGTCCAGCCGGGCAAGCTGCTGGGTCGAGAATGGGCTGATCGGCCCAGCCGGTTCGTACATCTTGGCGGCGGAAATCCGGCCGCTCGAGGTAACGGCGGCGCCGTAACCGGGCTCTTCGTCAACAGCGGTGGACGAATGGGTCAGTTCACCAGTTGCCACGAGCGCCTCCCGTCATCGAAGCTCCGTCCGACGCGGCGACGGCGGTCGCGCCGCCCACGTTCGCGTGCGAATGCCTGGCGCCGACACCGTCGGGGTTGGCGCTCCACCACATGGCCGGGTACTCCCACGGCTGCCCCGGCCGGTACCGGGCGATGCCCGCGCCCTTCGACCGCAGCGTGGCCACCCCGCAAAGCGCGTAGATGACCAAGGGGATCACCGCGAAGACCAGGATCGTCTCGACAAGGTTCACGCGCGTGAGCCTATCCGACGCCGATGGGCCACACCCGCTGGCACGGGCATGCGCCGGAACACCTACCGCTCGTCGTCCGGAGGGCGCCGTCCGCCGCTTGCCGCGAAAGCGCTCCCACGTTGGGGCGAAACCCTCAAGGCCGAAAGGTTGCAACTCAACGTACGGGCGGCCGCACCCGGCGCTGTCGTCTTGTCGCGGCCTTGAAATCCTCGTAGCTTTTTCACCTGTACGGGCCTTGCGCCCCACTCCCCCACCCCAGCAGGTAACGCACCGGTCGCAGGAGGACATGTCATGCAGAGCACCCAGACACCCGGCCAGGCGATCATCGACGACATTTCGTCACTCTTCGAAGCTGAATTCGTACCCGGTACGCGTGTGACGGCGGGCACACGGGTTACTCGCGGTACTCGTGTCACTCGCGGTACGCGGGTCACCGCCGGCACCCGCGTCACGCGCGGCACCCGGGTGACCCGTGGCACCCGCGTCACGGCGGGCACGCGCGTCACTCGTGGCACGCGCGTCACTCGCGGCACCCGCGTGACCGCCGGAACCCGCGTCACCTGCGGCACCCGGGTCACTCGCGGCACCCGCGTTACCCGTGGCACCCGCGTCACCTGCCGGAGCGACTTCGCCCTGGCCGCCTGAACCCGGGCACGACCGGCTCGACGGCGAGGAACGCGGTAGTAGGGGACGGCGTACTTCCAGCGGCACCATCGGCCCGCCCCGGCCGCCGAAAGGCAGCCGGGGCGCCGACATGTCCAGACCTAACGGCTCAGGCCGCGGTCCCCAGGTAAGGCCGCCACAACGGGTCGGCCTCCTTGGAGTGGGCCAGCAGCCGCCAGTGCGGCCCGTGCGGGGCCCTCGGCACGACGCGCAGGCGCCAGCCGATCTCGGAAAGCAGCTTGTCCGCCTTCCGGTGATTGCACTTGGCGCAACAGGCCACACAGTTCGTCCAACTGTGAGGACCACCACGACTACGCGGGACGACGTGGTCGATCGTCTCGGCCCGCCCTCCGCAGTAGGCGCAGCGGTACCGGTCGCGATGCATCAGCCCGGCCCGGGTCAGCGGCACCTGCGCGCGGTAGGGCACGCGCACGTAGGTGCTCAGCCGGATCACCGAAGGCACGGGCAGCGAGACCGTGGCGGCGTGCAGTTCGAGCCCTCCCGGGTCGCCGTGCACCACCTCGGCCTTGCCGCACATCACGAGGACCACCGCGCGCCGCAACGGCAACGCCGTCAACGGCTCGAACGTGGCGTTCAACAGCAATACCCGTCTGCGGCCCCAGGACGACGCTGTCGTCGTAGTGGGTACCGCCGTACTCGACGGGTCCCGCCCTCTACGCTGTCCGGGCGGGCGGGCAACTCCCCCTGGCCGCGTTCCCGGCCCGCCGGTCGGGGCCCCGGACGAGGGGGCACCTCCCGGATGAGCGCGCAACACGACCTCCGGCGCCTGTCCGGCCAAGGCTTGGCTCGGGACGCCGAGGGGGATGGGTTGTCGGTCTGGCACTCGACCACCTCCACCGGTGCAGGCATAGTCGACCACAGATCAGCCCCAAAACGCACGTGTGTTAGTGGACGTGTCACATGCCCGCGACCCGGCGGCCACCTGAAAACGGGTGTTCCGCGGTCGCACGCGCCGAGCAGCGCGAACGAAGCCCACCGAGTACGAAAGGACATTTCTTCTCAGTGAACCTGCTGCCCACCGAACCCCCGGCCTGCACACGAGACGCCGACACCTTTTGCTACCAGGTGTTCCAGGTCACAAACAACGAGTGGCTCTCGGCGTCGGCGGGCTGGCTGCTGACGAAGCCGATCAAGATCCTGATGATCGTCGCCGTGGCGTTCCTGCTGCGGTACGTGGTCCGGCGCCTGATCAACCGCGTGACGCGGATGCCAAGCGGCTCCAAGAAGCTCCCCGCCCTGTTGAGACCGCTGCGGGAGAGGGCCCCCGAAGTACTCGGGTCGGCCGTGATGGAGCGACGCCGTCAGCGCGCCGCCACCATCGGCTCGGTCCTCAAGTCCGTGGCGACCCTGTTCATCTACGGCCTGGCGTTCATCCTCGTGCTGGGCGAACTGGGCATCGACCTGGCGCCGATCATCGCCTCCGCCGGCATCGTCGGTGTCGCACTCGGTTTCGGCGCGCAGAACCTGGTCAAGGACTTCCTCTCCGGCATCTTCATGATGATCGAGGATCAGTACGGCGTCGGTGACGTCGTCGACGTCGGTGAGGCGTCGGGAACCGTCGAGGCGGTCGGCCTCCGGATCACCACCCTGCGTGACATCAACGGCACCGTCTGGTACGTCCGCAACGGCGAGGTGCTGCGGGTCGGCAACTCGAGCCAGGGCTTCGCGGTCGCCGTCGTCGACGTCCCCCTCAGCTACTCCGCCGACGTCGAGAAGGCCACCGAGCTGATGGCCGAGAAGTCGAAGACGCTCCTGGAGAGCGAAGGACTGGCACCGAACGTGCTGGAGCCGCCCGAGATGCTCGGTGTGGAGACGGTCACCCCCGAAGGCATCAAGCTCCGTCTGACGGTGAAGGTCCGGCCGGGCAAGCAGTGGGCCGTGCAGCGCGCGCTCCGGGCACACCTGCTCGCCGCGCTCGACGAAGCCGGCTTCGAGCCGCCTCTGGGGCGCTTTATGTCGTCCGGCGCCGCCGGGCAGTAGGACAAGGGCAGAATGGAGCTGTGTCCGTGACCGAACCTGACCCCGCCACCGTGTACGAGGCGATCGGCGGCGAACCGGTGTTCACCCGGATCGTCGCGCGGTTCTACGCCGAAGTGGCGGTCGACGAGGTGCTTCGCCCGCTGTACCCCGAGGAGGACCTCGGCCCGGCCGAGGAGCGCTTCCGGCTGTTCCTCATGCAGTACTGGGGCGGCCCGCACACCTACTCGGATCAGCGCGGCCACCCGCGGCTGCGGATGCGGCACGCGCCGTTCAAGATCGGCCCGATCGAACGCGACGCCTGGCTGCGCTGCATCAAGATCGCGGTCGACGAGGAGAACATCGAGGAGCCCTACCGCTCGCAGCTGTGGGCGTACCTCGAAATGGCCGCCAACAGCATGATGAACAGCTTCGTGTGATGGCGAAGGGCGCGGCTTGGTGGGGCCAGGCGGTCTTCTACCAGGTCTACGTGCGCTCGTTCGCCGATTCCGACGGGGACGGCGTCGGTGACCTCGAAGGCATCCGGAGCAAACTCGGCTACCTCGAACTGCTCGGTGTCGACGCGCTGTGGCTGACGCCGTTCTACCGGTCACCGATGGCCGACCACGGCTACGACATCGCCGACCCGCGCGACGTCGACCCGATGTTCGGCACGCTCGGCGACTTCGACGTCCTGCTGACCGAGGCGCACAAGCGCGGCATCAAGGTCACCATCGACGTCGTCCCCAATCACACCAGCAACACCCACGCCTGGTTCAAATCGGCGATGGCGGCGCCGCCGGGGAGCCCGGAGCGGGATCGCTACATCTTCCGCGACGGGCTCGGCCCGCGCGGCGACCAGCCGCCGAACAACTGGGTCAGCGCGTTCGGTGGCCCGGCGTGGACCCGGGTGCCGGACGGGCAGTGGTACCTGCACCTGTTCTCCCCGCAGCAGCCCGACCTGAACTGGACCAACCACGAGGTCGCCGCCGATCTCGAGCGCACCCTGCGATTCTGGCTGGACCACGGGGTCGACGGTTTCCGCATCGACGTCGCGCACGGTATGGCGAAACCACCGGGCCTGCCCGACATGGACCCGCGTGTGAACGCGATGGGGCCGAGTGACTTCTACGACCCGCGCTTCGACAACGACCGCGTGCACGAGATCCACCAGATGATCCGCAAGGTGCTCGACGAGTACCCGGACACCATGGCCGTCGGCGAGATCTGGGTGACCGACGAGAAGCGGCTCGCCCGCTACCTGCGGCCGGACGAACTGCACCTGGCGTTCAACTTCCGGCTCGTGCTCACGCATTTCGACGCGGACGCGCTGCGGACGGCCATCGAACGCTCCCTGGCGGTGCCGAAGTCGGCCGGAGCCCCCGCCACCTGGACGTTGAGCAACCACGACGTCTGGCGGCAGGTCAGCCGGTACGGCGACGGCGATCGCGGCGTACGGCGGGCGCGCGCGATGGCGCTGGTCGAACTCGCCCTGCCCGGAACGGTCTATCTGTACAACGGCGAGGAACTGGGACTCGGCAACGTCGACCTCCCGCCCGACGCGCTCGCGGACCCGCGTGCCAAGACCTCCGGCGCCGAATTCGGCCGGGACGCGTCGCGCGTGCCGCTGCCGTGGGAAGGCGACCTGCCACCGTTCGGCTTCTCCCGCAATCCGCGGACGTGGCTGCCGATGCCCGCCTCCTGGGCGTCGGTCACCGTGGAGGCACAGTTGGAGGATCCCGCGTCGACGCTGTCGCTGTACCGGCGGGCGATCGAGATCCGTAAGTCGCACAAGGCTTTCAGCGGCGAAGACCTGGACTGGTACGGCGCCCCGGCCGGCTGTTTCGCGTTCCGGCGGCGGGGTGGCGGACTGATCTGCGCGCTGAACACGTCGGCGAGCCCGATCGCGGTTCCGCCCGGCGAAGTGCTGCTGTCGAGCGTGCCTTTGGTGGACGGGAAACTTCCGCCGGACGCCGCCGTCTGGCTGGTCTGACGACCGACTCACGACCCCGCCCCAAACAGTCCCCAGCGTTGCGAAAGCCACTTTCGCAACGTTGAAGGTTGTGAAAGTGGCTTTCGCAACGCTAGTCCCCGGGCGGACCACGCTCGGCCGAGAAGTCGTGAGCACGGCTCAACTCCGTCCTGGACGCGAGGAAAGGCCCGTTACTTGCGAATTTCGCAAGTAACGGGCCTTTCCTCGCACGCTAGTGGATCAGTTGAGGCCCGGGTGCAGCTTGTACTGCGTCTGGGCGTTGAACTCGTTCTGCCGGACGAACTTCGCCGGGAAGGTCCGCCAGTCGTTGAGGTCGAGGACGTCGAGCCCCTTCACGATGTCGGACGAGAAGATGTAGCCGTTGTACCAGTACGCCGACCACGTGCCACCGCCGACGAGCTTCTCGTTCGAGAGCGGGCCACGCTCCCAGTACGCGATCTCCTTCGGCCGCTTGACGTCGGTGAAGTCCCACACCGAGATGCCGCCCTGGTACCAGGACTGGACCATGATGTCCTTGCCCGGCACCGGGATCAGCGAACCGTTGTGCGCCACGCAGTTCTCGGTCTCGGACTGCAGCCGCGGGATCTTGTAGTAGCTGCGGAACTCCAGCTTGCGGTTGTCGCCGCGGCCGGTGATCTCGTAGATGCCGTTGGCACCGCGGGTGCTGCCGAACTTCTCCAGGCAGGTCGCCATGCCGCCGCCGCCGAGTTCGTCGGTGAAGACGATCTTGCTGGCGTCGTTGTTGAAGGTGGCGCTGTGCCAGAACGCGAAGTTCACGTTGTCCTGGACCCGGCTGAGGACGCGCGGCTTGAGGCGGTCGGAGATGTCGAACAGGACGCCGTCACCCATGCAGGCACCGGCCATCAGGTTCTTCTCCGGGAGCGCCGTGAGGTCGTGGCAACCGGTGGTCGCCGAGCGGCTGGTGCCGTCGGGGTTGGGGCCACCGGCGTTGCCGCCGTCCGGGAACAGCACCGGCTTCGCGACGAGCTCGGCCTTCGCGGGGTCCTTGAGCGGGACCTTGATGATCGAGATCTTGTCGTGCGGCGGCTGGCAGTCCGGCAGGTTGGCGGCCGGCGCGTACGACGAGACGTACACGTAGACGTTCTTGCCGTTCTTGTCCGGCACCATCGTGTTGGTGTGCGAACCGCAGTCGGTCTCGATCGCCGCGACGTACTTCGGCGCCGCGAGGTTCGAGATGTCGAAGACCTTGATGCCTTCCCACGCCGTCTTGTCCGACGCGGGCTTCGAGACGCTGTTGCACGAGTTGTCGCTGCGCGACGCGTCGGTCGACAGGAAGAGGAGGTCGCCGGAGATCGACACGTCGTTCTGCCCGCCGGGGCAGAGGACCTGGCTGACGATCTTCGGGCGGTAAGGGTTGCGGACGTCGAAGACGTTGAAGCCGTCGTACGTGCCGATGATCGCGTGCCCCTTGGTGAACGCGATGTCCGTACCGGTCGAGTCCTTCGTGAACGGTCCCTGCTGCGGGACGTTCGCGATCGACCGGAGGTTGGGGCTGTGGACGATCTCGTCCACGCCCGGGATCGCGGTCGCCGACGGCTCCGCGATGACGGCCGGTGCGGCGAACGCACTGGAGGCCCCGAGGGCGGCAACGGCGGCCGCCGACACGAGAACCCTGGTCAAGCGGCGTTTCAGCCCAGGTTGCAGCACGATATGGCTCTCCTTCCACCCAGCTTTACGCGCACCTTATTACTTATTTAGGCTCAGCAGATACCGACCAATGGAGGATCTCCCGGGATGAAAAAAGGTTTGACATCTGCGCTGGTCGTCGGGGCTTTCCTCGTCTCGGGGTGCACCGGTGACGAGACCCCGGCCGCGCCCGGGCCGAGTGCGCCGGTGATCGTCCCCGGGAAGCCGGGCGATCAGGCCGGCACCGTCGCCCCCGGTCCGGTCCAGCGCGATCAGCCCAACGAGGCCGACGTCGAGTACATGACCATGATGATCCCCCACCACCGGCAGGCGAAGGTGATGACCGACCTGGTGCCGGGCAAGACCGCGAACGAGCAGATCCGCGCGATCGCCGGGCGGATCTCGGTGGCCCAGGACGGCGAGGTCGCGATGATGCGGACGTGGCTGACCGACCGCGGCAAGCCGGTCCCGGGCGAGGGCCACGAAGGGCACGGTGGGGCGCACGATCACGCGCTCATGCCGGGGATGGCGACCGAGGCCCAGCTGGCGGATCTTCGCGCGGCGAGCGGTGTGGCGTTCGAGAAGCTGTTCCTCGACCTGATGATCGCGCACCACCAGGGCGCGCTGACCATGGCCGAAACCCAGCTCGGGAAGGGCGTGGAGATCAAGGCGCAGGAGATGGCGCAGGAGGTCATCACCGGCCAGTCCGCCGAGATCGAACGCATGAAGACCATGCGCGCGAAGCTCTAGGCGTCGCCGGAGGAGCCCGCGTCGAAGCCGGAGTCACCGGAGTCGCCGGAGTCACCGAAACTGCCCGAGACGATCCAGGCCCCCAGCGCGGCGGCCTGGATGTACGGGGCGGCCTGCGCGGCCGCGCGTCCGGCGGCTTTGGCGCGGCCGAACCGCTCCGGGCGCTCGACACGCTCCGGGGCCTCTTCACCCGGCGGCCGCTCGGTCCGCCACGGGGTCTCCTCCGCCCGGACCTCGGAGAGGAAGTCCGCGGTCGGGTCCTCCCCGTCCTTACCGGCGTGGTCCTTCTCGCTCATGCGGACAGCCTGACATCGCGGGCGGCCGGAAGCCACCCGCGATGCCCGGCGGTAAGAAACCCGTCAGAACAGCAGCGGCAGGAGCGCGTGACGTCGTTTGAGGACGGCGCCATAGCGGGCGTCGATACGCATCCACGAATCCGTCGCGGTCACCCGGACGACGTCGTCGGCGATCGACGAGTCCACGAAGCCCATCCCGGACAGCGCGAACAGGCAGCGCATCTGGACCTTGATCTCCAGCTCGCCACCGGTGACGGTGAGTACCGCCTGGTCCATCAGGGACGCGGGCGGGTTGCCGTGCGGACCGACGTTGTCGCGGGCCAGGGAGACGCCGCGGTCGGCCAGCTCGGAGATCAGCGTCGCCGGCAGTTCGTCCACCAGCTGCCAGCGTCCCGGCGCGGGCAGTTCCGAATGCCACATCAGGTCGCGGGCCGGGCCCGGATCCATCCGCTCCCCGCCCGCCACGGTCAGCGCGGCGAGCAGTTCGTTCCCGGACACGGTGATGTCGGACGGCGTGATGTCACCGGCGACGGCCCTGGTCGCGAGGACCTCGAACGGCGTCGCGCTCCAGGCCTCGACCACGCCGTCACCGCGCTGCCGCAGCCGCACCAGGGTGTTCTGGTCGAGCCGGACCGCCCTGGCCACGAACGCGCCGAGGGTCTCGCGGTCGCCCGCGTCCGGGATGTAGAGCTCAGGCATCCGCGAACCCCTTCTCCAGGAAGGCGCGTTCGTCCTCGGTCAGCCGCCGGGGCCGCTCCGATCCCGTGTCGAACGGCGCGAGCACCGTCTCCGCGGTGACCGCGACCTTGTCCCCCTCGGCGGGCCCGTTGTGCACCTTGTAGCCGAGGGTGAAGCTGGCGTGCTTCAAGTCCTTCAACGAGATCTCCACCCGGATGTCCTGATCGGACACCACGATCGGCGAACGGTAATGGACCGCCAGCTTCACCACCACGATGCCCTTGGGCAGTTCGGTGAGGCCGGCTCGGACGGCGTCCCCGAACAGCAGCGGGATCCGTGCCTCTTCGAGCAGGGTCACCAGGTTCGCGTGGTTGACGTGCCCGTAGACGTCCATATCCGACCAGCGTGGCCGGATGAGGGAAATGTACGCCACTACCTCACCGTGCTCCGGATCTGCCTCGCCGCCACCGACAGCGTCGCCAGGTCGAGTTTGCCGGACTGGCTGATCTCGTCCAGCGCGACCCTGGCCCGCTGCAGCCGCGAAGCGTTGGTCTTCTCCCAGTGCGCGATCTTCTCGTCCGGGTCACTGCCCGAATCGCTGTGCCGCAACGCGTCCAGCGTGATCGCCCGCAGCGAACCGTACACGTCGTCCCGCAGCGCGAGCCGCGCCAGCGCGTGCCAGCGGTTGCCGCGTTCGAGACCGCTGATCGAGGTCAGCATCTTGTCGACGCTGAGGTGATCGGACAGCGCGTAGTACAGCGCCGCGGTCTCGGCCGGGGTGTGCACCGCGTCGATCCCGGCCTGCTGCTCGGCCATCTCCGCGACATCGGTGACGTCGAGCAGGCCGAAGGTGTGCAGCAGCAGCGCCACGCGCTCCGCCAGTTCAGCCGGGACGCCCTTCTCCACCATCCGCTCCGCGTTCGCGTCCACCGACGCGCACTCGACACCGCGAAGCAGTTCGTGCGCCCGAGGAGCCAGCTCGCCGACGACGCGGCCGAAGCGGTTGATCTCGGCGAGCGGCGCGAGGGGCTGCGGCCGGTTGGTGAGGAACCAGCGGGCGGCCCGGTCGAGCAGCCTGCGGGTTTCCAGCATCATCTCGTCCGCGACCTCGGTCGGCACGACGTTGTCCAGCGCGTCGATCTGCGCCCACAGCGAGGGCAGGTCGTAGACGTGGGTGACCACGGCGTACGCGCGGACGGCGTCGGTCGCCGTCGCGTTCATCTCCTCCATCAACCGGAAGACGTAGGAGATCCCGGCGCCGTCGACGACCTCGTTGGCCACCATCGTCGTGATGATCTCGCGCTTCAGCGGGTGCTGGAAGATCGCGTCGCCGAAGCGCTCGCGAAGCGGCTTCGGGAAGTACTCGGGCAGACGCCGCGAGAACACCTCGGAGTCCGGCAGTTCGCTCGCCAGCAGCTCGTCCTTGAGGTCGAGCTTCACGTGCGCCAGCAGCGTCGCCAGTTCCGGCGACGTCAGGCCTTCGCCCGCCTTCTCCAGCGCGCGGAACTCCGCCGAACTCGGCAGCGCTTCGAGCTTCCGGTCGAAAGCACCCTTCGCGACCAGTGCCGCGACGAGCCGCTGGTGCACCGAGACCATCGGCCCGGCGTGCGCCCGGCTGACGCCGAGCACGGCGTTCTGCCGGTAGTTGTCGGCCAGCACCAGCTCGCCGACCTCGTCGGTCATCTGCTCCAGGAGCTCGTTGCGCTGCTCGGCGTCCAGCCCGCCGGTCGAGATCAGGTGGTCGAGCAGGATCTTGATGTTGACCTCGTGGTCGGAGCAGTCGACACCGGCGGAGTTGTCCAGCGCGTCGGTGTTGATCTTGCCGCCCGCCCGGGCGAACTCGATCCGGCCGAGCTGCGTCAGCCCCAGGTTCCCGCCCTCGCCGACGACCTTGACGCGGAGCTGGTTCCCGTTGACGCGCAAGGCGTCGTTGGCCTTGTCGCCCGCGTCGGCGTGGGTTTCGTTCTCCGCCTTGACATAGGTGCCGATGCCGCCGTTCCACAGCAGCTCGACCTCCGACAGCAGGATCGCCTGCATGAGGTCGTTCGGCGCCAGCGCGGTGACGTCCTCGCCGAGCCCGAGCGCCTCGCGGACCTGCGGGCTGATCGGGATCGTCTTCGCCGACCGCGAGTAGATGCCGCCACCCTCGCTGATCAGCGAACGGTCGTAGTCCTCCCACGACGAACGCGGGAGGTCGAACAGACGGCGGCGCTCGGCGTACGACGTCGCCGAGTCCGGGGTCGGGTCGAGGAAGATGTGCAGGTGGTTGAAGGCGGCCACCAGCCGGATGTGCTCCGAAAGCAGCATCCCGTTGCCGAAGACGTCGCCCATCATGTCGCCGATGCCGACGACGGTGAAGTCCTCGGTCTGGGTGTCCTTGCCCAGTTCACGGAAGTTGCGCTTGACGCTCTCCCAAGCACCCTTCGCGGTGATGCCCATGGCCTTGTGGTCGTAGCCGACCGAACCACCGGAGGCGAAGGCGTCGCCGAGCCAGAACCCGTAGTTCGCCGAGACCTCGTTCGCGATGTCGGAGAACTTCGCGGTGCCCTTGTCGGCCGCGACGACGAGGTAGCTGTCGTCGCCGTCGTGGCGGACCACGTCCGGCGCGGGCACGGTCTTGCCCTCGACACGGTTGTCGGTCACGTCCAGCATGCCGGAGATGAACATCCGGTAGCAGGCGATGCCCTCGGTGGTCTGCGCGTCGCGGTCCAGGCTCGGGTCACCGGTCGCGACCGGCGGACGCTTCACCACGAAGCCGCCCTTCGCCCCGACGGGCACGATGACGGCGTTCTTGACCGCCTGCGCCTTGACCAGGCCGAGGATCTCCGTGCGGAAGTCCTCCCGGCGGTCGGACCACCGCAGGCCACCGCGCGCGACGTCGCCGAAGCGCAGGTGCACACCCTCGATCCGGGGCGAGTACACGAAGATCTCGTACTTCGGCCGCGGCTCGGGCAGTTCGGGCACCGCGCTCGGGTCGAGTTTGAGCGCCAGGTACTGCCGGGCGTTCCCGTCGGCGTCGGTGACGTGGTAGTTCGTCCGCAGCGTGGCGAGGATGACCGCCATCAGCCGTCGCAGGATCCGGTCCTCGTCGAGGCTCGTGACCTCGTCGACGAGATTGCCGATCTCGGCGGTCAGCTGGTCGGCCTGCGACGCGCGGACCTCCTCGCCGAGCGTCAGGTCGAAGCGGGTCTCGAACAGCCGCACCAGCGCGGTGGCGATGTCGGTGTGCGCGAGAACGGTGTTCTCGATGTACTCCTGCGAGAACGGGATCTTCGTCTGGCGCAGGTACCGCGAATAGGCCCGCAGGATCGCCGCCTGACGCCAGGTGAGGCCCGCGCGCAGGACGAGCCCGTTGAAGCCGTCGACCTCGCAGTCGCCGCGCCAGGCGGCGTGGAACGCGTCCTGGAAGCGGGTGCGGAGGTCGTGGTCGGCGTGGTCGAGCACCTGCGGGTCGATCCGCAGGCCGAAGTCGTAGATCCAGGACCGGCCGCCGTCTTCGCGACGCAGTTCGTACGGGCGCTCGTCGACGACCTCGACGCCCATCCGCTGCAGGACCGGCAGCACCTGCGAGAGCGTGACGCCCTCGCCGCGCAGGTAAAGCTTGAACCGCCGCTCCCCCGCCTCGGCGTCGGCCGGCAGGTAGAACGACATCGAGAGGTCGCCCTCGTCGGTCAGCGACTCAAGGGAGCGCAGATCCGCGAGTGCTTCGAGTGCGGAGAAGTCCTCCTTGTAGCCCTCGGGGAACACCGCGGCGAACCGCTGCCCCTGTTCACCCGCGGACTCCTCGCCCAGCAGGCCGATCGCGACGCCGCTGTCGCCGGCGCGCTCGCGGCGTTCGGCGAGGATCGCCTCGACCATCCGGTCGTCCCAGCTGCGCACGGCTTCGTTGAGCCGTTCCTGGATGCGCAGGGTGTCCGGCTCCGACCGCTGCGAGGGATCGGTGTGCACGATGAAGTGCACCTGAGCGAGCACGGTTTCGCCGATGCGCGCGCTGTATTCGAGTTGGGTGCCTTCGAGTTCTTCGAGCAGGACCTCCTGCATCGCGAGCCGCGAACGGGTCGTGTAGCGGTCGCGCGGGAGGTACACGAGGCAGGAGTAGAAGCGGCCGTACGGGTCGCGACGCAGGAACAACCGCAGGCGTCTGCGATCCGACAGCGTGATCGCGCCGGTGGTCGTCGAGTACAGCGAATCGGTGTCGGCCGAGAACAGGTCCGCACGCGGCCAGTTCTGCAGCACCTCCAGCATCCGCTGACCGGAGAAGGACTCCATCGGGAAGCCCGCGCGGTGGATGACCTCGCGGACCCGGTTGCACACCACCGGGATGTCCAGCACGTTCTCGTGCAGCGCGGTGGTGGTGAACATGCCGAGGAAGCGGTGCTCGCCGGTGACGTTTCCGTTGTCGTCGAACGTTTTCACGCCGACGTAGTACGGGTAGACCGGGCGGTGGACCGTGGACGGCGCGCTCGCCTGGGTCAGCACCAGCAGCGTCGGTGCGAGCGCGGACGCCGCCGTGTCGGGACCGGCGGTGAGACTGCGCGCGGCCAGGCTGTCCTGGCGCAGCACGCCGAGCCCGGACGCGAGCACCGCGCGCAGGGCGGGCTCCTCGCTGTCCGGATGCGGGTTGTCGATCAGTTCGTAGCGGCGGTAACCGAGGAACGTGAAGTGACCGTCGGCCAGCCAGCGCAGCAGACGGCCGCCTTCGGCGACCTCGCGCTCGGACAGCCGCGGCGGGTTCGTGTCCAGCTCGTCGGCGAGACGGCGCGCGGTCTCCGCCATCTTGTCGGTGTCCTCGACGACCTCGCGGACATCGCCCAGCACCGACGAGAGCCGGTTGTCCAGCTCGCGGGCCCGGTTCGGATCCGTCACCAGGTCGATCTCGATGTACATCCACGACTCGGCCGCGGAATTCGACGGCGGCTCGGCCGGGTCGGCGTCCGGGTGGACCTCCAGCAGTTCGCCGGTGAGGTCGCGGCTGACCACGACGATCGGGTGCACGATGCGCTGCACCTGCACACCGTCACGGGCGAACTCGGCGGCGACGGAATCCACCAGGTAGGGCATGTCGTCCGTGACGACCTGCACGACGGTCGCCTCACGCGTCCAGCCGTCTTCGGGACCCGTCGGGTTCAGCAGGCGCACAGCGGGGCGGCCAGGCATCCGGCTCTTGGCCAGCTGGAGGTGCGAGCGGACGGCACCGACGAGGTCAACCGGGTCGTCGCCGAGAATCTCTTCAGCGGGGATGTGCCGGTAATAGAGGCGGATCAGGTCGCCGATCTCCGGGGCGTACGCCGCGGCGGCGTCGATCAGGTCGTCCCGGATCTGCTCCGGGTTCGCCGACCGGCGCCGGGCGCCTTCTTCGGTGCCGACATCTTTTCCGGGCGGGGACGAGACTCCCGTCGAGCTCATTTGAGGCAACTCTCCACTGTAGCGAGATTGACACCGCGACCGGCACGACTCTGTACCGGACCAGACCCAACCTACAGCTCCGGACAGTCGGCTCTACAAGGCCGGGTCATTCCCGTCCGGCGAAGATTTCCCTGCTCAGATACCGGAATCGCCGTGATCGGTTCAGCTACCGGCCGGTCACATCGGTGGTCTGTCCGGACCTTCCCGCGACCCGCCGCACCGGGGGTGACCAGCACCCATTCCCGTTCAGAGGAACAGCGGACGGTCTCACCCGGTCGACTGAATCGTTCAAGCCAGGACTGTCCCGATCGCCGGTGAGGAGCAAGGGACCTTTGCTCTCCCCGTCAGTCGCTTCCGTTGGTGCGATGGCGATCGCGGCCGTTGACCGGACGCTTTCCCGAGTCCTGGGAGCCGAGTTGTTTCACGAGCGCGGCGGCACTCGCGGTACCCGCCTGGTGTTCGGCGAGCGCGCGGGCGAGCAGGTCGGCGAGACCGGCGTCCGGCGGGGGTTCGTCTTCCGCGATCGCACGGGCGTAGCTCTCCGGGAACGGCGTGATCGGCCGCCACGAACCGGTGTCGGTGAGTGGGTCGAGCGCGGGCGGCATCCGCAGCTTCGGCAGCCAGGGGTCGGAGACCTCTTCCGTGGCGGGCGGCTGAGGCGCGGCAGGCTGAGGCGCGGAACCGTACTGGGGCGAATTCCGGGGCGGGTACTGCGGCGGGTCTTCCCTGGGCGGCGGCGCGAGCGGGACGGCGGGTTCGGAAAAACCCATCGGCGCCGGTTCGCGGCGAACGGGTTCGACCTCGATGTGCTCTTCGACGGGAGGCGTGGCGTGCCCGGGATCCCCGGTGTGGTCCGCGCGGCGGCGGCCGCCCCCGTGCCCGCCCGCACTCGAGATCCCGAGCCGGTCCAGCACCGATTTGGCTGCCACGGAACCGTGTTCGGCGTCGTGCCTCGTCTTGCGTGACGCGGGCGCGGTGGACCGGCGCTCGCGTTCCTCGGCCGCCCATTCGTCGCTCTCCCACAATGGGGCGGCGGTGCCGGGCGCACGCGGTACGTCGGACTCAGCCGTGACCCGGGGCCGAGGCTCGGCCGCGGGTTCCGGCGCGAGAAGC
>NZ_JACBXD010000119.1 GCF_013870525.1 Amycolatopsis pittospori
TGGTGGGCGCAGTAGGGATCGAACCTACGACCGCTCGGGTGTAAACCGAGTGCTCTCCCGCTGAGCTATGCGCCCGGAGGGTGGCACCGCGAGGGTGCCACCGGTGAAGACTCAGGCCAGGGCGGCCACGGCCTTCTTCCAAGCCTGCTGGTCGCGCGCCTCGCCGGGCTGGTTGATCTCGGCGAACCGGACGACGCCGTCCTTGTCGATCAGGAAGGTCCCACGGGTGGCCAGGCCGGCCGCCTCGTTGAAGACGCCGTAGGCCTTCGCGACCTCACCGTGCGGCCAGAAGTCCGAGAGCAGCGGGAACTGGTAGCCCTCCTGGTCGGCCCACGCCTTGAGCGAGAACGGGGTGTCCACGGACACGCCGATGACCTGCACGCCCTCGCCGTCGTAGTCCGCGAACTCGTCGCGGAGCTGGCACAGTTCGCCGGTGCAGATGCCGCTGAACGCGAACGGGTAGAACACGAGCAGGACCGGCTTCTCGCCCTTGAAGGACGACAACTGCACGGGCTGCTTGTTGTAGTCGTTGAGCGTGAAGTCCGGGGCTTGCGATCCGACCTCGACGGCCATACCGGCGGTTTCCTCTCGAAGAGCGAACAGGGGCCTGCGACGACAACCCTATCGTGTCGCTCGCGCGGCTCCGGAGGTCACCGCTTGGTCTTGGACGACTTCGGCGACACCAGCCGCGTGCCCGCCCATTTGGGGCCCGCGCTGATGTTGGCCGTCTGCGCCAACCCGACCTGCGGCACCGCTTCGGCGATCTCGCTCGGCTCGACGTGCCCGGGCTGTCCCGTCTTCGGGGTCAGTACCCAGATCACACCGTTCTCGTTCAGGGGGGTCCGGACCTCGATCAGCGTGTCGCCGAGATCACCGTCGTCCTCGCGCCACCACAGCAGCACGACGTCGATGACCTCGTCGGCGTCCTCGTCGAGGATGTCGCCGCCGATCTGCTCCTCGATCGCAGCACGAAGGTCGTCGTCGACGTCCTCGTCCCAGCCGATCTCCTGGACCACCATGTCCGGCTTGATCCCAAGCCTTTCGGCGACGCTGCTCTGATCAGCGTCTCCCGCGGCGACCACTGCTGTCACTCCTCCAACTACGACGGAGCGTGGTGTCGCCGTGGCCAGGTCGACCGGGCCGGCACCACACTCGGGTACACGATGCCCGTTAGCGAACACTGGCGAAGCGCTTCGCGCAACCGTCCACACCGGATCTTGAACAACTCGTGTCGCGGCGTACGGGCATTCGGACCATCCTGGCGTGGCCAATCCGGGCGCGCTTGGGCACCCGGAAATCCCCTGCTTTAGGGTGGGAGAGAAAACGCGCGCGCGGATACAGGCGCGTGCGAGGCGTGTCGCAACCGGGTCCGCCGACGTTACCGATCAGTAGCGGTGACGAGAACGGAACCGGAGGACGACGATGGAAGGCGAACACGCCCGCGTACGAGCAGAACCAGCTACCACCTTTCGCAAGGAGACCCCTTGGCCCCGCAGAACGACGGCGCCTCCGGCAAGGAGACCCCGGCACGCGTCCGCGTCATCCGTGACGGATTGGCGGCGCACCTGCCCGACATCGACCCGGAGGAGACTGCCGAATGGCTGGACTCCTTCGACGAGGCGCTGGCCAGGGGTGGTCAGCAGCGCGCCCGGTACCTGATGCTGCGCATCCTCGAGCGGGCCAGGGAGCGCCACGTCGGCGTTCCTGCGCTGACGTCGACGGACTACGTCAACACCATCCCCACCGAGAACGAACCCTGGTTCCCCGGTGACGAGGAGATCGAGCGCCGCTACCGCGCCTACATCCGGTGGAACGCCGCGATCATGGTGCACCGCGCGCAGCGTCCCGGCGTCGGCGTCGGCGGGCACATCTCGACCTACGGCTCGTCCGCGGCGCTGTACGAAGTGGGCTTCAACCACTTCTTCCGCGGCAAGGACCACTCCGGCGGCGGCGACCAGATCTTCATCCAGGGCCACGCCTCCCCGGGCATCTATGCTCGCGCGTTCCTCGAGGGCCGCCTGAGCGAGAACCAGATGGACGGGTTCCGCCAGGAGTTCTCGCATGCCGGCGAAGGCGGCGGCCTGCCGTCGTACCCGCACCCGCGGCTGATGCCGGAGTTCTGGGAGAACCCGACCGTGTCCATGGGCCTCGGCCCGATGAACGCGATCTACCAGGCGCGATTCAACCGCTACCTGCGCGATCGCGGCATCAAGGACACGAGCGACCAGCACGTCTGGGCGTTCCTCGGCGACGGCGAGATGGACGAGCCGGAATCGCGCGGCCTCATCCACGTGGCCGCGGGCGAGGGCCTCGACAACCTGACCTTCGTGATCAACTGCAACCTGCAGCGGCTCGATGGCCCGGTGCGCGGCAACGGCAAGATCATCCAGGAGCTGGAGTCGTACTTCCGCGGCGCCGGCTGGAACGTCATCAAGGTCATCTGGGGCCGTGAGTGGGACTCGCTGCTGCACGCGGACCGTGACGGCGCCCTGGTCAACCTGATGAACACGACGCCGGACGGCGACTTCCAGACCTACAAGGCCAACGACGGCGCCTTCGTCCGCGAGCACTTCTTCGGCCGCGACCCGCGGACCAAGGAGCTGGTCAAGGACCTCACCGACGCCGACGTCTGGAACCTCAAGCGCGGCGGGCACGACTACCGCAAGGTCTACGCGGCCTACAAGTCGTCGCTGGAGCACCACGGCCAGCCGACGGTGATCCTGGCCCACACCATCAAGGGTTACGGTCTCGGACCGTCCTTCGAGGGCCGCAACGCCACGCACCAGATGAAGAAGCTCACCCTCGACGACCTCAAGCTGTTCCGGGACGCCCAGCGCATCCCGATCAGCGACGAGGAACTCGAGCGCGACCCGAAGCTGCCGCCGTACTACCACCCGGGCAAGGACTCGGCGGAGATCGAGTACATGATCGGCCGTCGCAAGGCGCTCGGCGGGTTCCTGCCGGAACGCCGTCCGAAGGCCGCGAAGGCGCTCGTGCTGCCCGGCGACAAGGTCTACGAAGGCATCCGCAAGGGCTCGGGCAAGCAGGAGGTCGCCACCACGATGGCGTTCGTCCGGCTCGTCCGCGAGCTGGCGAAGGACTCCGAGATCGGCAAGCGGATCGTGCCGATCATCCCGGACGAGGCGCGCACCTTCGGTCTCGACTCGATGTTCCCGACGGCCAAGATCTACAACCCGCACGGCCAGACGTACACGTCGGTCGACGCGAGCCTGATGCTGGCCTACAAGGAGTCCGAAAAGGGCGTCATCCTGCACGAGGGCATCAACGAGGCGGGCTCCACCGCGTCGTTCACCGCCGTCGGCACCTCGTACGCCACGCACGGCGAGCCGATGATCCCGATCTACATCTTCTACTCGATGTTCGGGTTCCAGCGGACCGGTGACGGCCTCTACGCGGCGGCGGACCAGATGGCCCGCGGGTTCGTCCTGGGCGCCACCGCAGGCCGCACCACGCTCACCGGTGAGGGCCTGCAGCACGCCGACGGGCACTCGCTGCTCCTCGCGGCGACCAACCCGGCCGTCGTGGCCTACGACGCCGCGTGGTCGTTCGAGATCGCCCACATCGTGCGGGACGGCCTTCGCCGGATGTACGGCGAGACCGGGCCGGACGGCAACGGCGAGAACATCTTCTACTACATGACGATCTACAACGAGCCCTACCAGCAGCCCGCCGAGCCGGAGAACCTCGACGTCGACGGCCTGCTCAAGGGTCTGTACCGCTACGCCGACGCCCCCGCGGGCGAAGGCCCCGAGGCGCAGATCCTGGTGTCCGGCGTGACCATGCCGGACGCGCTCCGGGCGCAGCAGATGCTGGCCGAGGAGTGGGGCGTACGCGCGGCCGTCTGGTCGGCGACGTCGTGGACCGAGCTGCGGCGCGAGGCCGTCGAGATCGACCACGCGAACCTGCTCAACCCGGGCGAGACCCCGCGTGTGCCGTACGTCACCCAGAAGCTGTCCGGCGCGAACGGGCCGGTCGTCGCGGTGTCGGACTGGATGCGCGCGGTGCCGGACCTGATCCGTCCGTGGGTGCCGAACGACATGCTGACGCTGGGCACCGACGGGTTCGGGTTCTCCGACACCCGCCCGGCCGCTCGCCGGAAGTTCCTGGTCGACGCGCAGTCGATCGTGGTCGGCACGTTGAGCGCGCTGGCCAAGCGCGGCGACTTCGACCAGGCGAAGGTGGCCGAGGCGGCGCGCAAGTACCGCCTCGACGACGTCGCCGCCGCGGGTCCGCAGTTGTCGGACTCCGGTAGCGCCTAGCCGTGAAATGAACGGCCCGTTACTTGCAAATTTCGCAAGTAACGGGCCGTTCATTGCATCCGACGGCGGGACGGTTAGGGTGAGACATCGGATGTTTCTGGGGCGAGCGGAGAGGGTGAGCGAGTGTGACGAAGCGTCGACTGCCTAAGCCGAGTGAGCTGAAGCAGATCCTGCGGCCGAAGCCGATCGTGCTCAACCCGACCGAACGGCGGCTGGCGGGCGCGCACACGATCGCCGACCTCCGGACGATCGCCCGGAAACGAACCCCGCGCGCGGCGTTCGACTACACCGACGGCGCCGCGGAGCTGGAAGACAGCCTCCGCCGCGCCCGGCAGGCCTTCCGCAGCGTGGAATTCCACCCGAACGTCCTGCGCGGCGTGTCCGATGTGGACACGAGCAAGGAGATACTCGGCAAGCGTTCGGCACTGCCGTTCGCGTTCGCGCCGACCGGGTTCACGCGCATGATGAACCACGAGGGCGAGTCCGCGGTGGGCCGCGTCGCCCAGCGCAACGGTATCCCGATGGGGCTGTCGACGATGGCGACGACGTCGATCGAGGACCTCGCGGCGGCCGCGCCGGAGGCCCGCAAGTGGTTCCAGCTCTACGTCTGGCGCGACCACAAGGCGGGCGAAGATCTGATGAATCGCGCCTGGGCCGCCGGTTTCGACACGCTCATGCTGACGGTGGACACCCCGGTCGCGGGTGCCCGGCTGCGCGACGTCCGCAACGGGCTGACCATCCCGCCCGCACTCACCCTCAAGACGTTCGTCGACGGCGCGATGCACCCGGCGTGGTGGTTCAACCTGCTGACCACCGAGCCGCTGACCTTCGCGTCGCTGAGCCACTTCGACGGCACGGTCGCCGAGCTGCTCAACAAGCTCTTCGACCCGACGCTGAACTTCGACGACCTCGACTGGGTGCGCCAAACCTGGCCCGGGAAGCTCGTGATCAAGGGCATCCAGAACGTCGACGACGCTCGTGACGTGGTCAAGCACGGCGCCGACGCGGTACTGCTGTCCAACCACGGCGGACGTCAGCTCGACCGCGCGCCGACGCCGATCGAGCTGCTGCCGGCCGTACTCGACGAGATCCAGGGCAACGCCGAGGTGTGGGTCGACACCGGCATCCTCTCCGGCGGCGACATCGTGGCCGCGATCGCACGCGGCGCCGACGCGGTGCTCGTCGGGCGCGCGTTCCTCTACGGCCTGATGGCCGGCGGCGAACGCGGCGTCCAGCGGTGCGTCGACATCCTGCGCGCCGAGATCGTCCGGACCATGCAGCTGCTCGGCGTCCGCACCCTCGCCGACCTGAAGCCGTCGCACGCCACCATGCGCTGACCCTCCCGCGTTTAGTCCTCTGAATGCGGTAGCTGCGCGTGCAAGCACCGCATCCAGAGGACTGAATGCGGCGAGTGGGTGGGGAGTTTCAGGTTTTGCCTTCACCTTGTTGACGGCACACGAGGTTTGTGAGGAAGATCTCCGACACGGCGTGAAAAGCTGTTTTCGCATCGTGGAAACGGGGTTCGCATGTTCGTGCAAGAACTCTCCCCACTCGGCTCGCTCGGCCTGTCCGCCCTGGTCGCGGTCCTCCCCCTCGCCACCGTTCTCGTCCTGCTCGGTGCCGTCCGCCTGAAAGCGCATCTCGCCGCCCTGATCGGCCTCGCGGTCGCTCTCGTCGTCGGGATCGTGGCCTTCGGCATGCCGGTCGGCCAGGCGATCTCCGGCGCGTTCTCAGGCGCGGCGTTCGGCCTGTTCCCGATCATGTGGATCGTCGTCAACGCGCTGTGGATCTACCGGATCACCGTGCGCACCGGGCATTTCGACGTCCTGCGCCGCTCGTTCGGCCGGGTTTCGGACGACCCCCGCATCCAGGCGCTGATCATCGCGTTCTGTTTCGGCGCGCTCATGGAGGCCCTGGCGGGCTTCGGCGCGCCGGTGGCGATCAGCGCGATCATGCTGGTGGCGCTCGGTTTCACCCCGGTCAAGGCCGCGGTGGTGGCACTGGTCGCGAACACCGCGCCGGTCGCGTTCGGCGCGATGGGCACCCCGGTCGTCACCCTGGCCCAGGTCACCGGGCTGCCGCTGGAGCAGGTGTCCTCGATCGTCGGACGGCAGACGCCGTTGCTCGCCCTGTTCGTCCCGCTGCTGCTGGTGATCATCGTCGACGGCAAACGCGGCCTCAAGGAGACCTGGATCCCGGCGCTCACCTGCGGGGTCGCGTTCGGTGTGGTCCAGTTCCTCGCTTCGAACTACGTGTCCGCACAACTGGCCGACATCGGCGCCGCACTGGCGGGCGCGGCCGCGCTCGTGGCCCTTCCCGCCTCCCGTAAACCGGCCGACGCCGAGGTTCGCGCCCAGGTGCTCACCGGCACGCAGACGGCGACACTCGACAAACCCGACGAGCGCCGCGAGATCTTCCTCGCCTATCTGCCGTACCTGCTGATCATCGTGATCTTCTCGGTCGCCCAGCTTCCGCCGGTGAAGAAGCTGCTCGATTCGGCCACCTGGAAGTTCCACTGGCCGGGGCTGGACGTGGCGAGCCCGAGCGGGAAGCCCGTGTCCGGCAACAACTTCTCGCTGCCGTTTCTCAACACCGGCGGCACCCTGGTGCTGATCGCGGGCGTGCTGACGGCGATCGCGCTCAAGGTCGCCGCGAGCGACGCGGCAGCCGAATGGCTGGCGACGGTGAAGGAACTGCGGTTCGCGATCCTGACCGTGGCCGGTGTCCTCGCGCTGGCCTACGTGATGAACCTGTCCGGGCAGACCGCGACGATCGGCACGTTCATCGCCGCCGCGGGCGCCGGACTGGCCTTCCTGTCCCCCGTGCTCGGCTGGTTCGGCGTCGCCGTGTCCGGATCCGATACCTCGGCCAACGCGCTGTTCGGCGCGCTCCAGGTGACGGCGGCGCATCAGACCGGTCTTCCGCCGGACCTGCTCGCCGCGGCCAACAGTTCCGGCGGAGTGCTCGGGAAGATGATCTCGCCGCAGAACCTCACCATCGCCTGTGTCGCGGCGAACCTGCCCGGCGAGGAGGGCATGCTGCTGCGGAAGGTGCTGCCGTGGAGCCTCGGCCTGCTGCTGGTGATGTGTCTGATCGTGGTCGGTCAGGCGAGTCCGGTGCTCAGCTGGATGCTGCCGTGACCCCGGCCGACGGCGCCGTCTGGACCTGCTTCGCGGTCCGGTTCCAGCTCCACCAGCCGTGCACGACCAGCCCGGCGAACACGATGTAGACCGCGGCCGAGAAGTACAGGCCCGAGGAGAGCTGCAGCGGGACACCGATCGCGTCGACGACCAGCCACACCAGCCAGAACTCGACGAGACCCGCGCCCTGCGCGGCGAAGGCGACCAGCGTGCCGACGAAGATCGCGGCGTCCGGCCAGGGCGCCCACGACGCGTTCAGCGCGTCGAGGACCAGCGCCATCACGGTGGTGCCGATCGCGAACGCGCCGAGCATGGCCAGGCGTTCGGAGAACCGGCCCTTGCGGACGACGACGCCGTAGACCGGGTCGCTGCGGCGGGACCACGCCCACCAGCCGTAGATCGAGATGGCGAGGATCGCGACCTGCCTGGTGGCGAGCCCACCGAGATGCGCGGAGAGGTAGACGGAGAACAGCAGCACGGTGGCGCCGACCTGGACCGGCCAGGTCCACAGCGTGCGGCGTTGCGCCAGGAAGACCACGGCCAACGCGAAGATCTGCCCCGCCAGCTCGGCGAAGGAGATCCACTGTCCGAGCACCGTGACACCGTTGTGCAACAGGAAGTCCACGTCCGCACCCCTCTCCGTCTACCGCTCCAACATGCTCCGCGGCGACGCCATTCCCTAGCGAGTGTGAGGTGTGGAACAGGGGAACGGCTTGAGAGCCGCTGAGGCGGAGTAGCGAGACGTGAAGAAGGGGCCCTTCACCGCACGAAATACGGCGATGGGCCCCTCCAGCTCCACGCGGGCCCGGTGCCTTCCTCGATCACCGGGCCCGCGGGATGCTCAGGAATCTACGCGACCGATGCCCACGGGCGAAGTCGGCGGCTCCGAACGGACCTCCTGCTTCCCGTTCCCGGTCTCCAGCTGGCCCTGCAGGTTGGCCAGCCAGCCCTGCCAGCGGTCCTGCGCCGGCTTGATCAGGCCGCCGCCGAAGCCGACCACGATCACGCCGCCGATGGTGGCGAGCACGGCCACCAGGACCGGCCCCGTCACCGCCGTCGCGATGTTCACCTGGCCGAGGGCGGCGATGATGCCGAATGCCATGATCAGCCAGTAGGCGACGGTGCCGAGCAGCCGTCCGGCCGGGCGGCCCGACAGCGCGCCGTGCACCAGGTCGCGGACGACCTTCGCGATGGCGGCCGCGACGATCACCAGCACCAGCGCCACCAGGATCCGCGGCAGGAACGCGATGATCTCGTTGAGCAGCGCGCTGACCGGATTGCTCTCACCGAATACGCCGAACGCGAGTTGAAGCGCGATCAGGAGAATGAAGTAGTACACGAGTTTGACGAGGATCCCGCCCGCGTCGACATTCGCTTGTTTCAGCGTTCCGGTGAGTCCGGTCTTCTCGATGAGCTTGCCGAAACCGATCTTCGACAGAACCAGTCCCAATGCCTTTGACACGGCCTTCGCGATCAACCAGCCGATGAGCAGGATAATGAGGAATCCCACCAGTTTCGGCACGAAGGTGGCGACCAGGTTCCATGCTTGCCCAAGACCGTCTTTCAGCTGCTCGCCCACGGCGAACTCCCTCCTCTGCGCCCCACGCCGAACCCGGCGCGGCTTGCGAGGGATCGTTGATCACGGGCCACTCACCGGCAACTCGGCGACCCACGATCGAGTGAGTGAGCTAGCGGGAAAAGATCCACAAGTCCCATACTTGTTCTACCGGTGGGGACCGGGGAGACGAGGCCGCTCGGCGCGGCGTAAAACGCAAGCGCCGGGCGGCCTCGAGTTTTATGCGAACACCTTTCACCATTCACCGCCGCGCACCGCGCGATGTCTGTCCACTTCGGACTTACCAGGCGTCCGGCCGCAGGACGACGGCCCCACGGGCCGACCGGACTAGGATCGGCTGACCATGGCTGATGCGACTTCGGGACGGCGTGTGCCCAAGCACCACGGGCTGTCCGCCAAGACCCTCCGGCGGCTCGAGCACGCCTCCGGCCGGCTCGCGAGCGCGAGCATCGCGGTGATGGAGGAGCGGCTGAGCTGGTTCGCCCGCCTTCCCGCCGACCAGCGCGCGAGCGTCCTGCTGATCACCCAGGCGGGTGCCGCCGGTTTCGTCGACTGGCTTCGCGATTCGAAGGAGGCGCTCTCCCTCACCACCGAGGCCTTCCGCGAGGCGCCCGCCGAACTCTCGCGCTGGGTGAGCCTGCGCCAAGCCGTCGGCATGGTGCGGCTGGCGATCGAGGTGTTCGAGGAGCAACTGCCGGACTTCGCCGCCAACGAGGGCGAGCGGGCCGCGCTGATCGAGGGGATCCTGCGCTACGGCAGGGAGATCGCGTTCGCCGCCGCCAACTCGTACGCGGCCGCCGCCGAGGCACGCGGCGCCTGGGACGCACGGCTGGAAGCACTGGTCGTCGACGGCATCGTCCGCGGCGACGCCGAGGAGGCCGTGCTCTCCCGTGCGGCCGCGCTCGGCTGGGATCCGGCCGCGCCCGCCACCGCGCTGGTCGGGACACCGTCGTCGGAAGACCCGCCGACGGTCGTGTTCGAGGTCCGCAGCCGTGCGGCGCGGGTCGGGCGGCCGGTCCTGCTTTCGGTGCAGGGATCCCGCCTGGTCGTGGTCGTCGCCGGACCGACCGAAGGGACCGCCAAAGACCGCGAAATCCTCACCAAGCTGTCCGTCGCGTTCGCCGACGGCCCGGTCGTCGCGGGTCCGACCATGCCCACGCTCGCCGAAGCCCACTACAGCGCGACAGAGGCCCTGTCCGGTCTGCGGGCCGTCGTCGGCTGGCCCGGTGCGCCGCGGCCCGCGCGGTCGCTCGACCTGCTGCCCGAACGTGCGCTTTCGGGCGATCCCGAGGCCGAACGCCTGCTCGTCGAACAGATCGCACGCCCACTGGAGGACGCGGGCCCGGCGCTGCTGCGGACCGTGGAGACCTACCTCGACAGCGGCGGCGTGCTGGAAACCTGCGCGCGGACGTTGTTCGTCCATCCGAACACCGTCCGGTACCGGCTGCGGAAGGCCGCCGAACTCACCGGCCGCCACGCCGCCGAATCACGGGACGCCTGGGTGCTGAAGGTCGCCCTGACGGTCGGGAGACTGGCCCGCGCCCGCGGCCTCTGGTAAACCGGTTGGTAACTCAGCGCAGTGACAGAGTTCATAGGGAAAGCTGGTTGAACCCGACAAGGCTTTTGGGTTAAGCGCAGTGATCAGGAAGGCACTTTTGTAGGTTTCCGACAATTACGTCGGCCGGACTTGGTGAGCGTCGGCATCACGACCATGGTGGCCGAGAGTGTTCCCTTGGGGGGTGACAGTCGCAGTCCTCGCCCCCGGTCAGGGTTCCCAAGCCCCAGGCATGCTCACCCCTTGGCTCGAACTCGACGGCGCCCGCGCGCGCGTCGAAGCCTGGTCCGAGCGAGCCGGTCTCGATCTCGTCCGCCTCGGCACCGAAGCGGACGCCGAAGAGATCCAGGACACCGCGATCACGCAGCCGCTCATCGTGGCCCTGTCGCTGCTGGCGTTCGAGCACCTGCAGCGCGAAGCCCCCGTCGCCGCGGACGCGCCGGTCGCCGGCCACTCCGTCGGTGAACTGGCCGCCGCCGCCATCGCCGGGGTACTGAGCCCCGAGGACGCCGTCGCGCTGGCCGCGATCCGCGGCGCGGAGATGGCCAAGGCCTGCGCACTGGAGCCCACGAGCATGGCCGCGGTCATGCTCGGCGACCCGGAGCGGATCGTCTCCTGGCTCGAAGGTCACGGCCTCACCGCCGCGAACCGCAACGGCGCGGGCCAGATCGTCGCTTCCGGCGCCGCCGACGCGATCGAGAAGATCGTCGCGGAGCCGCTCGAAGGCACCAAGGTCCGGGCCCTCAAGGTCGCGGGCGCGTTCCACACGGCGTATATGGCACCCGCGCGCGAAGCACTGGGAGCCCACGCTGCGAAGATCACCCCGGCGGACCCCACACGTCCGCTGCTGTCGAACGCCGACGGCCAGGTCGTCACCAGCGGGGCCGAGTACCTCGACCGGCTGGTCGCCCAGGTCACCAGCCCGGTGCGCTGGGACCTGACCATGGACGGACTGGTCGCCTCGGGTGTCACCTCGACGCTCGAACTGCCGCCGGCGGGCACGCTGACCGGACTGGTCAAGCGGCAGCTCAAGGGAACCGTGACCACGACCATCGCGCTGAAGACCCCCGCCGAGCTGGCGAAGCTTCAGGAGCAGGAGGACGCTTCGTGACCGACCGATCCACTTTGCGGCAGGCGCAGGGCGCCGCCGGGACCCGCATCCTCGGTGTCGGGAGCTTCCAGCCCGAGAAGATCGTGACCAACGACGATCTCTCGCAGATCATGGACACCAACGACCAGTGGATCCGCGAGCGCGTCGGCATCGTCGAGCGCCGGTTCGCCGAGAAGGACGAGTCGCTGGTCGACATGGCGGTCAAAGCGGGCAAAGCGGCCCTCGCCGACGCCGGCGTGGATCCGTCCGAAGTGGACACGGTCATCCTGCCGAACTGCACGATGCCCACGCAGATCCCGAACGCGGCCGCCCAGGTCGCCGACCGGATCGGGATCACGCACCCGGCCGCGTTCGACCTCAATGCCGCCTGCGCCGGGTTCTGCTACGGCCTCGGCGTCGCCTCGGACCTGATCCGGGCGGGCAGTTCGAAGAAGGCGCTCGTCATCGGCGCCGAGAAGCTCACCGACCACGTGGACCCGGTCGACCGCGCGAACGCCATCATCTTCGCCGACGGCGCGGGCGCGGCGGTGGTCGGTCCGGCCGACTCCGCGCAGATCGGCCCGGTCGCCTGGGGCAGCGCCGGCGAGCACGTCGACCTGATCTACATGCGCGACGAGAAGTGGATCTACCAGGAGGGCCAGTCGGTCTTCCGCTGGGCGACCACGCAGATCGCGCCGATCGCGTTGCGGGCACTCGAGGTCGCCGGGCTCGAACCGTCCGATGTGGACGTCCTGATCCCGCACCAGGCCAACCTGCGCATCGTCGAGGCCATCGCCAAGAAGCTGCGCGCCAAGGGCGCCCGCGAGGACATGGTCGTCGCCGACGACATCAAGTACTCGGGCAACACCTCGTCCGCGTCCATCCCCCTCGCGCTGGACCACATGCGCAAGGCGGGAACCGTCAAGCAGGGCGACGTCGTACTCGCCGTCGGCTTCGGTGCCGGACTCTCCTACGCGGGCCAGGCCTTCATCTGCCCGTGATGAATACTTCCCCTGCGGGCACCGTGTCCGCGGGGCAGCCGAAAGCATCACCGAGAAGGGAACAACCAGTGGCAGACAACGCAGAGATCCTCGCCGGCCTCGCCGAGATCGTCGAAGAGGTCGCCGGTGTGGCGCAGGACGACGTGACCGCCGAGAAGTCCTTCGTGGACGACCTCGACATCGACTCGCTGTCCATGGTGGAGATCGCTGTTCAGGCCGAGGACAAGTTCGGCGTCAAGATCCCGGACGACGAGCTCGCGAACCTGAAGACCGTTGGCGACGCGGTGAACTACGTGTCCGCCAACTCCAAGTAAGTCACCAGTACTTGATGGCGCCGACCTTGGGGAGACTCCAATGAGCAACATCGACGTCGTGATCACCGGGCTGGGTGCCACCACCCCGCTCGGCGGAGACGTCACGTCCACGTGGGACGGCCTGCTCGCCGGTGAAAGCGGCATCCGCCGGATCGAAGCCGACTGGGTCGACGAACTCGACCTGCCGGTGAAGATCGGTGCCACGCTCGCCGTGGACCCGTCCGAGGTCCTTCCTCGCGTCCAGGCCCGCCGCCTGGACCGTTGCGAGCAGGTGGCGCTCATCGCCGCGCGTCAGGCCTGGGCCGACGCGGGCTTCGAGCAGCCGACCGATGAGCATCAGGATGTGGACCCCGAGCGCCTGGGGGTGACCATCGGCACCGGTGTCGGCGGTCCGGTCACCCTGATCTCACAGAACGACCTTCTGCACAAGCAGGGCCTCCGCAAGGTGTCCCCGCTGACCGTGCCGATGCTGATGCCGAACGGTCCCGCCGCGCACGTCGGCATCGACCTGAAGGCCCGCGCCGGCGTGCACTCGCCCGCTTCGGCGTGTGCTTCGGGCGCGGAAGGCATCGCCGCCGGCTACGAGATGATCCGGTCCGGCCGGGCCGACGTCGTGGTCGCCGGTGGCGCCGAGGCGTGCATCCACCCGATCACCCTCGCCGGGTTCGCCCAGGCGAGGACGGTGTCCACCCGCAACGACGAGCCCGCGAAGGCCTCACGGCCGTTCGACGCGAACCGCGACGGTTTCGTGCTCGGCGAGGGCTCCGGCGTCGTCATCCTGGAGCGGGCCGACCGCGCCAAGGCCCGTAACGCCCGCATCTACGCGCGGCTGAGCGGGTTCGGGATCACCTCGGACGCGTACCACATCACGGGCAACCACCCCGAAGGCATCGGCCAGATCGCCGCCATGCGCGCGGCGATGAAGATGGCCGGGGTCTCCCCGGCCGACGTCGGCCACGTCAACGCGCACGCGACCTCGACGGTCGTCGGCGACGTCGGCGAGGCCGCGGCGATCCGCAACGCCATCGGCGACCACACCGTGGTGACCGCTCCCAAGGGCGCGCTCGGCCACCTGGTCGGCGGTGCGGGCGCGGTCGAGGGCATCGCCACCATCCTGGCGATCTACCACGGCCTCGTCCCGGCGACCCTGAACCTCGAAGACCTGGACCCGAAGGTCCAGCTCGACGTCGTGGCAGGCGAGGCCCGCAAGGTCGAGCTGGGCGCGGCGCTCAGCAACTCGTTCGGCTTCGGCGGGCACAACACCGCACTGCTGTTCACCCCGGCCGCCTGACGGCGTCGGGAGCTCGGCCCGCTTGGTGCCATGAATGGCCCGTTACTTGCAAATTTTGCAAGTAACGGGCCATTCATGGCACGACCGGAGGGTACGAAAGGGACGGTCAGGCTTCCGAGCGCTTCACCAGATGCCGCCCGATCCACCAGGCCGCCTCGACCAGCACGATCCCCACCCCCGCACAGGCGAACGCCGAAAGCGTGTACGCGCTCACGCTCGGGTCCAGCGCGAAGAACTTCTGCGTGAACGGGATCAGGAACAGCGCGAGCGTCAGCACGACCATGCCGCCGATCAGCAGGATCTTCCACCATTTGTACGGCCGCGCGACGATCCCGAGCACCCACAGCGCGATCGCGATCAGGGTGATCAGCGCGGTGGTGCCCGCCTGGATCTTGTCCAGTTCGGACTGTCCGGATCCCTTGTACACCAGCAGGTAGCTCACGAACGTCGCGGTCGCGATGACGAGCCCGGCGGGGACGGCCATCCGCATCACCCGGCCGACGAACCCGGTGCGGGCGCGTTCGTTGTTCGGTGCCAGCGAGAGGACGAACGCGGGCAACCCGATGGTGAACCACGCGGTGATGGTGATGTGCCGCGGCAGGAACGGGAACGGTACCTGCGCGATGCCGACCATCAGCGCCAGCAGGACCGAGTAGACCGTCTTGGTGAGGAACAGGTTCGAGACGCGCTCGATGTTGCCGATCACCCGCCGTCCTTCGGCGACGACGTGCGGCAGGGTGGCGAACTTGTCGTCCAGCAGCACGATCTGCGCGACCGCGCGGGTGGCCGGGCTGCCGGCGCCCATGGCGACACCGATGTCCGCGTCCTTCAGCGCGAGGACGTCGTTGACGCCGTCGCCGGTCATCGCGACCGTATGCCCCTTCGACTGCAGCGCACCGACCATCGCGCGTTTCTGCAGCGGTGTCACGCGGCCGAAGACGGCGCGATCCTCGACGGTGTCGGCCAGCTTTTCGGCGTCGTCCGGCAGTTTCCGCGCGTCGACGGGTTTGTCCGCGCCCGGCAGGTCGAGGGTGCCCGCGACGGCGCCCACGGAGATGGCGTTGTCGCCGGAGATGACCTTGACCGCGACGTCTTGGTGCGCGAAGAAGTCCAGAGTGTCCTTCGCGTCCGGGCGGACCTTCTGCTCCAGCACCACGAGCGCCACCGGTTCGATGTCGCCCGGGCCTTCGGCCGCGTCGACGGCCCGCTCCGCCCGGCCCAGCAGCAGGACGCGAAGCCCGCGCGAGCCGATCTTCTCGGCCTCCGCCCGGTGTTCCCCTTCCGGCAGCAGGACGTCGGCCGCGCCGAGCACCCAGTCGCCGTCGCCGGTGAACGACGCGCCACTCCACTTGCGCGCCGAGGAGAACGGCATGGTCGTCGAGACGGTCCAGCCCGGGTCGGTCCGGTGCTCCTCCGCGATCGCCTGCAGGCTCGCGTTGGGCCGGGGATCGGCGGCGGCGAGCGCGGCCAGCGCGTCGTTCACCGGATGCCCGGGGGTGATTTCCCGGACCTCGGCGAGCCTCATCGCGTTCTCGGTGAGCGTGCCCGTCTTGTCCGCGCACACCACGTCGACCCGGGCGAGGCCCTCGATCGCCGGCAGTTCCTGCACGAGACACTGGCGTTTGCCCAGCCGGATGACGCCGACGGCCAGCGCGACGCTCGTCATCAGCACCAGGCCTTCGGGCACCATCGGCACGAGCGCCGCGACCATGCCGCGCAACGCGTCCGGCCACGCCTGGTCGCCCGCGAGCTGGTTGTAGATGGTCAGCGCGCCCGCCGGGACGAGCAGGTAGGTGATGAACTTGAGGATCTTGTCGATGCCCTGCCGCAGCTCCGACTTCACCAGGGTGAACTTGCTGGCCTCCGCGGCCAGTTTCGCGGCGTAGGACTCGTCGCCGATGATGTCAGCGCGGTAGGTGCCGCTGCCCGCGACCACGAAGCTGCCGGAGAGCACCTTGTCGCCGGGCTGTTTGACCACCGGATCGGATTCCCCGGTCAGCAGCGACTCGTCGACCTCCAGGGCGTCGGCCGTCAGCGCCGGGCCGTCGACGACGATCTTGTCGCCGGGCCCCAGTTCGACGAGGTCGCCGAGCACGACGTCCTCCGGGGCGATCTCGGCGCTCCGCCCGTCGCGGCGGACGGTCGGCTTCGCCTGTCCGACGATGGCGAGCCGTTCCAGCGTCCGTTTCGCCCGGAGTTCCTGGATGATGCCGACCGCGCTGTTGACGATGATCAGGCCGCCGAACAGCCCGTCGATGAAGTACCCCGTCGACAGGATGAGGACGAACAGCACGCCGTAGATCGCGTTGATCCGGGTGAACACGTTCGCGCGGATGATCTCGCCGGTGGTCCGGCTGGTCTTCGTGGAGACCGTGTTGGTCCTGCCCGCGGCGACACGCTCGGCGACCTCTTCGCTGGAGAGTCCCCTCGAGGCGTCGGTCAGCAGGGCCGGCTGATCAATTGCCATGCCGGGGACTCTATTCCGCCCGGGCCTCTCCGTGCGTCAGCCTGAAGGACCATGTCACCCCTGAGGAAAGCCTATGAGCACCGTTCGTGCTCGGGGTTCGTGCCGCCGTCGGTGGTGTCGACCCGCCAGGAGCCGCTCTCCAGGCGCAGCGGGAGCACCAGCCGCCACCGGATGCAGCTCTCGGGGAGGTACACGGGCGCGTCGTCGACGTCCTGGGTGCTGGTGAAGGCGACGAGCACACGGAGCGTTCCGGGAGCACCCGGCTCGACCCGGTAGACGAGGATGCTGCCGTCCCGTGTGGACTGATAGTCCTTCTTCCACTCCGTCGCCGTCTTGGTCTTCTGCCGTTCCCGGCTGACCACCGATGTCCACTTCGGATAGTCGCGGTCGTTGATGGAGTCGAAATACCCCTGCAGCACCTGCCGGACGCTCTGGTACTGCGGATGCGCGACGACGTCGGGCGTGACCTCGACGGCGGGCGAGCCGGGTTGTTCCTCCGGGGCGACGGACGTCGGCGAGTCGCTGACGACCGGTTCTGCGGGCACGGCGTCGGGACGGCGGTAGAGCTCACGCGCGAGCAGCCCGATGCCGACGGTCAGGGAGATCACCACCACGAGGACGGGGATGAGCCACCGCTGGCGAACTGAGGGGCGAGGCTGGGCGGTCACCCTGGAAGGTTAGCCGCCCGCCTCTTCCTCGCTCACGCCCTCTACCCGACCTGGTGCAGCCAGGTGACCGGGGCGCCGTCACCGGCGTGCCGGTACGGCTCGAGGGCTTCGTCCCAATTGGCGGCGAGGAGTTCGTCGAGCTTGTGGGCCAAGGACTCGCCGGTGCGAACCTTGCTCACCAGCGCGCGCAACTGGTCCTCGCCCACGACGATGTCGCCGTTGGCACTGGTCCGGCCGTGCCACAGGCCGAGGCCTGGAGCGAAGCAGAACCGTTCGCCGTCGACGCCCGCGCTGGGCTCTTCGGTGACTTCGAACCGGATCATCGGCCACGCCTTCAACGCGGACGCCAGCTTTCCGCCGGTGCCCGAAGGCGCGCGCCAACCGCATTCGGCGCGGAGCTGTCCTGGACTGGCCGGTTGGGCCGTCCACTTCAGCTCGACACGGGCACCCAGGGTGCCCGAAATGGCCCACTCGACGTGCGGACAGACCGCAGACGGCGACGAGTGGACGTACACCACGCCACGGGTGTTGCCACGGGTGCTCACTGCTGACCTCCGCTACTCGACGAGGGGCGTCTTCCCCTACGACCTCGCGAGCTGCGCTGGTCAGGTGGCTCGTGCCGCCTCCCGGTACGCGTGAGCACATTGTGCACCCCAACCGTGCTGTTTGGCCACATGAACACCATAAGTCGCACCTGATTGGGATTCCGCACGTGCGTGAGGGCCCCACCTGGGGCCCTCACGCCACGTCACTACCGAGCGCCGAGGGATTGAGCAGCGGCGAAGGTGTCCACCAGGCCGGTGCCCTTGTCGAAGCTCGACGTGTACGGACCAGCGGCCACGTACGGCGAGCCGTTCGTGAACTTGTACGCGGTCGCCTTGATCGCGGCCTCGATCTCACCCGGGCTCGCGTTCGGCGCGACCTGGAAGAGCTGCGCGACGATCCCGGTGATCTGCGGCGCCGCCATCGAAGTCCCGCTGATGACGTTGTAGGTCGCGAGGTCCAGCAGACCAGGCCCGCTCTTCGGCTGCAGGCCCTGCGTGCAGATCGGCTGCGTGGGACGACAGGACGAGAGGATGTTCTCCCCCGGCGCCGAGACGTCCGGCCAGGTCGCCTGATCGGTCTTGAGTCCGCGCGAGGAGAAGTCGGACACCGTGCCGTCGCGGGTCCCGGTCCCCTGATCGTTGGACGACGCCACCGCCAGGACACCCGGCGTCTGGTCCTGCCCCGCCGGGTTGGAGAGGTTCGCCGAACCGTCGCCGCCGTCGTTCCCGTTCGCCCACACCGTGACGACGCCTTCCGCGGCGAGCGCGCGCTGCAGCTTCACGGTCGCCGAGTTCGGGTCGAAGGCACCGCCGCCGCTGGGACCGTAGGAGTTGTTGGTCACCTTGATCGGCGGGCACACCGACGCGGCGACGCCCGCGCCGCACGGCGCCTTGTGGTTCTCCAGCACCCAGTTCAGCGCCGCGTCCGTGCCGAGCACGAGCAGCGCGGCCCCGGTCGAGACCGAGACGATCTTCGAACCCGGCGCCGAGCCGCCGACCTTGGTGCCGTCGGTCAGCGTCACCTGGCCGCCGGCGGCGATACCGGTGACGTGCGTGCCGTGGCCGCCGAGGGAGAGCGTGTCGGTGTCGACGAAGGTCGGCACGTCGACGATGCAGTTCGTCGCGGTCCCGTCCAGGCAGAGGCTCTTCAGGTTCCGCACCACCCGCGTCCTGCCGTCGGCGCCCTTGAACGCGGGATGCGTCGGGTCGACGCCGGTGTCGATGATCGCGACCGAGACACCGCGGCCGTCCACCGGCGCACCGTTGGCGTCCTTCAGCGTGGTCCGCGTCTGCAGGCTCCGGGTCGCCGCGGTGCCGCTGCTGCCGTGCGCCTTGAGTTTCTCGTTGCCCTCCACGTAGGTGACCCCGCCGGCCTTGCGGACCTCGCGCACCTGGTCGGCGGTGCCCCGGACGGCGACGACGCCGATCTTCGAGAACGAGGTGACCTTCGTGAGCCCGGCCTCGCGGACGGCGCGTTCGGCGGTGGCGACGTCGCCGGCGTGCACGAGCGCGGTCAC
>NZ_JACBXD010000012.1 GCF_013870525.1 Amycolatopsis pittospori
CGCCGGGATCATCGCCGGCGCCGTCCTGGACAACACGGTCCTCACGGTCGTCGCGCTGATCCTGTACGGCGCCGGAGCCGCGGCCAACCTTCAAGCCCGCTACGCCGGGGCGGACCTCGCCACCCCGGCACGTCGCGCCCGCGCGGTGTCCACCGTCCTGGTCGCCACGACACTCGGCGGCGTGGCCGGAGCCAACCTCACCGCCCCGACCGGAGTCCTCGCCGCGGCACTGGGACTTCCGCCCCTGACCGGACTCTTCCTCGTCTCCGGAGCCGCCTACGCCCTGGCCGCCGTCGTCCTCGTCGTCTGGCTGCGCCCCGACCCGTTCCTGCTCGCCCGCACCCTCCCGCCGGACGGGCAGGCGCGCCCCGTCGCAGCAGGGTCCGAGCACGGTCTCGGTGTGCCGCAAGGGATCCTGGTCATGCTCCTGACTCAGATCGTGATGATCGCGATCATGACCATGACCCCGATCCACATGCTCGGGCACGGTCACGGCACCGGTGCGGCCGGGCTGGTCATCGCGCTCCACGTCGGCGCGATGTTCCTGCCGTCGCCACTGTCCGGAATCCTCGTGGACCGCTACGGCCGCCGGGCGATCGCCGTCGCGGCCGCCGTCACCCTGGCCGTGGCGGCCGTCCTCGCCGCTTCGGCACCGGAGGACTCGGTCGTACTCCTCGCGCTGGCGCTCATCCTGCTCGGACTGGGCTGGAACTTCGGCATGGTCAGCGGCACCGCGATCATCACCGACGCCGCACCCGTCGCCACCCGCGCGAAGACCCAGGGGACGGCCGACGTCGCCATCGCGATCGGCGGCGCGGTCGGCGGAATGTCGTCGGGCTTCATCGTGGTGGGCATCGGCTACCCAGCGCTCGCGCTGCTCGGCGGGCTCATCGCGCTCGCGATCGTTCCCGCGGTCCTCCGGCGGGTCGCGCGAACGACGACGTCATGAAGGGGACGACCGGACAGGGTCCGGTGCTGCTCCTCGGCGGTGACGACCTCCCAGGCCGCCCCGTCCAACCGCGCCGTGACGGCCGCCGCGGTCGCCGACGCCTCGTCCGGCGGCTGATGCCCGTGACCGTGACCATGGAGATGACCCACGATCAGCAATGTTCCGCCCGGCGCCACCCAGCCGGCAAGGCGGTCGTAGAACTCCAGCTGCGGCATCGCCGGATGGGCGTAGTGGGTCGTGACCAGGTCGAACCGGGCGTCCGGGGTCCAGCTGCCCAAATCCGCCTCGACCCACTCCACCTTCCCGGGTACCTCGATCGCCGCCGCCCGCTCGGCCGCACGCGACAGAACCGCGGACGAGATGTCGGCGGCGGTCACCCGCCACCCGCGTGAGGCGAGCCAGATCGCCTCGGCGCCCTCGCCGCATCCCGCGTCCAACGCGCTACCCGGCGCGAGCTCGCCGATCTCGCGGGCGAGGTACGGATTCGGCGGGCTGCCTCCAGCCTCGGTCCGCAGCCAATGCTCTTCCCAGTACTGCTTGTCGAAACCGTGCGTCATCGGTCGTTCTCTCCGTTCGTCCCCCGCGATGGTGACGACGAAAAGGCAGGATGGCAAAGTATCTTGCCAAAACAGCACACGCTGGAGCGTGAGCAGTGGGCTAGTGGCAAGTCCGTGAAGGCCTCCTTGAGGGACCCAGGGTCCCTCAAGGAGGCCTTCACGGACTCGGAACAAGCGCCGGAAGCCAGGGCGTCGGGCCGCTAGATCCGCTCGACCCAGACGTTGCGGAACCTCGGGTTGGCCCCGGGATCACCGTGGTCCTGCAACCGGATCTGCCCCGGTGACGGGTCCTCCGCTCGGCCGTTCCCGGTCTTGCCGTCGATCGCCACGTCGTCGTGCACCAGCTTCCCGTTCCACCACAGGCTCACGCGCGCGTTCGCGATCTTGGTGCCGTTGCCGTCGAACCGCGCCGCCCGGAACACGATGTCGTAGGTCTGCCACTGGCCGGAAGCGCGCGCCGCGTTCACGTCCGGGGCCTTCTTCGTGTAGATCGCGCCGGCGTCGTCCGTCTTCGGCGCGGTGACGCCGAAGGACTCCAGGACCTGGATCTCGTAGCGCTCCTGGAGATAGACCCCGCTGTTCCCGCGAGTCTGTCCGGTCTGCTCCGGCGGATATCGCGGCTGGTACCACTCAGCGTGCAGCCGGAAATCGCCGAACTTCTCCTTCGTGCGGATGTCCCCGCCCAGCGACTCCATCGAACCGCCGGCCACCGGCCAGGTCGCCGGACCGCCGTTGGCCGACTCCCAAGCGTCGAGGTTCTTCCCGTCGAACAGGACCGTGCGCCGGGACGGGGTGACGGTGAGCTTGTCGAGGTTCACATGCCCGGTGTCCGCGGCCTCGTAGACGAACGCGATCGTGTTCGCGCCGGGGCGCAGCATCGCGGTCTCGACCTGGTTCGCCCACTGGTTCCAAGCACCGGTGGCGGCGAGCCAGATCTGCTTCTGCTTCGTCCCGTTGACGTACAGGCTCATCGACTTCGACACGGGTTCCGGACTGGGATTCGGCCCGTTCGCGTACCGCAGGGCGATGTCGTGCCTGCCTCCCTTCGCGACGTCGATCGCGAAGGTGGTGCTGGAGCCAGGCTCCCAGTTGCGGTCGACGAACCCGGAACCCGAGAAACCAGTGTGGTCGGTGTTGAACCCGGTCCCGCCCGCCAGTTTGGCGGATTCCGCCTCGTACTCCGGCGGCCGCACCGAACCGTTCGGCAGCGTGTTCATCGTGTACCACGCCTCCGTGCTCCACAGCTCCGCGCCGGACGCCGCGGCGAACGGGCGAGGGGAGTGCAGGTGCACCACGCGGCCCGGCTTCAGGCCGTCCACCTTCAGCGTCACCTTCTTGCGGTCCGGGGACAACGCCGCCGAAGACACCTTCAAGGTCTCCTCGTCCACCTTCGGGCCCCCGTACTGCGGCGTCGCCACATACCGCCACTGCGCGGCCTTATACTTCGACGCCAGATTCCGCGCCGTCTCGTCGGACAGCGGCTGGGTGTACTCGACCTCGAATCCACCGTCGATCGCCCGCATCGCGAACATGTCGAACGCGTCCTTGCCGGTGGCGGACAGCTTCTGCAGGCCGTACTTGAGCTTGCCCTCCTGGCCCCAGTTGCCCTGCCAGCCGATGCCGCCGGTGTAGATCGAACCGTCCGGGCCCAAGCTGATCCGGCTCACACCGGACTCCAGGCCCTGCGTCATCCTGAACACCGCGCCCTGGTATTCGCCGCCGACCTTCTCCAGGTACGCGCGCTGCAGCCCGCCGTAGGTCACGTCGCCGAAGACCATCTGCCCGGCGAACACACCGTTCGGCAGGATCAGGGGATTGCTCGGCGAGTTCGAGATCTCGCCGTGCGGCAGCCACAGCACGGGTTCGGTCACCGGCCGGTCGTCATACGGGCCGTCGGGATTGGTGTGGTGGTTGAAGAACCGGCCCTGCTTGATACGCACCAGCTTCGACGTCGGCACGTAGGCGCCCTGGTTGTCGGTGACGAACACGTCGCCGTCCGGACCCCAGCCGAGGCCGTTCGGCGTCCGCAGCCCACCGGCCATATAGGACACCGTGCCGGTCGCCTTGTGGATCTTGAGGGTCGAGCCCCGGTTGGCCACGGGCTGCGGATCGGCGGTCGCGCCGCCGGGGATCATCGCGATACCCGTGGTGACGTAGAAATACCCGTCCCGGTAAAGCAGTCCGAACGCGAACTCGTGGTAGTTGCCGCCGAACGGCCAGGTCGCGATCCGGCGATGCTCGTCCGCGACCTCGTCACCGGTCTTGTCGACGAGCGCGGTCAGCTGATGCTTCTCCGAGACGTAGATGGTGCCGTCGACGTACTTGAGACCCATCGGTTCCTGGAGACCACTGGCGATCTTCTTGGTGGTCACCCGGGACGGATCGGTCGCGCCCGTGACGCCGTCGATCAGATACACCTCGCCGAGCACGGTCTCCCGGCCGCCGCCCCACGTCGAGACGGCGAGCCTGCCGTCGGGCAACCAGTCCATCCCGGTCACCTGCGGCTCGAAACCCTTGGGGCGCAAGTCGGTCAGCGTGTAGTTCGGGTGCACACCGGTCAACGGCAGGCCGTCGCCGGGGGACTCGTCGACGCCCTCGCACAGCTTGCGGCCGGGGGAGGTGACCCGGGTGACGTCGGCGTCCGTGCTCAACGCGGAGGTCGGCACGAGGACGAATTCGCTCGCACCCGGCGGTTTCCACTCGAGTTTGAGCCGCTGGTCGAAGTCCGCGTCGAAATGGTCGATGCGCAGCGTGTGATCGCCCGCGCCCAACTGGATCGAGCCGTCCTTCGGTGTCGCCCCGTGCTTGCCGCCATGGTCGATGACCTGAGTACCGCCGACGAGCAGCCTCGCGCCGTCGTCGCTGGTGAGCCGGAAGTCGTACGTGCCGGCGGCACCGATCTTGAGATAGCCGGTGACCTCGGTGACGAACCGGTCGGCGAACCCGAAATGCTCACTGGTGGACCAGTCGATCGCCGGCATGAGCTTGTCGACGTTGGGAGTCTGGCTGGGCTTGAGCGTGCAGTACCTGTCCAAGGGGACCTGCACGTCGAACACGCGCATCGTGACCCCCGGTTCCTGCGGGGGAATGTCGGGCCGCGCGAAGGCCGGGGCGGGGAACCCGACGGCCAGGACAAGGGTGAGCAGGGCGACGGGCAGCCGCATGGGCTTCCTCCTCGGCAGGGACACGGTTCCACGCTCCGCTGCGCGACCACCGCGTCACATCAAGCTACCGAGACCTTTTGCACGAGGTCAACGAAAGTTGGTTGGAATTTTGCGAAAGTGTTCGGTTTTGGTCGATTGAGGGAGTGCTCGCACGAGCCTCCTTCTTTTCACTCCGGATCCGACCAGGCAAAACGCTCTCAGATCGCCGCTGAGCGACGATCTCGATCCTCCCGGTCTCTCCGGACCCCGGCGATCACCCCTCAAGGTGCCCATTTTCGGCATGCTCAGTCATAAGGGGCATTATCACGGTGCCTCGCTCTGACTTAAGTTACGCGTTGGCAAGACGCGAAACAGGTATCGCGTATCGCGTTTGGCGTCGAAAATGGGATAATTCGCGAAGATGGAGGAGCAAACCGGGAAGTTGCAGCGCAAGAGAACACCCGGTGGGGTTGGCGAGATCGCCTATCCGCACACCGGGGAGGGCTGGTTGCAGCGGCCGCCCGAACCCGGCGTCAGCCGAAGGTGCCGCGCATCCAGTCGCTCATCAGCGACGCCGTATGCGGGGCGTGCTCCTCCATCATGGTGAAGTGGTTGCCCCGGGTGACGGCGGCGGTGTGCTCGAAGGGCCACACCGGTTCCCAGTCAGGAGGCCAGTCCTGCACCGGGTCGCCCGCGCGCACGAACAGCACCGGGATCGGCAGGTAGGCCGGTGTCCAGTCGAAGGTCCCGTAGTGCAGCATCGCGGTGATCCAGCCGTCGTCGGCGGGCACCGCATGGTTCGGGTCGGCCAGCCGGAGCTGCATTTCGTCACCGAGACCCGGCAGCAGACGGACCAGCCGCTCGTACTCGCTGGGGAAATAACTGTCCAGCACCACCACCCCGGCCGGCGGTGTGCCCTGTTCGTGCAGGTGCTGTGCGAGCAGGTGGGCGACGAGCCCACCGGAGGACAAACCGGTCAGGACGAAAGGCCGGTCTCCCAGCTCGGCACGCAGGCTGGCGGCGTGTGCCGCCAGCACCAGATCCCGGGTCCTGGGCAGTGCCTCGTCGCCGCGGTATCCCGGGTGCCGGAGCGACCAGACCTCCCGTTCGCCTTGGAAGGCCCTGGCCAGCCGCGAATACTGCACCGGATCGGCCTGGCCGGTGACGGAGGGGACGCACACCAGCACCGGTTGCCCGGAGCCACTGGCCAGCCGGACCGGCCGAGGCGGGTGCGGCAACTGCTCCAACGAGCCGAAAAAGGTGCGTGTCCTCTCCCAGCCCGAGGCCCTGGTGCGCACGAGCCGCTGCCGGAAGTCTTCCCGGTCCTTCTCCAGGACCACATCGTCCTCGTCCTTGTCCAGCAGCTCCGCCAGGAACCTGGCCAGCGCCGCCGGGGTCGGGTGGTCGAAGGTGACGGTCGCCCGCAGCCGACGTCCCAGCGCCTCGGCCAGGTGGTTGCGGATGCGGACCGCGGCCAGCGAGTCCACCCCCATCTCCAGAAACCCGGCGTGCCGGTCGAGTTCCGCGGTATCGGCGTGACCGAGGGCCAGCGCGACCTTGGCCAGCACCAGGTCGAGGAGCGCCTGCTCCCGGTCCGGTCCGCTGAGCAGGTCGAGCAGCGGACGCGGCCGGTCCGGGGTGTCCGGCCGGTCCTTGAGTTCCCGTAGCAGGGGCCGGTCCTCGGCGTCGTCCAGCGTGAGGCGGGCGGGCACCAGCACCGGGTCGGTGAGGGACACCGCGGCGTCGAACAGCGCGAGCGCCTCCTTGGTGGAGAGCATGTCGGCCGACGCACCGAGGTGGCTGGTCAGTTCGCTGCGCTCGGCCCACAGGCCCCACGCGAGCGAGATCGCCGGCAGGCCCCGGCTTCGGCGGTGGTGCGCCAGCCCGTCGAGTACGGCGTTGGCCGCGGCGTAGTTCGACTGGCCCGCGCTGCCCGCGGTAGCGGCGGCGGAGGAGAACAGCACGAACGCCTTGAGTGGCAGCTCTTTCGTCAGCTCGTGCAGGGCGATGGCCGCCTCCGCTTTCGGCCGCATGACGGCGTCCAGTCGGTCCCCGGTCATGGTCAGCACCACGCCGTCGTCCAGTGCCCCGGCCGCGTGCACCACGATCGTCGGCCGGTGGTCGGCGACCACGCGGGCCAGTCGCGCCCGGTCGGTCACGTCGCAGGCGACCGCGGTCGCGGTGGCACCGAGCTCGGCGAGTTCGGCCACCAGTTCCGGTGCGCGCCCACCACGGCTGAGCAGGACGAGCCGCCGCACCCCGTGCGCGGTGACCAGATGCCGGGCGAGCAGCCCGCCGAGGGTGCCGGTGCCGCCGGTGATCAGCACCACGTCCTCGGCACCGGCGAACCGTGCCGGGGCGGGTGGGACGACCCGCACCAGCCTGCGCGCCAGCACCCGGCCGCCGCGCAGGGCGAGCTCGGGCTCATCGGTGGCCAACGCGGCCGAGACCGTCAACGGGGTGATCTCGTCGGCGTCCAGCAGCACGAACCGGCCGGGCTCCTCGGTCTGGGCGGAGCGCACCAGACCGGTGACGCCCGCGGCCGCCAGGTCGCTGACGTCGTCGCCGGCCCCGGCCGCAACGGCGCCCGAGGTGAGGAACACCAGCCTGGACGCGGCGAACTCCGGACGCATCGCCCACCATTGAGCCAGCGTCAGCGCGCGATGCGCCGACTCCCGAATCGAACCACCGGTACCGGCGATGAGCACCGCTCCCGGCACGGGCAGGCCGCCGTGGACCGCGCTTTCGAGCGCGTCCAGGTCAGGGAAGTCCGGGAACTGTCCGGTCTCGGATCCGACGGTGACGACGTGGTCCGACGCCGTGCTGACCGCGGCGCTCACCTCGACCCACTTGCTCCGGAACAGTGCGTCCCGTGGGGCGTCACGGTGTGAGGTGGCCGGGCGCAGCACCAGCGAATCCACCGACAGCACCGGTGCGCCCGCTCCATCGGTCACGCTCAACCGGACCGAGTCGTCCGCCGAACCCTGGAGCCGTACGCGCAGAATCGCCGGCTCGGTGGCGTGCGCGCTCACCCCGGCCCAGACGAACGGCAACACCGGTCCGTCCGTCGCCGGTGCCGAACCGGCGAACCCGAGGGCGTGCAGGGCGGAGTCCAGCGTCGCCGGGTGGATCACGACCCCTCGCTCGTCCACCGGGCAGTCCACTTCGGCGAAGACTTCCTTGTCACGCCGCCAAACCGCGCGCAACCCTTGGAACGTGGGGCCGTAGCGCAGCCCTCGCTCGACCATGGCAGGGTAAACACCTTGGTGCGCAACCGGTTCCGCGCCCGCGGGTGGCCACTGGCCGATCGCGGCCGGTTCGATCCGTTCAGGGCTCAGCGTCCCGCCGCCGTGGTGCACCCAACCGCCACCGTCCACTTTGGCGTGCAGCCCCAGGCCGCGCCGTCCGGTGCCGTCGGGCGCGCCTACCCGCAGCTGGACGGTGACCGTCGCGTCGTCCGGCACCACCAGCGGCCGTTCCAGGGTCAATTCCTCGACCGTGGGGCAGTGCGCGGCCGCCCCGGCACGCAAGGCGAACTCCAGCCAGGCGGTGCCGGGCAGGACCACCTCGTCCAGTACGCGGTGATCGGCCAGCCATGGCGACGAAGTCACCGACAGGCGGCCGGTCAGCACCAGTTCGTCGGTGCCTGCCAGCTCGACCGGTGTGTCCAGGACAGGGTGCCCACCCTCGCGCGTCTCTCCCGGCGTGACCCAGAACCGTTTGCGCTCGAACGGATAGGTCGGCAGCTCGGTGAAACCGGGAGCCTCCTGGCCCGCCAACGCGGTCCACTTCGGGCGAAGACCGCGGACGTGGAGTTCGGCGAGTGCGGCGGGGAAGGTGTCGCGGCCGTTCTCGCCGCGGCGCAGCGTCCCGGTGACCACGGCCCGGTCGCCGACGGCCGCCAGCACCGAGTGGACGAGTACGGGGTGCGGGCTGACCTCGACGAAGAAAGTGTGCTCCGGTACCGGAAGCCCGGCGACGGCCTCCTCGAAGCGCACCGGCATCCGCAGGTTGCGGTACCAGTACCCGGCGTCCAGTTCAGGGCCGGCGAGCACGGTCGCGGTCACGGCGGAGTGGAACGGGATGCCGGTGGGCCGGGGTGAGATCGGGGCCAGCTCGGTGAGAACCCGGTCGCGGACAGACTCGACCTGAGGGGAGTGGGACGCGTAGTCGACCGCGAGCCGCCGCACCTGGACCCCGGAGCCGGCCAGGTCCGACAGCAGCCGGTCGAGTGCCTCGACGTCCCCGGCGACCACCGAGGACTCCGGTCCGTTCACCGTGGCGATCGCCAGCCGCTCGTCCAACCCGGGCCGCAGCCGATCGGCGGGCAGCTCCACCGAGGCCATACCGCCGCGGCCGGACAGCGTGGTCAGCGCTTTCGCCCGCCGCGCCACCACCAGCGCGGCGTCCTCCAGCGACAGCGCACCCGCGACGTGCGCGGCGGCGATCTCGCCCTGACTGTGCCCCACCACCGCGTCCGGTTCGATTCCGGCGGAGCGCCAGAGCGCGGTCAGGGAGACCATCACCGCGAACAACGCGGGCTGCACCACGTCCACCCGGTCCAGTGACGGCGCGTCCGGCTGCTGCCGCAGCACCGCCGACAGGTCCCAGTCGAGGTGCGGTGCCAGCGCGCGAGCGCAGCGCTCGACGTGCTCCCTGAACACCGGCGAGGTGTCCAGCAGGTCCCCGGCCATACCTGCCCACTGGCCGCCTTGGCCGGGGAAGACGAACACCACCTTCCCGGTCAGGTCGGCCGTGCCCGTCACCAGGCCCGGTACCGCGGTGCCCCGGTTCAACGCGGTCAGCGCCGTTCGCGGATCGGCGTCGAGCACCACGGCACGCCGGTCGAACGTGCTGCGCGAGGTGACCAGCGCGTGTGACACCGCCACCGGGTCTCTGCCGTCCACATGCGACCGCAGCTGCCCGGCCCTTGCCCGCAAAGCGGATTCGGTGCGCGCCGAAAGCACCCATGGCAACTGCTCCGCGGCGGAGGTTCCGGCCGCTGCCCGCGGCGGAGCCTCTTCGATGATCACGTGCGCGTTGGTGCCGCTGATACCGAAGGAGGACACGGCCGCGCGCCGGGGACGGCCGTCGGCCGTCGGCCAGGGGCGGCTCTCGGTGAGCAGCTCGACCCCGCCCCCGCGCCAGTCCACTTGGGTCGTCGCGCGGTCCACATGCAGCGTCTTGGGCAGGGTCCGGTTGCGCAGTGCGAGCACGACCTTGAGCACCCCGGCGACCCCGGCGGCGGCCTGGGTGTGCCCGATGTTGGACTTGATCGAGCCGAGGGTCAGCGGGGTGTCCCGGTCGCGGCCGTACGCGGCCTGCAGAGCGGATGCCTCGATCGGATCGCCGAGCCGGGTACCCGTTCCGTGCGCTTCGACGGTGTCCACGTCCTGGCCGCGCAGCCCCGCGTCGGCCAGGGCGTCGCGGATCACCCGCTGCTGTGCGAGTCCGTTGGGCGCGGTCAACCCGTTGGAGGCGCCGTCGGAGTTGACCGCGCTGCCCCGCACCACGGCGAGCACCGGGTGGCCGTGTGCGAGGGCGTCGGTGAGCCGTTCCACGACCACCACGCCCGCGCCCTCACCCCAGCCGACCCCGTCGGCGGTGTCGGCGAACGCCTTGCACCGGCCGTCCGCCGCGAGCGCGCCCTGATGCTGGAAGGCACTGAACACGCCGGGCGTGGACATCACCACCACGCCGCCTGCCAGTGCGAGGTCGCATTCCCTGGCGCGCAGTGACCGCACCGCCTGGTGCAGGGCCACCAGCGAAGACGAGCACGCGGTGTCGATCGAGACCGACGGCCCTTCCAGCCCGAGCAGGTAGGCGACGCGCCCGGACAGCACGCTCGCCGCGGTGGCGGTCGCCAGGTGGTCGGCGTATTCGTCGGCGTTCGCCCCGATCAGCCGTCGGTAGTCCTGGTCGCTGGTCCCGGTGAACACCCCGGTCCGGGAGCCACGCAGGGTGGCCGGGTCGATCCCGGCCCGTTCCAGCGATTCCCAGGAGATCTCCAGCATCAGCCGCTGCTGCGGGTCCATGGACAGTGCCTCGTGCGGGCCGATACCGAAGAACCCGGCGTCGAACCAGGCCGCGTCGGCCAGGAACCCGCCGGCGCCGGTGAGCCCGCGCGGCCAGCCACGGTCGGCGGGAAACGAGGTGGTGGCGTCTCGTCCGCCGTCGATCAGCCGCCAGAGCGCGTCCGGATCGTTCGCCCCGCCGGGAAACCGGCAACCCAGCCCCACGATGGCGATCGGTTCACGGGTACCGGCCTCGGCCGACCGCAGGCGTTCCCTGGTGTCCCGCAGCGCCGTGGTCAGGCGGTGCAGGGTGTCGAGAACCTTGCTGTCGTCAGCCATCGAGGAGACCCTCCGCCGCCAAGGAGATTTCCCGTTCGGCCCGGCCGAGCACGTCGTCGAGGTCGGTGGCCGCGGGCTCGGCCACCGGTTCGGGCCGGGATGGTGCCGGTGGCGCGCTCGGCGTGAGCTCGGTGTTCAGATACCCGGCCAGTGCGGTGGGCGTCGAATGGTCGAATACGGCGGTGGCGGGCACCCGTAACCCCGTTCGCGTGCTCAGCTGGTTGCGCAGCTCGATCACACCCAAGGAGCTGAGCCCCTGCTCGTGGAAGGGTTTGCTCGGCAGAACCTGGGTAGCCGAGTCGTGCCCGAGGATCGTGGCGACCTGCCGGCTCACCAGTTCGCGCAGTACCCGGACGCGCTCGGACTGGGACATCCCGGCCAAGCGCTCCACGAGTGTGGACGCCTCCGGTTGCCGCTCGACGGCTTTGCTCTGGCGCGCTTCCGGCAGCTCCGCGAGCAGTGGGCTGTGCCGGGTGGTGGCGAAGACCGAGAGGAACCGGTCCCAGTCCACATCGGCGATCACCAGGCCTGACTCCTCGCGACCGAACGCCGTGGCCAGTGCGGCGATGCCGAGGTCCGGGTCGAGTACGGTCATGCCGTTGCGCCGCAGCCTGGTGCCCACGGCCCGCGCGTCCGCCCCCTCCACGGCCATCCCGCCGGCGCCCCACGGTCCCCAGGCGAGCGAGGTGGCGGTGAGCCCGTCGGCACGCCGTTGGTCGGCCAGCGCGTCGAGATAGGTGTTGGCCGCGGCGTAGTTGGCCTGGCCGGCGTTGCCTACCGCGCCCGTGGCGGAGGAGAACAGCACGAACGCCTCCAGCCCGCTGGTCAGCTCGTGGAGGTTGCGGGCACCTTCGACCTTGGCGTGCAGGGCCACGGCCAGTCGCCGCGGGTCCAGCGCGTCGAGCACACCGTCGTCGAGGACCCCGGCCGTATGCGCGACTCCCGTCAGGGGCCGGTCCGCCGGGATCGCCGCGAGCAGCCCGGCCATGGCCTGGCGGTCGGCCACGTCGCACGCGACCGCCACGACCTCGGCACCGAGCACGCTCAGCTCGGCGAGGAACTCGGGATCGTCGACATGCCTGCCGGTCAGCAGCAGCCGTTCCACGCCCTCGGCGGCGAGCCAGCGCGCCAGTTTCCTTCCCAGCGCGCCGAAAGCGCCGGTGATCAGGGTGGTGCCGTGACGTGGCCAGCGGCGCGGTGTCGCCTTCGCGCGGGGGCCGGCGGGTGCGTGCAGCAGGCGCCGGGCGAAGACGCCCGAGGAGCGTACGGCGACCTGATCCTCCGTCGCCGAGAGCACTCCGGCCAGCTGTTCGACCGTGGCAGGGTCCACTGTGGACGGAAGATCCACCAGTCCGCCCCACCGCCCCGGGTGTTCCAGGGCCGCGACCCGGCCGAGGCCCCACACCATCGCCTGTACCGGGGAGCCGAGGCGATCACCGTGCCCGGTGGAGACCGCCGACTGGGTCACGCACCACAACGGCACGTCGAATTCGAGGTCCCCCATGGCCTGGATGAGTGCCGTGGTCGAGGCGAGCCCGGCGGGCACCCCGGCGACGACAGGATGCGGTCGTTCGTCCAGTGCCAGCAGCGACAGCACTCCGTCGACCGGTTCGCCGTCCCGGACGGGTGCGAGCAGCTCGGCGATCTCCGCACGGCCGGCATCGGCGCTGACGCCGCGCACCACGGCCCCGAGCGCCGCGCGGACGGGTTCCGGGACGGGCAGGTCCGCGGCGTGCACCACGACCCAGTTCCGCTTGCGGGCGACTTGGCTCGCCACAGGCTGCCAGGAGATGCGGTACCGCAACCGGTCCAACTCGGCGGACCGGTCGTGGTCACGCCGCCACCGCGCCATCGCGGGCAGCAGTTCGGTGACCTTCGGCTCGGCGCCGGTGCCCAGCAGGTCGCCGAGACGCTGAAGGTCTTCGCTCGCCACGGCTTCCCAGAACGCCGAATCCGGCTGTGGCGAGCGGGATTCCGACGGTGCCTCCGGCAGCAGCCAGAACCTCTTACGCTGGAAGGTGTACGTCGGCAGGTCCACCCGCCGCGCCCCGCTGCCCGCGTACCACCTCGACCAGTCCGGCCCGTGTCCCCGCACGTGCAGCGCCGCCACGGCGGCGAGTACGTCCTCGTCCCGCAGACCGGGGAACACGGCCGTGTCCACGGCTTCACCGAGGCAGTCCGTGGCCATCTCGGTCAGTGTGGTCCCCGGCCCCAGCTCCAGGAACGTGCTCATCCCTCGGTCGTGGAGGGTCCGCACCCCGTCGGCGAACCTGACCGTGCGACGCACGTGGTCCGCCCAGTACTCCGGAGAGCGCAGCTGTTCTTCGGTGGCCATCTGGCCGGTCAAGCCGGACACGATCGGGATCCGGGGCGGTCGATAGCTCAGATCCCTCGCCACGGAGAGGAATTCGTCGAGCATCGGGACCATCAGCTCGGAGTGGAACGCGTGACTGACACGCAGGCGTGTGGTCCTGCGCCCTCGTGCGCGGAAGGTCTGGGCCACCGCGGTGACGGCGTCGTCGGCTCCCGAGAGCACCACTGAACGCGGGCCGTTGACCGCCGCCAGCGAAACCTCCGGTGGCAGGTGCTCGATCTCGTCCGCCGAGGCCGCCACCGCGTACATCGCACCGTGCGGTGGCAACGCCTGCATGAGCGAACCTCGCGCCGCGACCAGCAGGCAGGCGTCCGGCAGCGACAGCACCCCGGCCACGTGGGCCGCGGCCAGTTCACCGACGGAGTGCCCCAGCAGCAGGTCCGGACGGATGCCCCAGCTCTCCAGCAAGCGGAACAGCGCGACCTCGAACGCGAACAACCCGCTCTGCGCGAACTCCGTCCGGTTCAGGGTCTCCTGGTCCGTACCGAATACGGCGGCCCGTACTCGCGGCCGCAACGCCGCGCAAACCTCGTCGAAGGCCGTGGCGAACACCGGGTACCGCTCATGCAGCAGACGGCCCATGCCCGCGCGCTGACTGCCCTGCCCGGCGAACAGGAAGGCCAGACCGCCCTCGGCCACCACCCCCGTGGTGAGACCGGGATCGGTTCTGTCGGCGGCCAGCGCGACCAGCGCGCGGCCGAGCTGTTCGCGGTCGCCGCCGGTGAGCACGGCCCGGTGGGCCAGCGCGGAACGGGTCGTGGCCAAGGAGAAGCCCAGATCGTGCGCATCGGACCCGGGGTCGGTGTCGCAGTGCTCGGCCAGCCGGGCCGCCTGCGCGCGCAGCGCGGTCTCCGAACCGCCCGATACGGTCCACAGCAGCGGAAGCTCGCTCGGCGGGGCCGCCGGTCCGTCCGGTTCGGCCGGGGGCTGTTGCAGGATCACGTGGGCGTTCGTGCCGCCGATGCCGAAGGAGGAGACACCGGCCCGCCGGATCGGTCCCTGGTCCGGCCACGGAGTGGGTTCGGTGACCAGGTGCAGCCCCTCCGCCCAGTCCACCTGCGAGCTGGGCGCTGCGACGTTGATGGTGGCCGGGACCGTGCGATGCCGCATGGCCAGCACCATCTTGATCATTCCGGCGGCCCCGGCGGCGGCCTGGGTGTGGCCCAGGTTGGACTTCACCGAGCCCACCAGCAGCGGCCGGTCCGGCGGCCGGTGCGCGCCGTAGGCCGCCAGCAGCGCGCCCGCCTCGATCGGGTCGCCCAGTTTCGTCCCGGTGCCGTGTGCCTCCACGACGTCCACATCGGACGGTCGCAGCCCGGCGTCCGCGAGCGCGGCGGACAGCAGTTGCTGCTGAGCGGCACCGTTGGGCGCGGTGAGCCCGTTGCTGGCGCCGTCGGAGTTGACCGCGGACCCGGTGATCAGCGCCAGCACCGGATGGCCGTTCCGGCGCGCGTCGGAGTACCGCTCCAGTGCGAACATGCCGCCGCCTTCGGCCCAGGCCGTGCCGTCGGCGTGTTCGGCGAACGGCTTCGCCCGCGCGTCCGGCGCCAGCCCGCCCTGCCTGCTGAACTCCACGAACACCAAGGGCGACGACAGCACGGTCACCGCTCCGGCCAGCGCGAGCGAGCACTCACCCCGGCGCAGCGCCGCGGCGGCCAGATGCACGCCGACCAGGGAAGAGGAGCACGCCGTGTCGATCGACACGTTGGGGCCCTGCAGACCGAAGGTGAACGAGATCCGGCCGGAGGCCACGCTGGACACGGTCCCGATCGCCAGGCTCGGCCGCTCGGCGGCCCCGGCGTGCCCGGGACCGACGCCGTACTCGCTGTGGGACAGACCCGCGTAGACCCCGGTGTCGCTGCCTCGCAACGTGGCCGGGTCGATGCCCGCCCGCTCGAAGGCCTCCCAGGACAGTTCGAGCAGCAATCGCTGTTGAGGGTCCATTTCCAGGGCCTCGTGGCCGCCGATGCCGAAGAACGCGGCGTCGAACTCGGCGGCCTCGTGCAGGAACCCGCCTTCGCGCACATAGCTGGTGCCTGGCCGCTGCCGCTGCGGGTCGTAGAGCGTCTCCAGGTCCCAGCCGCGGTCGGTGGGCATCGGCGTGATGACGTCGCGGCCCGCGGTGAGCAGCTGCCACAGGTCCTCGGGGGACCGCACACCACCGGGGAAGCGGCAGCTCATCCCGACGATGGCGATCGGCTCGTCCGAACCCGCCCGGCGGCGCACGACGGCCGGTGGCCTCGACGCGCCGCCGTTCAGGTGCGCGCTCAGCTCGTTCGGGGTGGGGTGGTCGAACAGAGCGGTCGTGGCGATCTTCAGCCCGGTCCGCTTGCGCAGCCGGTTGACCAGTTCGACAGCGCTCACCGAGTCCATGCCCAGGTCGAAAAAGGTCCGGTCCGGCCGGTAACCGCCGCCGATCAGCGACTCGGTCTCGGCCCGGATCAGCCGGGACAGGTCCGTGGCGCCGTCACGGGTGGGTTCGGCCACCTCGGTGGGCAGGTGCACCCGGCGGCCACCCCATCCGCCGAGCACCTCCGGCCAGGCCACCGGAACCCCATGCCCATGCAGTTCGCCAAGGGTGCCCAGCACCGCGCGCAGGTCGGACCGGCCGCCGCGCAGCGCGGCGGTGACGAGCAGGTCGCCGGTGGCCGCGCCGGGCAGGGTCTCTTCGACCAGCGCCGCGAGCACCCCGTTGGCGCTCATGTCGACGTAGGTGTCCACGCCGGCGGCGGCCAGGCTGGTCACGCAGTTGAGGAAGTGCCCGGTGCCGCGCACCTGGGCGCCCCAGTACTCGGGCAGGCACACCACACCGGGATCGGCCCCGAGCCCGGTGTGCACCGGGACGATCGGGATACGGGGCGGGTGTGCGGTCAGGCCACGGGCGAACTGCTCGAATTCGCCTGCCATCGCGGCCATATGCGGGGAGTGGAAGGCCCGGTCCACCGGCAGCTGCTTGACCTTGCGCCCACGGTCGGCCCAGAGCCCGGCCAAGCGCAGCACGGTGTCGCGGTCGCCGGAGACGACGACCGAGCCGGGTGAGTTGACCGCGGAGATCGCGGCCAGCGACTCCAGCCCGATCAGCGACTCCTGTGCTTCGGCCTCGGTGATCCGCAGGGCCACCATGACGCCACCGACCGGTGTCCTGTCCCGGAACAACCGGACCCGCTCGGCCAGCAGCGCGGACACGTCCGGGAGTGAGTACACCCCGGCCGCGGTGGCCGCGGCCAGTTCCCCGACCGAATGGCCGACCACGAAGTCCGGGTGAACGCCCCAGTGCTCGAACTGCCGGAACAGCGCCACCTGCAGGGCGAACAGGGCGTCCTGGGTGTACATCGCCTCGTCGGCGGGCGCCACCTCGGTGCCGTGGTCACCCAGCAGCAGCTCGCGCACCGACCAGGTGGACGCCGCGTCCAGGTGGGCGCACACCTCGTCGAGCGCGTCGGCGAACACGTCGAACATCGGATACAGCTCGCGGCCCATCCCCGGCCGCTGTCCGCCTTCGCCGGGGAACATGAACGCCACTTTGCGCCCGGTCCCGGCCTCGGTCGCACCGGCCCGGCCGTCGGCCAGTTCGGCCAGGCCCGAGACGAGTTCCGCCCGGTCCTCGCCCAGCACGACGCCCCGGTGCGACCGGTGTGACCGCGCCAGTGCCAGCGTGTGTGCGGTGTCGAGCAGGTCCGGCGCCGTGGGCCCGTCCAGGTGGGCGCGCAGGGTCTCCGCCTTACCGCGCAGTTCCTCGGCGCTGTCGGCCGACAGCATCAGCGGCAAGACCGGCACCGCGCGGCGCTCGGGCGGCCGCGTCCGGAGGGGCGGTGCGGACAGCACCAGCGCGCAGGCGGTCCCGGCGGCGTCGGCGGAGCCGAGCACCAGAGGCATCCGGCGTTCCTGTCCGCGACCGAGCAAGGCGGACAGCTCGAACAGGGTTGACACCGCGTCGTCTTCATTGGCCGGCTCGACCTCGCCCGGGTCCACCCCGGCTCGCTCGCACGCCAGCCGCACGACGGGGCCCCTGCCCAGGGCACTACCGTCGAACACACAATGGATCGGATCCTCGTCCGCAATTGCGGAGGTAATCGGTTTCAGCACCAGAAACGCGGACTCGCCCGGCGAAACCACCCCGGCTATGGCGAGCTCCGATTCACCTATGTGAATACTCTGGAGGCAAAGGTGCAGTATGGCCGCGGGCTGGATTTCCGCCGTCACCACGGGGCCCAGTAAGCCGAGCTCGGACGCGACCGCTTCGGCCTGCGTCGTGGCGAACACGCCCGCCGCCACCTCCGTCAGCGATTCCGGGGCGATACCGGCATTCTCCAGTGCCTGTCGCGCCACCATGGCGGGCGGGACGGACAACGGACCGCGCGACAAACCGATCAACGCGACCGAGGAGGGATTCGTGGTGTCGTCGAACTGCATGAAACCGCCCGTCCAAAAGAATACCGGCACATGCTCAAGAGGCGCCTTTTACGGAATGCGGGGTTCGCTGACCGTAGTCATCTTGCGTAAATCCTGTCAAGATCATCCTTTTGCGATAGGGGGCGGTTATCGAGATTAGGGGTCTTATTCAGTGGACCCCTAATCTCGCGGGTCGACTCTATGAATCGCCGCTGAGCGGGGTTACGGTGTGGCATTGGTAAACGGAATCCGAGCCGAACTTGCGAATCCATCAATTGCCACTGAGGGAAATCCCATGCGACCTGCTCTGCTGGACGGGAGCACCCTGGAGGAAAGCCTCACGCGGCTGGCTGAAGCCACCCCGGGCTCCCGCGCGAGATTCCCCACCGCCGGCGACGAGATAACCGCTGCCGAGCTGGACCTGGCCGCCACCGCCGCCGCGCACGAGTTCCTGCGCTCCGGAGTACGGCCCGGGGACGTGGTGGGCGTGCTGGTGCCCGCCGCCGCACGGTTCCTCACCACGATCTACGGGCTCTGGCGCGCGGGTGCCGCCATCAGCGTGCTGCCGGTCCAGGCCGGGTTCGGGGACGTGCACGGCACCGCTCGCCGGCTGGCCCGTATCACCGCGGCCGCGGGGATGCGCCACATCGTGCTCGACGCCGACCACGCGGACCTCGGCAGCGCGCTCGGCGCACTGGGCACCGAGGTGAACCTGGTGCTTCCGCCCGCGCCCGGCGGCACCGGCGAGAAACGTGCCCTGCCCACCGTCGACCCTGACGCGCTGGCGATCGTGCAGTTCACATCGGGCAGCACGAGCCTGCCCAAAGGAGTGATGCTGCCGCACCGCACGACCATGGCCGGGCTGCGGGCCTGCGTGGTCTCCGGTGCTTTCAGCCCCGACGACGTGTTCGTGCAGTGGGTGCCGACCTTCCACGACATGGGCTTGATCGGCCTTCAGTCGCACTTGCTCAACGGTGCCGACGTGCACGTCTTCGCCCCGACCACGTTCCTGCGGCGGCCGGGCAAGGTGCTGGAGCACTTCGCCACGCACGGCGGCACGGTGTTGACCGGCCCCAATTTCTCCTACGACTACCTGCTGGACAACGTGTCGGCCGAGCAGCTGGCCGCAGTGGACCTGTCCCGCTGGCGCCTGGCGTTCAACGGCGCCGAACCGGTCAGCGCCGCCACCGTGCGGCGGTTCACCGAGGCACTGGCGCCCAGCGGGGTGGACGCCTCGGTGATGTACCCGGTGTACGGCATGGCCGAGGCCACCCTGTCGATCAGCTTCCCCGATCCCGGTGCCACCGCGAACCTCCGCGCGGTGGACCGCAACGAGCTGGCCAGGACCGGCGTCGTGCGCCCGGTGGCGGAAACCGCGCCGGCGGCCAAGCCGGTGGTGTCGGTGGGCCGGCCGGTGCACGGCGTCGACCTGCGCGTCGTACGCGAGGACGGCTCGGTGGTCGCGGACGGCGGACTCGGGGAGATCCAGATCCGCGGCGAGTCGGTGACCACCGGCTACTTCCGCAACCCTGACGCGACCGCCGCCGTGTTCGACCGCGGCTGGTTGCGCACCGGGGACCTCGGCTTCCAGCTCGACGGCGAGCTGTACGTCACCGGGCGGCGCAAGGAGATGGTCGTGGTGCACGGCCAGAACTTCTTCCCGGACGACGTCGAGACCGTCGCCCGCGAGGTACCCGGGGTCTACCGCCGTCGCTGCGTCGCCTTCTCCGACACGGGCGCCGACGGCGGCGAGCGGATCGGGGTGATCGTGGAAACGGGGGAGGACCCCGCCGCGGTGCGCGAGGAGGTACGCAGGCGGGTCGCCGCCGAACTCGACCTGGCCCAAGTGGAGGTCTACGCGGTCAAGCCGAGGTGGATCCCCCGAACCACCAGCGGCAAATGGCAACGGGTGCTGGCCGCACAGCGCGTCACCTCGGGCGAGACCGAAGGCATGTTCCCGGCCCCCGCCGGCGCCGACCAAGGAGAACGGGTGTGAACAGCAAGACGACGACCTCGCCTGCCGGGGTTCCGCTGCTCGCCGACGAGCAGATGCACAGCGCCCGGATCTTCGCGGGCTACCAGCACGCGACCTGGGAACTGCACCACATCCCGTGGGACGAGTTCCGGCCGGACCTGGTGCTGCCGGAGCACATCGTGTTCGCCAAGGGCGCGATCGTCGGGGAGTCCAATGTGGTCGCCGCGACCCACGGCCTGCTCAACGAGTTCGGCACGGATTACGACTTCTCCCAGTTCACCTGTATCTGGGGTTACCAGGAGATCCAGCACCACCTGGCCTTCTCGACCTGGCTGCAGCTGGCCGGGCACAGCATCGAACACCGCACGATCGCCTCGATGCGCGAGGCGTACCCGCCCGGCGTGACCAAGGCGGCCACCCTGGCCACCAACGTCATCTGCGAGGTGCTCGCCACCCACGCCTACAAATGCGTCGCCCGCAGCATGAAGGAGCCGGTGCTCGCCGCGATCCTGCGCAAGGCCAGTGGCGACGAAGCGCGGCACGCGCGCGAGTTCGTGCACTACACCGCCCAGCAACTGGCCGCCCGGCCCGAGGAGTGCGCGTCGGTGGTGGAGACCTTGTACATCTACATGGGCACCACCCGCGACCTCTACCGCCACCCGGTCAGCCGGTTCAAGGGCAACCTGCCCGAGCTGGCGAACCACGAGACCATCGACGAGATGTTCGCCTACTTCGCCGAGGTCGACGAGGACGGCAGCGAATGGGCCAAGTGCTGCGAGCAGTTGTTCAAGTACTTCTCCGTGCTCACCGGCTACAAGCTGACCAAGATGGCCGACGTCCGGCGCGCCATCGCCGAGGAGTCGATCAAGGCCGAGGCCGCGGTATGAGCACTGCCGCGCACACCACCGGTGAGGAGGTGGAGTTCCCCTGGCACGCCGAACCGTCGTTCAACTGCTTCGGCTGCTCCCCGCGTAACCCGGTCGGGCTCAAGCTGAAGATGCGGCGGCTGCCCGATGGGGACTACGTGACCGAAACGGTGTTCTCCGCGGACTACGCCTCCTACCCGGGGATCGTGCACGGCGGCATCGTGCACGTGCTGCTCGACGAGGTGATGGGCGACACCTTGGCGCTGGTGCACGGGATGCTCGCGTTCTCGGTGACCCTGCGCAGCAGGATGCTGCTGCCGCTGCGGGTCGGTCTGCCGTACCTGACCACGGCACGGATCACCGGGCAGGGCAACGGGGTGCTGCACACCGAGGCCGAGATCGCCGGGCCCGACGGCGAGCTGCACGTCATGGCCAGCGGCACTTTCCAGCCGATCCGCTCGGAGCAGGCCAGGAACCTGATGGGACTGGACGAGGCCGCGTTCGGCCGCGTCCAGCACTACTTCGACCACGAAACCGGAGAGTCATGACCAGCGAGTCCCTCACCCGCGAGCAGATCGTCTCGGTCACCACCGAGTACCTCGCCACCGAGCTGAAGATCCCCGCCACCGAGATCGGCGGCACCGACGTGCTCAGGGAGCTGCCCGGCGCCGACTCCATGAAGATGCTGCGCGTGGTGTCCAAATTGGAGCGTCGCTGGGACGTGGAGTTCGAAGACGAGGCCATCTTCGCGGTGAAGACCGTCGACGAGCTGGTATTGCTGGTGGAGAAGAGCATCAACGGGGACCTGGCGGCGTCATGACCGCACTGACCCCGCAGGAGGCCTACCAGGCGACCAACAAGCACTACGAGTTGCCGGCCGAGCTGTTCGAGATCTACCTCGACCGCCGGTTGAAGTACAGCGCGGGGCTCTACTCCGACGCCGGCACCGACCTGGACCAGGCGCAGACGGACAAGCTGCACTTCGTGGCGAGGCGGCTGGGACTGCGCGGCGGCGAGCGGCTGCTCGACATCGGCTGCGGCTGGGGCAGCCTGATCCTGTTCATGGCAAAGGAATACGGCTGCCACGCCACCGGGGTGACCCCGTCCCGGCCGCAGGCCGAGTACATCAGGCAGCGGGCGGAGGAGGCCGGTGTCGCCGGCCTGGTCACCCTGCGGTCCGGCTCGTTCAGCGAGCTCGAGGTGGCCGGGAAGTTCGACGCGGTCACCATGCTCGGTTCGATCGTGCACATGCCGGACCGGACGCAGGTGCTGCGCAAGGTGCACGGTCTGTTGCGGCGCAACGGATCGCTTTACCTGTCCGAGAGCTGCTTCCGCGACGACGCGACCTATCAGGAGTTCTCCCGGCGACCGGGCACGGTGCACGTCACCGAGTCCATCTTCGGGTTCGCCGACATGGTGCCGGTCTCCGCGCTCGTGGCGGCGATCGAGTCGGCCGGGTTCAGCCTCACCGGGCTCACCGACCTCACCGCGCACTACCACCGCACCATCGAGCAGTGGGAGGAACGTGCGCAGGCCGCCTTGGATCGTGTCGAGGAGGTGGCGCCCGGAATGGGTGAACCGCTGATCCGGTACCTGCAGACGGCCAACGCGGGCTGGGGTTACACCACCAAGCACTACGCGCTCACCGCGCTGAAATCCCGGATGGGGCCGGCGGAGGCACCGTGAACGACCCTTTCGCCGGGCCGGCGGCACCACCGGAACACCTGACCATCGAAGCCGCGCGGATGCGCGAGCTGACGAACAAGGCCGTCAGCCGGGCGGGAACCAGGCAGTGGTCCGTCGACGATCTGCCGTGGACCTCGTTGCGGCCGGAGGAACTCACCGACACCGACCGCTCGGTGGTCAGGTTCATCACCTTCATCGAGGACCACATACCCGGCTACCTGACCTACTTTCTCCAGGCGTTCCCGGTGTCCGGCGGGGACCAGGCCATCGAGGAGTTCTGTTTCAACCGGGAGTACTTCCGGTTCCTGATCTCCTGGGCCAACGACGAGGAGCGGCACGCCTCGGTGCTGACCAGGTACCAGATCGAAGCCGGTATCAACGATCCGGACACGCTGATGTGGGAGCTGGCGGAGGAGGGGCGCAAGAAGTTCGCGCTGCCCTACGAGACACCGGTGCAGGCCTTCACCTACACCCTGGTGCAGGAGAAGGCCACGCAGCTGTTCTATCAGCGGTTCAAGTCCGTCGCCCAAGAGCCGGTGCTGCGCGACCTTCTGCACCGGCTGGCCAGGGACGAGGCACGCCACTTCGCGTTCTACAGCGAACTGGTCAGCGCCTACGTCCGCCGGCACGGACTGGAGTCGACGGTGCACGACCTCAAGGACGTGCTGGCCACCTTCCGGATGCCGTTGGCCGACACCCTCAACGGGTACTGGCGGTGGTCGATGAAGGTCACCGACGCCACCTCGTACGACCACACCGAGGCGTACGAGTCGTTGGTGCGCCTGGTCACCGACTTCGCGACGGCCGGCGGCCGGGCCGCGGCGGTGGACCTGACCGAGTTCGTGCACCGGATCCGCGCGATCTGAGTCCTGCACCCACCACGCGAGGGAGAGCCGTGTCATGCCAACACCTTCATGCCCAGCGGGGAAGCCAGGACCGGCCGGTGCGGTGCTCGACGTCGATCACGACGACGTCGTCGTGCTCGACGAGAGCTTCACCGACAACCCGTACCCGACGTACGAGCTGCTGCGGGCGCGACGCCCGGTGACCAAAGTGCGGATGGGAATGAATTCGCCGGTCTGGCTGGTCACCGGGTACGACGACGTTCGCGCCGGGCTGGCTGATTCCCGGCTGGCGAAGGACGCCACGAAACTGGCCCGAATCCTTCGTCGCGCCGCCGGCATCCCCGAAGACGCCGAAGGCTTCGACATGGGCCTGCACAACCACATGCTCCACTCCGACGGGGCCGAGCACACCCGGCTGCGGAAGCTGGTCAGCAAGGCGTTCACCGGACGGGCCGCCGCTCTGCTGCGCCCGCGGATCGAGGCGCTGGCCGCCGAGCTGGCCGACACGATGGCGGCCAGGCTCGCGGCCGGGGAACGATCCGTCGACCTGATCGAGGACTACGCCTTCCCGCTGCCGACGACCGTGATCTGCGAGATCCTCGGTGTTCCCGACGATCGGCGTGCGGAGTTCGGCGGCTGGTCGCGCACCATGCTGTCCACCGCGCCACCGCACGAGCAGCTGGCGGCGACGGAGGCGATGGGGGAGTACCTCGACAGGTTGGTCGCAGGCAAAGTGGCCGATCCCGGCGCGGACATCCTCTCCGAGATCCTTGCCCCGGACGAGAACGCGGACCGCCTCACCCACGCCGAGGGCACCGCGATGGCCTCGCTGCTGCTGGTCGCCGGGCATGAGACCACGGTGAACCTGATCGGCAGCGGAGCGCTCGCGCTGCTGCGCAATCCGGAACAGTTGCGGCGGCTGCGGGCGAACCCGGAATCGCTGCCCGGTGCGGTGGAGGAGTTCCTCCGGCTCGAGAGCCCGGTCAACACGGCCACCATGCGGTTCACCGACGAGGAGGTGATCATCGGCGGCACGACGATCCCGGCCGGGGAGATCGTGCTGCTGGCGATCGGTTCGGCGAACCGGGATCCCGGCCGGTTCGAGCGGCCGGACGAGCTCGACATCGAACGGTCGACACGCGGCAGCATCGCCTTCGGCCACGGCGTCCACTACTGCCTCGGCGCGGCACTGGGCCGGATCGAGGGGGAAGTCGCCTTCCGCGTGCTGCTCGACCGGTTCCCCAGCCTCACCCTCGCGGTGGATCCCGGCGAACTGCGCTGGCACAACAGCATCCTCCTCCGTGGACTCGTCGCCCTTCCGGTCAGCACGGACGGATGAGCGGAGCGCACGGCCACACCGACACAGGACAGGACGGATATGACCGCGCTCTTCGACCCCCGCGATCCCGCGGTGCGGACAGACCCGTACCCCATCTACCGTCGCCTGCGGGAGGCCGATCCCGTGCACCAGTCCCATTTCGGCTACTGGGTGCTCTCTCGCTACGCCGACGTGGACGCTGTGCTGCGCGCTCCGGGGGTGTCCAGCGAGTTCTACCGGAACCAGGTCTGGGCCGAGCGCCGGGGCGGACTGGACAGCCCGCTCGTCCGCAGCGTGCGGAGCTGGATGCTGATGCTGGACGGGCCGGCGCACCGGCGGATCCGCGGTGTACTCGGCAAAGTGTTCACCCGTGGCGCCGTCGAGCGGTTGCGGCCACGTGTGACCGCGGAGGCCGACCGCTTGCTCGACGCCATGGGCGAGGGCGAGATCGACTTGATCGAAAGCCTCGCCCTGCCGCTGCCGGTCACCGTGACCTGTGAACTGCTCGGCCTGCCCACCGACAACCGGGTCCAGTGCCGGAACTGGACCGAACAGATCAGCCGCGTGATCGACCCGTCGATCACGGCGGACGACGTCGCCGAGATGAACCGGGCGGAGACCGAGTTCCGCGAGTACGTCACCGGCGAGCTCGACCGGCGCAGGGCCTCGCCGACCGACGACATCCTGTCCCTGCTCGTGCACACCGAGACCGACGGCGTCCGCCTGACCGACCACGAGATCATCGCCAACGTGCTGTTCCTGTTCGTCGCGGGCCACGAGACCACGGTGAACCTGATCGGCAACGGGATGCTGGCGCTACTGCGCCACCCTGATCAGTTCCAGTCGCTGCGCGAGGACCCCGAGCTGATACCAGGCGCCGTCGAGGAGATCGCCCGGTACGACTCACCCGTGCAGATCGCCTCGAGGCTCTTGGACGACGAGGTCGTGCTCGACGACGCAGTACTGCCCGCGGGTGCCAAAGTGATGCTGTTGTTCGGGGCGGCGAACCGGGACCCGGCACGGTACAGCACCCCTGAGAGCCTGGACGTGACTCGCACCGGGATCAAGACGCTGGCCTTCAGCGGCGGCCCGCATTACTGCCTGGGCGCCGCCCTCGGCAAGATGGAAACCGCCGTGGTGCTGACGAAACTGCTGCGGCGCTACAGCAAGATGGAGCTGTCCAGCGAGGCACTCGACTGGCGGTCCAACGTGAGCTTCCGAGGTCTCCAGCGGCTCCCACTGCGGCTCCTCCGCTGACTCACATTCCGGGGACCGCGCCCTCGGAGTGTCTTCCCGAGCCGGTAAGGAACGACTACGACGTGAGTACCCCGCACGCCTTCCCCCTGGAACCCACGCTGATCCACGTGTCCGACGAGGTCCTCGACGACCTGCGCGTCCGTCTCGCGCTGACGCGGCCACCGCTGGACGAGGGGAACGAGGACTGGTCCTACGGCGTCCCCGCCGGCTATCTCGGTGAGCTGGTCGCCTACTGGCGGGACGGCTACGACTGGCGCAAGGCCGAGGCCGCCATCAACGCCTACGAGCACTACGAGGCCGACGTCGCCGGTGTCCCGGTGCACTTCCTGCGCAAGCCGGGCCGCGGCCCTCGCCCGATCCCGCTGATCCTCACCCACGGCTGGCCGTGGACGTTCTGGCATTGGTCGAAGGTGATCGACCCGCTCGCCGACCCGGCCGCCTTCGGTGGTGACCCCGCCGACGCGTTCGACGTGATCGTGCCGTCGCTGCCCGGTTTCGGGTTCCCCGGACCGCTCACCGGCTTCCCGGACGTCAACTTCTGGAAGGTCTCCGACCTCTGGCACACCCTGATGACCGAGACCCTGGGCTACGAGAAGTACGCCGCCGGCGGTTGCGACATCGGCGGGATCGTCTCCAGCCAGCTCGGCCACAAGTACGCCGACGAGCTGTACGGCATCCACATCGGATCCGGGCTGCCGCTCGACTTCTTCACCGGTCCCCGCGCCTGGGACTTCGCCCGGAACCGGCCCCTCACCGAGGACCAGCCCGCCGAGGTCCGCGCCCGCATCATCGAGCTGGACCACCGCATGGCCACCCACCTCACGGTGCACATGCTCGACGGCGCCACCCTGGCCCACGGGCTGAGCGATTCACCCGCCGGACTGCTCGGCTGGCTGCTGGAACGCTGGAACGCGTGGAGCGACAGCGGTGAAGACGTCGAGTCCGTCTTCACCAAGGACGACCTGCTCACCCACGCGACGATCTACTGGGTGAACAACTCCATCGCCACGTCGATGCGGTACTACGCCAACGCCAACCGCTACCCCTGGACTCCCGCTCACGACCGCACCCCGGTCGTGGAGGCCCCGGTCGGCCTCACCTTCGTCACCTACGAGAACCCACCCGGCGTCCACTCCGCCGACGAGCGAGTCCAGACGTTCAAGGCCGGCCCGCAAGCCGCCTGGTTCAACCACGTCAACGTCAACGCCCATGATCACGGCGGGCACTTCATCCCCTGGGAGAACCCCGACGCCTGGGTGAGCGACCTGCGCCGCACCTTTCACGGGCGGAGGCCCGCCTGAGCGCACCTGGGTGCCGGCGTCCCCTCGGGGTTCGGCTCACGACACCATGCCGCCGTCGACCCGCAGGACCGTGCCGGTCACGTAGGAGGACCGGTCGCTCAGCAGCCACGCGGCGGCCTCCGCGACCTCCTCGGGTTCGGCGACGCGACCCAGCGGGGTCTGGGCGTTGAGCCGTTCCAGGATGCCCGGCGAGCTTTCGACCCATTCGCTGAACATCTCGGTCAGCGTGGTGCCGGGCGCGACGGCGTTGATGCGGATCCCTTCCGGGCCATAGGTGACGGCGGCCGAGGCGGTGAGGCTGTTGACGCCTCGTTTCATCGCGCCGTACGCGGGGAGTTCGGGGTTGGCCATCAGACTGCCGACGCTGGTGTTGTTGACGATCGCCCCGCTCCCGGCGGTGGCCCGGATCGCGGCGATCTCGGCGAGCATCGCCAGCCACGGGCCTTTGAGGTTGACCGCGTAGATGTGGTCGAAATCGGCCTCGGTCACCTGATCCATCGGGCCGGGCGGCACGTTGGTCGCACCGTTGTTGAACGCGACGTCGAGCCTGCCGTGCAATTCCACGGCGTAGCCGACGGCGGCGCGCACGCTCGCGGCGTCACCCAGGTCGCACACCACGTGGTCCGCGACGCCACCTTCCGCGCGAATCTCCTCGGCGACGGCTTTCAGCTGGGACTCGGTCCGGGCGGCGAGTACCACCCGGGCGCCTTCCCGGGCGAACAACCGGGCGGCGGCGGCACCGATACCGCGCCCGGCACCGGTGATGAAGGCGACCTTGTCGTCCAGCAGGCCCGAAACAGTCGTTGTGTTGGTCATGCCACCGAGAGTTCACCGGCGCCGGCGGCCTATCCAGGCATCGGCGGTACCTGGCTGACGCGCCGCCATCGCGCACACTGGATGGGTGGACAAAGGACAACTGGCGGGTTTCCTGCGCAGCAGGCGCGAGCGGATCACCCCTGCCGACGTGGGCCTGCCCGCCGGGCCACGCCGCCGCACCCCGGGGCTGCGCCGCGAGGAGGTGGCGCAGCTGGCGTTCATCTCGACCGAGTACTACACGCGGCTGGAGCAGGCTCGCGGTCCCCGGCCCTCGCGCGAGGTGCTGGCCGGGCTGACCAGGGCGTTGCGCCTGTCGGACGCGGAACGCGATCACCTGCACCACCTCGCCGGCGCCCCGCCGGGACCGCCGCCCGGCCCGTCCCGGGAGGTCCGGCCGAGCATTCTCGCGCTGCTGCAGCGTCTTCCGCAGGCCGCGGCGATCGTGCTGTCCGCGACGTACGAGGTGATCGCCTGGAACGACCTCGCGGCGGCCCTGATGGAGGATTTCTCCGCACTGCCGCGACGCGACCGCAACCTCGTCCGCCGGACGTTCCTCGGGCCCCGCCCGGAAGGACGGCGGCTGTACGGGGTGTCCGACGTCGACGAGTTCTCCGCGAGCGCGGTCCGGAACCTGCGGGCCACCGCGGGCCGCTACCCCGACGATCCCGAGGTCACCGGGCTGATCCGCGAACTCGTCGACGGCAGCGAGGAGTTCGCCCGGCTGTGGTCCTCGCACGACGTCTGCGCCGTACCGACACTGTGCAAGACCTTCCAGCATCCCGTCGTCGGCCCGGTTTCGGTGAACTGCGACGTCCTCGACATCAGCGACCGGGATCAGCAGGTCGTGATCTACACCGCCGAACCCGGCAGCCGCTCCGAGGAGGCGCTACGGCTGCTCTCGGTCGTCGGGACGCAGCGAATGGACGTCCCGCTCTGAGCCGACCGGCGGGTTTGTAGGTTCCCTCGATCCCAGCGAGGAGACGTGGGGGTCGATCCGGAGTGCGGTCGCCAGTGCGAACCGGCCCGCCGGATCGTCGATCGTGCCGCCGAACAGCGTCCGCAACTGCCTGATCCGGTAGCGGACGGTCTGGACGTGGACGTGCAGTTCGCCCCCGATGGCCTGCGGCTGGTCAGGCCGCGCGAGCCACGCCGCGAGGGTCGCGGTGAGCCGTCGCCTCGCCGGTTCGGGCAGACCGGCCAGGGGAGCGAGGAGGTCCTTCGCGAACTCGGCGGCGAGTTCGGGGTCGGCGGTCAGCAGCAGGTCGATCCGGTGCTCGGTGGTGTGCACGATCGCGCCGTCGCCGAGTGCGCCGGTGCTGGTGAGGCGCCACAACGCACTCGCGCGGCGGGCGCTGAGCGCGGCCGAACGCAACGGCACGACCGGCCCGACCCCGGCCTGGTCGGTGCCGAGCAGATCCCGCAGGCGGCCGAGGTACCACTCGAACCGGTCGGCGGGCATGACCACGGCGGTGAGTTCGTCGTGACGGCCGATCAGTACGCGGCCCGGCATCCGGTCCAGCAACCGCGAGGCGACCTCGGCGCTGGTGACGGCGACCGCGAGCCGTCCGGGCAGCTCCCAAGCTGCCTGGCTCGCGGCGTCGTCGAGCACGTCGCGGGCGGCATCGGGTTCGGTGAGCAGGAGGCCGAGGAGCCGGTCCCGTCGTGCCTGTCCGGCCCGTGCCGCCTGTGATCGTGCTTCGGCGTAGCCGTCGGCGGCCGCGGCGGAGAGTTCCGCGATGAAGGCGAACAGCGCCTCGCCGAGTTCGACGATCGCCTGGGTCGGCAGGTCGACGGCCGGTGCCGCCGAGGTGAGCTGCCGCCAGACACCCAGCGCGGCCGACTGGTAGAAGCCGAGCATCTCCTCCAGGCTGCGGCCCGCGGTGTGCTGGGCGCGGCCCTGCGCCCGGTAGACCTCGCGGTCGGCGGTCGTGTCGGGATGGCCGATCTCGCTGAAGAAGGCGGCGAGGGCCACATCGAGGGTGATGTGGAGGTTCGCGGCGGTCCGGTCGTCCAGCGGGTTCCGGAGTCCGGCGTGGACCTGTTCCATGGCGGCGGACGCGATCGCGGCGATGTCCGGCTCCAGCCGGGTGAGCACCGAGGCGTCCAGCCGGCGCCATGGCTGTGCCGACGCCTTCGTCATAGAGGAAACCTACAAAACTCCCGACGAGAACGCGCGGCTGCGTTCTAGTGAATCACCCACCATCCGGCGGACGCTTTCCTCAGCATTCGACGACGCATGCAGGAGGCGGCAGTGACACGTTCTCGGACACGTTCTCGCTGGGGAAGATTCGCTCGTATCGCCGCGGTGGCGGGCACCGCATTGACCCTCGTCGGAATCGGGACGCCGGCCCTGGCGACGGAGCGCCAGGTGTACGTCGCGATGGGCGACTCGTTCTCGGCCGGATCCGTCGTCCTGCCGCAGTCCGATCTGCTCACCTGCGCCCGGTCCGCGATCAACTACGCGGGCCTGCTGGCGAAACAGCTCAAGGTCGACGTCCTGCGTGACGTCACCTGCGGGGCCGCGACCACGGCGAACTTCCCGAACCCGCAGAAGGGCATCATCTCCGGCACCAACCCACCGCAGTACGACGCGCTCTCCGCCGACACGACGCTGGTGACGGTGGGGATCGGCGGCAACGACATCGGACTGGTCGGGCTCGCCACGTCATGCGTGAACCTGCTGCCTGTGGGAGCGTCGTGCAAGGCGGCCAACACCGCGGGCGGCGTGGACAAGTACGCCACCAAGATCGACGCGTTCGCCGCCACCTACGGAACGGTCATCGAGCAGATCCGGCAGCGTGCCCCGCAGGCGAAGATCGTCATGGTCGGCTACCCGACGGGGATCAAGCCGGGCGGTTGCTGGCCGGTGGTCCCGGTGCTGCCGCAGGACGCCGACTACATCCAGGGCAACATCGACCGCCTCAACGCCCGGATGGCCGAACAGTCCGCCGCGCACGGCGCCTCCTACGTCGACATCCGGACACCGAGCATCGGCCACGACGCCTGTCAGCCGATCGGCGTCAAATGGATCGAGGGCCTGATCCCGTCGGTGGTGAACAACAGCTTCGCGCCGCTGCACCCGAACGCCGCCGGCCTCGCGGCCGTGGTGCCGAGCATCCGCAAGGTCCTGTAGCGAACGGTCTCGTGAGTGGTAAGGACGGTTAGGGCCAACCGCGTCTTAGGTACCTACGGTCGGGCGGGTTGGCGTGACTGGACGGACGTCACCTGGTGTCGTCCGTCTGATCACGGGCGTCGTCCGTCGGATCACATGTGCCGTCCACCCAGTCACGCGAAAGCACCGACCCGGCCCGGCTTGGTCGTGTGGTGAAGGCGGTGAGAGCCAACCGGGTCTGAGGTACCCATTGGGTTCTGGCTGCGGTGGGTCGTAGGTCCGGTCCGTGAAGGCCTCCTTCCCTACCCTGAAAGTAGGCAAGGAGGCCTTCACGGACTTCTGGGTCGTCAACGTGCACCAGCAGCGCGGGTGGCCAGGGCGCCGCGCCGTAGTCGGTCAGGGGTCTCGTGAGTGGTAAGGACGGTTAGAACCGTCCTTACCACTCACGAGACCCGAAGCGGTCCGTCAGGCGGTCGGCGACCAGTACAGAAGCCGGTTCGGGGAACCGGAGCCCGGGTTGGTCACCTTGTTCGGGGTGGCCGCGTTGATGAGCGCGGTGGCCACCTGGGCGGGCGTGGCGGTCTTGTTGTTCTGCAGGTAGCGGGCCGCGACGCCGACGACGTGCGGGGTCGCCATCGAGGTACCGCTGATGGTGTTGGTCGCGGTGTCACTGGTGCTCCACGACGACGTGATGCTCGTGCCCGGCGCGAAGATGTCCACCAGGTTGCCGTAGTTGGAGAAGCTGGAGCGCGCGTCGGTGTTGGTGGTCGAGCCGACGGTGATCGCCTGGGTCACGCGGGCGGGGGAGAAGCCCGAGGCGTTCGCGTTGGAATTCCCGGCGGCCACGCCGTAGGTGACGCCCGCGGCGATCGACCGGCGGACGGCGTCGTCGAGGGTGGTGGAGGCGCCGCCACCGAGGCTCATGTTGGCCGCGGCGGGCTTGACGTGATTCTTCGTGACCCAGTCGATGCCCGCGATGACGCCGGCGGTCGTGCCGGAGCCGGAGTTGTTGAGCACGCGGACGCCGTAGACGGTGGCGCCCTTGGCGATGCCGTACTGCGAACCGGCGATCGTTCCCGCGACGTGGGTGCCGTGGCCGTTGCCGTCCTGGGCGACGGCGTCGTTGTCGACGAAGTCGTAGCCGTTACGGGCGCGCCCGCCGAAGGTCTGGTGGCTGATCCGCACGCCGGTGTCGATGACGTAGACGTTCACGCCGGCGCCGGTCGAGGTGTAGCTGTAGCGCTGGTCCAGCGGAAGGTTGCGCTGGTCGACGCGGTCGAGACCCCAGGACGGCGGGTTGACCTGCGTCGCGTCGGCGCGCACGACCTGGTTCTGTTCGACGGATACGACCGACGGGTCGGCGGCGAGCCGCTTGGCCTGCTTCTCCGACAGCGACGCGGAGAAGCCCTTGAGCGAGGTGCTGTAGACCTGCTCCACCTTCGCACCGAAACGGTTCGCCAGCGCGCCCACGACGCCGGAGTCCTTCAGCGTGACGATGTAGCTGTTCGGAATCGCTTCGGGTGATCCCGCGGCGAGGATCGTGCCCTCGGCGGCTTGCGCGGGAGCGGCGGTCACGGTGATCGCCACAGCGAACGCGCTCGCCAGACCGGCTCCGGTCAGCCAACGCGGTTGTCTCATCTCTCGCATGCGTTCGTCCTGTCATTCGCAGGGGACCGGCCGGTCAAGACCACAGCGGCGGAAAGACGGTCCAGCTCGACCGCATGGGACGGCACCTGCCGGATCCCACGAAGATCGAGGTTATTGAGCGTTTGACATGTCCGATATCGGCTGAATGGGGCAGGGTCCGACCTTCGTCTGGCGGCCATTGGCGGCGGGTGCCCTGCACGGAAAGTGCACTCCGGCCCCTCCGTACCCTGTCGGTGGAACACCTCTCGACCGTCTGGAGCCCGAATCCCCGTGCCAGCCCTTTCGAGCCTGCGAGCCGACTGCGAAAACTGCTTCGGCCTGTGCTGTGTCGTCCCGGCCTTCGCGGCGTCGGCCGATTTCGCGATCACCAAACCGGCGGGTCAGGCGTGCCCGAACCTGGGTGAGGACTCGCGGTGCGGCATCCACGACAAGCTCCGCAAGAAGGGCTTCACCGGCTGCACGGTCTACGACTGCTTCGGCGCCGGTCAGAAGGTCTCGCAGATCACCTTCGAGGGCGAGGACTGGCGAAAGACCCCGAAGACCGCGAAGTCGATGTTCGCGGTCTTCCCGGTGATGCGGGATCTGCAGGAACTGCTCTACTACCTCACCGAGGCGGCCGCGCTGCCGACGTCCGCGCCGATCCGCGACGACCTGGCCGAGATGGTCGACCGGACCGAGCGGATGACCCTCGACAAACCCGAAGTGCTCCGGAAACTGGACGTCCACGCACATCGGGGCGCGGTCAACGGCCTGCTGCTGCGGTCCAGCGAACTCGCCCGCGCCGAGGTGCCGGGCAAGAAGAAGGACCGGCGCGGTGCCGACCTCATCGGCGCGAAGCTCAAGGGCTCGAATCTGAAGGGTGCGCTCCTGCGCGGGGCCTACCTGATCGGCGCGGACCTGCGAGGCGCCGATCTGCGGCGAGCGGACGTCATCGGGGCCGACCTGCGCAACGCCGACATCCGGGGCGCGGACCTGCGCGACGCCCTCTTCCTCATCCAGTCGCAGCTGGACGCGGCGAAGGGCGACGCGACGACGAAGCTCCCGGAAACGGTGTCCCGCTCCGCACACTGGTAGTCCGTCTATCCCTTGTGGACGATCTCCTGCTGCCAGCCGGCCCGCGGCTGGGTGTGCAGCCGCCAGTAGTGCTCGGCGATGTCGTCGGGGTCGAACGGCGTGCCTTTCGCGACCGGTCCGGCGACGGTCACCGTGGCGACGTGCACCCCTGATGGGCCGAATTCCGTGTCCAGCAAGGAAACCAGCGCCCGCACCCCGGCTTTGCCGAGCGAAAGGCTCGTGTAGGCCGGTACCGCGTCGGGCATCCCGCCGGTGACGATGACCGTGCCCGAACCGCGTTCGGCCATTCCCGGCGCGACATGCGCCGCGGTGGTGATCGCGCCGACGACGTTGACCGACCACGCCGCGAGATGCCGCTCCACGGACAGCTCGCCGGGGGTGTCGGCCTGGATGATCGCGGCGTTGTAGACCACGACGTCGGGCTCGCCGTGCTCGCGCGCGGCGGTGTCGAGGGCGGCCTTGAGGGCTTTCTCGTCGGTGACGTCGGCGGTGAGCGCCAGGGCGGTCCCGATCTCGGCGGCCAGCGGGTCGAGGGTCGCCGCGCCGCGGGCGATCAGGGTGATCGGCAGCCCTTCCCGGGCGAACCGGAGTGCGACCGAGCGGCCGATGCCCGGACCCGCGCCGATGATCACTGCGCCTGCCATGTCTGCTCCTTCGAAGTCGGTTGCGGCCGACCGTAAGCCCTGACATCGATGTGAGGGTCAAGTCGCGTTTCGTCCTCTGAATGCGGTCCTTGCACACGCAAGTACCGCATTCAGAGGACGAAACGCGGGTGTGCCGAAAGTGTTCACGAGGTGAGCGGTTTGGCTGCCAGACTGGGGCTTATGCGTGCCGATCGCCTGGTGGCCACCCTCCTGCTGATGCAGGCCCGTGGCCGCGTCACGGCCTCCGAACTGGCCGAGGAGCTCGAGATCTCGGTCGCCACGGCCCGCCGCGACCTCGAAGCGCTGTCCGCGGCGGGTGTGCCGGTGTATCCACAGCCGGGACGCGGCGGAGGATGGTCGCTGGTCGGCGGCGCCCGGACCGACCTCAGCGGCCTGTCGGCGACCGAGGCCCAGGCGTTGTTCCTGCTCGCGGGCCCGGCGGCGTCGATCTCACCCGAGGTCAAATCGGCGCTGCGGAAACTGGTGCGAGCCCTTCCGGACACCTTCCGTGCCGACGCCCAGGCCGCGGCGGACGCGGTCGTCATCGATCCGTCCCGCTGGGGCGAGCGGGAGAAGGAACGGCCCGAACTGCTCACCGTGCTGCAGGCCGGCATCGTCCGCCGCCGCAAAGTCCGCTTCGGCTACGCGAAGAAGGGTGCCGAACCGGTCGAGCGGGTCGTGGATCCGTGGGGGCTCGTGGACAAGGACGACATCTGGTACCTCATCGCGGGTACCGAGAAGGGCCAGCGCACCTTCCGGGTGGACCGCATGTCCGACGCCGAGGTGAGTGACCTGCCCGCCGCCCGGCCGGACGACTTCGAGTTGTCGCAGGCGTGGGAGCAGGTCGTCGACCAGGTCGAGCGGCGCCGCTCGGGACTCGACGCGACGGTGCTCATCGCCGAACGGCACCTCCCGATCCTGCAGGACCACTTCGGACGGCAGTCCGTGGTCGAGGAGACGCTCGACGACGGGCGCGTGCGGGTGACGGTGTCGGCGCCGGTGGCGTGGATGATCGCCCAACAGCTGGCCGGCTGGGGTTCGATGATCGAGGTGCTGGGACCGCCGTCGGTCCAGCGGGAACTCGCGCGGATCGGCGCGGAACTGGTCGAGCGTTACGCGACCCCGGTGGGATGACCCACGCGGTCAGGACTGGTCCAGGGCCCGTTCGATCGCGCGGCGGGCCCGGTCCGCGGCCGCCCGGTCGTGCTGGAGTTGCAGGGCCGCGTTCAGCGCCAGACCGGCGGCGACGATCTCGAACAATGCCTGGTCGACGTCGAACCCTGCGGGTAGCTCGCCGCTCTCCACCGCCGCGGTCAGATCCTCACGCAGCCGCTCCCGCCAGCGGGACCACACCTCGGCCACCGCGTCGCGGACCCGGCCGGGGCGCCCGTCGTACTCGGTGAGTGCGGCGGTCATCAGGCAGCCGCCGGGCAGCAGCGGGTTTTCCAAGTAGTTCACGGAGTTGGCGCACACCGCGCGCAGCCGCCGCAGACCAGGCGGCTCGTTCAGCGCGGGCTCGACCACCCGGTGCCAGAAGTCCACGAACGCCTTGTCCAATGTGGAGATCTGCAGTGTCTCCTTGGTGCCGAAGTGCTTGTGCACCCCGGATTTGCTCATCTCCAGCTCTTCGGCGAGCCGGCCGATGGTGATGCCGTCGAGTCCTTCTTCGGAGGCGATCTCGGCGGCACGGTCGAGGATCCGCCCTTTGGTGGCCTGTGCTTCGGCCGCTGACCGTCGAGGTGACATGTGACGAGGATAGCGTACGCACGTTCGCTATTGATTTATCGAACGGTCGTACGCTAACTTTCGCGGCAGTCACGAGGACGAAGGAGTGCGAGATGCGGGTGCGACGACTGGGCTGGGCCGGACTGGAGATCGAGGCGCTCGGCGAGCGACTGGTGATCGACTACGTACGAGACCTCTCGCCACTGTTCACGGGTTGGAAGCCCGGCGAGAGCCTGGCGGTGCCGGGCGAGAAGGTCGCCGTCGCCCTGGTCACCCACCTCCACCGGGACCACGCCGACGCGTCCGCGCTCGCGGACGTGCTGATGCCGGGGGCACCGGTGCTGCGGCCCGCACCCGGCCACGGCGATGACGTGGACAACGTGACGACCCTGCCGGCCGAGCGCGAACTGATCGAGTATCGGCTGGCCGTCGAAGTCGTGGACACGTGGTCGACCCGCGAGGTCGGACCGTTCCGCATCACCGCGGTCCCCGCCGTCGACGGGCTGGGCGACCCGCAGCTGAACTGGGTGGTGCAGGCCGACGGGCAGCGGGTCTTCCACGGCGGCGACACGATGTTCCACGGCTATTGGTGGCTCGTCGCGCGCCGATTCAGTCCGTTCGACGCGGTGTTCCTGCCCGCCAATGGCGCGGTGGTCGACGCGCCGCATCTGCGGCCGCCGAGTCCGTTGCCCGCCGCGATGGACCCGAGGCAGGCGGCCGCGGCCGCGGAGATCCTCGACGCCCGGTACGCGGTGCCGATGCACTACGAGGCGGAGCAGCCGGACAAGATCGCGGGCTACGTCGAGGTCGTCGACCCGGAGAACGAGTTCCGTGCGCACGCTGGACGGCGCGCGCAAGTCCTGCCCGTCGGGGAATGGCTCGACCTGACCGAATCCGAGCTTTACGCCACCCCGGTCCGGTAGCCCTGCGGGCTCACCCCGTGCTCGCGTTTGAACGCGGTGCTCAGCGCGAACGAACTGCCGTAGCCGACCTGCCGTGCGACCGCGCCGATCGTGACGTCCGGTTGCTGGCGCAGCAGATCCGCGGCGAGCGCGATACGCCAGCTCGCGAGGTAGGCCATCGGCGGCTCGCCCACCGCCGAGGTGAACCGCCGCGCGAAGGCGGCCCGGGAGACGCCGGTGTCGGCCGCGAGACTCGCCACCGTCCACGGTTCGGAAGGCCTGTGCTGCAACAGTTTCAGCGCGCGCCCGACGACGGGGTCGCTATGCGCGCGGTACCAGGCGGGTGCCGCGGCGTCGGGCCTGTCGAACCACGTGCGCAGCGCGGCGACCAGGAGCAGGTCCAGTAGCCGGTCCAGGACGGCTTCCTGCCCGGGTGAGTCCTTGACGATCTCGCCGGCGAGCAGCGGAACGAGCGGGTTCTCCCAGTCCTCGTCCCGCACGACCAGCAGTGACGGCAGCGCGTTGAGGAGCCGTTTGCTGATCTCGCCTTCCAGCGGGTAGGTGCCGGTGAGCAGTACGACGGGACCGTCCGGGTCGTCGCCCCAGGTGCGGACGCCGAGGTCGGACAGCTCGGTGAGGTGTTGCCCGTCCGGTGTCAGGCATTCCTGTCCGGGAAGGATCATCGCCTGCGGCGGCGTGGCCGGGTCGTCGGCGACGAGATACGGGTCCGGTCCGCGCGCGATGGCGATGTCGCCGGTGCCGAGGTGGACGGCGTCACCGTGATCGGGCACGACCCAGGACTCGCCGCGCACCTGCGCCATCACCGTCAGCGGCGCCTCGTCCTCGATGCGCAGGGACCACGGCGGGGTCATGACCGATTTCAGCAGGAACGCTCCGCGGGCGCGGGGTCCGTCGAGCAGTCCGGCAAGGGGATCCATACCGTCGAGTGTAGACGATGAAACATGGAACAGAGCCTTTCAACTATGTTCCGTCTCATTCCGAGGCGCTTGACTAAGGCCATGACGAACACGAAGAACAACGAGACGGTGCTGGTTCTGGGCGCGACGGGCAAGACCGGTCGCAGGGTGGCGCAGCGGCTGACCGACCAGGGGATCGAGGTCCGGAAGGCCTCGCGGCCCGGCTTCGACTGGGACGACCGGTCGACCTGGACGGCCGCGGTCACCGGGATCAGCTCGGCGTACCTGACCTACTACCCCGACCTCGCCTTCCCCGGAGCGGCCGAAGCGATCCGGGACTTCTCGAAGCTCGCCGTGGAGCACGGGGTACGGCGACTGGTCCTGCTTTCCGGTCGCGGCGAGGAGGAGGCCGTGGTCAGCGAGCAGGGTGTGCGGGACTCCGGTGCCGAGTGGACGGTCGTGCGGGCCAGCTGGTTCGCACAGAACTTCAGCGAGCACTTCCTGCTGGAACCGGTCCTCGCCGGTGAGATCGTGCTTCCCGCGGGGCAGGTGACCGAGCCGTTCATCGACGTCGAGGACATCGTCGACGTCGTCGTGACGGCACTGACCACCGACGGCCACGGCGGCCGGGTCTACGAGCTGACCGGACCGCGGTTGCTGAGTTTCACCGACGTGGCCGCGGAAATCAGTAAGGCTTCGGGGCGGGATGTCCAGTATGTTCCGGTTTCCGCGGCGGAGTTCGCGGCGGGCGCGGCCGAACAGGGCGTGCCCGAGGAGGAGATCGAGGGCCTGACCGACCTGTTCACCCGCATCCTCGACGGCCGGAACGAATCGCTGACCGGTGACGTCGAGAAGGTGCTGGGCAGGCCCGCGAGGGACTTCTCCGAGTACGCCACGAAGGCCGCGGCGTCCGGGGTCTGGAATCGATGAAACGAACGGGAATCGGAAGGGAGGCGACAGGGATGTCGACGCTGAGCGAGATCGTCCTGATCGCGGCCGTCATCGCGGCGGGGTTGATCGCGGGGCTGTTCTACGCCTACACCTGCTCGGTCATGCCGGGGCTGGCACGGGCCGACGCCCGGACCTATGTGACCGGGATGCGGGAGATCAACGTCGCGATCCTCAATGGCTGGTTCGCGTTGAGCTTCGGCGGCGCGCCGCTGCTGGCCGCGGTGGCGGCGGCACTGCACTTCCGGTCGGAGCTGCGGTCCGCGCTGCCGTGGATCATCGCGGGATTCGTCCTGCTGCTGGTGATGCTGATCGTGACGATGGCGGTGAACGTGCCGCTGAACAACGCGCTCGAAGCCGGATTCGACGGCGACAACACCGACTTCGAGGCCTTGCGGGCGAAGTTCGAGGGTGTCTGGGAGCGCTGGAACCTGGTGCGGACACTGGCGGGGATCGGTGGCTTCGGCGCTCTGGTGGGCGGGCTGATCGCGCACGTCCGCGCCTGATCCCGCGAGTGTCATGAAAGGGTCTTTCAGGACGAGAACGTCTTGAGAGACCCTTTCATGACATCCCGGGAGCCTCAGACGCCGAAGGCCTCGCGAAGCCGCGTGACGAAAGCTTCGGCGTCGGAGGCGAAACCGCCGTGGTCGCCCGGGAAGTAGGTCAGTTTCACTCCGAGCTTCCCGGCGGCGAGGACGGCGGCCTCATGCGCGGGCTGCCCGGCCGAGGTCTCGCCGACGCCGACGACGATCCGGGTCCCGGACGCCCGCAGGCTCTCGTAGTCCGGTGTGAAGTCCCCGATCGCCTTCATCAGGTGGACGATGAAGAACTCGAAGTTGCTGGTCGCCTCGGGAGGAAAACCGCCTTCGGGCGCCTCGAAGCCGGCGTCGGCCATGAACTTCCCGATCGCCGCCTCGATGCCGTGTTCGCGGTGGAGGTGCAGTAGTTCGTCCGGGTCGACGTCGGGCTGTTCGGGCAGCAGCGTCGTCAACGGCGGTTCGTGCGCGACGAGCGTCCGCACCCGGCCGGGATGGCGGGCGACGAGGTCGAAGGCCTGCATGCAGCCGCCGCTGGAGGCGAAGATCAGCGCGGGTTCGGTGCCCACGCTGTCGAGCAGGCGCAGCGCGTCGCCGGCGTGGACCTCGATCCGTTGCTCTTCGCCCGCGTCGTCGAGGGGGCTGCGGGAGATACCGCGTGGGTCGTAGGTGACCACGGTGTAGTGCTCCGCGAGCGGCCCCGCGATCTGGGCGAACATGCCGGAATCGGCCGCACCGCCGGGAACGCACAGCAGGACGGGACCGCTGCCGGTGACGGTGTGGTGCAACCGGGCGCCGGGGACGACGAGGGTGGCCATGATGACCCCTTTCTTCGCGGACTTGTCGCCCACCCGACGAACGGCGTCTTCAGGGACAGACATCCCGTTCTCAGGAGATTTCGGCGAGCTTTCCCGACAGGTAGGCGCGCTCGGCGTCGGTGCCGGTGAGCGTGAGCGCCTCGCGGTAGGCCTCGGCCGCCTCGCTGAACCGGTCGAGGCGTCGCAGCAGGTCGGCGCGGGTCGCGGGCAGCAGGTGGTAACCGGGAAGACTGCCGTCCGCGGTGAGCTTGTCGACCAGTTCGAGTCCGGCTTCGGGGCCCTCGGACATCGCGACGGCGACAGCGCGGTTGAGCTCGACGACCGGTGAGGGCACGAAGCGCAGCAGTTCCCCGTAGAGGGCCGCGATCTGTGCCCAGTCGGTGTCGGAGGCGTGCGCCGCCGTCGCGTGACAGGCGGCGATGGCGGCCTGGATCTGATACTGCCCCGGGACACCTTGGCGGAGCGCGGTTTCCAGCAGTTCGGTGCCTTGGGCGATCTCGGTGGCGTTCCAGCCGCCGCGGTCCTGGGCTTCGAGCGAGACAAGCGTGCCGTCGCCGTCGACCCGGGTCGCGCGGCGGGCATCGTGCAGGAGCAGCAGCGCCAGCAGCCCGAGGACCTCCGGCTCGCCGGGCATGAGTTCGGCGAGGACGCGGGTGAGGCGGATGGCCTCGGCGGACAGGTCCGGGCGCAACAGGTCGGTGCCGGCACTGGCCGAGTAGCCCTCGTTGAACAGCAGGTACAGCATGCCGAGCACGGCGGCCGTGCGTTCGGGCAGCAGATCGGCGGGCGGGACGCGGTACGGGATGCCCGCGGTGCGGATCTTCCGTTTCACCCGGACCAGGCGTTGCGACATGGTCGCTTCGGACACCAGGAACGCGCGGGCGATCTCGGCGGTGGTGAGCCCGGCCAGCGTCCGCAGCGCGAGCGCGACCTGGCCTTCCATCGGCAGGGCGGGGTGGCAGCAGGTGAAGATCAGCCGGAGCCTGTCGTCGTGGACACCGCTCTCGTCCCATTCCGGTTCCGCGGCCGCGGTGAGTTCCGCGGCCTCCCGCAGTTTCTCCGCGCCGACGGCCTCCCGCCGGATGCGGTCGGTGGCACGGTTGCGGGCGGTGGTGGTGAGCCAGGCGCCGGGTTTCGCGGGGATGCCGTCGCGCGGCCAGGTGCGCAGCGCGAGGGCGAACGCCTCCTGGAGGCATTCCTCGGCCAGGTCCCAGTCGCCGGTGACCCGGATCAGGGTCGCGATCACCTGTCCCGACTCCTCACGGAAGGCCCGGGTGATCGCGGCGTCGAGGTCGGTGGTCACCGGAGGAGTCCTTCGAGCAGCGGAACCGTCTTCTCCGGTGACGGATACGAGGCGACCTCGTCCCGCAACCGGCCGGCCGAGGCCCGGTAGGACGGGTCCCGCAGCACCGCGGACACGGCGTCGCGGACGTCGGCCGGGGTCGCTTCGATGACGTCGAGGACCGTGCCGAGCCCGAGTTCGGTGACACGGTCGCCGTTGTGCGGCTGGTCGGCGCCCATCGGCAGCAGCACCATCGGCAGCCCGTGCGTGATCGCGCCGAGCACGCTGCCCGAGCCGCCGTGGGTGAGGACGGCGTCGCAGTAGGGCAGGACGTCGTCCTGGGGCAGGTAGTTCGCGAGGTGGATGTGCTCCGGCTGCGGGCCGAATTCGGCGGGGTCGATGAGGTTCCCGACGGTCACCACACAGGTCGCGTCGACCTCCCGCAGGCCGGCCAGCACCCGCGTGAACAGGTCGCCGGACTCGGTGTTGAAGATCGTGCCGAGGGTGAAGTAGACGGCCGGGCGCCCTTCGACGTACCAGCCCGGCACAGGTCCGCGGCCGGGGACGGGCGTATGGAAGGACTGTGTCGTGGGCGGCAGCGGGAACCGGGGATCGCGGAAGCTCTCGGGGAACGGTGACAGCACGAGATGGCGGTAGGCCGTTTCGAGATTTCGTTGCGGGGGAAGGGCGTAGGCCGCCCGGACCTCGTTGAGCGCGTCGTCGACCAGGTCGGGACGGATGAGCGCGCCGGCGGCGATGACCAGGACGGTGGCGTGGGGGAGACCGAGCTTTTCCGCGACGATCATCGGCCCGTGATCGGCCTCGTCGCACACCAGGAGATCCGGCGCCCAGGTCTCGCACAGGGCCAGGACGTCCTCGGCGCGCCGAGGTGCGGTGCGGCGAACGAAACCGTCGCGGAAGTCGGCGTCCTCGCGGTCCCTGTCGACGGGAAGCAGCGGACGCCGTTCGCCGTCGCTGCCGAGGTCGGGACCCGAGGGGAACGCGGTGAATCCGGCCGCCGTGATGAGCGGGACCATCATCGGCTCGCCGGTGAACGCGATCGTGTGGCCCGCGGCGGCGAGCGCCTGGGCGATCGGGAGGAGCGGGCGGAAATGGCCGTTGCCGCCGGCGAAGGTGAACAAGACACGCACGGAAACGACCCTATCGGCGGGACCAACCGTTTTCCCGGCGTTGCCCCGCTTCCCACCCCAACGCGCAGCGCTACCCTGCTGCGGTGATCGATACGGACGCCGACGAGGTCCGGCTGTGCGCGCTGGAAGGCTGCGAGAATCCCTTGCCCCCGCCCGCCGTGGACGCCGACGGGAAACGCAAGGGCGGGCGGCCCTCGGCCTACTGCAGTAAGACGCATGCCGACGCCGCGTCGCGGGCCCGGCGGGCCGCCGCCGTGGCCAGCGTGGCGGATCCGCTGCTCGAGGTCCGCCGGATCGCCGACGAGTTCACGCCCACGGCGGCGTCGCTGGTGGAATTGCTGGACGCGATGCGGGCGAGGTTCGACGACGCCGCGGAAGCCGCGCTGGGCCGGGTCACCGAAGCCGAGAACGAGGCCGCGACCGCACGGCGTGAGGCCGAGGACGCCCAGCAGGCGGCGGCGAAGGCCGACACCGCGCGCGCGACCGCGCTGGCCGCGTCCCGGGACGACAAGATGGCCAAGGCCAAGGCGGAACGCACCGCCGAACAGGCCTTGAAGGACGCCGAAGAGACCAGGCAGCGCTCCTGGACCGAAGTCGCCGCGCACGAACGGGCCCGGGGTGCCGCGGAAGCCGCGACCGTCGCGGCGGAACGCGCCCGCGACGCACTGGTCGCCGATCTCCGGACACTGCGCGAGGATTTCGCGACCCTGCGGGCGGAGAAGACGAAGCTGACAGCGGACCTGGGCGAGCGCGACACGGCACTGGCCCGCGCGGTCGCGGAACTCGAAGCGCTGCTGGACCGGCTGGACGAGGCGAAGGCCCGCGTCACGGTGTCCGAAAAGGACTGTGCCGCCGCACGGGAGGAATCCGCCGGGCTGCGCGGCGAGCTGGACCGTGTCCGGGCGTCGTTCGCGGAAGAGCGCACGGCCCGGAGCCTCGCCGAGGCACGAGCGACGGCGCTGGGCGAGGAGGTCGAGCGGGCGCAGGCCCGCGCGGCCGCCGATCAGGCGCGGTACGACGACGTCGTCCGGCAGTTGGCCGAACTCGCCCGTCCCCCCGCTGCCGAGGACAAGCCCGCGGACTGGGATTCATCGGCTCAAGACGCCGATACGAGCGTGTCGTAGTAAACTTGTTTCACCGCGTGACGACGGGGTGGTACCTGGATACCGGCCAGGTACCACCCCGTCGGTTCACTGCCGTCAGTGGCAGTAGGCGAGAATCGTCAGCGAGCTCCACATCGCCATGGTGTTCGACGTCTGCAGGCTCTGCAGCTTGAGAACCGCGGCCATTTCCTTCACCTCCTCCGGATTCCTCGTAGGGTCAAGCGTTGGTCAGTGGCAGTAGCCGAAGACGCTCGCCGAGCTCCACATCGGGGTGTCGCTCTGCATCTCCAGCGCCTGCAGCTTGAGAACTGCGGTCATGATGTTCACGTCCTCTCAGTGGCAGTAGGCGAGAATCGTCAGCGAGCTCCACAGCGCGATCGTGTTCGACGTCTGCAGGCTCTGCAGCTTGAGAACCGCGGCCATCTCCTTCACCTCCTTCTTCGATCAACGGACAGGGCGGCACCGGCCGCCGCCGGTTTCTCACGCCGGCGGCCGGGCAGACCAGGGAACACGGATCCGCCGTGGCGGACCGTGTGCACGGCGGTCAGCACACCGGCGGCGCCGGTGGCGAGGTCCATGGACAGTCGCAGAAGCTGGTCGCCGGCCACGCCGGTGCCACCGGGCGCGGGTACGGCGTGACGCAGGAGCGTCGGCAGGTCGCCGGCCGTGCCTGCCACCGTGATCAGCCCGGCCCGGCCGGTGAACAGCCCGGCGTGGACATTCCAAGGCGGAACCCGGCAGCCTGCCAGGAGTCCTTCGCGGGCCAAGGCCAGCATGGCGTCCGCCCGGTGCTCGAGCAGTGCCTCGACGGCCAGGGCCACCCCGGCGCTGCCGTCGGCCAGATAGGGCAGCAGCCTGCTGCCGTCGTTGACATGCAGTGCTCCTTGGGCATCCGGCTCGCAGCGGGCGAGGTCGCCTTGCAGGGCGACCGCCGCGGCGTCGAGCCAGGACGTGTCACCGGTCGCTTCGTAGAGCCGGGTGAACGCGAGGCTGATTCCGGAGAAACCTCTGAGCAGACCCGGAATCTGTGGTGCGAACGGGCTGTCGAGCGCGTCCCGGAGCCGGAGTCCGTCTCGTATCGCGCTTTCCGTCTGCTCGGAATCGCCCGTCCAGTCCGCGAAATCGAGCTTGCCCAGCACCAGACCGGCGAGGCCGCCGGCGAGATGGCAAACGGTCAACGGCCGGTCCGGCTTCCGGCTCAGCAGGTCCAGCGCCGCGTCCCGCGCACCCAGCCGGTACAGCGCCCACGCGACACCGAGCCGCCCGTTCAGGAAGCCAGGGCCCTGGTGATGCCCGGTCAGCGCGTGATCCACCAGCCAGCCGACATGCTCGTCGGGTACCGGCTGCCCGGTCAGGTGCAACGCGTACAGCACACCCGCCGCGCCGTGTGCCAAGCCAAGGCCGGCACCGGGAAGCTGCATCGCGTCCCCCGGGTACAACCGATCGTCGCGTTCGAGGGTGGCGCTAGCGGTGATGGCGGAGCCGATCGAGCGGCAGACCGACTCCCACGAGCGTCCGTCCATCGTGGTTTCGGCCGGGGTGACCTCGGGGATCGCGTCCTGGAAGCGCAACGCGCTCGCGATCCGGGCCACGAGTCCGTTCGGCAACGAGAATTCACGCCGGGCGTGGACGAGCAAGTCTTGGAAGCAGCCGGGATCGAGTTCACCCATCGCGGTCAGCGGCAGGAAGCCGAACAGCGCCACGCAGGCGAACGCGTACTCGTCGGCGGCGACCGGCGCGAGCCCCGGCGGGGGACGGAACCCCGGCGCCGCCATCGCCGCGCGCGTCCCCGACTCGACGGTCGACGCCGCTTCGAAGTCGATCAGGCACAGCCGCCCATCCGGCCGGATGAGCACATTCTGCGGATGGACGTCACCGAACGCGAAACCGCGGGTGTGCAGCGTGGCGAGGATGCCCGCGAGCTCGTCGAGCACGGGCAGCGCCCAGCGCACGAACGCGGCACGGTCGTCGTCGTCGCCATCGGCACGCAGCAGCGGGTTCCGGCGGGTCAGCTCCTGGTACAGCGTGGGTCCCTCGACCAGCTCCATCGCCAGGAAGTGGTGTTCCCACGAGGTGAAGTACTCGTGGACTCGCGGCACGAACCCGGTGTCGGCCAGTTCGGTGAGCAGTTCGTGCTCGTGGATCAGCCGGGTGACGGCGTCGCGGCCGAGCGCGTCGAGTCCGGCGTGCGGGCGCGCTTCCTTGACCACCACGGCCAAGCCGTCGCCGCGCCGGGTTCCTTTGTACACACCGCCGCCGTTGGAGAAATGCAGGGCCTCGGTGATCTCGTAGGGCAGCTCGGCGGAGGCTTGTTCGTCGAGCGCGGCCATCCGCTTCGCCAGGAACTCCGGCACGACCGCCCACGGCGGTGGCGCGAACACCGGCAGCCGGAGATCCGGTACCGGCGTGCCGTCCGGCGCCTCGATGGACGGGACAGGCACCCCGTCGTCGTCGAGGGTGAACGTGCCGATGAAGCCGCCGTAGCGGACGAAGACCGGGGAATCACCCCAGCGCAGGTCGCTGAGCACGTACGGGCCTTCACGATCGGCGAGCAGCGTGGCCAAGTCGGCGAGAATCCGCTCGGTCGCCGAGTCGTCGGCGGGGTAGAGCGTGAGGACCTTTCCGCTCGACGCGCGAGGGGCGTACTTCGCGTTCGTCAGCCGGACCGCGAACTCACTTCGGAGGAACTTCAGGGCCACTCCGTGGCGCAGGCAGTAGGCGAGGACGTCCTCGATCGTCTTCTCCGCCTCGTCCAGCCGGGCGGTGACGTGGATTTTCCAGCCCTGCCGCGGAATCTTCGTCTCCGGGGCGAACGAGACCCACAGTCCTTCCTCGGCACGGCGCCAGCCTTCCGGCGGCGGCACGGCGGCGACGGTGTAGAGCTCGTCCTCGGTGCGGCTGGGGTCGTCGTAGAACATCGGGTTCGCCACACTCGCCAACGCGTAGCGTTCGAGGGAGGTCATTCAGGGCTCCAGGTGGACGAGGACCGTGTTCGGGCAGCGGACGACGGCCTGATCGGTGTAGCCGGGAGTGCCGGCGAGCGCGACGTTCGGGAAGAGCCGCTCGAGACGGCCGATCGCTGTGCGGATCACCACTTTGGCCAGCAGCGCGCCGAGGCAGGAGTGCACGCCCCAGCCGAACGCGACGTGCGGGTTCGGTCGTCTGCCGAGCAGGAGCTGGTCCGGGTCGGTGAACCGGTCCTCGTCCCGGTTGGCCGACCCGAGCATGGCGAGGACCAGATCACCGCGGCGCAGGCTGAACCCGTGGAAATCGAGGTCGTCCCGGCACATCCTGCCGAGTGCCTGCACGGGACCGCTGAACCGCAGCAGCTCTTCGACCGCGATGTCCTCGTCCCAATCGATCAGCCTGCTCGCGTGTGCCTGAAGGGTGACGAACGCGTTGGCCGCGGCGCTCGCCACGGACATGTAGCCGGGGGAGAGCAGCAGCCGGAAGCTGTGCACGGCGACGTCGCGCTCCACCCCCGCCTCGCGGTAGTGCCTGGCGACGTGGGCGATGATGCCGTGCTTGCCGGGGGCCCGCATGCAGCGGTCGACGATCCCGCTGAGCGCGGCCCGCGAGCTGATCGCGGCCGCCTGGCGCGCCTTGTCGAAGACGCCGTCCATGCTGGCCGCCATCGCCTCGGCGGCCAGCGCGACGGCGGTGCGGTGCGTTTCGGGAATACCGACGAGTTCCGTTATCGCGTGCAACGCGAGGGGTTTGAAGTAGTCGGCCAGCAGGTCGACCGGGCGGCGTCCGGCCAGACCGGTCAGCCTCGACGCGGCGAAGGCGTTCAGACCCGCGGTGAGGGAATCGAGATCTCGCGCACGGTACGCGGCGGTGAACAGACCACGCAGCGCGTGGTGTTCCGGCGGATCCATCGTCTGCAGGGTGTAGCTGGTGGCGGGCACCGGCACGCCGGCGTGTGCCGGGTCGGAGGTGAACCTCGTGCTGTCGCGCAGCACTTCCACGCAGTCACCGTAGCGGGTCACCAGCCAGGCACCGCTGGCCTCGTCCCAGTACACCGGCGCGTCGCGGCGCAGGTGTGCGTAGGCCGGGTACGGGTCCGCGAGCGCGGATTCGGAAAGAAAGTCGACTTCGACCGCTGACACGCCATCGCCTGCCATGGAATTCCCCCGGTTTCGTTCCGCGATTAGCCGTGTTGACAAGCGCCAAAGCTAGGTTGATCGCCGTTCTGATGTCAACGCATTCGGTTCACTTTCGGGAAATATGCGCACCATGACCCGGGTCGACCGAGGACGAAGGATGTACACCTTTTGATCATTTCGACGATTAATGTTCGTCCAAGGATTCGCTGTGGGGGCGCTTGAGTACGCGCGGTGATGACACTTAATAGTCGACTTCGCGAGGATCGGCCGATATACTGTCGCGGTCGTCGCGATATCCTGGGTGTTGGTCAAGGTCGAGGTGGGGGTCACGACCATGAGAATTGTTGAAAGATGTATTGATCTGGTCCTGATGGGCGGAAACGATCTCTTCCACAATGGATTGCGTGCGTTGCTGGACAGGGATCCGTCATTCCGGCTGGTGGCAGACGTCGAAGACGCTGTCCAGGTCGATGTGATCATCGTGGATCTGGATTCGATCGATGTCGACGAGTCGCTTCGGATAATAGATCGGTGGCACTCCTGCGGAATCGTCCTCATTGGTGGCGAGAGGGAGCATGGGCGAGTCGGTGAATTACTCACCAGAGGCGCATCCGCGTATTTACGGAGAACTGTGCTCTTCGATCAGCTCGCGGCTACCATAAAGTCCGCCTCGGCGGGGTCGGACGATATCGTGATAACAATTTCGCGAGAGGATCTTCCGTTATTCGCCTCCGCCGCGTCGGTGCGCCTTTCGGCGCGCGAGACGGCCGTGCTCGAGCTTGTTTGCCGGGCCTTGAAGAACGACGAGATCGCAAGGCAGCTCTTCATTTCGCAAGGCACGGTGAAACGTCATCTGGCGAACATTTACACGAAGCTCGGCGCGGTGTCACGGATCGATGCGCTGAACAAGGCGGTGGCGGCGGGGCTGCTGTCCACCCGGCAGGCAGGCCCCGACTCAGTCCGCGCCACGTAGCACCTCGGCCGCCCTGCCGCGCAGGGACAGCGCCGCCGGGACGAGCGCGGAGAGCAGCACGATCCCGAACACCACACCGAGAATCGTCAGGTACTGGCTCGGCGGCAGCACGGGGATCCAGCTGCCGTCGAGCGTCCTGGCCGTGGCGATCAGGCCGGCCAGCGCGGCGACTGTCCCGCCCGCCATGCCGAACACGGCCACGACACAGGCTTCGCCGCACACCATGGTCAGCACCTGCCTGCCGTTCGCGCCGAGCAGCCGGAGTCCGGCGAGCTCACCTCGCCTTTGCAGGGTCGACGTGACCAGTGTGTTCGCCACGGACAGGCCCGCGTACAGCGCGACCAACCCGATGATCAGGTATCCGGCGTACCTGGCTTCGTCCCGGTCGCCGGGCAGGCCGGCCAGGTAATCCGATTCGGACTGTGCGCGAAGGCCGAGCATGCCCAGATCGCCTTCGCTCAGGTATTCGGCGGTGGCGCGTGGATCGGACGAACGCAGATGGACCGCACGCGCCGGGGTCCCGGACGACTCCGGGAGATCCGGTGAGAGGACGAAATCCCCGAACCCCAGTGAATGCCGGTAGACGGCGGCGATCCGGACGGGGCGGGTCTCACCGGCGGCGGTCCAGGTGCGGATCTCGTCGCCCACGTGCCAGCCGTTCGGGCCGGCCACCGTCGTGCTCACCGCGACCGCCGCTCCGCGCAATCCGGTGAGCGTTCCCTCGGTGAGGCCGAGATCGAGTACGGGCCCGGCGTCACCGGTGTCGAGCGCGACGGCGCCATGCGCCAGGGGGCGGCGTTCGCCCAGCTCGGTGACCTCCGCGATGAGGGAAACACCATGGATCGCGGTGGCCTCGGTGACGCCGGGTGCGGATCTGATCGCGGCCACGGCCCCTGGGGTCAGGCCGCCGGATCGGCTCGCGATCAGATCCGCGGTGGTGCGTTGCTCCTCCTGCTTCGCCGTCGCGTGCTGTTCGGTCGCTCCGGTGAACAGGAGGCCACAAGTGAGCCCGACGGCGAGGATCACCGGCACCGCGGCCGTCGCCACCAATCGGGGACGGAGCGCGGTATTGGCGCGGGCGAGCAGGCCGGCGGCGCCGGAGAGTCCGCTGACCGCGCGTCCGGCGACAGCGATCACCGGACGGCTGATGGCGGGGCCGAGCAGGACGAGCGCCGTGATCAGCACGATCAGCACCATCGAGGAGGCGGCGAGCCCGCCCGCTCCGCCGAGTTCGGGGGAGAGCGCCGCCAGCGCGAGCCCGCCGAGGAGGAGAAGCAAGCCGGAAACGGTCCGGAGCAGGGGAATCCGGCGGTCCGGTACCGAGGCCTCACGCAACGCGTCGGTCGGCCGGACGCGGCTCGCCTGCCGGGCGGCCGACAGTGAGGCGATCTGGACGACGCAGACGGTCAGCGTCACCGCGATCACCAGCGGCAGCGGTCCGCGGATCAGGGTGAAGCCCTCGTCGGTGAAGCCGAAGCGGACGAACAAGGCGCGGATGCCGCCGGCGACCGGCGCGGCCAGCACGCAGCCGACCCCGCCCGCCAGCAGTGAGATGCCCAGGGCCTGCACCGCGACCAGCCGCCGGATCTGGCGTCGGCTCGCGCCGATCGCCCTGATCACGGCGATTTCACGGTGGCGCCTGGCGAATACCAGGCCCAGTGTCGAGCTGACCACGAACACGGCGGCCACGAGTGCGAACCCGCCGATGTTGCTGATCAGGCTGACCAGCCCTTCGACAGCGCCCCGGTCCGAACCCGCCAGCGCTTCGTCCTTCGCGGCACCGGAGAGCACCTCGACCCCGTCGAGCCCGGCGAGCCGGTCGGCCACCGCCTGCTGTGCCGCGGGGTCCGCGAGCCGCACCCCGACGAGGTCGATCCAGCGATCGGAACCGGTGAGCCGCCCGACGTCGACGGGCACGAAGTACACCGCCTGCTCCGGTCCTTCGCTCAACCCGGTCACCCGGAAGTCGGACGGGGTTTCGAGTGTCCGCACCACGGCACCGACGCTCACGCCGAGCCGTGCCGCGAGTGTCCGGTCGAACGCCACCTCGCCCGGCCGGTCCGGCGCGCGTCCTTCGGCCACCGGCGTCGGTGCTTCCCAAGCCCGGCCCAGCCGGGCGGCGGCGTGTCCGGTCAGGACGGTGACGTCGAACGTGGCCATGGGGACCGCTGAGGAAACCCCCGGCACAGCGGCGGCCGACCGGACGAGATCGCCGGTCGACCGAGGCGGAGTCGCGAGGGCAAGCCGCACGCTCTTCTCGTGGCCGCCGATCACCACCGGGATGTCCACAGTGGACTTTGCGCGGACGACGAGGTCGGCGGAGGAGCCGCGTGGCTGGCCGGGCGGCTGCCGCAGCGCCGACTCGAACAGGATCCCGCAGGCACCCACGAGGGTCGTCGCGAGCACGGCGGCGCAGATGGCACCGAGCGCACCGGCGAGATGATGGCGCAGGGAGCTGAACGCGAGCCTGAACACCTCAGGCCCCCAACTCGGCCAGCCAGGAACCGATGCGCTCCGCACTGGGCGACCTCAGCTCACCGGCGACCTTCCCGTCGGCGAAGAACACCACCCGGTCGGCCGTCGAGGCGGCCCGCGGATCGTGCGTGACCATCACGACCGTCTGGCCCAAGGTATCGACGGTTTCGCGGAGCAGTCCCAGCACCTCGGCGCCCGCGCGGGTGTCGAGCGCTCCGGTCGGCTCGTCGGCGAAGACCACGTCCGGTCTGGTGAACAGCGCGCGGGCGATCGCGACCCGTTGCTGCTGCCCGCCGGAGAGCCGGCTCGGCAGGTGGCGGGCCCGGTCGGCCAGGCCGACCCTGGCCAGCAGTTCGTGCACGGCTTCACGGCGCACCCGCTGCCCGGCCAGCCTGCCGGGCAGTGCGACGTTCTCCGCGGCGGTCAGGGAAGCGACGAGGTTGAACGACTGGAAGACGACCCCGATCCGCCGTCGGCGCACGTCCAGCAACTTCGACTCGCTGAGCCGGGTGAGCTCGGTGTCGCCGAGGTGGATACGGCCCTCGTCCGGCTTGTCGAGTCCTGCCGCGCAGTGCAACAACGTGCTCTTGCCCGAACCGGATGGACCCATCAGCGCGGTGAAGGTACCCGCGGCGAAGGTGAGTGACACTCCGTCCAGAGCGAGAACCCGTCCTTCGCCGCGTCCGTACCCCTTGCGCACCTGATCGAGCCGGACTTGCGCCGGCCCCGTTCCGGTCGCCGGCCGTACCCTCCGAGTTTCTTCTCCCCCAGATACCCGCATCGGCCGAGGATAACAAGATTCCCGACCGGGAAACTGGTTCTTTCGCCGCATTCCGATGGTTCACTCGGAGAGTTGAGTCTGATTACGCACAATTGAGACTAAAGATTCCAGGCGGCAGATCTTTCGATTCTTTTCGGCTATCCGGAGCTGAATGTCGCGACTCCGGTCTCGTAGGCGACGATCGCCGCCTGCACCCGGTTGCTCAGCCCCAGTTTGCTCAGCAGCCTGGCTACCCGGCTCTTCACCGCGGGTTCGCTGAGATCGAGTTCACCCGCGATCTCCAGGTTCGAGTACCCGAGTGCGATCAGGCGCAGGACGTCCAGTTCCCGCGCGGTCAGCTCGCCGAGCCGGTCGCGGGCGCAGGCCACCGCCGAGTCCGGCTTCGCGGTGCCGGGGTCCCGGCGGCGCGCCGTGATCGGCGGGCCGTCGGCGATGTACTGGCGAAGGATCCGGCGGGTGATACTCGGCGTCAGAATGGATTCACCGGCCGCGACGACACTGATTCCGGCGGCCAGTTCGTCGGGGGAGCTCGTTTTCAGCAGAAATCCGTTCGCGCCCGCGCGTAAAGCCGCGTAGACGTAGGAATCGAGATCGAACGCGGTCAGCACGAGCACCGCCGGGCATTCCCCGAAGTCGGCGGGCCAATGGCCGCGCAGTTCGGTTATCGCGTCGACGCCGTCGGTCTCCGGCATGCGGATGTCCATCACGATGACGTCCGGCCGGTGCCGCAGCGCGGTCTCCAGCACGCGGCGTCCGTCGGTGGCCTCGGCCACCACTTCGAGCTCGCCGCGGCCGTCCAGCAGCAGCCGGAGTCCCGCACGCACGACGTCCTGATCGTCGACGAGCATGATCCGTAACGTCACGGTTCCTCCACGACCAGTACTGCCTCGACCCGATAGCCGCCGTCGACCGGCCCCGCCTCGAAGCTGCCGCCGAACAGCGCCACTCGCTCCCGCATCCCGACCAGCCCGCGTCCCGAGCTCGGGTTCGGCGTCGTCTTGGCCGTGCTCCGGCCGTTCACCACTTCGACCCGCAGCGCGTGGGGAAACCGTTCCACCTCGGCCCGCACGGTGGTCGGGCCGGCGTGATTGACCACGTTCGTCAGCGCTTCCTGCAGGATCCGGTACGCGGCGGTCTGCACCGCCTCCGCCACCTGCAGCGCGGCGGGCGCGATCGTCACGGTGACCTCGTTGCCCGCCGCCCGTACCGGTTCGACCAGCCGGGCGACGTTCCGCAGCGACGGCTGGGTGCGCTGTTCGCCGTCGTCGCTGTCGAGCAGCCCGACGATCCAACGGGCCTCGGAGATCACCGCCTTGCTGGCGGCGCCCACGTGGCGGAGGCTCGTCTTGGCCGTGGCGGGGTTGACCTCCAGGGCCTCGCTCGCGGCGTAGGCGTGGACGCTGATCGCGCTGATGTGATGGGCGACCGCGTCGTGCAGGTCCCTGGCGATCCGGCTGCGTTCGGCGATCACCGCCCGTTGCGCGTTCTTCTCCTGCTCGCGCCGCAGTGCCTCGGTGAGCTGGCGCGTGCGCTGATGCTGCGCGCCGAGCAGCCATGCCGTCCCGAACAGCAGCAGCCCGCTCAGGTAAGGCGTCACCGAGGTCGTCTGTCCAAGGATCGCGGGGACGGCCTGGCTCCACACCACGCTCAGGACGCCCGAGACGACCTGCGCTTTGCCGGAGAGGAAGTTCCCCGCGCTGTAGACGGCCAGTAGCGCGGGGATGTCGCCGAGTGCGGTGGCGTAGCCGCCCCAGGCCACCACGAGAGCGACGCCCAGCACCGCGGCCCAGGCCGGGAGCGGCCATTTGTGGCGGATCGCCAGTGGCCAGGTGCCCGCGGCGGAGAGCACGAGTTCGACGGCGAGGCGTTGGCCGGACTCGGCGTGGGTGAGCAGCCACGTCCACCAGATGGCGCACAACACCGACGCCAGCACTATGTCTTGCACCAGCGGCGGCGGTGACCTGCGGGATCGCCACCAGGTCGATACCCAAGTCATAAGAGACCTCCCCCAGGTCATGATTGCCGGAAATCGCGTCGGCCGGGCAGGGCCGTGAACGAAGAAGACACGAACAGACGAATGGCCGCGAAAGTACCGCATCGGAGGTTTCCGCCCGCGAGAACATCGGCCCCTTCCGGGCGGCCGAACTCGCCCGCCTCTCGCCCGAATCGACTGTGGAGGCTTCCGAGCTCAAGTAGAGTCCGCTGACCTATCCAGGGTTGGGGGTCACGGGCGGTGAGCGGGTACGAGGTCGAGATCGGCCAGCTGCGGAGCGCGGCCAAGGCCGCGGGATCCGCCGCGGACCAGGCCAGGGGCGTGGAACCGGGTGCCGGCCTGGACGCGATCGCCACGGCGTTGCCGGGCGGGGACGCGGCGAAGAACGCACCCACCCTCGCGTCGGCGTTCAACGAGCGCGCCAAGGCGCGGGCCGACGAGATCGACCAGTGGAGCGATTCGATCACTTCCGCCGCCAAGGCCTACTCCGACAACGAGAACTCCGCGAAAGAGGCTTTCGGGGGATGACGGTCGGCTACGACGACGTCCGCAAATGGGACGCTGAAGCGATCAACGCGGCGGCCACCAACCTGAGTGGGCGCCGGGACAAACTCATCGGGCTGCAGGACGAACTCGACGATGCCCGGAAGCTGCCGGACTGGCACGGCCCCGCGGGCGAGCGCGCACGCGGTTCGCTGGGGGATACCCGGAACAAGGCCGAGATCCTGATCGCGGAGCTGTCCGCCGTCGAGCGCGCCCTGCAGAACGCGTCGGACGACGTGTCCGCCTTGACGACCCGGGTCGCGAACAACGATTCCCTCGCCGGCACCTACCAGTTCCGCATCGCCGCCGACGGCGCGATCGTGGACGACAAGCCCGCCGACCCTCCGCCGAAGTCGCGGTTCGAAGCCGAAGACCGCGCCGAGACCGCGCGGCACCGCGAAACCATCCGGAAACAGCTGGAACAGGAAACCGGGGCGATCCTCACCACGGCGAACAACATCGACGCCGCCCTCGCCCGGGTAATGCGTATGGCGCAGGACGGCAAGGTCAGCGACCACGGAGCGACCACCCTCGCCGGCGCCAAGAAGGGCGGGGAGATCGACGCCCAGGTGATCGACATGGAGCAGTCGCTGCGCGACGCCGGGCTGCTCAGCGGGCCGCCCGCGTCCGGCCACTACCGGCAGTGGCTCGAGAACGCCGTACGCCGGGGCGTTTCGATCGACACGATCAAGAAGATCGCGTCGGAACACGACATCACACCGGAGGACTTCGAGGTCCTCGACGGAATGGAAGAGATCCGCGAGGACGAGGACGGCGACGGGACCTTCAAGTCGTACTTCCTGATGCCGACCGACATCAGCGGGGACGACGCCGCCAAGGCGGTGCGGATGACCTACATCATGAACGCGGGCACCGACTACGGCACCGAGGGCGAAAAGACCGACTTCGCACCGACCCCGTACGGATCCGAGGAACTACGGCGGATCACCGACCGGCAACGGGAGAATTCCTGGAGCTACGACGACGATGTGGGCTTCGTGCACGACAACGGCGGGCGGCTGGTGACCACCCCGAACGGCATGATGATGGGCCTGGGCGGGAACCTCGTCCAGGACCAGTTCAGCCAACGCGGCGGAACGACCTGGGGCGACACGTTCATGCTGAACATCGACGACCCGAAGGATCCGGCGCAACAGCTTCGCGAGGTCGCGAAGTCCGGCCACGCCTGGTACGAGGAGGATGGCAGCGCGTCCCAGGGGTCGCTCGACATGGACCGGCTGCTGCATCACGAGGAGCGCCACTCCCAGCAATGGGGGCGCGAAGGCTACGCGGGCTTCCTCGCCTCCTACGCGTGGGAGCAGGTCACCGGCGGCAACGAGACCGAGGAAGACGCGGGACTGTCCGATGGCGGATATCACTAGGGGATCGCGCGTCGCCTGCGCCGCCTTACTCGTGGCGGCAGTGGCCGCGGCGTGCGACACCAAGGCGCAATTCGCGCCCTCATTGCCACCGGAGGCCGGGTTCCGCGTCGACGACGGTGTCCTGAAACTGTGGACGGGCACCCCGTGCGAGGGCGTCATCCGCGTGAGACTGACCTTCGATTCCGGCAGCAGGCAGAGCACGGAGCAGGTGTGGACCGCGCCGCAGCCGGGGGTGCGGGTGGAGCGCCTCGACCTGCTGAGTACCGACGGGGGATCCTCGCCGGACGCTGATGGGCCTCTCCAGGTCCAGACACCCTTGCCGGCCGGCTACGACTGGACGAAGGCGGGCTCGATCGCCATCACCGTCGACGGCCCGGAAGCGAACGGCGCCAAAGCCGACGTCGCCCAGGTGCTGCGCGAGTCGGCCCAGCACCCGCCTGGGAGCTACCTGTTCGGCCGGAGCGGCTGGTTGGACGCGGTGGCCGTCCACCGCGAGAACCGGAAGTCGTTCCTGACCGTCTGCACTCCCGACCCCGAGTGACGTTTCGACCAGCGGAGCCGAACATGGATACACCCAGCGCGTCGCGGACACTGCTCCGGCGTGTCGTGCTCGGCGCGTTCGCCTGCGTCGCCGCGGTGATCGTGCTGCTGGTCGGTACGGCAGTGCTCAGCGCCATCGGAGTGTCTTCCGATCCGCACGGCTACGGAATGTTCGCGGGAATCCTGTTCTCGGCGGTCCTGACACCGGTCGCGCTGGCGCTGTGGCTGCTGTACCGCTCGCTGCGACGGCGCGGCAAGTGAGCGCCGCGTGTTCAGGAGGGCAGTTCCCGCTCTGACCCGCGCGCCGCCCCACTCACCAGCTGCTCGACCCCGTCCAGGATGCGGGCCAGCCCGAACCGGAAGGTGTGCAGGGGCGCGCTCGCCGCGTTGTGCGCCTCCCCGGCCGCCTGGCCGATCCGCGCCGCCAACGGGAACAGTCCCGCGTCGGCCTCCGGGATCTCCGCGAGCACGGGGGCGCTGGCTGCCCACCACTGGGCGTCCGTCAGACCCGAGCGCCGGACGAGGCTCGCCGATTCGACCGAGCCGCGGGCCATGCCCTGGACGAAACCGTTGACCATCGCGACGACGGCGTCCATCTCCAGATCGGTCAGCCCGATCGCGTCGACGGCGCCCAGTTCGCGTTCGTGCTTGGCGAAGGTGTGCGGGCCGAGGGGGAGCCGGCCGGTGGTGAGCTGGAGCAGCCACGGATGCCGGTGGTACATCTCCCACGCGTCCTCGGCGAGGATCGTCACGGTGACCCGCCAGTCGTGGCTCGGCGGCGGGTCGGTCAGCTCACCGTGCACCCGGTCCATCATCAGGTCGAGCAGTTCGGCGCGGCTGGGGATGTAGGTGTAGAGCGACATGGGGGAGACGCCGAGCCGTTCCGCACCGCGTCGCACCGACAACGCCGCGATCCCCTCGGCGTCCGCGAGTGCGATCGCGGCGGTGACGATGCCCTCGACCGTGAGTTTCGGTTTGGGGCCGCGGCGCGGTTTCTCCCGCACGCCCCAGAGCAGTTCGATGGTGCGCCGTGGATCGCCCGTTCCGGTGTAGTCCGCGTACGTCATCCGCTTCTCTCTACGGTGTACAGAGTTGTGTTACCCTGAACTGTACACCGTACAGAGATTGGGGTTGAGTGACGTCTCACGACGGTTTCGACAGTGTCGTGTTCGAACCGAAGAATCCTCCCCGGACCAGCGGATTCGTCTTCTGGAACGTCGAGGGTGACCGGCCGGGACCCGAGGAGGTGACAGTCGCCCTCCCCGAGGTCGCCACGGTGCCCTGCGTACGGCTTCCGCTGGCCGAGGCGCTCCCCGCGCTGCTGCGGCTTCGGCAGAGCGAGGATCCCTCCGCGCGCTTCTGGGCCATGGCCACGGCGGCGGCGTTGAAGCTCGCCGAGGCGGGCCGACTGCTGCCCGGGCTCACGGAGTCCGATGTGGACGCGTGGCGCGCGGGGCCGCTGGAACCCGCCGACGCCGCGTGGTTGCGCTCGCTCTCCGAGGCGATGCCGCCCACGGCACGCGCCATCCCGGTCGAGGGGAACCTGCTGCCCGCGCGGTATCCGTTGCTGCGCGCGTTCCTCGACGCCGTGGCCGACGCCCTGCCCAGGACCCCGGCGGCCGCGCAGGCGACCGGCGTCAAGGCGTTCGCCGCCCCGCCCGCGCACCGTGTCCCCCAGCTGCGGGACTGGGCCGCCGAGGTCGCGGCCGGACTGGATTCCGGTGTCCGGGTCTCGGTGCGGATCGTGGCGCCCGAAGACTTCGCGGACGGCCGGTTCAGCGGCGTCGTCCAGGTGCACAGCCTTGCCGACCCGGGTGTCCTGATCGACGCCGCCGCGCTGTGGTCGGGTGACGACCGGTTCGGTCCCCGTGCGCGCATCGACGTCATGCTGGCCCTGCGCCGTGCCGCCCAGCTGTGGCCGCCGCTCGAACCACTGCTCGGCGCCGCGGTGCCGGACGAGGTCGGCCTGAGCGACGCCGACATCACCGAACTGCTCACCACCGGCGCGCCGCTGCTGGCCACGGCGGGTATCGACGTGCACTGGCCCACCGGTCTCGCCCGCGACCTGAGCGCGAAGGCCGTCGTCGGCGGCGGTGACGCGCCACCGGACGACCTCCCGTCCTTCTTCGCCGGCGGGACGCTGCTGCAGTTCGACTGGCAGCTCGCGCTCGGCGGCGCCCCGCTCACCGCGGCCGAGATGGACGCGCTCGCCGAGGCGCACCGTCCGGTGGTGCGGCTGCGGGACCAGTGGGTGCTGATCGACCCGGCGCTGGCGGCGAAGGCGCGCGATCGGGCCCTCAAACCCCTGACGCCGATCGACGCGCTCGGGGCGGCGTTGAGCGGTACGACGGAGATCGACGGCGAGCGCGTAGACGTCCTCACCGACGGCTGGCTCGCCGCCCTCCGGGAACGGCTGCTCGCCCCACCCGAACCCCAGGCGCCGCCGCCCGGGCTGGCCGCCACACTGCGCGACTATCAGATGCGCGGCCTGCAGTGGCTCACCGCGATGACCTCGATCGGGCTCGGCGGCTGTCTCGCCGACGACATGGGTCTCGGCAAGACGATCACGCTGATCTCCCTGCACCTGCACCGACGGCAGGGGCCGACACTGGTCGTCTGCCCGGCCTCGCTGCTGGGCAACTGGGAACGCGAGATCACCCGGTTCGCCCCCGGAGTTCCCGTACGCCGCTTCCACGGCACGGAACGCTCGCTCGAAGGCATCGAGGACGGGTTCGTTCTCACGACGTACGGCACGCTGCGGGTCGATCCGGAGCCGCTGGGAGGCGTCCACTGGGGACTGCTCGTCGCCGACGAGGCCCAGCACGTCAAGAACCACCGTTCCGGTACGGCGAAGGCGTTGCGGACGCTGACGTCGTCGGCGCGCGTGGCGCTGACGGGCACCCCGGTGGAGAACAACCTGTCGGAGCTGTGGGCGATCCTCGACTGGACCACCCCGGGCCTGCTCGGCACCATGGCCGACTTTCGCCGGGTGTGGGCGAAACCGGTCGAGTCCGGAAAGGACCCCGAGGCCGCGGAACGGCTGTCGCGGCTGGTCCGCCCGTTCCTGTTGCGGCGCCGCAAGTCCGATCCGGGGATCGCGCCGGAACTGCCCGCGAAGACGGAGACGGACCGGCCGGTGACGCTGACCGCCGAGCAGGCCGCGCTGTACGAGGCGACGGTGCGGGAACTGATGGCCGAGATCGCCGGCAGCGAGGGCATCGCGCGGCGTGGCCGGATCGTCAAGCTGCTCACCGGGCTCAAGCAGATCTGCAACCACCCCGCGCAGTACCTGAAGGAGCCATCGGAGGCGGTGCTGGACGGACGGTCCGGCAAGCTGGAACTGCTCGACGAACTCCTGTCCACGATCCTGGCCGAGGACGGCGCGGTACTGGTGTTCACCCAGTACGTCGCGATGGCGCGGCTGCTGGAACGCCACCTCGCGCAGCGCGGGATCGCCACGCAACTGCTGCACGGCGGCACACCGGTCCCCAAACGCGAGGAACTCGTGCGGCGGTTCCAGGCCGGCGAGGTCCCGGTGTTCCTGTTGTCGCTCAAGGCGGCCGGGACCGGGCTCAACCTGACCCACGCCGATCACGTCGTGCACTACGACCGCTGGTGGAACCCCGCCGTGGAGGACCAGGCCACCGACCGCGCCTACCGGATCGGGCAGACCCGGCCGGTACAGGTGCACCGGCTCATCGCCGAGGGCACGGTCGAGGACCGGATCGCCGCGATGCTGCGGGAGAAACGCGCGCTCGCCGACGCGGTGCTCGCCGGCGGCGAGGCCGCCCTGACCGAACTGACCGACGCTGAACTGGCCGATCTGGTCGAGTTGAGGAGCCGCCGATGAGTACGCCCGACGACCGCGTCCGCGGCTTCCCCGCCTTCGGCCCGCAGGGTGGTCACGGCCAGTTCGCCCGTTCCTGGTGGGGTCGCGCCTGGATCAACGCGATGGAGGACACCGCGCTCGACCTGCGGCAGCTCAAACAGGGCCGCAAGTACGCCGCGGCCGGCCGGGTCGGGCCGATCACGGTCAGCCCCGGCCGCATCGGCGCGGTGGTCGACGACCAGGAAGGCCAGTACCGCACCGAGGTCCGGCTCGCGGAACTGACCGACTCCGAATGGGAGAGCTTCCTCGACCGGGTCGCCTCCCGCGCCGGGCATCTCGCCGCGCTGCTGGACCGGGACATGCCGCACGACCTCGTCGAGGCCGCAGACGACGCCGGAGTGCATCTGCTCCCGGGGATCGGCGACCTCGACCCGGACTGCGACTGTCCGGGCTGGGAACTGCCGTGCCGTCACGCCGCGGCGCTGTCGTTCCAGGCCTCCTGGCTGCTCGACGCCGACCCGTTCGTGCTGTTGCTGATGCGGGGCAAGGGGGAACGGGAACTCCTCGACGAACTGCAGCGGCGCAACGCACCGCGGTTCGTGCGCACCGGGGACGACGACACCCCCGCCGAGCGCGCCTACGCCGACGAACCGGCTCCGCTGCCGGACCTGGACGAGTTCGCTCCCACCGGGGGCCCGACCGTGCCGGGCGCGCCCGACATCCCGGCGGAGACCTTCGCCCTGCTGATCGGCAACGCGAGCTCCACGGCGAGCGCCTTGCTCTCCGAGCAGCCGAAGCTCACGCGTAAGCAGGACGCCGTCCGCATCGCCGCCGCCCATCCGGACACCGCCGAACGACTGCGGACGGATGAACGCGCGGTGCTCGCGTGGCGCCACGGCGGACGGACCGGTCTCGAGGTGCTGGAGACGTCATGGACTCCGCCGGCGCAGGCGATGGGCCGGGCCAGGGCCGCTTTCGCCGAAGTGGTGGACGAACCCGGCGAGGGACTCGACGTCGAACGTAACCATTGCACCGTCCACGGGACCGGTGTCCAGGTGCGCCTGGGCAAGGACGGTCTCTGGTACCCGTACCGGGATCAGTGGCCCGCCGGTCCACCGGAAGCCGACCCCGGCGTGCTGTTCGCCGCGCTGCTCGGCTGATCTCTCAGCACGGCCACATTCACCACAGCCGTCCTCGCCGCAGCTTGTCCAAGTGCGGCGAGGACAGGTGGAGGATCGTGTACCGGACCTCGTCCGACTTCGGCGCCTCGCCGCTCCACAGGCTGTAGCGCACGACCTGCCAGGTGTGCGGATCGACGGCGAGCGCCCCGGAGTGCGCGCCGTCGATCCGCAGGTGCTCGCGGAGGCCGTCCAGCGCCTCGCCGAGGAAGGTGACCGGGTCGGCCTCGGCGGGGATCGGCTCGACATGCTTTCCCGCCGCCACAGGGGGAGTACCGAACGCGGGCCCCTCCTCGAACCCGAGCACGGTCCAGCGCTGCACGGGAGGCCGCCCGAACGAGTCGATGATGCCGGCGAACGGCCCGCCGAACAGGAAGGCCTTCATCCCGGCCTCGTTGTGCCAGAGGTAGAAGGGCGAGTACTGGTTCAGCGTCGAGCCGTCGACGCCGCGCTCACGGATCCCGTACACCTTGAGCCCGAGGCCGTCGAAGTCGTCGAGCAGATGCCCGCGGGTGGCGACGCGTTCGCGGATGATGCCCATGTCGTAGTCGGCGGGGAGGGTGATCTCGTACTGCATCGCATCCATGTCGTACATACTAGTAGGTACAGAAGGCGCGCAGAGGCATCCGATGCGAACCGGCCCGTGGGAACTTCACGACCCCCGGCGAAGTACGTTACTTCTTGCTGAGCTTGACGATTCCTTCGCCGGCCTGCACCGCGACGACGATGACCACCTGCCGGTTGATCTGGTGCACCATTCCCGGCGGCCCCGACACCGGCGATCCCATCCCGCCCGACGCGGGGGAGAGACCCACCTTCCCCGACTGCACCGCGACCGACAGCGGACCGGCCCCGCCGACGTTGGGAATCTGGTCACCGGTCTGCACGACGACCTCGCACTCGCCGTCGGCGCAGGCCCTCAGATTCCGCCCGTCCGCCGCGACGAACGGCGCACCGGACGGGGCCGCCGCGTCGACCAAGGGCACGTTCTCCGTCGTGGGTCTCGAACTCGTCGCGGCGAAGATGGGCGTCGGCTCGGCCGCCGCGCAACCGGAAACGAACAGTGCCACGGGCACCAGGAGCAGGAGTCTTCGGCGACGCGCCGCAGGATCGACCATGACCGACGAACGTAGTCGACCCGCGCACCCCTGGATGCGTCCGAATTCCGCAATCCGAGGGCTGTTCGCAGTGCACGGACGCCGTCCGGCCGGGGGAACCGACCGGACCGGCGCACCACGTGGTCATGCGAGCACTGTGCGTGGACCTGACGGACAGCCCTGGGGCGAGGTGGTCGTGAGTGGCGTTTCGGGTTCTAACCCGAAACGCCACTCACGACCGGCACCATCAGACCTCCGCGCGGCCGATGATCGCCCGGGTGTCCACACCGGAGGGCAGCGTCCCGAACGCGACACCCCAGTCACCGCCGAGCCGCGACGCGCAGAACGCGTCCGCCACCGCCGGAGTCCCGTGCCGCACCAGCAACGAACCCTGGAGTACCAGCGCCATCGACTCGACCAGCCGCCGCGCCCGGTACTCGATGTCCGACAGGTCCGACAGTTCCTTGCGCAGCCTGCCCACCGCGTCGTCCAGCCGCGCGTCGGCGCCGGCCGCCTGCTCGACCTCGGTGAAGTACGCGGCCACCGACTCCGGTTGCTTCGCCATCGCCCGCAACGCGTCCAGCGCCGCGACGTTGCCCGAACCCTCCCAGATCGACATCAACGGAGCCTCGCGGTAGAGCCGCGGCATCCCCGACTCCTCGACGTACCCGTTGCCGCCCAGGCATTCCAGCGCCTCCACCGCATGCGACGGACCACGTTTGCACACCCAGTACTTCGTCACCGCCAGCCCCAGCCGCCGGAACGCCTGCTCCTGCTCGTCACCGGTCCGGTCGGTGGCCGCGGCCAGCCGCATCCCCACCGTCGTCGCCGCCTCGGACTCCACCACGAGATCCGCGAGCACGTTCCCCATCAACGGCTGATCCACCAGGTTCGCCCCGAACGCCTGCCGGTGCCGCGCGTGATGGACGGCCCGCACGGCGCCGTACCGCATCCCCGACGCGCTCCCGACCGCGCAGTCCAGCCGGGTGTTGTTCACCATCTCGATGATGGTGCGCACCCCGCGGCCCTCCTCGCCGACCAGCCAGCCGATCGCGTCGTCGTACTCGATCTCCGACGACGCGTTGGACCGGTTGCCCAGCTTGTCCTTCAGCCGCTGCAACCGGATCCCGTTCCGCGTGCCGTCCGGCAACACGCGGGGGAGCAGGAAGCAGGAAAGCCCGCCCGGTGCCTGGGCCAGCGTCAGGAACATGTCCGACATCGGCGCCGAGGTGAACCACTTGTGCCCGACGATCACGTAACTGCCATCGCCGAGGGGTCGAGCCGTCGTCGTGTTCGCCCGGACGTCCGACCCGCCCTGCTTCTCCGTCATCGACATCCCGGCGATCAGCCCGCGCTTCGTGCTCGGCTCCCGCAACCCGAAGTCGTACTCCGTCGACGCCAGCAACGGCTCGTACCGCTCGGAAAGCTCGGGATTGAACCGCAACGCCGGCACCGCCGCGTACGTCATCGAGATCGGGCACGTATGCCCCGCGTCGACCTGACCCCAGACGTACATCTTCGCCGCCCGCGCCGCATGCGCCCCCGGCCGGGAATCCCGCCACGGCGCCGCGTGCAGCCCGTAGGACACCGCGACGTCCATCAACTCGTGCCAGTACGGGTGGAACTCCACCTCGTCGATACGGTTCCCTACCCGGTCGTGCGTCCGCAGCACCGGCTCGTTCTCGTTGACCAGCCTGCCCCACTCCTGGGCCTGCTCGCTCCCGGCCAGCCTGCCGAGCGCGTGCACCTCCGCCACCGCCCACCCGGCGTCCGCCCGCTTCAGCGCCTCCAGCAACGCCGGATCCGCGGCGACGTCGTACTCCGCCAACGGCGGCACCTGGTTGGTGACCTCATGAGTGGACGGCATCGGAACCTCCCAAAGAACGCAGGACGAAAGTGCGCAGCCCGGACACCTCGTCCGCACTGCCGGTGGTCAACGGGCCGATCAGTACCTCGGCCGCCGCTCCCACAAGCGCCGCCGCGGTGACGTCGGCGTCCTGGGCCGGCAACGCCCCGGACCGGACACCGTCGGCCACGTGCTCCGCCACCACATCGCGGAACGCGCGCCGGAACACCAGCCGCTCGGCTTCGATCGGCGCGTCGACAGGCTCGGCGAGCAGCGCGTACGCCATCCGAGGCGTCTTCAGCGCACGGGTCGCGAAGGTGTCGAAAACCGCCACGACCCGCTCCGCCGGCGTTCCCGGTCGCTCCGACACCGCGCGCACGGCCTCGACCTCACGCGTGACGACCTTCCGGAACAGCTCCACGACCAAGGCGGCCTTGGTGGGGAAGTGGCGGTACACACTCCCGACCGCCACTCCCGCGCGTTCGGCGACCGCGGACACCGAACACCCCGCGTAGCCACGCTCGGCCAGCTGCTCCATCGCAGCGGCGAGGACAGCGTCGCGCTGAGCGTCCAGACGCTCCTGGACCTTCGGTGTACGGCGGTACGGCACCCAAGAAGTGAAGCACTGATTCACACCTTCAGTCAACGCACCCGGACAAGCTCCGCGACCGCCCTCTCGATACCCCTCCGGTCGTAACCGTTGATGGGCAACGTCGCCGCATGGGCATGACGGACCACGCCCTCCCGGTCGATCAGCAGGCTGCCGGACTGCTGCAAGGCACCGAACACCTTCTTCACCAGCCCGACAGCCTCATGCGGCGTACCGCTCCGGCCGGTGACCACCTGGAACGGCAGAGCACGCTTCGCCCGCCAAACCTCGGCTTCCGCCCGGCCCTCGGGGACCGCGACCAGGACCCGCACACCGGCGGCCTCCCACTCTCCAGCCCGACCGACGAGATCCTTCACATGGCCGTTGCAGACCGGACACGTGGTCGAGCGCATGAAGTACAGCAGCACGTTGTCCGTGCCGCGGAAATCCGAGAGACGCACGGCCCGCCCGGCCGTGTCCTCCAGTGCGAGGTCCGCGACCGTCGATCCGATTTCGAGCATGAGTGATTCCTCCTGGGATACACGTGTCGTCAGGGAAGGTTCGCGTCGGCCAGCAGCAGCTCACGGACCGTCGCCCGCGCCCGATGCAACCGGGACTTCATCGCCGGCGTACTCAGCCCGAGCACGTCCGCGACCGCCCGGCCCGGATACCCCTGGATGTCCCGCATGATCAGGACACGACGCTGATCGACCGGCAACGCGGCGACGGCCTCCGCCACCCGCCGCGCCTCCAGCCGTTGCAAGACGTCGTCCTCCGCCGAGACCACCTCGCCGAGACCCACCGGATCGTCACGCCGCAACGCCCGCCGCGCCCGGCGCAGACACTCGTTGCGCACGATCCGGAACATCCACGACGCCAGCGCACCGGAAGCCCGCAACGTGCCGATCTTCCGGTACAGGATGATCAGCGCCTCCTGCGCGGAATCCTCCGCGTCCTCCGGCGAAGCACACAGAGAGCGTGCGAACCGCTGCACATGCGGATGCGAACCCGACACCAGCGCCGCGATCGCGTCCGCGTCCCCGCCCTGCGCGGCCACGATCAACGACTCCCGGGGCCAACCGACCTCCGCCAACACGACCTCCTCCGACACCGGGAATCTCCCGGCCCCTACTAGAGCCACCACCCCCGCAAAAGGATTCAGCCCACGAACCAGCCGACGGAACGGGGCCTCCTCACCCGATGGCATGATCGCCGGTATGACCTGGACCGCCCCCGAGGTGACCCGCCCGTCCGGCGACACCGCCGCGCACGAAAGCACCCTCCTGCCCAGCCTCCTGGCCTGGCACCGCAGCACCTTCCTCCTCAAATGCGCCGGCCTCACCGGGGAACAGCTCGCCCAGGCGTCGATCCCGCCGTCCAACCTGACCCTGCTCGGCCTCATCCGGCACCTCGCCAAGGTCGAACGCATCTGGTTCCGCCTCCGCTACCGCGCCCAGGACATCGGCCCCCTCTACGATCCCGCCCTCGGCAAGGACCACGACTTCGAGGTCATCGACGCCACCAAGGCCGAAGAGGCCTACAACACCCTCCTCGAAGAGATCCGCCTCGCCGACGAAGCCGCCGCCGGCGGATCACTCGACGACACCTTCGACCTCGGCGGCGACCCGTTCTCGCTGCGCATGATCTACGTCCACATGATCGGCGAATACGCCCGCCACAACGGACACGCCGACCTCATCCGCGAACGCGTCGACGGCCACACCGGTGCCTAGAGGAGCGACCATGAACTACGGATTCGTCGGGACGGGCGAGATCGCCGCCGCCATCGTCGAAGGCCTCAGCAAAGACGTCGACGACGCGCCCTCGATCTTCCTCTCACCCCGCAGCCGCAGCGTCGGACAGGAACTCACCGAGCGCTTCCCGAACGTCCAGGTCTGCGCCGGCAACCAGGACGTCCTCGACAACGCCACGACGATCGTCCTCGCCGTCCGCCCGCCGATCGCCCAAGAAGTCCTCACCGACCTCACCTTCCGGCCCGACCACGTCCTGATCAGCGCCCTCGCCGGCGTCCGCCTGACACAGCTACGCGAATGGGCCGCACCCGCCGCCGAAGTCGTCCGGACCATTCCGCTGCCCCCGGCCGCCCGCCGCCAGAGCCTCACCGCGATGTACCCGGACAACACCGCCGCCCGAACCCTGTTCGACAGCGTCGGCGGCACCGTCGTCCCCAACGAAGAAAAAGACCTCGAGGTCTTCAGCGCCGCGACGTCCACCTTCGCCGCCCACCTCGACTACGTCAGCACCATCGCCGCCTGGATGACCGACCAAGGCGTCGAAGACACCACCGCGACCGCCTACACCGCCCACATCTTCGGCCAACTCGGCCAAGCCCTGCTCCAGCACGACGGCTCACTCGAAACCCTCACCGGCAAGCACATGACCCCCGGCGGCATCAACGAACAACTCCTCACCGACCTGCGCACCGGCGGCGTCCCCGACACCGTCCGCCACGCCCTCGACGGGATCCTGACCAGGCTGCGCGACCAGTGACCATCGTCGAAAGACTGCGCGCCGCCGGATGCGTCTTCGCCGAAGACGAAGCCCGGCTCCTCAGCGCGGAAGCACACACACCCGCCGAACTCGACACCCTGATCCAACGGCGCATCGACGGCGAACCCCTCGAAGTCATCCTCGGCTGGGCGGAGTTCTGCGGACTCCGCATCGTCGTCGAACCCGGCGTCTTCGTGCCACGCCAACGCTCCGAACTCCTCGTCCGCCACGCCGTCACCCTGGCCGGACCGGGAGCCGTCGTCCTCGACCTCTGCTGCGGCACCGGAGCCCTCGGCGCCGCAGTCGCGGCCCAAGTGGGCGACATCCGGCTCTACGCGGCCGACATCGAACCCGCAGCCGTCCGCTGCGCCCGCGCCAACGTCGCCCAAGCCAGGGGAGAGGTCTTCGAAGGCGACCTCTACACACCCCTTCCCCTATCGCTCAAAGGCCACGTCGACGTCCTCATCGTCAACGCCCCCTACGTCCCCACCGACGCCATCGCGATGATGCCGCCCGAAGCCCGCGACCACGAACCCCGCGTCGCCCTCGACGGCGGACAGGACGGAGTCGACGTCCACCGCCGCGTCGCCGCCGAAGCTCCACAATGGCTCGCACCGGGCGGGCACCTCCTGATCGAAACAGGGGAAAGTCAGGCTTCACACACCGCGGAAGCCATGGCGCACAACGGATTGACCCCCGAAGTGATCACCGACGACGAGCTGTACGCGACGATTGTTGTCGGTGCCGGGGGATAGCGTCCCCGCCGTGACCGACTACCTCCAAACGACCCGCGCCGCCTACGACACGGTCGCGGCCGACTACGCCGAACTCCTCCGCGGACACCTCGCCGGATCCATCTGGGACCGAGCCGTACTCGCCGCCTACACGGAACTCGTCCGAACCGCCGGCGGCGGACGAGTCGCCGAAATCGGCTGTGGCCCCGGCCGCGTGACCGAACACCTGCACACCCTCGGACTGGACGTCCACGGCGTCGACCTCTCGCCGGAGATGATCGCCGTCGCCCGGAAGTGGTATCCACACCTGGACTTCGAGATCGGGGAGATGCCCGGTCTGTCCCTTGAGGACAACACGCGGGCCGGCATCGTCGCCTGGTACTCCATCATCCACACCCCACGGGAGCGGCTGCCGGAGATCTTCGCCGACTTCCACCGGATCCTCACCCCGGGCGGCCACCTGTTGCTCGCCTTCCAGGTCGGCGACGAAGTACGCCACATCGAGCACGCCTACGGCCACGACATCACCTGCGACGCCTACCGCCTGCTCCCGGAGAAGATCGCCGAACAGCTGGGGGAGGCGGGGTTCACCATGCTCTCGAAACTCGTCCGTGAACCGTCGGAAGAATTCGAGACGACCCAGCAGGCCTACCTGATCGCCCGCAAGCAGTAGCTCAAGGACGCCGAGCCTCGATGAGCCAGGCCGCCGAGTCGTAGAAGACGCCTCGGCCGGTCTGGTGCTCGGCGAGATCTGCGCGCAAAGCCTCGATGGCCTTCGCGCGCGTGGCCTCGTCCAGATCGTTCAACCGGCCGCCGTGCTGCTCGACGATGAACTCCGCCGCGTCATCGACGTCCTGACCGAAGTACATCGGCCTGTTCACCTCGGTCGACCGGACCTCGGTGTACCCAGCGGAGGTCAGCAGCCCTTCGGTTTCGAGCGGGTCGCTCAGCGCGAGATTCGACGCCGGCACCTCACGACCGGCGGCGAAGATGGTCCGGAACGTGCTGATCCATTCGTTGAGCCGCAACGGCTGCCACGTCAGCAGCACGAGACGGCCACCCGGCCGCGTCGCCCGCGCGAGGTTGGCGAACGCGGCCAGGGGAGTACCGAAGAACATCGCGCCGTGCCTGCTGATCACCACGTCGAAGCCCGCTTCGGGAAACGGATGGATTTGAGCGTCCGCCTGTTCGAACGTCGCGTTGAGAACGCCTTCCGCTTCGGCGACCCGACGGGCGAGCCCGAGCATCTCGGCAGAGAGGTCCACACCGAGAGCCGAGCCGTCAAACGCCAAGCGTGCGGCGTCCCGCGTTGTCTGACCCGCGCCGCAGCCGACATCGAGAACCCTGTCGGAAGACTCGATGGCGGCCGCCCCGAGAAAGGTCTCTCGGTACGCGGCGACGCCGTCATTGATGCGCTGAGCGCGCCTTGTCCACAACGTGCCTTCGTCGCCGTTCCACGCGTTCAGCATCTGCTCGTTGGCCGGATCGACGCGCACAGCGGTGCCCTCGGACATCTTCTGCTACCCCCAGATCTCGATCTCCAAGGAAGAAGCTAGCGCAAGCTTTGGCCGGAACCGTCTTCGCGTCAGGACACGACCGGTGCCATGTCAGGTGGCCATATGTTCGCCGAGGCGTCGGGCGAGTTCGGCGAGTTCGTCGTCGGGGATGTCGAGGTGACCTCGTTCGGGGGCGAACACGGCGGTCTGCTGCTGGTCGTAGGGCACGCCGGGTGGCAGGGGAGCGAGATGCCAGTGGACGTGCCGGTTGGCTTGCTGGCTGCCGAGGGACAGCACGTAGAGGCGTTCGGTGGGGAGCAGGTCGGTGAGGGCGCGGCCCGCGCGGTGCACGAGCGCCTGGAGGGCGAGGTATTCCTCCGTAGTGAAGTCGGCGAGGGCGTGTTCGCGGTGCTCGACCGGAGCGACGAGAAAGTGCCCGAGCACCGACGGGAAGCGGCTGGCGAAGACGACGGCATGGTCGTCGCGGTAGGCGATGTGGTGAGGATAGTCGGGATTGCCGGCGAGCAATTCGCAGATGAAGCAAGCACGGCGGGCTAGGTCGAGATAAGCGTCGGACTGCCAAGGCACACGTGTGGGCACCAGTCTCATCTACCAGATCTGCGTCATCTCAGCCTGGATGGCGGACCCGCCACTACTTGAGGTCCGCCAGTTGGACTGAGCCAGGACACGCGCGGCAGACGGAGGGAGGAAGCGACAAACGCTCTACTTGACATAATGTACATTATCGGCACTTTGGCCGACCTGGACGAACAGGTCTGAGAGGGGTCTCCAAGGTGACCTGAAGGGGCCTTTCATCGCATGTCGCGCAGGGATTGGCTCCCTTCGTCGCGTCGGACGCGGGAGCCACTCCCTTCAGCTTCCTCGACACCTTGAGGGCACGCCTGAGACCTGGGCGCCATGGACGCCCCCAAGGGCGTGGATCGGATGACCGATCACCCACCCTCAATACGTCACTGTGACGAATCAACTCAGACGTCCTGGTCGCCAAAGACGAACAGAAGCATCTGTCGCGGCCAACTTTGACGATCGGCCGCCAGATCCGCCAGTCGCCAGACCCTCGTCGATCACGGTCGTCCCGAAGTGTCATGCAAGGGCCATTCAGGACACAATGCGTCAGGAAAGACCCTTGCATGACACTTCGGAAGGCGTCGAGCGGACCGAGATCCCCCGCGAGAGGTTTCCGGACCCATCACTCCGTTTCATGCATAATCACTATTATGCATGAAACGGAATATAACCCAGTGTAAGACTGTCGGTGCCATGCGGTACAAGATCCCTATGAGGGTTTCCGAGGCACAGCAAGCCTTTTTCGCCGCACGTCGTCCCCGTAAGGATTCTCCTCACACCACCGACGCCTACCGTCGCGATCTCGCCGGCATCACCGCTCTCCTGCTCCGCGAGCTGGACCGCTCCCCTGACGATTTGACCGTCGAGATGCTCACGGCCCAAGCGCTCCGGAACGCCTTCGGCGCCTTCGCTGACACGCACGCCAAGAGTTCGGTCCTGCGCGCGTGGTCGACTTGGAACCAGTTCCTCACCTTCTGCGTGTCCGATGGGCTTCTGGCGGGCAATCCGATGGGCGCCGTCGCGCGGCCGAAGGCTCCGCCGCTGACGCCGAAACCCTTGCGGGGCGAGGAAACCCCGGAGCAGTTGCTCGCCGCCGCGGCGGACGGATCGCGTCGGACGCGGGATCCGTGGCCGGAGCGGGACGTCCTGGTGATCGCGCTGGGGCTGGTCGCCGGATTGCGTGCGGCGGAGATGCGGGCGCTGACGACACGGTCGCTCGTCGGCCGTCAGGGCGAGATGCGGCTGCACGTCCACGGCAAGGGCAGTCGCGATCGGTCGATCCCGGTGCAGCCGATCATGGAGAAGATCATCGAGGAGTATCTGGCGTCCTGCCGGCGGCGTTTCGCGCAGCAGCGGTTCGGGCCGTCCACTCCCCTCCTCCGTGATCGCGCCGGTGAGCCGATCGGCCGCGGGGCATTGGAGTACCTGGTGAAGTCCTGCTACCGGTGGGCCGGGTTGCACGACCGGGTGCCGGTCGGGGCGAACCTCCACGCGTTGCGGCACACGTTCGCGACACGGCTGGCCGAGGACGGTGCGACGGCGTCGGAGATCATGGCGTTGCTGGGGCACGCGAGCCTGGCGACCAGCCAGAACTACATCGAGGCGACCGGCCGGGAGCAGCGGGCGGCGGCCGCGAGCAACCGGACGTACCGGGCGCTCGACGGGATCGTGTAGGTCAGCGCAGCTGTTCGAGGTCCTTCGCGGCCTGGGCGATTTCGCCGGCGAGGCCGCGAAGTTCGGTGGCCGAGGCGCCGTCGTCCGCTGCGGTGACGACGTCTTCGGCGGCGCAGCGGAGTTGGAAGAGCCGGTCCTGGAGGGTGGCGATCTCGGTGTCGGAGAGGACGACGGCGTCTTCGGGGAGGCCGCTGCGCTGGAGGGCGGTGCGGCGTTCGTAGGCGCGTTGGCGGCAGGATTGCCCACAGTAACGGCGGCGCCTGCCGACGTTGCCGCCCTGTTCGAGCCTCCGGCCGCACCATCCGCAGTGCTTGGGCGCCCCCGCGCGGCGGAGCTCGGACAGCTCTTCGGCGGACGTCTTCGGGTGCTCGGCGACTTCCCTCACGGAAGAGACCCTAGCTGGCCATGGAGTGATCATGCCGGGGCCACAACCGAAGTGCACACTAGTGGGGTGCCGACACTGTTCCCGTATCTCGCCGATCCGCTCCCGCGTGCCTTCGCCCATCGTGGCTGGCACCTCGGTGACCTGGAAGGGCTGGAGAATTCGCTGCCGGCGTTCCAGCAGGCGGTGACGGAGGGCTACCGGTATCTCGAGACGGATGTGCACGCGACGTCGGACGGCGTGGTGGTCGTGCACCACGACGAGTCGCTGGATCGGACGACCGACGGCGCGGGGTTGATCTCTCGTCAGACTTGGGCGCAGCTGCGGAACGTCAAGGTCGGTGGCCGTGCGCCGTTGTCGCGACTTGAGGACGTCCTGGAGGAGCTGCCGGAGGCGCGGTTCAACATCGATGTGAAGTCGAACCAGGCGGTGGAGCCTTTCGTGCGGGCGGTCGAGCGGACCGGCGCGCATGACCGGGTCGCGGCGGCGTCGTTTTCCGACGCGCGGCTGGCGCGGATCCGGAAGCTGGCGGGGCCGAAGCTGGTGACGGCGATGGGGCCGCGTTCGGTGGCGGTGATGTGGGCGAACGGGTTCCTGCCGCTGGTGTCGTTGCGGGCTTTGTCGAGGGGTGCGATGGCGCAGGTGCCGGTACGGCAGGGACGGTTGAAGGTGGTGGACCGGGCGTTCCTGCGGCAGGCGGCGCGGGTGGGGTTCGAGGTGCACACGTGGACGGTGGATGATCCGGCGGAGATGCGGTTGCTGCTGGATCTGGGGGTGCATGGGATCGTGACGGATCGGCCGGATCTGCTGCGCGACGTCCTTCGGGAGCGGGGGTCCTGGCCTGCCTGATTCTCGCGTTTAGTCCTCTGAATGCGATTGGATCGCATTCAGAGGACTAAACGCGGGGTGGTTACCGGGGTGGTTTGCCGCTCCAGGCGGCGTCCCAGGTCTTGGGGCCGAGCCGGCCCGAGTCGTTGATGCCGTTCGCTCGTTGAAGGGCGAGGACGGCTTCGCGGGTCTTCTCGTAGTAGCAGCCGGTGCCGGTGAAGCCGTAGCCGAAGGCGTTCATCCGCAGTTGGAACAGCTTGAGCGGGGCGGCGCAGTCGCCGTAGGCGTAGACGACGCCGGGCCAGGCCGGTTTGGGTCCGCCGGGCGGTGCGGGCGGGGTGGGCTTCGGCTTGGGCGGAGGCGGAGGCGCGGGTTGTCCTCCCCCGCCGATGTAGGCGGAGTCGGCGTAGGACGGGACGCGTTTGCTGCGGGCGTCGCCGTCGTTGCGGAAGCCGAGTTTGCCGGCGCATTCCCAGGGTTGCCAGCCGCGCATGCGGTACAGGTAGAGGGCCCGGTAGTCCTGTTCGCGGGGGCTGGCCTGGTCGGGCCTCCCCTGGCCGCCGACGCTGCGCCAGGTGGGCAGGTCGAACTGGTAGGCGCCGTAGTAGCCGTTGCCGGTGTTGATGTTGTAGCGCCCGCTCGATTCACACATGCGGAGCTTGGCCCAGTGGGAGCCGTGGGGATCCGCGGCGGCGGATCCGGTGGTGGCGATCTGCAGGCCCGTCACGGCGAGGGCGAGCAGGAGCGTTCTCGCCACTACGCGGTGTGCTGTGCGAAGGCGATGGGTCCTCATGAGCGGAACAGTAAATACCGGACACTTGCTTCACAAGAGTCACAGCTCGCACACCAGCCTCACATGAAACACACGTCGCTCGTGGCAGCGACACGCCGACGATGGTCGGGCGGGTGGCCGGGAAGGGTTCGTCACGCGTCGAAAAGAACACGGTCCGGACTCGTGCCGGACAGGTCGGCGTGATCACCAGTATTCTCCCGCTGACCTCGACATTTACGACCTCAGGAGCAGTGCATGACGGTGGCCGTGACCCGTGAACGCAAGCGGGTGTGGCGGGCTTGGTACCTCTACGACTGGGCCAATTCGCCGTTCTATTCGTCGGTCATCACGGTGTTCGGAGCGCTGTATTTGAGCGAAATCGCGTCCGCGGATGCCAAGGGAAATATCACCCTTAATGGGGACAGGCCGTGCACCGATTCGAGTGGAGCTTCGAGCACCCTTCAGAACTGCGACGTCTCGTTGTTCGGCCTGCATTTCCCGGCGGGCTCGCTGTGGGGGTACCTGCTGTCGATCGCGACGGTGACGCAGGTGCTGGTGCTGCCGATCGCCGGCGCGATCGCGGACCGGAGCCGGCACAAGCGGCGGATCCTGGGCGGGTTCGCTTTCCTGGGCGCGGCGGCGTCGGCGTTGATGTTCTTCATTTCGGGGACGAACTGGGAGGTCGGGGTCTGGACGTTCATCCTGGCGAACATCGGTTACGGCGGCGCGCTGGTCGTCTACTACTCGTTCCTGGTGGACATCACCGAGCCTGACGAGCGGGACGCGGTGTCGTCGAAGGGGTGGGCGTTCGGGTATCTCGGTGGCGGGCTGGCGCTGGCGTTGCAGCTGGGGTTCTTCATGGGCCATGAGGCGTTCGGGGTGAGCGAGGGACTGGCGATCCAGATCTGCTTCCTGACGTCGGGGATCTGGTGGGCGGTGTTCACCTTCCCTGCGGTGCGGGCGCTCCCCCAGACCCATGTGCCGAAGTCGGGCGAGCGGGGCCTGTCGGTGCTGACGGCCGGGTTCAAGGAGCTGAAGCGGACGATCGCGGAGGCGAAGGCCTATCCGCTGACGTTGGCGTTCCTCGGGAGCTACCTGGTCTTCACCGACGGGATCACGACGGTGGTGGCGGTGTCGGCGCAGTACGGGAAGGACGAGCTGAAGTACAGCACTCAGGTGCTGATCGTGACGATCCTGGTGATCCAGTTCCTGGCCTACGCGGGTGCGATGATCCATGGGGCGATCGCGGCGCGGATCGGGGCGAAGAAGACGATCCTGGGCAGTCTGGTGGCCTGGGTGGCGGTGCTGGTGTTCGCGTTCTTCATCGAGGCCGGTCAGCCGCTGCAGTTCTACGCGGTGGCCGTCGGGATCGGGTTGGTGCTCGGTGGAACGAACGCGTTGTCGCGGTCGTTGTTCGGGCAGATGATCCCGGAGGGGAAGGACGCGCAGTACTTCTCGTTGTACGTGGTGGGTGAGCGGGGGACGTCGTGGCTCGGTCCCCTGTTGTTCGCCGCGGTCGGGCAGATCACCGGGTCGTTCCGGTACGCGATCGTCGCGCTGGTGATCTTCTTCGTGCTCGGTTTCGTGTTCGTGTGGCTGGTGCCGGTGCGCCGGGCGATCGAGGCGGCGGGCAACCGACCACCGGCGGTGCTGTGACCCGGGAGGGTGCCGATAGGGTCGGGCGTCGTGACCGTACTGAAGGAGAGTGGCCCGGATCCCACGGACGCGTTGTCGTCGGTGCCGGTGGCGGGTTCACGGCGGGGCGTGCCGGTCGTCGGGAAGCTGAAGTTCTGTTACGGGCCGATGGACTGCGGGAAGTCGACGCTGGCGTTGCAGATCGACCACAACCACGCGCGGCAGGGTCGACGTGGGATGGTGCTGGTGCGGCATGACCGGTCCGGTGAGCCGCAGATCACCAGCCGGATCGGGCTGACGCGTAAGGCGACCGAGGTCGGGAACGACACCGATCTGCGGTTGCTGGTGCGGGAGCAGTGGGCGGCGGGGAGGCATGTGGACTATCTGATCGTCGACGAGGCGCAGTTCTTGTCGCCTGATCAGGTGGATCAGCTGGCTGAACTGGCCGATGACGTTCAGATCGACGTGTACTGCTTCGGTATCGCGACGGATTTCCGGAGTGTGTTGTTCCCGGGTGCGGCGCGGCTGTTCGAGTTGGCCGACGAGTTGCAGCCGGTCCAGGTCGAAGTGTTGTGCTGGTGTGGGCAGACGGGACGGTTCAACGCGAGGGTTCGTGACGGTGAGGTGTTGCGAGCCGGTGACACCGTTGTGGTCGCCGATACCGAGCAGGTGGTCGTTGAATCTTCATCGACATCACGTTCTGAGGGTGACCTGAACACGGTCCGTTATCAGGTATTGTGCCGTCGACACTTCCGCCTGGGCGACCTGGGGCCGACTTCTGCCCAACACGGTCAGTTACGATTGACGTGACGGGCGTACTACTAGCCCATCTGGGGGATATCCGCACCAAGATGGCCGTATTGACGTCACGCCGGAGCGCGAGATCCCTCCTACTAGTGGAAGCTGTTGCCACCGGGTGACACAGCTCATCGTGAGCAAGGACATGGTGTCCAGGGAATCCTCTGGCCCTCCCCGTCGTTGCATAGGGTGAGCATCACCCTGGCTCCACCCGGAGCTGACTGAAAGGACCCCATCATGGCCGACCGTGTTCTCCGTGGAAGCCGGCTGGGAGCGGTCAGCTACGAGACCGACCGCAACCACGACCTCGCCCCTCGGCGCACAGTGCGCTACGCCTGCCCCAAGAACCACGAGTTCGAGGTGCCCTTCTCCGACGACGCCGAGATCCCCTCGGTGTGGGAGTGCAGGCTGCACGGCAGCGAGTCCGAGATCGTGGACGGCGGACAGCCGGAGCAGAAGAAGGTCAAGCCCCCGAGGACGCACTGGGACATGCTCCTGGAGCGTCGTTCGATTCCGGAGCTCGAAGATCTGCTCAACGAACGTCTCGCCGAGCTGAAAGGACGCCGGACCACCCGGTCCGCCTGACGCACGGCATAAGTAGCTAGCCCCACCACGAACACGACGAAGCCCCCGCGGCCTCCCTCCGCGGGGGCTTCGTCGTGTCCGGGGTCAGGCGGGCAGGCCCGCGACGAGGGGCGCTAGGGCTTCGGTCAGGCGTCGCAGGTGTTCGGGCGGCGATTCGAGGAGCGGGAGCCGGACCGTGGCGTACGGGATGACGCCGAGTTCGGCCAGTGCGGCCTTGGCCATGATGGCGCCCTGCGAGGTGCGCATGACGGCTTCGGTCAGGGGATGCAGTTCGTCCTGGAGCGCTCGCGCGGTGTCGAGGTCTCCCCCGCGTATGGCCTGGATGAGCCGGGCGTTGCGGTCGGCGAAGGCGTTGCCGACGACGCTGACCACGCCGGTGGCGCCGCAGGCGAGGTACGGCAGGTTGAGTTCGTCGATGCCGCAGTAGTAGGCCAGTGACGAGTGGGCCATGACCGACATCGCCTCGAACAGGTCTCCCTTGGCGTCTTTGACGGCCCGGATCCGGGGATGGGCGGCGAGTTCGATCAGGGTGGCCGCCTCCAGGGCCGTGCCGGTGCGCGCGGGGACGTCGTAGAGCATCACCGGCAGTTCGGTGGCGTCGGCGACCGCGAGGCTGTGCGCGATGACGCCGGCTTGGGTCGGCCTGGAGTAGTACGGGCATACGAGCAGCAGCGCGTCCGCTCCGGCGGCTTCGGCGTTGTGGGCGCGGCGGATGCAGGCGGCGGTGTCGTAGGTGCCGACGCCGGCGATCACCCGGGCCCTGTCCCCTGCCCGGTCGGCCACGGCGCGGACGAGCCAGGCGGCTTCAGGGTCGGTCAGGGTGGGTGCTTCGCCGGTGGTGCCGCCGACGACGAGGCCGTCGCATCCGGTGGTCAGCAGGTGGTCGACGAGCTTGTCGAGGCCGGGTTCACTGAGTGCGCCGCCGGGTTCCATCGGGGTCACCATGGCGACGAGGTTGGCGCCGAAGAGGGGTTCGGTCATGGAATCGATCGTGGCCGCGCTGACAGGTGCGGTCCAGCGATGCTTTTTTGCCGGTATTGCGTAGTCTGGCTTCATGATCGAGGTCGGAGCCCTGCGCGCGCTGCGGTCGGTGGCCGCTCTCGGGACGCTCGCGCGGGCGGCCGACGAACTGGGGTTCACGGCGTCGGCCGTGTCGCAGCAGATCAAGCGGCTGGAACGGCAGATCGGGGTGCCGGTTCTCGCGCCGGCGGGACGCGGAGTCGTGCTCACTCCGGCCGGACAGGCCATCGTCGACTCCGCACCCGCCGTGTTCCAGGCGCTGGAGCGTTGCGCCGAGGCCGCGCAGTCGGTCGCTGAGGGCGCGCCGCGCGGCGTGCTCCGCGTGGCCGCTTTCTCGACGGCCATCCGCGGGCTTCTCGCTCCCCTGTACCCGCGCCTGCCGGCGCGTCACCCGGATCTTCGTCTCCACATCACGGAGCAGGACCCGGACCAGGCCTTGCACAGCGTCGAGGCGGGGACCGCCGACCTCGCGCTCGTCCACGACGCCGACGGCCTGCCCTCACCGTTGCCCTCGACACTGTCGCGGCGTCTGGTGCACACCGACCTCGGGGACGTCGTGATGGCCCGGACTCATCCACTGGCGGGAACCGAGCCGCTGGACGGCGGTGACCTGGCCGGCCACGCGTGGGTGACCAGTCCGCCCGGCACGGTGTGCCACCAATGGTTCCTGCGCCTGTTCGCCGACCTGCCCGAGGAGCCCGACGTCCGGCATCTGGTGGACGACTTCTCCACGCAGCTGTCGCTGGTCGCCTCGGGCGAGGTCGTCGCCCTGATCCCACGGCTGGCTCGGCCACCCCTGGGTGAGGGGCTGGTCGTCCGGCCGTTGCGCCGCCCGCCGAAGCGTGAGGTGCAGGCGGCCTGGCGGCGCAGTGCCGAGGCGAGCCCAGCGATCCAGGCGGTGCTCGCGGAACTCTAAGCGGCTTGATACCCAGGGATGTCCTCGACGCGGTCGTACACCGCCAACCCGCGCGATCGGGCGATGGCGACGTCCTGGTCGGCGCCGGTGGAGTCCCCGGGCAGGCGCAGGACGGCGTCGCAGTGGTGCAGCAGCCTGTCGGCCGTGGGGTACATGACCTCCTTCGCGACCGGGTCGGCCACGGTCTTCCCGCCCGCGCCGCGCAGGACCGGGAGCGCGACCCATTCGCCGATCATCGGCACGTGCCCGGCGCGGAAGATGGGCCAGGCGGCTTCTTCGAGCCGGGCGAGGTTGCGGGCGAGGAGTTCGGGGTCGTCTCCAGTGCCGGAACGGAACGGGCCGGCGATGAGGATCATCAGAGGTTTGGTCATGAGCCGGAGCTTAATGTGCAACAATCGGCAAGAACAAGGAGGATCGTGCAGATGTTGGCCGCGCAAAGACGAGACCTGCTTCTCGAACGCCTGAAAACCGAGGGCCGGATCGTCGCGAAGGACGTCGCCGTCGAACTCGACGTATCGGAGGACAGCATTCGCCGTGACCTGCGAGAACTAGCCGAAGCCGGACTGTGTCAACGGGTCTACGGCGGAGCGCTGCCGGTCTCCCCCGCCACCGCGGACTACGCGACGCGGATGGCGGTCAGTGTCGCGGGCAAGGAAAAGATCGCGAAACGTGCAGCAGCGTTGATCCGGCTCGGGTCGACCGTGATCCTCGACGGCGGGACGACGGCGCTCGCGCTGGCGAAGGCGCTACCGGTCGACCTCGAAGCGACCATCGCCACGCACAGCCCCACCGTGGCGGCGGCGCTCGTCACACATCCCAAGGTCGAGGTATTCCTGATCGGCGGACGCCTGTTCAAGCACTCCGCCGTCACCTGTGGCGCGGCCGCGGCGGAGGCGGCGATGCTGATCAACGCCGATCTGTTCTTCCTCGGCGTCACCGGCGTGCACCCGGAGACCGGACTCACCACCGGCGACTCTGACGAGGCCGCGATGAAACGCACACTCGCCCAACGCTCGGCCGACACCTATGTGCTGGCCAGCTCGGAGAAGATCGGTGCCGCCTCGCCGTTCACCGTACTTCCCCTGTCCGACGTCGCCGGCGTGATCACCGACGCGGCTCCGGACGACCCGACCGTCAAGGAACTGGGGAAGCTGGGCGTGAGCGTGCTGGGTGTCAGCCCTTCTTGGCCAGCCCGCGCAGCTGCTGCCAGCGACGCTTGATCCCCCACATACCGACGAGCACGATGGCCTCGCGCACGACCGAACCGCTCATCTTCGACTGGCCGATCTCACGCTCGGTGAAGGTGATCGGCACCTCGACGACGTCGAACCCGGCGAGCTTCGTCCGGAACGCCAGATCGATCTGGAAGCAGTAGCCCCGCGAGGCGATCTCGTCGAGCGGGAGCTTCTCCAGCACCGAGCGGCGGTACGCGCGGAAACCCGCGGTGATGTCGTTGATCTTGGTGCCGAGCGCGATCCTCGCGTAGAAGTTCGCCACCCACGACAGCGCCTTGCGCTGGAACGGCCAGTTCACCGTGCTGCCGCCGGGAACGTAGCGGGAGCCGATGGACAGGTCCGCGTCCTCCAGGGCCGCGAGCACCCGGGGCAGATCCTCCGGCGCGTGCGAGCCGTCGGCGTCCATTTCGACGATGGTGGCGTAATCACGGGAGAGACCCCAGCGGAACCCGGCGACGTACGCGGCGCCCAGGCCGGCCTTCTCGGTCCGGTGCATGACCTGGATCCGCTCGTCGGCCTTCGCGAGCTCGTCGGCGACGTCGCCGGTCCCGTCCGGGCTGCCGTCGTCGACGACGAGGGCGTTCACGTCCGGGAGTGCCTTCAGCAGGCGTTCCAGGATCGGGCCGATGTTCTCCCGCTCGTTGTACGTCGGGACCACCACCAGCACCGGATCGATTCCCTGGGCCCCCCGTGGCGCCTGCGCCATCCGTCTTTCCTCCGTGTTCCGGCGGGTCAGCCCGCCGCTTCCCTCGTTGCCTTGGCGGCGCTGGCGCGCCGGGTGCGAAAACGGAGTACGAACCCGCCGGTAACCCCGGCGACCGCCAGGGCCAGCAGTCCGTACTCCGTCGTAACACCGAGTAGATCCGACAGCGTAGTCTGCTGCCTCAGCGGTACGCGGCCGACCAGGGAATCTGCGGTGAAAAGGCTGGTGGAGGCCGTGATCGAACCGTCGGGTGCGACGATCGCGCTCACCCCGCTGGTGGCGGAGACGATCACAGAGCGACCGTGTTCCACCGCGCGCAGCCGCGACATCGCCAGCTGCTGGTAGCTCATCTCCCCCGGGCCGTACCAGGCGTTGTTGGTCGGTACGACGAGCAGTTCGGCGCCGTCGGCGACCGATTCCCGGGCCGGATAATCGAACGCGGTCTCGTAGCAGATGAAGACCCCGACCTTGGTGCCCGCGACCGACAGGGCGGCGTTGGCGCCGTCGCCCGGAGTCATGTTCGCCACACTGTCGACGAACGGGGTGACGAGTTTCGCGACCTCGCGGGCCGGGACGTACTCGCCGAACGGGACGAGTTGCTGTTTGGCGTAGCGCTGACCCGGCCCGGTGACCGGATCCCAGACGAGCGCGGAGTTCTGCGCCGTCCCGTCCGGCAGCCGGACCAGCGCGCCGATGATCGCCTGGGTACCGTAGTCGCGGACCATCTGATCCACGCCGGCGTCACCGCTGCGCATGGCCATCGCGGTCTCGGGCCAGATCAGCAGATCGATCTTGGTGTTGTCCGCCTTGAGCTTCTCGAGCAGCCGGGCGCTCTCCGCGAGGTGGTTGTTGCGGAGTTCGTCTCGACGGCCCTCCAGAGCCAGTCCGATGTCGGGGGCGTTGCCCTGGACCGTGGCGATGGTGAGTTCGCCGTCCTGCGCCTCGGTGCCGATCGTCGGCCACACCGCGAGACCCGCCACGACCGGCACCAGCGCGTACGCGGCCGCTGTCACGAGCGAACGCCGCGGCGAGGACTCCTTGACACGCAAGCAGAGAGCCGCGAGGCCGAAGCCGGTCAGCACGACGGCGAGGCCGACGAGCGGAGCGCCGCCGATCGACGCCAACGACACGAAGGCGCCCTCGGGCTGGCTGAACGCCACGCGGCCCCAGGGGAATCCGCCGAACGGGAACCAGGCGCGAGGCGTCTCCAGCGCGATGATCACCAGCGCGGCCCACAGCGGCCCGAGCGGGAGCCTCCACACCACGGTGGCGAACGCCCCGCCGAATCCGAGGTACACCGACAGCGCCATCGCCAGCCCGAGCCACGGCCACGGGCCGAAGTCCGGGCCGAGGAAGTCGAGCAGCCAGGTCAGCAGCGGCAGGAAGAACGCCACCCCGAACACGAACGCGTAGCCGAAAGCGCCGCGGAACCGGCGTCCGTGCACCACCAGGGCGAACCCGGTGAACGCCAGCGGCGCGAGCCACCACAGCGGACGTGGCGCGAAACTCAGGTACAGGGTGAAACCCGACGCCGCGGCGACGAGGAAGCGCAGGAACCAGGCGCGGGAGAACCGCTTTCGCGGCGCTGCTTCGGGATCCGGGCTGGTCACGGTCGAGGACACCCCTGAACCCTAGGCCGTCCGGGTGACCACGTCGTGGATGACCTGCCCGTCGCGGACCGTGCGCAGGCAGCGGGGCGGCGGAGCGCCCTCTTCCAGGTTCGGCAGCGGCGGCACACCCGCACGCGGGTCGGTCGACCAGCGCTGCACCCGGGAGTCCGGCGTCGCCACGACGAGGTCCGTCGCGTCCCACACCGCGTAGTGCGCGGGAGCGCCCGGGACCAGGCTGCCGGTGACGCCGTCGTTGACTCCGGCGGCGCGGTGCCCGGCGCGGGTGTGGGCGGTGAAGGACGCACGGGCGGACAGCCCCGAACCCGGGGTGCGGTGGTAGGTGCCGGCGCGGACGGTGGCCCACGGGTCGACCGGGGTGACCGGGGCGTCGGAGCCGAAGGCGAGCAGAAGTCCTTCGGCGGCCATGGCGGCGAAGGGGTTGAGCTTCGCGGCCCGGTCGGTGCCGAGGCGGTCGGCGTACATGCCGTGCGCGCCGCCCCATTCCGCGTCGAACCGCGGCTGGACCGAGGCGACGACTCCCCAGCCCGCGAGTGCCTTCGCCTGCTCGGTGTCGATCATCTCGACGTGTTCGAGGCGGTGGTGCCGGGCCGCGAGTGCTCGCTGTCCGACGGTCTTCTCAGCGAGGCGGAATCCTTCGACGACCTCGGCGACGGCGGCGTCGCCGATGACGTGGAAGCCGGCCTGCAGACCGGCTTCCGTGCAGGCGGCGATGTGCTCGCCGATCGCGGGAGCGTCGAGGTAGAGCGTGCCGGAGGTGCCGTGCGCGTCGGAGTACGGCTCGTGCAGCGCGGCCGTGCGGGAGCCGAGGGCGCCGTCGACGAACAGGTCGCCCGCCACTCCCCTGGCTCCCAGCGCGCGGGCGGTGTCGACACCGCCGTGTTCGCCCCAGTACCCGACGACCTCGGGCAGCCCCGGGCCGGCGGCGAGCGCGAGCAGGTCGGTGAGGTCGTCGGCGCCGGAGATGTCCGGGCCGGCGCATTCGTGGACGCTGACGACCCCGCAGGCGGCGGCCTCGGCCAGGAACGCGCGCTGGGCCTCGCGTCGCTGCTCCGGGGTGATCGCCTCGCGCATCGCGGCGCGGACGCGGTGGTGTGCGTCGCGAGTCAGCGGGCCGTCGGCCGACCAGCCCGGCGCGTCGTGCACCCCGGGCGCCAGCGCGACGAGCGCACTGGTGACGAGGGCGGAGTGGACGTCGACGCGGCTGAGGTACACCGGCGTCGTCCCGGCGGCATCGTCGAGTTCGGCGCGGCTGGGCAGCCGGCCGTCGGTCCAGCGGGACTCGTCCCAGCCGTGCGCGACCAGGACCTGGCCGGGCCGGACGGCGTCACGGACGGCGGCGAGCAGCTCTCCGGCGCTGCGGACCGCGGTCAGGTTCAGGCCGGTGAGGTGCAGGCCGGTGGCGGTGGCGTGGACGTGGGCGTCGACGAAGGCGGGGGCGACGAAGGCGCCGTCGAGGTCGACCACTTCGGCGTCGGGATGCAGTGCCTTGGCGGGGCTGTCCTGTCCTACCCAGACGACGGTGCCGTCCGTGATCGCCATGGCGGTGGCGTCGGGAGCCGACGGGCTGTAGATGCGCCCGCCGAGCAGGAGCGTGGTTCGCGCGTTCGTCACGCTTCCGAGTTTGCAGCGTGCGGATGATCACGACGTCGCGAGGGTCGCTGAAAAGTACTGGGGTCGCGATCTTCGAGGCCCTGCGCGCCCGCTCGAGGGACGCGGCAGTCTCCGTCCGACACTCCGCGCAGAACAGGAATATTTACGTCGCTCGAACGATGTGACAGGATATTTTCACGCGTTTCCGACGACGAGGAGTACAAGTGACTGCGATCCAGGAGCCGACCTCGCCGGTAGCCGCCTACGAACAGCCCTACGACTACACCCGAGTCGAGCTGATCGAACCCGACTGGCGCCGCTTCCCCGGCTGGCACGACGTGACCGAGGCCGAGTGGCGTGACGCGCAGTGGCAGCGCGTGCACTGCATCCGCAACGCCAAACAGCTGCGCGCCCTGATGGGCGACCAGCTCGAGGAGCGCTTCTACGAGGACATGCTCGCCGACCAGCGCGAGATGGCCACGATGTCGATGCTGCTGCCGCCGCAGATGATCAACACGATGGCGCCCAACGCCGGCACCGACCCGGCGAAGGTGACCGAGGCCTGGTATCGCGACCCGATCCGCCGCTACATGCTCCCGGTACGCAGCGACCGTGACACCGAATGGCCGAGCCACCCGCACTCCGAACGGGACTCGCTGCACGAGGCCGAGATGTGGGTCGTGGAGGGACTGACGCACCGTTACCCCACCAAGGTCCTGGCCGAGATGATCTCGACCTGCCCCCAGTACTGCGGGCACTGCACCCGGATGGACCTGGTCGGGAACTCGACCGAGCAGGTCGAGAAGCACAAGCTCTCGCTCAAGCCGGTCGACCGGCAGGACGCGATGATCGAGTACCTGAAGAAGACCCCGGGCGTCCGCGACGTCGTGGTCTCCGGCGGCGACGTCGCCAACGTGCCGTGGCCGCAGCTGGAGTCGTTCCTCATGCGGCTGATGGACATCGACACCGTCCGTGACATCCGCCTCGCGACCAAGGCGCTCGCCGCCCTCCCGCAGCACTGGATCCAGCCGAAGGTCGTCGAAGGCCTCGAGCGCGTCGCCGGCACCGCCCAGCGCCGCGGCATCAACCTGGCGATCCACACCCACGTCAACCACGCCCAGTCGGTCACCCCGCTGGTCGCGGAGGCTGCCCGGACCGCGCTCGACGTCGGCGTCCGCGACGTCCGCAACCAGGGCGTGCTGATGAAGGGCGTCAACGCGACCCCGGCGGAGCTGTTGGACCTGTGCTTCGCACTCCAGGGCGAGGCGAACATCCTGCCGTACTACTTCTACATGTGCGACATGATCCCGAACGCCGAGCACTGGCGGGTTTCCGTGCACGAGGCACAGGAACTGCAGCACGCGATCATGGGCTACCTGCCCGGTTACGCGACTCCGCGCATCGTCTGCGACGTGCCTTACGTCGGAAAGCGCTGGGTCCACCAGCTCGCTGAATACGACCGCGAGCTCGGCATTTCTTACTGGACCAAGAACTACCGCACCGGGATCGAGCACGAGGACCCGGAAGCCTTGCAGCGCAAGTACCCGTACTACGACCCGATCTCCACGCTTCCCGAAGCCGGTCAGAAGTGGTGGGCCAACCAGCCCCGATAGCTGCTACATGGCTACCATGATCCTCTGACTCAAATCCCCACTCGACGAGTCGGCCGGTAGCCGAGCGCAACCGATCTCCTGCGGCGGCCCAAGGCAAGCTAACGATTACCCTGGGCCGCCGCTGTGTTAGCACGTTGTCCGCTCTCCCTTTGGTCGCGTGCACTGCTGAATAGGAGGCGGCGGCGCAATTACTCCGGCATCTACAAAACTCTGATAGTTGGCCATGAGCTCTTTTTTCAGAATCTCCGGAGTAAGTTGGTCGGGCCGATACTTGTGGCGGAGACTAATGCCAAATCGGATCGCGGCTTGGTCCGCAGCATATGTTTCACCATTCTCCATATAGTCAATCACATCAGCTCCCCCCAGTAGCTCCAGCGAGCTGAATCCGGCTTCAGTGCCGACGTATCCGAAATGAATATTTGACCAGGCATCGTTACGCAGCAGTCCGTCGTGGTTCAGAATTCGCCCCTGGTCCTCTTCTGCGCCGCCAAATCCGGCCCCATCTCCGTGAATCAATAGGAGTATTTGACGCTTGTGATCCCATGCGCCATTCGTCCGAACAAGGTCAATGAATTTACCATACGCTGCAGCTCTGTTCTCGATCTCCATACTGCTGTTTAAACCCCTCAACTCCGTCATGTGTTTCCCCTTGGAGTTATCGACCATCTCTTTCGTCATAAAGCTCACAAGCTTGTCGAAAGCGGGAGCCTTGTCGACAGGAGAATTGCCGGTGGGGTCGGCGAGTTTGATGGGGTTATTGTGAGCGTAGGCATGGGTGGCGAGGTTGCGGGGGTTGGCGATGCCGCCTGCGTCCTTGGATCCGGACATGAAGTCGGACAGCGCCGGGTCCGCACTCGCCCAGAGCTGCGTTCTCGGGTTGTAGTAACGGGCACCGTGGTAATAGAGGCCGGTTTCCTCGTCGAGCTCTTTGCCGGTGAACTTGTACGGCGTACCGCTCTGGCCGGTCTGTTCCTCCACCCAGGTTTCCCCGAACGGCATGTACTCGAGGTGCTCGGTGACGCTGCCTTGCCTGTCGGTGACGTAGCCGGACGAGCCGAGGTGGTCGGCGTGGAAGTAGGACTGGGTGTTTTCAGGACCAGCGGCGGCGACGGTTTTGGTGGTGAGGCGGCTGTCGCCGATGAAGATGTGCTTGAAGCCGGTGCCGTTACGTTCGCTGTAGCCACGGTTGGGGTAGAGCGATAGTCCGTCGCCCTGTTTGATGACGCGTTCGCCTGCCGCGTCGTAGGTGTAGCCGACGGTGGGGTCGGCGCAACCCGCCGGAGTTTGAGGGACTGTCGCAGTGGCGGTGTCCTGGTTGCAGGCGAGTCGGTTTTCCTCGTCCCACACGTACTGGCGCCGCTTGGCCTCGCCGGCCGCCGTGTTCACCGTGTCGGTGAGGTTGCCGTTCGCGTCGTAGGTTTGGGTGATCGGGCCGACCTTGCTCGGCGCGTGTGGTTTCCCGCTGCCGTAGTCGTACTTGTAGTCGTAGGTGGTCTTGTCCTGGACCTCGGCCGAGTTCGCCGGGTCCTCCACCGGCTCGATCGGCCCGACCGACAGCGGGCCCAGCGACGCCGGGCTCCCCCCGCCACCACCGGCCGGCGACACAGGAGTCAGCCCACGGGTCAGCGACACCGCTTGAGTGGAGGTACCGGTGATCTCGTGGTGCTGGGTCTTGCTGGTGGTGTTGTGGATGGAGTCGTAGCCCAGCGCCAAGGTGTACTTGTCCTGCTGGTTGCTCTTGGTCGTGTACTGGCCGCTGGCGGAAGTGAGCTGGTACAGGTCGTCGTAGCCGAAGGTCTGACTGCCCGGACCACCGATCGTCGGGTTCTGTGCCGTGCTGTTGGTCAGCTTCGTGATGTTGCCGACGTTGTCGTAGGTGTAGCCGAGGTTCTGGAACTCGGTGGCACCGGGTGTCCTCGACTTCAGAGTGGCGAGCCGGCGGTCGGCCTGGTCGTAGGTGTAGGTGGTGCGCACCCCGTTCCCGGCCTGCTGCAGCACCTTCTGGCCGAACTTGTCGTAGTCGAGGCGACCGAGGTAGATGTAATCGGTGCCGTTCTTGGCCCCGGTGGCGCGGGTGACCTGACCGCCTGCGTCGTAGTCGTAGCGGAGGAGTTCGCCGTCCGGGTAGGTCATCTGCAGGACACGGTTGAAGGCGTCGAAGCGCCACTTGGTGGTGTAGCCGCGGTCCGCCTGCCCGGCGATCTTGATGGTGCGGGTTTCCCGGGTGGTCTCACCCAACGGGCCATAGCCGCGGGTGAGGGTCCCGGCCGCGTCGCGGATCTCGGTGATCCGGCCGGCGGCGTTATCCGGCGCACCGGGTGCACCGTGGGTGTAGGTGACGTTGTTGGCCGGGAAGGTCGGGTAACGGACCGCGATGAGACGGCTGTGGTCGTAGTCGTACTCGACCTGCTTACCGTTCGCGGTGATCTTCGTAGCCGGGTTGCCCGCCAGATCGAAGCGGGTCTCGGTGCGGCCCGCATCGGGGCTGTCGAGCACGGTGCGGCGGCCGAGGACATCGTATTCGGAGCGGGTGGTGTTGTTCTTGTCGTCCACCACGGTGGTGAGCTGCCCGAGCGCGTCGTAGCCGTAGCTGGTCCAGATGACCGGCTGTCCACCGGCCGGGTTGAACTCCTTGACCGCGGTGGTCTTCTCCCGCAGGTCTGTGTAGCCGCGCTTCTGTTTGCCGTTGCCGTCGGTCGCGATGGTTTCGAACCGGGTGACACCGGCGCGGTCGGATCCGAATCCGTAGGCCATGGCGGTCCTGACCTCGTCCGGTGCGACCGTCTTGACCGGCCGGTCCAGCACGTCGAACGAGGTCCGGGTGGGCGCCACGGTGTCGAAGGCGGCATTGAAGCTCGTGTTGCCGTCGCCCTTGGCCTCGGTCACGGGGTGGTAGGTCTCCACCGCTCGGCCGACGAAGTCGAACTTCGCCCGCCCGGACACGGTCATGACCTGTTCAGGTGTGTCGCCAGGGTTGTCCGCGACCGACGCGTCCTTCTTCGTTTGCAGGACGCGCTTCAGGCCGTCGGTGAACGTGACGGTGTCGATCGTGTCTTCGCGGACTCCGGTGGCATCGCGATCAAGGTGACGCGTTGTGGCATAGGGAACGGTTGCTTCGGGGTGGTAGTCGAAGTCGATCGTGGTCTTGCCCGACCCGATCTCGTATGGCCCCGTGACCGTGTCCAAACGACCCACGCTGTCGTAGGAGCTCAGTACCTGCTGGCCGTTCTGGTCGGTGGTGCGGTCAGGCTGCCCGTACTTCAGGTTGTGTGTCGCACCGGACCGAAGCCCGAAGTTGTCGGTGATGGATTCGATGTGGACGCTGACGACGGTGTCATAGCCGTAGTCCAATCGAGACCGTTGACCAGTCCGGTTGGCGGGCTTGGTGACCGATTTCAGGTTCCCGTCCGGGTGGTACTCCAGGTCGGTGTCGGCCGAGGTGGTGTCGGTGAGATACGCGCGGACCTGCCGCACCGCACCGGTCACGCAGTCGACTGTGGATTCGCGGTGCCGCGACACGGTGCCGCCGGCGGTGCCACGCTGTTTGATCAGGTTGGCGGTACCTGTCAGGTTGCGCGCCCGGCAAGCGGGGTCGGACGCGGTGTAGCCGTACGTGGTCTCCACGTCGTCGGCGGCACCCTCGTCCGCGGCGTCGAACGAGCGGATCAGGTTGCCGAAGTCGTCATACGACATTTCGGTGTAGGTGGACTTGCCCGCTTTCTCCGCACCTTCGTAGAAGCGCTTGTCCACCCGGGACAATGCGGCGAACGCACTGCCTGGTGCGGTGTCGCGGAGCTGATAGGTGTTGACGGTTTCGGTGAACGGCCGTCCCGCACCGTCGGTCTTGAGGGTGCGAGCAAGCAATCCGCGGGTATGCGGACCGTCCGTGCGGTACTCGTCAGTGGTCGAGCGATAGAGCGCCTCGGCAGCGCCAGGATCGCGCTGTTCGGTGACGACCTTGCCGAAGCCGTAGAACTCGCGTTCGAGCCGGTCGTACTTCCCCTGCTCGTAACGATAGGTGGTGAGCTGGGTGTCAGCGCCGTCGCCATGATGACCGTCGGATACGCTGGTGCGGGACAGGACCCAGCGGGACTCGGGCAGCGCCTGAGTGTTTCCGGTACGGGTGTAATCCAGATCGAACCTCCCACCCAACGGCCGCGTCACCGTGCGGAGCAGGTTCGTACGGCCGGTCTTGTTGACCGCGACCAGCAGCTCGTTGTCCCGGGTGGATTTGACATGGTCGGCCAGGCCGTCGCCGTTGACGTCACGCAGGCCGATCTCGGCGCGGCCGATGCCGGTGGAAGCGTTGACGCCGGGGTTGAACACGAACGTGCCGACCGGAGTGGGGACAGGGAAGGTGAAGTAGACGCCCGCCCCGAGGGTGGCGTTCTTGTCCACGGCGATGTCGGCGAAGCTGCCGCGGAACGGAGTGGGTGCGGTGAAGCCGGTGCCGGTGTTGATGGCCACCTTGATCGGATTGGTGCCGTCGGTGAAGACGCGGTCGGTGAGACCGTCGCCGTTGACGTCGAGCATGCTCGCGTTGGTGATCGAAGTGCCCAGTTCAGCGGACAATCCCCCGGCGAAGCCGTAGTTATCGATGTTGAAACCGAGGTTGACGCCGAGGTTGCGAGTGGAGGCGTCGTTGATCGGCCCCGCCGACCAGGGTTCCTTGGCCGCGAAGCTGTAGCCGAGGTTGAGCTGGGCGTCGCCGTTGGCGAAGACCTTGTCCGGTAGACCGTCGCCGTTGATGTCGACGAGGTCGACGCGGGTGTCGGACTCGCCGCCGCCGACGCTGCCACCGATCCCGAGTGCCGGTTGCACCGGACCGGAGGTGGCGGTGTTGTTGCTGCTCCCGGCCTCCGGGGCGGCCAGACCCTGTGCGCTGGCAAGGGTGGCCGACTCGCTGCCGGCGGAGTACGACACGTTGCCGGACACGTTGTCCGACTCGCGGACGTTGCCGCCGAGCGTGCCGCGCCGGGCGCCGAGCCCGCCGTTCATGTCGGTGAACTGGATCTCCTTGGCGCCGACGACATCGGGAAAGCGGTCACCGTTGAGGTCGACGTAGTCGACGGAACCCGCGGTGATCCCACCGACGACCGTGCCCCCGAACGGACCGGCCGACAGCGTGCCGGACACCTGACCGGTCACGCCGCGACGCATCACCGTGCGGTCACCGGTGACATCGGCGTCGGTGACCACGTCGATGGTGTCCGCGCCGAGCCGGGAGCTGGTCGCCATGGTGGAGGTGAACCAGGACGACTCGTCCTGCGCGGCCCAGCCGCCCTTGGCCGGGTTCGGAGCGAAGATCGCCAGCCGGGGCATGGGGATCCGGGGGTTCGCGGCGAACCCTGGGATGTCGGCTTCCTTGGGTTCCTTGGGAAGGGCGTTCTTGAAGCTCTGGTCGATCGCGAGTTCGGCCTGCTTGATGGGCTGGGTGGCGCGGTCACGGTTGGCCTGATAACCGATCACACCCCAGCCGCGGTAGGGCTGCGGGAACGCTCCCTGCGGGGCGGAGCCGTGCATCGCGCTCGGTGCCGGGGTGAACGCCGGCCATGGCGACGAGAGGTCGTAGCTGACCTCCGCCGACTGATCGGAGACCATACCGAGGAGATTGGAATCCGTTGTGGAGTGGTCGAAGATCAGCTCGTCGCCCTGGGTGACGGGGACGACCACGTCCAGGTCCTGGCCGGGTGAGCCGTACTGCCCGTTGACGATGTCGACGACCCGCTTGCCCAGCAACTGCCCGCCGCGTTTCTTCACGGTGAAAGCGATCTTGGTCGTCCCGGTCAGACTGCCGAAGGTGAACTCCACGCTCGGCCGGACCCGCAGCTTGCCGGTCTTGGTCACCTTGTGGGTCTGTTGGGGCGCGGTGAGGGTGTTGGCGGGGTACATGTCCACATCGAATGGCGGGCTGATCACCAGGGTCGGCTGGCCCTTGTCGTCGACCAGTGACTCCACTCCCGGCGCCTCCGTGTAGTGCGCCTTCGGTACCCAGGACACTGCGGAGACGTCGATTGAGGAATCGGTCCTGATCTGCCATGACATCTTTTCGAATTGGCCGACCGGGAGGCTCAGGTCGATTTTGGTGGTCCCGGTCGACGCGGCGGGCAGCACCTTGCGGAACACCTCCGCGGGGGCGTGCACCCCGTTGCCCTTCGTGATCACCACGGTCACGTCGTCCGAGGTCGCCTTGCTCTTGACCACGTCGCCGGTCAGCCGAAGCTTGCCGGTCACGGGCACCATCACCTGCGACGAGCGGCCGCCTAGCGTGAAGTCCGACGACGCACGGAACACGGTGTTCGCCAACCCGTTCACGTCCGTGCCAGCCGCGAGGTCGGTGTAGGTGATCGTCGGATCCCACGCCACCGTGTCGTACTTTCCGTCCAGAATGGACTGTGTGCGGAAGTAGAGCGCGTCGCCCTTCTTCACCGCGATCGCCGACACATTGGCCGGAGTGAACTCGGTGTGGTCGTCCGGGCCGATGCGTTGCGCCCAGAGTTCGGTGTCCTTGGCCTGGATGGTGACCCGCACACCGTCGGCTTTGGTGTACGCGGCGCGCGCGGGCGAAGGATCCGTGGTCAGTTGCACCCGGCCGTCGACGCGGACGGTGCCGTCGAAGGGAGCGACCCAGCGGCGCACCGAGTCCAGCAGCGGCGAGTTGTCGACCTGCTGGTTGAACTGCGCTGTCTGGTCACCGACGATCTCGCCGGTCACCGCGCCACCGCCGACCGGCACCGGAGTGCGGCTGGAATCAGCGCTGTAAGCGGGCTGCCCGTTGGCGTCCAGATAGCCGAACAACACGCCGCCGTTGTCGACCAGATCGGTGATGCCGTCACCGTTGACGTCGCTGAAGAACCGATCCGACGTGGTCGTGGTCCCCACGAAGTCCAACTGCGCGGCGATAGCGGCGACGAACGCCTCGACACCGATCGTGCCCGACAACGTCCGCTCGGTCGAGATCCCCGGGAGGTCGCGCAACCTGATCGGAGTGTCACCGAACTTCGGTTCACCCCCCGGGTTGCTCAGATTGGGGCGGAAGTAGACGTCGTTGTTCTTACGGAAGACCTTGTCCGGCAGGTTGTCGCCGTTCACGTCCATCAGCGCCGACAGACCATCGGACTGGCCGGCGTTGAACCCGACCTTCAGTCCGACGCCACCCTGCTTGACCGGCAGGCCCTGCACGTTGTAGCCGGCGAACAAGTGCGCACCGAACCCGACGGAGGTGTTCGCCGAGATCGCACTCGCCTCACCTTCACGGATGTTCACGCCGAGGTCGTCATCCGGGACCGACCACCCGGCGGCGTCAGCGAACCCGGTGTAGTTGCCCGCCTGGTCACGCACCTCGTCGAAATAGTCGAACGTGTGGGTGTTGAACAGCTTGTCGTCCTCACCGAACTGAGACACCGACGCCAGCAACGTCTTCGCGAACGCCCCTGCGCGGTAATTCAGCTCGTAGGCCCGGATCAGCTGGTCGTCCAGCTTGACCTCGACCCGGCGGAGCAGGTCCGCGGTCACTTTCTTGAACCCGCCGCGGGCATCGATCTGCACGTCCGCGCGGCGCGGCTCGCCCCGGTCCCGGTCCCGCAGGAACGTCACCGAGTATTTGCCCTCGGTCGCACCGTGGCCGGTGTAGGTGATCCGCCGCGGATACAGGTTGCTACCCGGCACGGTCGACTTCTCGGTACCGCCGTCCTCCACCCGGGCGTAGTGGTAGCGCAGCACGTTGTCGTTGGTGTCACGGACCTCGCGCGCCGCCCACGTCGCCACACGCCCCGAGGCATCGGTCAGTGTGGTGTTCTCCGCGCCACCGAACACCGTGCGCGAGCCCTGTTTGTCGGTGACCTCCCACCAGTAGTTCGCCGGTTTGTCCCCGTGCCGGACGATGCGGTCGAACCGGCTCTCCGCTTTGGCGTGGAACACCTTCTCCGCTGTCCGCGGCTGCAAGGCGCCCCGGTGGGCGACGGGCGTGAGCTGCTCACCGGCCAGCAGGTAGGTCTCGGTCTCCAGGTCGGCGTCGTAGCGCGGAACGCCCCACCGGGTGTCCACCGTGATCGCCGGAGTGGCGATGTCCCACCCGACACCCAGCCACCCGTTCGCGCTCGACGAGCCGTAGGTGACCGCCAGCCGCGGTTCCAGGCCCGCCCGGCCCTTGGGCACCTCAAGCGGATACGACAGCCGCGCGTCACCCGCGTTGTTCGCCGACGGTGGTGCGATCAGGTTCACCCCGGCGCCCGGATCGGCGGCTTTGATGTCCTTGATCTGATTCGGATCGAACGACATCCCTTCCGGATGCTCCGGCGCCGTCACCGCGCCATCAGCGCCCTCTCCCGCCGAGCTCACCACTCCGGACGGCACCGCGGCCGCGGCGATCCCCGCCACCAATGCCAGCACCACGGCCAGAGTCGCACCCTGACGGCGAAGCCGAACAGGACCACGAGTCCACATGAGGACAGACATGCCCCCGACCCCCTCTGAAATAGACGAACGCGAGTGAAAGCCGACGGCACCGGTGTCGGCGCAGGCCACGGTGATATGCGTAACGGATTCAGGTTGTTAAGTGCCGGAGGGTGGACGGTTAACAACCAGATGTGAACAATTCAGACCGGGTTTCGACCGGAGGGGTGGGCTTGTGGGGCGTGGGGAGCGTCCGTTGGGCTCGGGGGACGGCCCGCTGCTGCGCTGGGCCGCGGATCTCCGGCGATTACGGGAGAAAGCGGGCAGTCCGGGCTATCGCGAGCTCGCCCGGCGTACGCACTACTCGACCGCCGCGCTGTCCGGGGCCGCCGGCGGGCGCAAATTGCCCAGCCTGGCGGTGGCTTTGGCCTATGTCCAAGCCTGCGACGGGGACACCGCGGCTTGGGAACGGCGCTGGCGCGAGGTCGCGGCCGAGCTGGCCGAGCCCGAATCGCGGTCCGTCAAAGGCGAACAGGGCGCGCCCTATGTCGGATTGAGCGCCTTTGAGCCCCAGGACGCCGACCGCTTCTTCGGTCGCGATCAGTTGATCGAACAGATCCGCGCGCGGATCTTCGACTCCCGATTCGTCGCCGTGGTGGGCGCCTCGGGAGCGGGCAAGACGTCGTTGTTACGGGCCGGACTCCTGCCCGCGATCGCCGAACACGCGTGGCCTGTCTCGGTGATGACTCCCAAGGCGCATCCGATCGAGGAATGCGCCCTGGCATTGAGTCCTCTCACCGAAACCACGGCTACCCAGCTCGTCGCGGATTTGTCCGGTGACGCCAGAGCGGTGCACCGGCTGGTCCGCCAGGGGCTGGCCGATCACCCGGCCGGTGTCGATCTGGTGCTGGTGGTGGATCAGTTCGAGGAGATCTTCACCCAATGCACCGACCCGGCCGAACGAGCCCGGTTCCTCGACCTGCTCGTCACCGCCACCACCACGGACGGCAGCCGGCTGCGGGTGGTGCTCGGGGTGCGCGCGGACTTCTACGGTCACTGCAGCCGGTACCCGCACCTGGTCGAGGTGCTGCAGCAGGCGCAGGTGCTGGTGGGGCCGATGACGACACCGGAGCTCCGTGAAGTGATCACCCGGCCCGCGTCACTGGCGGGTCTTTCGGTCGAAAGCGCGTTGCAAGCCACGCTCTGTGCCGAGGCAGACGGCCGGATCGGCGTGCTGCCGCTGGTCTCGCACGCCCTGCGCGAAACCTGGCACCGCCGTCGCGGCAACGCCCTGACCCTCGCTGGATACCTCGAGACGGGCGGCATCGCCGGAGCCATCGCCCACACCGCGGAAAACACCTACACCGCCCTGAGCGAAAGCCGGCAGCAGTGGGCGCGCCACCTGTTCCTCCGGTTGGTCGCCCTCGGTGAAGGCACCGAGGACACCAAACGCCGCCTCGACCGCGGCGAACTCGACCTCGAGCACGGCGACGCCGTCGCGGTGCTCGACCAGTTGGCTCAAGCCCGGCTGATCACCCTCGACCACGACGGCATCGAAATCGTCCACGAAGCCCTCATCCGGCACTGGCCCCGATTCACCGAATGGCTCACCCAAGATCGCGAAGGCCTGCGGACGCACCGCCAGCTCACTGACGCCACCACCGTGTGGGAAGGTCTGGACCGCGACCCCGGCGCCCTCTACCGCGGCACCCGACTGGCCATCGCCCGTGACTGGGCCGACTCCGTGCCCGACCGGCTCACCCCGCGAGAACGCGCTTTTCTCGACGAAGGTCTCGAAGCCGAAGCCAACGAACGAGCCTCCTCCCAGCGCCGTACCCGGCGCCTGCGTCAACTCGTCGCGCTGCTCGCGGTGCTGTTCCTGCTCGCCGCGACGGCCACGGTCTACGCCGTCCACACCCGGACGGCCATCGCCGAACAACGCAACGCCGCCATCGCCAGGAACGTGGCCGTCGACGCCACCGAACTGTTCCGTACCAACCAGGAGCTGGCCGCACAGCTCGGGCTGACCGCCCATCGTCTGGCACCCACCACCGAAACCCGCGAAAGCCTGATCAGCACCCTGGCCACGACGTTGATCAACCAGCCACACGAGGTCTACTCGGTCGACTTCAGCCCTGACGGGCGCGTTCTGGCGACCGCGAGCGGGGATCACACCGTGCGGTTGTGGGACGTCACCGGACCTCGTGTCCCCGCCGAACTCGCCTCGATCCCCAACGCGACCAGCACGGTCTTCGGGGTCGACTTCAACCCCCGCGGTCATCTCGTGGCCACCGCCAACGGCGACAACGTCGTCCGGCTGTGGGACATCACCGATCCTCGCGAGCCCATCGAACTCGCCGCCATCCCCAACGCGAACAACGCGGTGTACGGAGTCACGTTCAGTCCCGACGGCCGCACCCTGGCCACCACCAGTTTCGCCGGCACCGTGCGGCTGTCGGATGTCACCGATCCTCGCCGCCCCACCGAACTCACCACCCTCACCGGTCACACCAGCGTGGTCTACTCCGCGGCCTTCAGTCCCGACGGACGGACCCTGACCACCGCCGGCGAGGACCAGACCGCCCGGCTCTGGAACATCACCGAACCGCGCCGCCCTGTCCAGCTCGCCTCGCTCACCGCACACACCGGGAGCGCGGTGTACGGAGTGACGGTCAGTCCCGACGGCCGCATGCTGGCCACCGCCGGCAACGACAACACCGCCCGGCTGTGGGACATCACCGATCCTCGCGAACCCGCCGAACTCGCCACCCTCACCGGCCACACGAGCGGCCTCTTCGGCGTGGACTTCAGCCCAGACGGCCGCACGCTCGCCACCAGCGGCGGCACCACCGCGCGGCTCTGGAGCATCACCGATCCACTCCATCCCCGCGAACAGACCGTTCTCACCGGTCACGTCACCGGTGTGTGGTCGGTGAGCTTCCGTCCCGACGGACGCGCCCTGGCCACCAGCGGCTGGGATCGCTCGGCCCGGATCACGCCCACCGACACGGACGAGCTCATCGCCCACGCCTGCGACCAGGTCCGCACTCGGATCACCCCCGCCGAATGGAACCAGTACTTCCCCGGCGTCACCTACAACCCACCTTGCCCGTCCCGATGACCATCGTGGGCGGGACGGTCAGGAGAGCAGCGTGAGCAGAAACCGCGTCCTACCGTTGCTGGTGGTCTTCGCCGTGGCGTTGGCGATGCCCGCGACCGCGCAGGCGGCACCGGTCGCCGACCACGCCGACACCCAGGCGGTGCTCGATCGCTACCTGGCCGGCGCCGGGCCGGGCGCAGCCGTCCACGCCGGCAACCGCACCCACTCGTGGGAGGTGCGCACCGGGACCGCGGACGTCAACGCCCCGCGGCCTCTCACTTCCGATGACCAGTTCCGTATCGGCAGTCAGACCAAGACGTTCACGGCAGTCGTCGTGCTGCAACTGGTCGACGAGGGCAAGGTCGACCTGGACGCGCCGATCGAGCGATATCTGCCCGGGGTGGTGGACGGAAACGGCTACGACGGCACCAAGATCTCCGTGCGCCAGATCCTGCAGCACACCAGCGGCATCTCCAACGACCTCGGCAAGCCCCAGGCCGATCCGGACGGCACCTATCGCCTGCGGGAGACGATCCGAGCGGGCCTGGCCAACCCGCCGCAGTTCCCGCCGGGTACGGGCTGGGGCTATTCCAGCGTCAACTTCCTGGTGGCGGGCCTGTTGATCGAGCAGATCACCGGCGTGTCGGCAGGCGACGCGATCACCACCCGGGTCATCGGACCGCTCGGCCTGACTCGGACCACCTATCCCCGTCCTGGTGACCGGCAGCTCGCCACGCCCTATCTGCCCGGCTACGTCGGCGGCCGGTCGGGCCCGTTCTTCTTCTGGTTCGACCGGACCTTCGCCTGGGAACTGTCCCAATGGGCCACGGCGGGAGCCATCGCCTCGACCGAGCGGGACATGGCCGCGTTCATGCGGGCGCTCGTCGACGGCGAGCTCGTCTCGCCGACGACCCTGGCCCAGCTGCGGGCGACGGTCCCCATTCCCGGTGCGCCTGCTGGAATGGCTTACGGCCTCGGGTTGATCCGGCTCGACCTTTCCTGTGGCGCGCAAGCGTGGGGCCACGTCGGCGATACCGCCACCGGTCACTCGTCCGCGACCTTCGCCACCGACGATGGCCGGCACGCGGCACTGGTGACCAACGCCTTCGTCCAAGCCGAAGGCACGACGACCCGCATCCAGGTGATCGACTCCGCGCTTTGCGGCACCCCTTGAAAGGGCTCGCGAGACTCCTCGCAGTCGAGCCGCGCAAGGACGTGCGCGCCGATCCCGGTCGTCGTCGATCACGGGACGAGTCCGTGACACCACATTCGGTCTTGCTAGTTCTGCTATGTGGAAGTTAACCTCCGCAGACTGAAATTGCCCGGCATCGCTCGCTTCTACCGAGAGGTGGATCCATGGTGAAGAGGACGCAGGCCGAGGAGGGCGCGGCCGGCAGGCCCGAGGATGAACGGCTGGGGATCGGCAAGAACCTCACCTACGGCGTCCAGCACGTCCTGACGATGTACGGTGGGATCATCGCGCCGCCCTTGATCATCGGTGGTGCCGCGGGCGTATCGCCCGCGGAAATCGGGCTGCTCGTCGCATCGTGCCTGTTCATCGGCGGGCTGGCGACGATCCTCCAGTCGTACGGCGTGCCCTTCTTCGGCTCCCGGCTGCCGCTGGTCCAGGGCACCTCCTTCGCCGGCGTGGCGACGATGACGGCGATCGTGGCCGATGGCGGACTGCCCGCGGTGTTCGGCTCGGTGATCGCCTCGTCGGTGCTCGGCCTGCTCATCACGCCGGTGTTCTCGCGGCTGGTGAAGTACTTCCCGCCGGTCGTCACCGGGACGGTCATCACCGTGATCGGGCTCAGCCTGATGCCGGTCGCGGCACAGTGGGCGATGGGCAACAACACCAAGGCGGCGGACTTCGGCTCGGTCTCCAACATCGGGCTGGCCGCGCTGACCCTGACGATCGTGCTGGTGCTCAGCAAAGTGGCCGTCCCGGCGATCTCGCGGCTCTCGATCCTCCTGTCGATCGTGGTGGGCACCGCGCTGGCCGCCGTACTCGGCAAGGCCGACTTCTCCAAGGTCTGGGACGGCCCGATCTTCGCGGTACCGACCCCGTTCGGTTTCGGGATGCCGACCTTCGACGTCGCCGCGATCGTGTCGATGTTCATCGTCGTGCTGGTGACCCTGACCGAGACCACGGCAGACATCCTCGCGGTGGGAGAGATCGTCGGAACGAAGGTGAGCAAACGCCGGATCGGCGACGGACTGCGCGCCGACATGGCGTCCTCGGCGATCGCGCCGATCTTCAACGGGTTCACCCAGAGCGCGTTCGCCCAGAACGTCGGTCTCGTCGCGATCACCGGGGTCAGGAGCAGGTTCGTGGTGACCGCCGGCGGGGTGGTCCTGCTGATCCTCGGCATGCTCCCGGTGCTCGGCCGGGTGGTCACCGCGATCCCCTACCCGGTCCTGGGCGGTGCCGGCCTCGTACTGTTCGGCACGGTCGCGGCGTCCGGCATCAAGACCCTGTCCAAAGTGGACTACAACGGGAACCTGAACCTGGTCATCGTCGCGGCCTCCGTCGGGCTGGGCATGATCCCGATCGCGGCGCCGGACTTCTACCACCACTTCCCGGCGTGGGTCGGCACGATCTTCCACTCGGGAATCAGCTCGGCCGCGCTCATGGCCGTCGTGCTGAACCTCGTGTTCAACCATCTGAAGCCGGGCAAGGCGGGCACCGACCCGTCGGTGTTCGCGACGGCGACCCGGGTGATCGACTACTCCGACCTCAAAGCCTTCTCCCAGTTGGAGAACGGAGACAAGATCGTCGACGGCAAGATCGTCGACGCCGAAGGCAACCCCGTCCCGGTGCGGGACGCGGACGGCAAACCGGTGCAGTACCGGATCGGCGCCGAACCGGAAGGGCACTGACGCGGCAAGGCGAGCTGTCCGCCGTCGGTGAACACCGGCCACGAAGGGCCCGGCGATCATTAGTGTCCTGCTCATGTCGACGGTTACCACGCGCACGGTCGAATACCCGGCCGACGGCCTGACGATGATCGGCCACCTCGCGCTCCCGGCCGGTACCGACCGCAGGCCGGCGGTCTTGGTCGGGCCGGAGGGGACGGGGCTGAACGATTTCCAGCGACGCCGGGCCGACGCCCTTGCCGAGCTGGGATACGTGGCGCTGGCCTTCGACTTCAACGGCGGGCGCTGGTTCACCGACCCCCAGGAGATGCTGGCGTACGTGATGCCCCTGCTCGCCGACCCCGGCCGGATGCGGGAGATCGGCCACGCGGCCCTCGACGTGGTGCGCGCCGAGCCGCGGGCCGATCCCGACCGTATCGCCGCCGTCGGCTACGGCACCGGGGGCGCGATCGCGTTGGAACTCGGACGCGACGGTGTCGACCTGCGCGCGATCGGAACGGTCAACGGACTGACCACGGGACGGCCGGGTGAGGCGGCGCGCATCCGCTGCCCGGTGTGGGCGGGAGTGGGTTCGGAAGACCCGATCATGCCCCCTGCCCAACGGGAAGCGTTCACCGCGGAGATGCAGGCCGCCGGTGTCGACTGGCGCCTCACGGTCTACGGCGGCGCCCTGCACGCCTTCCACCACCCCCCGGTCGATCAAGCCGTGCTCCCCGGCGTCGGCTACCACCCACTGCACGCGCAGCGGGCCTGGCGCGACGTCGTCGACCTCCTCACCGAATGCCTGCCCCTAACGGAGTGAGCCGACATGGCGGAAGGCCGGGCCCTCCCCTTACTTCGTGACCTCGTGACGCAGCAGCGTCAGACCGTTGTCGAACAAGGTCGCCTCGATCGCCTTCAGATCCTGGCGATCCGCGAAAACGCGCGTTCCCTTGCCCCGCGTCACCGGGCAGACCAGCTGCCTGACCTCGTCGACAAGGCCGTCGGCCAGTAGCGAGTGCATGAGCGTCAGACTCCCCCACAACCAGATGTCCTTGCCGCTCTGCTCCTTGAGTTCGCGGATCGTGGCGGCCGGGTCGCGTGTCACGGTCGCGGCGGGGAAGTCGCCCCAGGGGGCGTCGTCCAGCTTCGACGAGGCGACGAACTTGGTGAGACTGTTGAGCTTCTTGCCGTATTCGCCCTGATCCTCGGCATGCGGCCAGTAGTCCTTGGACTGGGCGTAGGTGTTCGCGCCGAGGATCATCGTGTCGACCGAGTCGATGAACCCCATCACGCTCGCCTTGAACGCGGGATCGCTCTTCTCGGAAAAGGGTTCCACCGACACGAAGCCGAGCCCGCCGTCCTCCTCCGCGGCGATGTTGTCGACGGTGACCCACTGCTGGACTACGAGCCTTCGCATGACTGTCCTCCTGGTATCCGCGCGGCATCTTCTTTTGAGAGCCTGGCGCTGCACTGCTGTCATCGTGGCCTGCCGCTCTCATGACGTCCAATGCCAAGATTCTGCCGCTCCTATAAGTGATCTCGATGTATGCAGTCGGCCTGGCCGGTAAATGGCTGGCCCTCGACCCGGTGCGACGCGGATGATCGCGGTACCGAGAGGGAGTCGCGATGACCGTTGCCGAGTCCGAAGCCGGAAAACTGCGCGGCCGAAGCGAGGCGGGTGTGGCGGTCTTCCGTGGCATCCCGTTCGCTGAGCCGCCGGTCGGCGCTCTGCGGTTCGCCGCACCGCGGCCGGTACGGGGTTGGGACGGGGTGCGGGAAGCCGTTTCCTACGGCCCGCCGCCCCCGCAGGCGGGCGCGTTCGGCATGGACGCGCTGGCGCGAGACTCCGTCGGCGACGACTGGCTGACGCTCAACGTCTGGTCACCGGAACCCGGCCCGGGCGCGAATCTGCCGGTCATGGTGTGGATCCAGGGCGGCGCCTACGCGATCGGCATGGCAGGCCTCCCCGAGTACGACGGTGGCAGGCTCGCGCGGGACGGCGTCGTGGTGGTGACGCTCAACTACCGGGTGGGGATCGAGGGTTTCGCGCGGGTCGAGGGCGCGCCCGCCAATCGCGGCCTCCTCGACCAGGTCGCGGCGCTGGAATGGGTGCGTGACCACATCCGGGCCTTCGGCGGCGACCCCGGCCGGGTCACGGTCTTCGGCCAGTCGGCAGGCGGAGGATCGGTCGCCGCACTGCTCGCGATGCCACGTGCGGCCGGGCTCTTCCATCGGGCCGTCGCGCAGAGCGTGCCGGGGACGTTCTTCACCGACGCGCTCGCCGCCGACATCGCCGCGGCCTGCGCCGACGAACTCGGGCTGCGTCCCACCGTCGCCGATCTGTCCACAGTGGATCCGGCCCTGCTGTCCGCCGCCGGTGACGCGGTCACCGGCGAAATCGGCCGTTGGACGGAAAGGTGGGGCCAGGCGGCGCATCGAACGATCCCGTTCGCGCCGGTCGTCGACGGGGACGTCCTGCCCGTCACCCCGTGGCAGGCCTTGGCCGACGGCGCGGGCAAGGACATCGAACTCCTCGCCGGCCACACCCGCGACGAACAGCGGCTGTTCACCGCTCTCGACGGCACACTCGGTCAGGTGACACCGGAGCAAGCGGCGACCGCGCTGGAGATCTTCGCCCCCGGCCCGGACGGCCCACTCCGGTACCGCGACGGGTTTCCGGCCGCCGGACCGGACGAGCTGTACGAACTGGTCAACTCCGACTGGCTGTTCCGGATGCCGACACTCCACCTCGCCGAGGCGCAGCTCATGGCGGGTGGCCGCGTCCATTTCTCCGAGCTGACCTGGCCCGCACCGGGTATGGGCGGCGCGTTCGGCGCCTGCCACGGTCTCGACGTGCCACTCGTGTTCGGCAACCTGGCCGAGGGCCTGCCCGCGACGCTGATCGGCGAGAGCCCCGCGGCCGAGGCGACGGCGCTGTCCGCCCAGATGCGAGCCGCGTGGACGGCGTTCGCCACCCACGGAGATCCCGGCTGGCCCCCTTACGACATCGAACAACGCCTCACCCGGCTCTTCGACATCCGACCGGAGGTCACGCCGTACCCGGAAGAGGCCTCCCGGCGGATCTGGCGCGACCACACCTTTTCCGCGCTGCCGTTGCTCGGCGGCAGCTGACTTGTCGCGGTAAATACCCTCAGAGATCCTGGATCCGAGGTGCTTTGCTGCCCGGGTGTTGAAGAAACTAGCAGCGACCGCGGCCGTCGCCGCCGTGTCGCTCTCCCTGGCCACTCCCGCGTCTGCCTCGACGAGGTACTACCAGCAGACGGTCACCGGACCCACCCGGTCGCAATGCGAGACGGCCGGCTCACAACTCGCCCAGCAGAAGAGGGCCGAGGGCTACTTGGTCACCTGGATCGGCTGCGGCTACCGGAACTTCCAGTACGAGGGTGTCGTGGGCTGGTCGGACTGACCGTCCACGGAGGAGGCCCGGGTCGGTTCGCGAACCGACCCGGGCCTTCCTCCGTGCGCGTCACGCTTCGTCGAGGAGGTCCTCGACGAGGATGGGAATGTGCCGCACCCGGATGCCGGTGGCGTTGTGGACGGCGTTCGCCACGGCCGCCGCCATCCCGACGGTGCCGATCTCGCCCAGGCCTTTCGCGCCGACCGGGTTGTGCAAGGTGTCGGAGTACTCGACGAAGTGGACGTCGACTTCGGGGATGTCCGCGTTCACCGGGATCAAGTAGCTCGCGAAGTCACCATTGGCGAAGCGACCGTCGTCCTCGATCTCCAGCCCCTCGTGCAGAGCGGCCGACACACCCCAGATCATGCCGCCGATGATCTGGCTTCGCGCCGCCGTCGGGTTGATGACCCGGCCGGCGTCGAATACGCCGAGCATGCGGGACACCCGGATCTCGCGCGTCCACTTGTGCACGCGCACTTCGCAGAACTGGGCGCCGAACGAGCTGAACGAATGCTTCGTCAGCTCCTCGCCGGGTGCGGACGAGCCGGTCACGGAGATCGACGGGCGCTTCAGCGTCCGCAACACCTCGCCGAAGGTCATCGACCGGTCCCCGGCCAGCACCTTGCCGTCGGCATAGGAGACGTCCATGCCCTCGAACGGCGCGCCCGGAGCCGACGCCACGGTCAGCAGATCGTCGATCGCCTTGGCCGCGGCGATCATGATGGCCGACCCCGCGCTCGCGGTGGCCGTCGAACCACCCGACAGGCCGCCGGAAGGCAGCGCCGAGTCTCCGAGCCTGGGCACGATCCGGTCCGGGGAGATGTCCAGCGATTCCCCGCCCACCAAGGAAAGCACGGTCAGCAGCCCGGTCCCCGGGTCCGCCCCGCTGGTGCCGACGACGGCCGTGTCGTCGGGCAGCAGGGTGATCTCGATCGTGGCCGGGAACCGCAGAGCGGGGAACATGGCGGTGGCCGTGCCGAGTCCCACGAGCCAGTCGCCGTCGGTCCGCCCCTGGGGCGAGCGCTCCGACCAGCCGAAGCGGGCCGCGCCGACGCGGAAGCATTCGTCGAGGTGTTTGCTCGACCACTGCAGGTCCTTGCCGGGCGGCGCGGTCGAGTTGTTCCGCTGACGCAGCTCGATCGGGTCCATCTTCAAGGCGACCGCGAGTTCGTCGATCGCGCTCTCCAGCGCGAACGATCCGGGCGCCTCGCCCGGCGCCCGCATGAACGTGGTCGGCGGGATGTTCAGCGGCACCATCTTCTGGCTGATCGACAGGTTCCGGGTCGCGTACCACTCGCGCGAGGTGCCGTGCGACGTCGGCTCGACGAACGAACGGTCCATCGCGGTGCTGCACCACGAGTCGTGCCGCAAGGCGTTGAGCGTGCCGTCCTGTTCCGCGCCGAGGGCGATCTTCTGCACGGTCGCGGCGCGGCCCGCTGTCGCGGTGAAGACCTGTTCCCGGCTGAGCACGGCCTTGACCGGCCGGTCGAGAGCCCGGGCCGCCGCAGCGGCCAGGAACGCCGGCGCGGAAGTGCGGCCCTTGCCACCGAACGCCCCGCCCACGAACGGGTTCAGCGCGTGTACCTCGGACGGTTTGGTGTCCAGCGCGCCGGCCAGTTCCGCCGCCTGGAGGTCGGAACCCTGGTTGCCACTGTGGATCGTCAGACCGTCGGGACCCCATACCGCGACCGCGGAATGCGGTTCCATCGCGGCGTGGTGCTGGGTCGCGGTGGAATACGTGGCCTCGACGACCACCGGGCTCTTCGCCAGCACGTCCTCGAAGGACTCCACCCCGGGGGCGAGGATTTCGAGCGATGAGGGTTCGCCGCCTCGTGCCTCCGGTGCGTCCTCGGCCGAAGCGAGGCCGTCCTGCAGGGAAGTCAGCGCAGGCCGGGCCAGGTAGGAGACCTCGACGAGCATCGCCGCGTCGCGAGCCTGCTCGTAGGTCTCGGCCACCACGAAGCCGATCGGCTGGCCACGGTAGGCGACTTCCCTGTCCTGCAACGGAACCCAGGTCTCGCCGAAGAACGGTGTGACCGGCGTGAGCAGTGCCAGCGGGTCGAACGGCGTGAACACGTCGATCACCCCCGGAGCGCTCTTCGCGGCGGTGACGTCCATCGCCTCGATCTCGCCGTGCGCGATCGAACTCGTCACGACGTACCCGTGCACCAGGCCGGGGAAGGTGTGGTCCGCCCCGTACTTGGCCTGGCCGGTGACCTTCAGCGGTCCGTCCACCCGGCTGGTCATCAGCGGCTCCCCTCGGTCAGTTCGAGCAGCGCGCGGACAAGGGTCCGCGGCAGCAACGACGTCTTGAATCCGTTCCCGGACAACGGGCGTGCGCCCTCGGTGGCCAGCGCCGCGGCGGCTTCGAAGGAGGCGACCGTCGCGGGAGCACCGCGTAAGGCCTCCTCGACCGCGGGCAGCCGCCACGGCACGGTCGCCACGCCACCGGCCGCGACCCGGGCGTCGACGATGCGCTCGTCCTCGACGTGCAGCGCGACCGCCGCGGAACACAGCGCGAACTCGTAGGACTGCCTGTCCCGCACCTTGACGTAGGTGGAATTCGACGCCCAATCCAGCTTGGGGACGATGACCTCGGCGATCAGCTCACCGGGCCGCAGGTCGTTCTCCACCTCGGGGGTGTCGCCGGGAAGGCGGTAGAAGGAGCCCAGTTCGACGGTGCGCGTCCCGGTCTCGCTGACGAGCCGGAGCTTCGCGTCGAGAGCGACCAGGGCGACGGCCACGTCGCTGGCGTGGGTCGCCGCGCACGAATCGCTCGTGCCCAGGACGGCGTGCATCCGGTTGGCGCCCGAGATCGCGGGGCAGCCGCTGCCGGGGTCCCGCCGGTTGCACGGCATGGCGACGTCGCGGAAATACGAGCAGCGGGTGCGCTGCATCAGGTTTCCGCCGATGCTGGCCATGTTCCGGATCTGCTGGGACGCGCTGAGCAGCAGCGCCCGCGAGATCGCCGGGTACACGCCGGGGTGCCCGGCGATGTCGCCCATCCGCTCCAGCGCGCCGAACCGCAGCCCGTCGGAGGTGTCGATACCGCGCAACGGCACCGAGTTGATGTCCAGGACCTGCCGCGGTGTCAGCACATTGAGTTTCATCAGGTCGACGAGCGTGGTGCCGCCCGCCAGGAAGGTGCCGGGTGAGGAGACCGCGGCTTCGACGGTCTCCGGTGCGATCAGCTCAAAGGGACGCATCGACCCTCCTCGCCTGCTGGACCGCCGCGATGATGTTCGGGTACGCCGCGCACCGGCAGAGGTTGCCGGACATGAACTCCCGGACGTCCTCGACATCCTGTTCGACGGCGGCGACCGCCGACATGATCTGCCCCGACGTGCAGAACCCGCACTGCAGGGCGTCCTGGTCGACGAACGCCTGCTGGACCGGATGCAGACCGTCCTCTGTAGACAGTGCTTCGACCGTGGTCACCGGCTTCTTCACGGTGGCGGCCAAGGTGAGACAGGAGAGCACCGGACGTCCGTCGACGTGCACCGTGCAGGCACCGCACTGGCCCCGGTCGCAGCCCTTCTTCGGGCCCGTGACGTCCAGCCGCTCCCGCAGGGCGTCCAGCAGTGTCACCCCGGGATCGACGCTCAGATGTTCCGTCCTGCCATTGACTTCGAGTGAGATGTCCACTGGATCTCTTTCCGCAGATCGCCCGGGCCGAGGGCCGGACGGCGTAGGTTGAGGTGGTGGGAGTCCGTTCAGGATGTGAACCGGATATTCATCCGCTTCGATTTTCAAGTTAGCGGATTACAATCCGCTTGGCAATGTCGGTACTCGCCCCTGGAGTCGCTCCAGGTTCCGGGAATTCCTCGGCTACATTCTCAGGAACGACGGAATCGGCGGACGGGAGGCGCGATGCGGACGGGATCGGTCAACCCCCGGCGCGCGGACACCCGGCGCAACCACGAGCGCATCCTCGCCACCGCGGCGAAGTCGCTGGCCTGCTCGGGCGAGGTCTCGTTCAACGCCATCGCGAAAGAGGCCGAGGTCGGCGTCGGCACGGTGTACCGGCACTTCCCGACCCCCGAAGCCCTCATCCTGGCGGTCTATCAACGCGAGGTGCGCCAGCTCGTCGAGGTCGTGCCTCGCCTGCTCGAGAAGTACACCCCGGAGCAGGCCTTCCGGGCGTGGGTGACCGACCACCTGGCCCACTACATGATGACCAAACGCGGCCTGGCCGACGCCCTGCGCGCCGCGACGGCATCGCGCGGAGAACTGCCCGCGAGCGCCTACCAGGCCATGGTCGGTGCGGTCTCCACGCTGGTGAAGGCCAATGTCGACGCCGGCACCATCCGCTCGGACCTGGAACCCGAGACCGTCCTGCGCAGCCTGGGCGGCCTGCTGTACCTCGACCCGAAAGGCGAGTGGCGGCGCGACGTCGCGAGCCTGATCGACCTGCTGTGGCGCGGGATGGGCACCGACCGGACCTGACGCGAGATGTCCGTCCAGTCACGCGAGGCGGCCGGGCGCGCAGTATGTGGCCGAGCGTGAAGACAGGGTCGGGGAGAGCTGTCAGGATCGGCGAAGCACGGTCTCCGGTGAACCGAGGAGGACGAATGCGCAGGTTCCTTCACGCGGTCTTGGCCTTGGCGACCGCCGCGGCGGTCATCACCGGGATTTCGAGCAGTTCCTCCATGGCGACCGAGGACGCGGATCACACCGTCACGTTCGTCAACCGGTCCGGACGGACGATCTGGATCGGCAGCGCCGTCAACGCCGACGGATCACGTAACCTCACCGGCCTTCCCGCGTTGAACGACACCCAGCAGGCGACCGTCGCCATTCCCGAATCCGGCGATCCCGCCCATTGGCGGGGAAAGTTCTTCGCCAGGCAGGGATGCACCGGAACCCCCGGCGGCACCTTCCACTGCACTGTCGGGGACTGCGGGAACCAGCCCGACCGCTGCGTCCACGGCGAGCAGCCCGCGAGCCTGGCGGAGTTCAACTTCGACCGGAACGACGGCCTGGCCCCCTGGTACAACGTCAGCTACGTCAACGCCGTCTCGCTCTCGATCACCATCGAGCCACGCGACGCCCAGGCTCCTCCGGGATCGACGGAATGCGAAGAGGTCGGCTGCTCGCTGCGGTTGCTGGAATCCTGCCCGCCCGAGAACCTGACGCGGGATGCCAACGGCACACCCCTGTTGTGCACCAACCCGAACCGGGACGCCAGGACCGCGTACAGCGACGCCATCTCCAGTCGCTGCCCGAAGGCCTACGCCTGGTCCAAACAGGACGCCGAACAGGGTAACCAGACCGTGCGGCAATGCCGCGACTGCAGCGGTTTCGTCGTCACGTTCCACCGCGGGATCTGAACCCGGGTCAGCCAGACCGCTCTTCCAGCATCGCCGCGAGGGCCGACGCGACGAGGGCGACCGCACGATCGTCGTCGTGAGCAAGGTCTCGCAGGGCGTCCCGAGCGATCCCCGGCGGCATCTCTGCGAGTGCCTGTGTCAGGCGGATCCGCACCGCGGAGTCCGCGGTATGCGCGGCCAGTTCGTCTGTCAGCGCGCTCATGACCCGGTCCGCGCAGCCGGGGTCCGAGGACAACGCCCCCAGGACCTCGCCCGCCTCGACGTCCTTCGTGCCGTCCACCACCATGCCGACGAGCGCCGGCACGGCCGTGGTCTCGCCACGCGAACCCAAGGCCAAAGCGGCCTGCGCGCGCACCGTCGGGTCCGGGTCCCCGAGTGCTTCCGCGAGTACCGCGGTCGCTTCGTCACCGGACATCTCGGCGATCGCCAGAACCGCGCGCCGCCGGATGCCGACGTCCTCCGAACGAAGACCGGGCGACAAGCCCCGCAGACCGTCACCGCCCGCCCGTGCGAGGGCCCACCGCAGCGCACCGGCGACGTTCGGGTCGGCTTCGGCGAGGACCGCGCCGGCCAGCAGCTCGGCGGGAACCGGCACGTCCTCGTTCGGGCCCAGAAGGGCTTGCTGCCGACGGGCGGCGTCCGGCGAACTGAGCCCGCGCAGGAGTTCCACGATCCGCAGGACGCCCTCCCAGCCGTGGGACGTCGAGGCATCGACCGTCCGGAGCCGTTCCAGCAGCTCCTGCTCCCGTCGCAGCCGGTCTTCGGTGCGGCGGATGAGGTCACCGACCAGAGTGGACGGTTCGAAGGCGGGATCCTCCAGGGCACGTCCGATCTGCTTGAGTGACAATCCCAGCGAACGCAGGCTCTCCACGTGGAAGATCCGGCGGATGTCCTCATCGGAGTACTCGCGATAGCCGCCCACGGTGCGGCCGGTCGGGCGCACCAGCCCGAGGGAGTCGTAATGCCGGAGCATCCGGGTACTCACCCCCGAGCGGCGCGCCACCTCACCGATCAGCACGAGGCTTCCGCGGCTCGTTCCGGGCCGAGCGCGGCGACCCGCTTCGCCTCGTCGATGTCCGCGTCGAAAGCGGCGTCCGGGTCACGCAGGAGCCGCTCCGTGGCACGAGCGTGCGCACGCACCGCCGGGTCACCGCTGACCAGGCCCGGCCGCAGGGCGGGCTCGATCACGTCTCCGAGCGCGACGAGAGCCCTGCTGAGGCTCAAACGCACGTTCCGGTCACCGCGACCGAGTTGTGCGGCCAGTTCCACGGCCAGTCCCTTCTGCTCGCCGGCGGGCGCGAGGACGACCGCGGCACGCCAGGCGCTCCGCGCGACCTCGTCGTTCGCATCGTGCAGCAGCGACCGCGTGATCGCAGGCCAAGCCGTCCCGTCCCCGATCTTGGACAGCGTATGCAACGCCTGGCTCCTGGCTTGATCCTGCTCGGACCGGACCTCCGCGACGAGCGCCGGCACCGTGATCTCCGCCGGGTGTCGGGTCAGCGCCCATGTGAGCATGTCGCGCACGTAGAAGTCCGGCTCGATCGCGCATCGCGCCAGGAGCGTCTCGACGAAACGCGGGTCAGGGTGCGTCCCGGCCGCCAGTGCGGCCTGAAGCCGGGTCGACGAGCTTTCCGCACTCAAGGCGTCGAGCAGGCGTGTATCCAGTGAAGTCTTCTGTGGCGCGTTGATGGGAACCACCTCCTCGCCACAGTGAAGACCTTGTCATCGTGTCAAGGTCAAGACCACCGACCGGGTCAGGTGAGCGGGCCGGTCCGGATCGCGGCCCGCCGACTCCGCCGACATGCCAGTCGTCGCCTCGGTCAGCGCCCGCTCGACTTCCAGTGTTTTGTGGACAGGATCGAGCATGATACGGGTCGATGGCCTCATGCGGACATTGGCCGGAAACGAGCATGTGCGGCCCGTCGCCCGGTCCTAACCTCATCCAGGAAATCGGAGCAGGGGAACGGTTTCCCGCTTTCCCCGAAACATTCACCGATGTTCCTTTCCCAGAGAGGTATTCCGATGCTCGTTCGCCGATTCCTGCCCGAAAGAAGAAAAGCGAAGAACCGGAGACGTGACTTAAGAGCGACGCTGCTGGCCTTCGGCATCCTGCTGAGCGGCATCACGACCATCTCCGTCGGCGCCGCACCGGCCTACGCCGACGCGTCCTGCTCGGGTGCCGTTTCGGTGTACGGCGTCCTCCCCGACGGCCGGCTGACCTACACCTCGATCGACCCCGACACCGGCGACATCGGCCATGTCGTGGCGTCGACGAAAACGCTCGGGTTCACGCCCAAGGCGATGGCGACGCTCAATTTCAACACCATTCTCGTGACGTCCACCGCGGGCGTCCTCTACCGGGTCGACGTCCTCACGAACGGCACCAGCCTGACGTTCAACGACCCGATCGACCTCCAGCACGGCTGGACCCACACTCTGCTGACCTACGACGGGCACGGCCACCTCTACGGCACGACCTCCGGCGGTTCGCTGCTGCAGTACCTGGTGTCGCGGGACAAGCCCGGTACGACCCAGATCGGTCAGCGCCGCGAGATCGGCAACGGCGGTTTCGCACTGAAGACGCTCGCCGCGTCCGGTGACGACCGCCTGGTCGCGACAGCGGCCGACGGACAGCTGATCGGCTACGCCGTCTCCACCACCGGGACCACCTACACCCGCGCCCAGCTCGACGACCGCGGCTGGCAGAGCTTCGAGAACCTCCTCTCCCCCGGCGGGGGCCTGTACTACGGCAAGAACCCCGACGGGGCCATGTACTGGTACGAAGACGCCGACCCGGCCGACGGCTCCGGCGCCGACATCGCCTACCACCTGAACGACCCGGTCGCTTCCCGCGGCTGGACCCAGGACCTGCTGTCCGCCGACCCGGGCACCTGCAAGGCCACCACACCGACCAAACCGCTGCGCGGGAAGATCGTCACGCTGGCCACCGGCGAGGTCGGCACCACCGAGCCGAGCTGCGACAAGTACCACGCCTCCTGCGACCAGGGACGACTCGACTGGTGCGCGATGTTCGCGACCTGGACCTGGTCGGCGGCCGGCGTCTCCGGCGTACCGCGCAACACCTTCATCGCCCGCGCCCTCGGCAGCTGGGGTGTCGAACGCGGCCTGTTCAAAGCGCGGACCGGCAGTAGCCACGGCAGCCCCAAACCCGGTGACTGGGCGATCTACGGCGCGCCGGACGGTTCGGCCGGCGGTCACGTCGACGTGGTCACCGCCGTGCATCCCGACGGGAAGCTGACGGTCGTCGGCGGCAACGTCGACCAGAAGGTCAGCCGTCGCGTGATCGACCCCGACACCGCGCGTTCCGGCCGGGACAACGTCCTGATCTCCGGCTACGTCTCGCCGCCCGGCGCCTGATCCCGTTCACCGCGGTGCCGCGGCGACGACCGCCGCGGCACCCGCACCATCCTCTACCTTCCGGAGTCCCCATGCGTTTGCTGTCCAGACGGCTGGCCGCGATCGTGGCCACGACGACCATCCTGTGTGCCGGCGCCACCACCGCCAACGCCACCACCACCTCGACCGATTCCCCCACGGCGGCCACCAAGTTCGCGGTCACCGCGGCCTACCCGTCCTCTCCCTGTGTCCCCGGTGGGCCGACAGCCGCCGACACCGCGGCCTCCGCCCGGCTCAACGGCGTCCTGCAGGGCGCCTTGAAGAACGCCATGACCCCGTATCGCGTGTCCTGTGCCCGCGCGGTCATCAACGCCGTGCAGCAGCGCGGGCTCGACGAGCGGGCGGCGGTCATCGCGATCACCACCACGATCGTCGAATCCCTCATCCAGAACATCAACGAGAAGATCGACCACACCAGCCTCGGCCTGTTCCAGCAGCTCGACTCCTGGGGCACGGAGGCGCAGCGGCTCAACCCCGCCTGGGCGACGAACGCGTTCCTGAACGTGATGGAGGACTTCTACCCGAACGGCAAATGGCGTACCGCGCCGATCGGTGAGGTCTGCCAGGCGGTGCAACGATCCGGCTTCCCCGCGCGCTACCAGCCGCAGGCGGCCGACGCCCAGCGCATCGTCGACGAACTGAGCGGGCCCACCGCGAGCACCGTGTCCGTGTACGGCGCGCTGTCCGACGGCAGGCTCACCTACTCCACGATCAACTCCCAGTCCGGGGACCGCACGAAGACCGTTGTCTCCACCGACAACCTCGGGTTCGTCCCGAAGACGTTGGCGACACTCAACTTCAACACGCTGCTCGCGACTTCGCCGTCCGGGGTGCTCTACCGCGTCGACGTCCTCACCAACGGCACGTCGCTGCAGTTCTCGGCCCCGGTCGCACTCGGCGGCGGCTGGACACACGACACGCTCACCTACGATGGCCATGGCCACCTCTACGGGATCGCCGGCAGCACCCTGATGTCCTATGTGGTGTCCCGCCCCAAGCCGTCCTCCGTCCACATCGGACAGCGTGCGGTGATCGGCACCGGCTTCACCCTGCGGACCCTCACCGCCACCGGCGACGACTGGCTGCTCGGGGTCAGCACCACCGGCGTGCTGCGTTCGTACCGCGTCAACGCGGACTACACCTGGGCCGGCGCCACCCTGGCCGAGCGGTGGAGCTCCATCGACCAGCTCGTCTCCCCCGGTTACGGCCTCTACTACGGCCAGACCCGCGATGGCGGGCTCTACCGCTACCACGACCGCAACCCGTTCGACTTGGACGGCTCGGACATCCAGGGCTTCGGCACCGACCCGGTCGATGCCAAGGGCTGGAGCCAGATCCTCCTGTCCGCCCAGCCTTTCAGCGGCTGATTCCTTGCCAGTGTCCCGAATGACGGCTGCCCGGTCTCCCTCACGAGGGAGACCGGGCAGCCGTCATTCGAGAGGTGCCGGGGGTTCGCCGTTCGCCTCCGGGGTCCGGACCCAGGACAACGTGTCGGTCTCCGGCCACCAGCCGGCCGGCGCGGGGCGAGGATCGCTACCCGCTTCAGCCCACCAGCGCGGGTCCTCGTCGTCGCTCATGACCCGACGCTACGAGCGGGCCGAGCGCTCGCGCAGCGGTCAGCAGCGGCCATTGTCCGATCTTGGCCAGGGCACCGTGGCCGGATCCGGACAGTGGCCGGACTTACCCCTTCCCTTAAGTGACATTCGGGCCTAATTTGTCTCAACATACAGGTCAGAGCATCGGGGAGGACGAAATGATCAAGCGAGTACTGGCGGGACTGGTCACTGCGGTCGTGGCGACGGTGGCCTTCGGAACGGTCAGCGCCCAGCCGGCGGAGGCGATCCAGGACCCGTCGCGTAAGTGCGTGTGGATCTGGACCTCCACCGGCGGATACTGCTCGAAGCTCGAGTGATCGCTAGCCCAGCCAGCCCAGGCGGGTGGCCGCGTAGACGGCGGCCACCCGGTTGTCGGCCTGAAGGGCTTCCAACAGGCTCTGGACGTGGCGCCGCACCGTGCGCTCGCTGACGTCGAGGTGCCGGGCGATCGCACTGTCGGTCATCCCGGTGGCCAGCAGGTCGAGCACCTTCGCCTGGGCGGCGGTGAGCCCGTGCCGGGGTTTGCCCGCGGTATCGCCCACGTGCACCGACTGGCTCCACACCAGCTCGAACAGCATCCGCAGCGCCGCCACCACGGTCGGGCTCCGGACGAACACCGCCCCTTCCATCCCGCTCGGGTCGAGCGGCACGAGCGCGGAATGCCGGTCCGCGATCACCATCTTCATCGGCAGCTCGGGCGCGACCCGCATCTCCCAGCCCGCCGCGATACTGGCGTCGACCACGTCCTTCGCGCCGTCGAATTCGAGAGCGGCGCGCTCGTAGACGTTGCGCAGCCGTACCCCGCGTTCGGTGACCGCGTCCGGCAGGGCCATCACCGTGTTCGCGTCCGGTTTCCGTTTGAAGTGCCGGGTCGTGAACGCGAGGAACTCGTCCTTCGCCGACAGGCACAGCTCCAGCGACAGCGAACCGATCCGCTGCGGATCGGTCAGGACTTCGACCGCGGCGTCACCGCCGCCACCATAGGCGGAGCGGTACACCGCCTGCAGCATGTCCAGCTGCTGCCGCGCCGTCATGATCTGCCGCTGCTGTTCGAGCAGACGTTGCTGCGCGCCCAGGATCGCGTGATCGACCGCGCGCACCGGCTCCATCGGGGCGATCACCGGGTCTCCGCGATAGTCACGCCGCACGAAACCCTGGTCGAACAGCTCCCGCATCTCCGGGCTGTCCGCACGCGGATCGTCCAGCGGCACCGGCCCGGACCGCACCATGACGTCGTACAGCGCACCGGCACCGGACGACAGCAACCCCTCCAGCATCGCGCCCCCTGTTCTCCGTTCCCGAGCCTACGAGTCCTGGCAAGGAACGGCTAAGGACTCACGACCCGCCCGCGCCGACCCGGTCCAGCACCGCCCGCGTGTAGCCGTCGCCCGGCGCGCCGAACGCATTGCTGGGGTCGAGCACACGTGGAACGTTCAAGGCACACACCGTCGCGATGTCGCTCGCTTCGGTGATTTCCTTGCCGATCGTGCTGCTGCTCGACCTCGTCGCCCAACGATATTGCGCCAAGCAGAGCAATCTCGCCGCTTTGCCGTCATGGGGTTTCCGACCGCAGGTCGCAGTGTCGCCGGACAAGCCGTCCGGCGACACCGCGACGTGAACGGGGCAGCCTGATGACCGCACAGGGCTCGGCGACGGACGAGATCGGCGAAATCGGCGTCTGGGTGATGGGCGAGTTCGGCGGCCGCCTGCCCGCGTCGGTGATCAGCAGGGTGCTCAACGCCAGCCGGCGCGACCTCGAAGGCCGTATCGACGCCGAAGAACTGGCCGAGATGTTCCACGCGCTGTGCCGTTTCCGGCTTCAGCGGCTCGTGGCCGCGGACGAGCGGACCAAGATCACGATCCGACGGTGACGGTTTTGAGCTCCACGTACTGCGCGAGGCCGGCGGCACCGTACTCACGTCCGACGCCGCTGGCCTTGAACCCGCCGAACGGCCCGTCGAAACCGATGGGAGCGCCGTTGATCGTGACGGTTCCGGTGCGCATCCGCCGCGCGACGGCGAGCGCGTGTTCCTCGTCGGCCGACCACACGCCACCGGAGAGCCCGTACTCGGAGTCGTTGGCGATGCGGACCGCGTCGTCCTCGTCGTCATAAGGAAGGACGACGAGGACCGGGCCGAAGAGCTCTTCCCTGGCGATGCGCATCGTGCTGTCGACGTCGGCGAACAACGTCGGCGTGACGTAATTGCCCTTGTCCAGCCCGGCCGGGATTTCGGGCCCTCCGGTGACCAGACGCGCGCCCTCGGCGAGGCCGATTTCGATGTAGTCGCGCACCCGCCGCTGCTGACCGGGACGCACCATCGGCCCGATGAAGGTCTTCTCGTCCGCCGGATCGCCGACCACGAGCGACTCCATCATCTCCTTGAGCCCGGCGACGACCTCGTCGTACCGGCCACGCGGCGCGAGGATCCGCGTCTGCGCGATGCACGCCTCGCCATTGTTGAGCAACGAGCCGAACTTCAGACCGGCGAAGACGTCTTCCAGGACGGCGTCGGGCAGGATCACGGCCGCGGATTTCCCGCCCAGTTCCAGGCTGACCCGCTTGAGCCGCGCTCCGGCCAGCGACGCGATCCGCCGTCCGGCCGCGGTCGAACCGGTGAACGCGATCTTGTCCACGCCGGGGTGCTTCACCAGGTACTCGCTGGTCTCGCGATCGGCGGGCAGGACGCTGATCACCCCGGACGGCAGTCCGGCTTCGGACAACAGGTCCGCGAGCAGGTTCATGCTGAGCGAGTTCTCCGGCGAGACCTTGAGGACGACCGTATTCCCCGCCAGCAGCGCCGGGATGACCTTGGCCAACGCGGCGGAGAACGGTGAGTTCCACGGAATGATCGCGGCGACCACGCCGATCGGTTCGCGGCGCACGATCGAGCGGAACGGCACCGACGGATCCGAGGGCGTGAGGGTTTCCTCCCAGCCGAAGGCTTCCGCCGCTTTCAGGAACGCGACGGCCTGCCGGGTCAATCCCGGCTGACCCGCCCGCGTGAACCAGAGGGCGGAACCGTTCTCGGCCGAGATGAGCTCGGCGATCTCCTCCGCGCGTGCCTCCCTCAGCGCGTTCACCCGGCGGAGCACCGCGATCCGCTCCTCCGGCGCCGTCCGCGGCCAGGGGCCCGCGTCGAAGGCCGCTCTGGCCGCGGCGACGGCGCGATCGATGTCGGCGGGCAAGGCCTGAGCGACCCGGCCTAGGACCGTCTGATCGTGCGGGGACACGATGTCGAGCCGTGCCGTGCCGCTCGGCGTCGTCCACTCGCCTCCGATGAAGAGCTTGTCGTTCATTCGCACTCCCTAACTGTCACGCCAACGTAGCACTTATGGCAGTTAACGACACAAGTCTGTGATACATTCCCGGAGTGAGAGCTGACGCGGCACGCAATCTCGAAGCGGTCCTGACCACGGGCGCGCTGATGCTCGCCAGCGACCCTTCGGCGAGCATCAGCGCGATCGCCGCCGAAGCAGGCGTCGACCGGCGAACCGTCTACCGGCGCTTCGCCTCACGCGAAGACCTCCTGGCCGCCATCTACGACGCGCGCCTGGACGCTGTCGAGAAGGTCGTCCGCACGGCCCGGCTCGACGAGTCCGCGGTCCCCGTGGCGCTGCACCGCTACGTCGAAGGCATCATCGAGGTCAACCGCAAATGGCCGGTCGAACTGACCCGCATGCGGGCCGAACCGTCCATTCAGGACCGTCGAGGCCGCCTGTCCGCCGAAGTGGACGCGTTCCTCCAGCGCGCCACCGACGAGGGCTTCCTCCGCGCGGACCTCCCGGACGGCTGGGTGAGCCGTCTGCTGATCCAGCTGCTGCACCTGGCCTCCCAGGAAGAGGTGGGCGCCCCTCAGGCCGCCGATCTGCTCGTGAGCACTTTCCTGCGCGGAGTCGGCGCGCCCTGACTCCAGTCCGGCCTCGTGAGTGTTTTGGGTCGTTCTAACGACCCTTACCACTCACGAGCCCCTTGACCGACCACGGCGCGGCACCCTGGCCACCCGCGCTGCTGGTGCACGTTGACGACCCATAAGTCCGTGAAGGCCTCCTTGCCTACTTTCAGGGTAGGGAAGGAGGCCTTCACGGACCGGACCTACGACCCACCGCAGCCAGAACCCAGTGGGCACCTAAGACCCGGTTGGCTCTCACCGCCTTCACCACACGACCAAGCCGGGCCGGGTCGGTGCTTTCGCGTGACTGGGTGGACGGCACACGTGATCAGACGGACGACACTCGGTGACGTCCGCCCAGTCACGCTTGCCGTCCGCCCAGTCACGCGTGCCGTCCGTCCAGTCACGGGTGACGTCCGTCCAGTCACGCCAACCCGCCCGACCGCAGGTACCTAAGACACGGTTGGCCCTAACAACCCAAAACACTCACGACCCCTTCGCGAAATACTCATGCGACTTCGCCGGTAACTGAACGAACGGCACACTGGGGAGTTCGTCACCCCGCACCCGTCATGGAGCGGCGATGTCACGCAGGGTGTGCAAAAGTGTCGGCATGGCCGCCACCCGTAAACGATTCCCGGTTTCCTGGACCACCGTCGCCCCGGTGCTGGCCCTGGTCGTGCTGGCGCTGAGCTGGGGCCGTGACCTCGGTCCGGTGCCGGTGGTCATCGTGGCGCTCGCGCTGGGTGCGACAGTGCTGGCGGCGGTGCATCACGCCGAGGTCGTCGCGCACCGCGTCGGCGAGCCCTTCGGTTCCTTGGTGCTGGCGATCGCCGTGACGGTCATCGAGGTCGCGCTGATCGTCACGATGATGGCCTCCGGCGGACCCGAAGCCGGGACGCTGGCCCGCGACACGGTGTTCGCGGCGGTCATGATCACCATGAACGGCATCGTCGGCATCTCGCTTCTGGTCGGTGCACGCCGCTACGGCGAGACGCACTTCAACCCGGAAGGCAGCGGCGGCGCACTCGCGACCGTCGCGACGCTCGCTTCGGTGACCCTCGTGCTGCCGACGTTCACCACCAGCACTCCCGGCCCCGAGTTCAACGGCACGCAGCTCACCTTCGCGGCCATCGCGTCACTGCTGCTCTACGGCCTCTTCGTGCTCACCCAGACCGTGCGTCACCGCGACTTCTTCCTCCCGGTCGACACCGACGGCTCCATCAAGGAGGAGGAGCACGCCGAGCCGCCGACCAACAAGGCCGCGTTGACCAGCTTGGTGTTGCTGCTGGTCGCCCTCGTCGCCGTCGTCGGTCTGGCTAAGGTCGAATCGCCCGCGATCGAATCCGGGGTCCGCGCGGCCGGCTTCCCGCAGTCGTTCGTCGGTGTCGTGATCGCCCTGCTGGTGCTGCTGCCGGAGACCCTGGCCGCGACGCGGGCCGCACGGCGCGACCGGATGCAGACCAGTCTCAACCTCGGCTACGGTTCGGCGATCGCGAGCATCGGGCTCACCATCCCGACCATCGCGCTGGCGTCGATCTGGCTGGACGGCCCCCTGATGCTCGGTCTCGGCGCCACCCACATCGTGCTGCTCGCGCTGACGATCGCGGTCAGCGTGCTCACCGTGGTCCCCGGCCGCGCGACCCGTCTGCAGGGTGGCGTGCACCTGGTGCTGCTCGCCTCGTTCCTGGTGCTCGCCGTCAACCCGTGACACGGAGTCCTCTTCGGACGGAGTTCTGTCGGTGGTCACGGGTAATCTCTGCCCCGTGAACGCTCGGGACCGCATCCAAGAACTCGCCGATCAGATCGTCGTCCTCCGCGACGCCTACTACCGGGGCTCGCCGAAAGTGGCGGACGCCGACTACGACGCGATCGAAGACGAGTTGCGGGGGCTCATCGAAGCCAATCCGGAACTGACGCCGGATCCGAACCCGCTGGACCAGGTCGGCGCGCCCGCCGTACTGCACGCGCCCATCCGGCACTCGCGGCCGATGCTGTCGCTGGAGAAGGCGACCAAACCCGAGCAGGTCGCGGCCTTCTTCGCCCGTTTCCCCGGCCAGTCGGTCGTGGTCATGCCGAAGCTGGACGGCCTGTCGCTCGCCCTGGTCTACGAGAACGGACGGCTCGCGCGGGCGATCACCCGCGGCGACGGGACCACCGGCGATGACGTCACCGTGCTGGTGAAGGCGCTGACCGACGGAGTACCGGACAAGGTCGACGCGCCCGGGCGAGTCGAGGTCCGCGGTGAGGCAGTCATGCTCCGGTCCACCTTCGCCGCCTACAACAAGGTGCACCCGGACAAGCCGCTGATCAACCCGCGCAACGCCGCCGCCGGCACCTTGCGCGCCAAGGACCCGGCCACCGTCGCCGAACGACGTCTGCGGTTCTTCGCCTTCGACCTCACCACTGATCCCGACAGCGCCGAGACCGACCTGGACGGGGCGCTGCGGACGCTCGGCTTCACCGCCGCCGACATGCGGCGCTGCGAAGACGCCGAAGCGGCTCAAGAGGTCATCACGACCATCGAGCAGCAGCGCAACGACCTCGACTACGACCTCGACGGCGCCGTCCTGCGGCTGGCCGATCGCGACGCGTACGCCGCCGCCGGAACCCGGTCGAGCTCGCCTCGCGGGGCGCTGGCGTTCAAATTCGCCGCCGAGGAGAAGACCACCGTGCTCGCGGACGTGGTCTGGGACGTCGGCAAGACCGGCAAGATCGCCCCCGTCGCCTGGCTGGAGCCGGTGTTCGTCGGCGGCACGACCGTCACGCGCGCGACGCTGGCCAACCAGGAGGTCATCCGCGCCCGCGGCATCAAGATCGGTGACACCGTGCTGGTGCGCCGCGCCGGTGACGTGATCCCGTTCGTCGCCGGCGTCCTCGACGCCGCGAAGCGCACCGGCGAGGAACGCGAGATCATTCCCCCGTCGGTGTGCCCGTCGTGTGAAGAGCCGTTGACCGAACAGGGCAACAGCCGGGAACTGTTCTGCACCAACGTCGCCTGCCCCGCCCAGACCGTGCGGCGGCTGATCCACTGGGCTTCGCGCGCGGCCGCGGACATCGACGCGATCGGTGGTGTCTGGATCGAACGGCTCGCCGAGGCGGGCATCCTCGAAAATCCGTCGGACTTCTACCGGCTCACCAAGGAGACGCTGCTGGAGTTCGACCGCATCGGCGAGGTCTCCGCCACCCGCATGATCGAGTCGATCGACGCCAGCCGCGCCGTCGGCCTGCGCCGGTCGCTGATCGGCCTCGCGATCCCGATGGCGTCCGAAGGCACCGCCGCTCGGCTGTGCCGCGCCGGTTTCGGTTCGCTGGAAGCCGTCGTCGAGGCGGGCGAAGAAGGACTCGTGGCCGTCGAGGACATCGGCCCCAAGGTGGCCGCTTCGCTGATCGAGCACCTCACACGGCTCAAGCCGGAACTCGAGCGGCTACGGGAGGTCGGCGTCTCCCTGGACGTGCGCGACGAGGACCTCCCACCGGTCGTCGTGGCCGGTGCGCCGCTGGAAGGCAAGACGGTCGTGGTCACCGGATCGATCAGCGACCCGCGCTCCGGTGAGAAGGTGCCGCGCCCGACTTTCCAGCGGCTGTGCGAAAAAGCGGGCGCGACCATCGCGTCGTCGGTATCGGCCAACACCGATCTGCTCATCACCGGCGCCGACGTCGGCGCCAGCAAGCTCACGAAGGCCGAGAAGCTGGAAGTCGAGGTCGTGGACCAGGGCGTGATCTGGCAGCAACTGATCGCGGCCGGTGTCGTCTAGCGTCAGGTTCGCGGTCTCCGCGCCCAGGCGGCCCATCGAACGGTACAGCTGGTCGTGAGTGGCGTTTCGGGTTCTAACCCGAAACGCCACTCACGACCAGCTGTACCCACGAACACGACACCTTTGACCGTCTCCTCCCTATGAAACACGCGTCTAGACGCCGGTCTGGCTCTTGATCAGCTCGACGATCAGGCGAGCCACACCGTCCTTCACCACCGACAGGACGCCGTCCTGGGCGCCGCCGGCCACGGCCTTGCCCAGGGCGGTCAGGCCGCCCGCCCGCGTTTTCACCGCGGAGACCACTTCACCCGGGTCCGTGATGGACCCGTCCTGCCCGACCACGCCTTCGGCCCTCAACTGAGCCACGAGGAACCTGAGCTCCGCCACGGCGGCGTCCAGTTCCGCCGGAGAAATTCCGGCGGAACTGTTGTCCACCAGGGTGTTATGCCTGCCGGACTGGTTGTGCTGATTCCCGAAGACGACGTCACCGCCCGCGACCACGACGACCTCCCTGTCCGGGGGATTCTCTATCGCGTGGGTGATCTCGTGCTTGAGTCGCTCCAGTACTTGCGGTTCCCGGCCGGTCAAGGCGGTGAACGCGGTACCGGCGGTTTCGATGACCAGCGCGTACCGCGAGTGAAACGGGCGGCGTAGCAGTATGCCGACGAGATAGAGGGCCCGCAGCGCCATCAGCATCAGCGCCAGCAACATCAGGAGATGCGTAAGGGCCACTAGAACGACTCCGTGATGTACAGCGCGAAGGCCAGAAACGCGCAAAGGTAGAGAACGATCTCGATCACCCGGTAGATCGGAGCGGGCCCTCGAGGAGCGACGCGTTCGGTCCGCACCCGTGAGATCGCCGCGAGCGGGTACACGGCATCGCCGATCTGGACAGTTCGTTTGTTGATTCGGATCTCCGCCGAGGGCTCCTTCGCCATGGTGTTCAAGTCGCGCGATTCGCCGAATCGGTTACGGCTTTTCGCATTTTCGCGAAATCGTCAGTCCGCCGGTTTCGTCTTGTACCGCGGGCTCGTCGAGTGCCATTCGAACCCGCCGCCCATCCATGCCCGCAACCCGCGCAGGAAACGTTGCAGTTCGACGGAAGGCACCGCGCTCAGCTGTTCGTGCGCCCGCTGGAAGTCCCGGACGACGTCGTTGTGCAGTTCGACGGTGATCGCCGTGGCCTCCTCGATCGAGCATTGCCGATCGTCGGCGATGAGCAGCACCGCGTTGCAGGGTGGCGACTCGTCTTCGAGGTCCTTGGCGACCGAGTGCAGATCGTTGACGAGCACCGCCGCGGTGCCCGCCTGGATCGCCGCCTCCCGGACCCGCGGGTCGTAGTAGACGTTCGCCGTCAGTTCGTAACCGCCGAGGACGTCGATCAGCGTCATCGACGTGTAGAAGCTGTCGTGCTGGCGGGCGGCGAGATACTCCCACGCCGGCGGGTATTTCCCGCTGTGGCGCCAAGCCGCGTACGCCGTCCAGCTCACGAACATCGCGAATGTCGAATAGCAGACACGCTGCACCTGCGCGGCCGTCCCGGACGCTCGCAGGTAGTCCGTGCTCGAATTCAGCGCGATCAGGACCCGGTCGCCTCGCAGCGTCTCGTCGAGGTCGCGGCTGAACTCGCCCAACGACGGCACCGGGTCCATGGCGGCCATCGCCAACGCGAGCTTCGGCGGCAGCTCCGCCGGAACGGCGCCGAGGGAGGTGTCGTCGGCGTAGAGATCGTCGGCCGCCCACCAGGAGGCGTTGAGCTTCGCCGAGATCAGCAACCGCTCGGGATCCTCACAGTCCGGATGGGCGAGGGTGACCAGCCTGCCGAAGCCCGCCGTCCCGATCTGCTCGCACTCCTCCTCGTCGAAGCCGCACTCCCCCGCCCAGAGGGCCAGCCGCCGGTCGACCTCCTCACCGAGCGGATCGTTGATCCGTTCGGTGAGGGGGCAGTACAGCGGCGGAGCCGATCCGTCGCCCCATGGCCTGAACGCGTACGCCGGATCCAGCGCCGGTTCGGGCCCCGGCGGCGACGGGATCTCCGTCGCCGCCGGGGGGTTCGCGAGCCGGGCGGCCAGCCGTGCGGCGGACGTTCCCAGTCCGCTCGGCCCCGCCAGAAGCGTGGCCAGAGCGCCTTGTTCCGTCATCGCGGTCACTCCGGTGGTCGAGGTCGGCGTGGGATCAGATCCGGTCCGCGGCGATGAGCAGGTAGTGGAAACTGCCCTCCCGGTAGGCGTCGAGGAACGGGCCCTCGATCCCGGTGGCCACCGACGACTTCTCCCGCAGTTCCCAGTACGGGATCGTGTCGGCGGTCAGGTCCACCACCGAGATCGGCACCAGGCCGTTCGCCGTCATCGCCTTGAAGTACTCGCTGCGCGGATGGATGTTGCACGTGTAGTGCTGGTCGATCTGCGCGACCGCCTTGGACCGGCCACCGGTCACGTCGTTGTAGCACCCGGTGATGGTGACGTACCGGCCGCCGAACTCCAGTTGCCGCGCGTGCTCGGCGAACAGGTCGTGGAGGTCCACGTACATGGTGCTCTCGTTGTTCCAGATCGCCTTGCGCGAGCCGGTTTCGAAGCCGGTGTCGAGCATGTTGCGGAAGTGGTAGCGCACGCGGTCGGCGACGCCCCTGATGTCCGCCTGATGGTTGGCGAACTCGACCTGCTTCTCCGAGATCGAGATCCCGTCGACGTGGCAGCCGAAGCGTGCGTTGGCCATGATGCTGGACCCGCCGCGCCCGCAGCCGGCGTCGAGGAGCCGGTCGTCCGGTTTGACGTCGCCGAGGTGATCGAGCAGGACGTCGGCCTGCGCGGTCTCCAGCCGGTGCATTTCGGCGATGATCCGCTCGTCACGGGTCTCCTCGGGGCCTTCCAGCACCGACCAGTCGACCTCGCCCACGCCGTAGTGGTGGTGATAGAGCCCGTCCACGTCACCCAGCCGGAGGTTGACCGGGTCCTTCTCCTTGTTCCAGTACGACGCCACCGACTTCTGGTACTCGGTGCGCAGAACCTTGGTGGGAACGGGAGTGCGGGCAATCGTCACTTGCGTGGTCCTTTCTCGGGCATTCGTTTTCGGTGCGGCGGGGCGAGGGGTCAACGCGCGACCTCGACGTTCTCGAGGACGCCGAGCGCGTCGGGTACGAGGACGGCGGCCGAGTAGTAGGTGCTGACCAGGTAGGTGGCCACCGCCTGGTCGGTGATGCCGTCGAACCGGACGTTGAGACCCGGCTCTACCTCGTCGGGAAGGCCGGTCTGGTGCAGGCCGATCACGCCGTTGTCCTCGACACCGGTCCGCATGGCGAGGATCGACGAGGTACCCGCGTCGGTGATCGGGATCTTGTCGCACGGCAGGAGCGGCACGCCGCGCCAGGCCGAGACGACCTTCCCGTCGACCGTGGTGCCTTCGGGATACAGGCTGCGGCGCGTGCACTCCCGGCCGAACGCGGCGATCGCGCGCGGATGGGCGAGGAAGAACTTCGTCTTGCGGCGGCGGCTGACGAGTTCGTCCATGTCGTCGGGAGTGGGCGGACCCGACCGGGTCTGGAACCGCGACTTGAGGTCGGCGTTGTGCAGCAGCCCGAACTCGCGGTTGTTGATCAGGTCGAATTCCTGCCGCTCCCGCAACGCCGCCACGGTGAGCCGCAGTTGTTCGTCGAACTGGTTCATCGGCTGGTTGTAGAGATCGGTCACCCGCGTGTGCACCCGCAGCGCCGTCTGCGCGACGGCCAGGTCGTACTCGCGCGGCGAGAGCTCGTAATCGACGAAGGTGCCCGGCAGCGGCGGTTCGCCGTCATGCCCGGACGACATCCCGATCTCGGCCTCACCCCGGGCGTTCTGGGGTTTGGTACCCATCGCCAGCATGTCCTGCACGTGCCGGCGCATCGCCTCGGACCGGCCGTTGAGGTCGGCGAAATCCTCCGCGCGCAGGGTCAGCACGATCACCGGGGTGACGGCCTTGGCGGTGAAAGGCCAGTTCCGGTCGATCCCGGCGAGCATCTCGTCACCGAAGTGATCACCATCGGCCATGCTGCCGACGGACGCCTCGTTGCCGTACGCGCCCGGAGCCACCTTCGCGACCTTGCCGTGGGCGACCAGGACGACCTCGTTCAGCGGCGAGCCGTGAGTGACGATCGTTTCACCGGGCTGGTACTCGTGCTGTACGAACCGGTCGGCGAGCGCGGTGAGCGTGTCTTCGTCGTCGAAACCACGCAGCAGGGCCAATTCAGCGAGTTCCTGCGGAACGACCCGGACCTCGGTGCCGACATTGGTGAAGCTCACCCGACCGTCGCCGATCGCGTAGGTGAGCCGCCGGTTGACCCGGTAGGTGCCACCGGTGGCCTCCACCCAGGGCAGCATCTTCAGCAGCCATCGCGGCGTGATGCCCTGCATCTGCGGCCGCGTCTTGGTGGTGGTCGCCAGGTTCCGCGCGGCCGCGGGGCCGAGACTGAGCCGCCGGTCGGTCTCCGGCGTCGTGGCGGTCATCCCTCACGCCCGAGTTCGGCGGCTTCGAGTACGGCGAGCGCGTCCGGCACGAGTACGGCGGCCGAGTAGTAGGTGCTGACCAGGTAGGAGATGATCGCCTGCTCGGAGATCCCCATGAAGCGGACGTTCAGTCCGGGTTCGTACTCGTCGGGGAGGCCGATCTGACGCAGGCCGACGACGCCCTGGTTGCTCTCGCCGGTTCGCATCAAGAGCACGGAACTGGTGCTGGTCTGACTCACCGGGATCTTGTTGCACGGGAGGATCGGGACCCCGCGCCAGGAAGGCACCTTGTGCCCGCCGAGGTCGACACCGGTCGGGTAGATGCCCTTCTTGCTGCATTCCCGGCTGAACGCGGCGATCGTCCGCGGATGGGCGAGGAAGAAGCTGGGTTCCTTCCACACCAGGGAAAGCAGATCGTCGAGGTCGTCCGGGGTCGGCGGGCCGGTGCGGGTCGCGATGCGCTGGGAGAAGTCCGCGTTGTTCAGCAGGCCGAACTCCGCGTTGTTGATCATCTCGTGCTCTTGGCGCTCGCGCAGCGCCTGGATGGTCAGGCGGAGCTGCTGCTCGGTCTGGTCCATCGGCTGGTTGTAGAGGTCGGAAACGCGGCTGTGGATGCGCAGCACCGTCTGGGCGACGCTGAGTTCGTATTCACGCGGCGAGGTCTCGTAGTCGACGAACGTCCCCGGCAGCAGCGGTTCGCCGTCGTGCCCGGAGGAGATGTCGATCTCGGCCTCGCCGAAGTCGTTGGCACGTCCGGTGTCCTGGGACGCGGCTTCGATCTGCGCCTGCAGGGATTCGGACTGTTCGAGGACGTGCTCGAAAGCCTGGCGGGTCAGCGTCAGCACCGTGCAGGCCGTGGCCGCCTTCGCGGTGAACTCCCAGATCCCGTCGTTGTCGACGAGGGCTTGCGCGCCGAAGTAGTCGCCGTCCTTGACCACGCCCAGCGAGGTCTCGTCACCATAGGGACCGGGGCCGGTCTTGGTGATCTTGCCGTGCGCGATCAGGTAGACCCGGTCCGCGCGATGGCCGAATTCGACGAGAACGTCGCCGGCCGACACCTCCTGCTGTTCGAAGCGGCGGGAGAGTTCTTCCAGCACCTCTTCGTCGTCGTATCCCTTGAGCGGCTTCAGTTCACCCAGTTCCGCCGGGATCACGTTGACCTCGGTGCCGACCTTCGAGAACGTCACGCGTCCGTCGCCGACCGCGTAGCTGAGCCGCCGGTTGACCCGGTAGGCACCACCGTTGACCTGGACCCATTCGAGCATCTTCAGCAGCCAGCGGGACGAGATGCCCTGCATCTGCGGAACGGATTTGGTCGTGGTGGCCAGGTTGCGCGCGGCGGCCCGGCCCAAGCTCAGCTGCGGATTTCCCGGCCCCTGGACACCTTCGGCGGAAGTGTCCGATTCGGTCACGGTCACAGCAAGGTCCACCCTTCGATAGTCAAGTGAAGAAACAAGATCCACAAACCCGCGGTTTGCCGGTTATTCCCCGAAGTGACGGCCCCGCTTGGATCAACATAGCAAGGTGTTTTGCCCGCACAAGCGCACTTTCGGGTAATGGAAAAAGGCCACCCGAATGCCGATTCCGTCATTGGTTCGGCAATCTTTTGGCACCGTGACCCGTCCGTCGAATAACCGCACACAATTGGTCCAGCGATTGTGCTCAGGTGTTATGCGCCGCCGCCCCGGGACTCCCCGGTGTACCGCCGATGCGGCCGTTGGAGTGGGCCGTCGGACCTCTTTCGGGTCGCCTGTCCGTCCGTGTTCGACGATGACTTGACAGACAGCGACGAAACAGAGGGTCGCGTCCGGACACTCAGTCGTGTCAGTCGTCCCAGGTGACCAGTCCGAACTTGTGCGCCTGGATCACCGCTTGCACCCGGGTGGCGACGCCGAGCTTGGCCAGGATCCGCTCGACGTGGACTTTCGCCGTGCCGGCGGCGATGCCGAGCTCTTCGGCGAGCTGGGCATTGGTCGATCCCCGAGCCAGACCGCGCAGTACTTCTGTTTCGCGAGGAGTGAGAGATGCCAGTTCGGGTGGCGCCGGACGCGGCGACGTGCGGGCGAACCGGGTCACCAGCCGCCGGGTCACCTGCGGGTCGATCAGCCCTTGCCCGCGGTGCGCGAGGCGGACCGCGTCGACGAACAATTCAGGCGCGCTGTCCTTGAGGACGAAGCCGACAGCTCCGGCCTGCAGGGCACCGAAGAGGTATTCGTCGAGATCGAAGGTGGTCACCGCGACGACCGCCGGTTCCGGTTCGAGTTCGCGCAGGCGTTTGATGGCCCCGATGCCGTCCATTCCGGGCATGCGGATGTCGGTGAGCACCACATCGGGCCGCCGTAGCCGGGCGAGGGCGAGCAGTTCGGTCCCGTCGACCGCGGCACCGATCACCTCGATGTCCGGCTCGCCGGTCAGGAGCAACCGCAGGCCGTCCCTGGCCGCGACCTGGTCGTCGGCGACGATCACCCTGATCACCAGCCACCTCCGTCCAGCGGGATCGTCGCCCGTACCCGCCATCCCCCGCCTTCGCGCGGACCAGCGCTCAGGGTGCCGCCGAGCAGCCGCGACCGCTCGCGCATGCCACGAGTTCCGTTGCCCTCCTTGGACTCCGTGCCGCCTCGGCCGTCGTCGTCCACGGTCACGACCAGCTTCCGGTCGCTCGTTTCGATGCGGATCTCGGCCCGCTGGGCAGACGCGTGCCGGGCTACGTTGCTGAGCGCCTCCTCGATGATCCGGTACACGGCGGCCTGGACGTGCTCCGGCGGAGTCACTGCCCCGAGCTCCCGTACGACCTCCACGGTCAGCGCACCCCGCATACCGCCGACCAGCTTGTCCACATCGGACAGTCCAGGGGCACCGTCCTCGCGGAGGACGTCCACCAGCGCCCGCACCTGGCCGAGCGCCTCCCCGGCCAACCCGGCGATGGTGTCCAGCGCCTCGTCGGCACCGGTTCCCGCCTTGCGGCTGCCCAGGGCCTGCAACCGGATGGCGCTCAACTGGTGGCCGACGAGGTCGTGCACTTCCCTCGCCACCCGGTTCCGCTCACGTTCGCGTGCCCGGGCGGCCTGCAGGCGCAACGCGTACCCGAGGCTCACCGGGAGCACCGCCAGCCCGGCGACGGTGAGCACGTCGGAAGGCGCGATCGGGGCGCCGCGCAGCACCGCCACCACGAGCATCCAGACCGTCGCCGCGACGGCGAGCAGGACGCGATCGCGGCGCAGGTGGTAGGCGGCGGAGAACACCGCGACCAGCGCCGCCCACGGCGAAACCGGCGCGTCCAGCCAAAGCGAAACCAAGGTCACCGCCCCGGTTACCGCCACCGAGACGAGCGGGAACCGTCGGCGCCAGAGCAGCGGGACGCAGGCCGCGAGCGTCCAAAGTGCCACGCTCACCGGCACGGATCGCCCGTCGAGCACGGGAAGGCCGAGCGAGACGACGAGGACACCGGCCGCGATCGAGGCCTCCCGCGCGGCGGAGGGGACGGCACGCCACCAGGCGACCGTGTCGATCGTGCTCATCGTTCCCCCTATGCCGTGCGGCAGATGTGCCACCCGCGCTCGTACTGCCAGCGTGAGGCGGCAACCTAGGGAGGAACGGCGCGAATGACAAATCGAAGGACGTCTTGGCGGTACGGCGCGGTGCTCGCCGCAGGGGTGCTGACGCTGGCCGCGCATACCGCGTCGGCCGCGCCGGAACCCTCGCTGAGCTGGAGTGACTGTGGTGACGGGACGCGGTGCGCGGTGCTCACCGTCCCGGTGAACTGGGCGGATCCCGCGGGGCCTGTCACCGGCATCGACGTCGTGCGCGTCGCGGCGAAGGATCCGAGTCGCAAGACCGGCACCGTGGTGGCCAACCTGGGTGCGGGCAACAGCACCGCCGCCATCGTGGGCCCGAGGCCCCCGTCGATCCAGAGCTGGCTCGACCAGCTGACCGAGCGGCTGGACGTCGTCGTGTTCGACCCCCGCGGCCTCGGCCGGGAAGGTACTCGGATCGACTGTCCCCGGCCGCAGCCGTCGATCCTCGGCCTGGTGCGACAGCAGGACGAGGCCGGATGGCGGACCCATTCCACGGAGAACGCCGCCTACGACGCCGGATGCCGCCAGGCCGCCGGCCCGGCTTTCGCGGGTCTCGACTCCTGGCAGATCGCCCACGATCTGGACGCGCTCCGGGCTGCACTCGGCGAGCCGAAACTGCGGTACTTCGGCAATTCCTACGGCACCACGTACGGGCAGGCGTACGCCGAGCTGTTCGGCACGCGGCTGGAGCGGATGTACCTCGACGGCGTCGCCGACCACACCAGGCCCCGGCTGATCGACTGGCTGTCCGACTACGCGCTCACCCAGGAACAGCAGCTTCTCCGGTTTCGCGACTGGTGCGCGCGGACGCCGTCGTGCGCACTGAACGGCAGCGATGCCGCGAAGGCCTGGGACGACCTCGTCGCGACATCCGACCGACCCGGCGATCTGTTCGCCGGCGCGCTCGTCGGCATGAACCCGCCACGGTGGCCGGATCTCGCCCGCGCCATCGCCAAGGCCCGCGCCGGGGACGCCTCCGACTTCGACACCGTGCTCCAGTACCCGCCGGCCGGGCCGACCGGTTCCGTGCAGGGCGCGACGCTGTGCCACGACTTCATGCCGACATTGCCGGATTACCAGGGGTTTCTCAGGATCGAACGGCGACTGAAGGCCATCGCCCCGCGATTCGGCTGGATCGAGGGCCGCTACGAACTCGGACGCTGCGCAGGCATCCCGGGTGAGCCCGCGTATCCCCCGCACCCGCTTTCCGCACCGGACGCGCCCCCGGTTCTGGTGACGATCGGCGAACTCGACAACAACACCTCCCACCTCGGGGCGGCCCATGTCGCCGGGCAGTTCCCGCGAGCGAGTTCGGTCCGGCACGGCGACGGGCACGCCGCCTACCTGCTGGGCAACACCTGCCTGCGCGCGCTGGGCAACGCGTATCTGATCGACGGCACCCTGCCTCCGCACGGCAGGTTCTGCCCCGGAGAACTGACCCCTTGAGCATTGTTCAGCGGAGGCTGTACTGTTCGGGCTGTGCTGACGTGTGAAACGCAAGGTGCCGCGCTCGCCCGGCTCGGCCGCGCCCTGGGCGACCCGAACCGCTGCAAGATCCTGGTCGCACTGCTCGACGGTGTGAGCTATCCGGGCCAACTGGCCGAACAGCTCCGGCTGAGCCGCTCCAACGTGTCCAACCACCTCGCGTGCCTACGAGGCTGCGGACTGGTCGTCGCCACCTACGAAGGCAGGCAGGTCCGTTACGCGCTGGCGGACGCGCATCTGGCTCGCGCGCTGCGGGAACTGGTTCAGGTCGTGCTCGCCGTCGACACCGAGGAGCCCTGTGTGGACGACGCGCCTGCCGTCGAGGTGATCCGATGAGCGATACCTGCACGGACGGCTGCTGCGCCGTGTCCTCTGTCGACACCGTCGCTCCCGATCGCCGGGCCGTGCTGGCGCGCCGGGTCCGGCTGCTGGTCGCCGCGACCATCACCTACAACGTCATCGAAGCGATCATCGCCCTCACTGCCGGCACGATCGCGTCGTCGACAGCGCTGATCGGCTTCGGTCTGGACTCGGTCATCGAGGTCGCCTCCGCCACCGCTGTCGCGTGGCAGTTCTCGGGCAAGGACCCCGAAGCTCGCGAGCGCACCGCACTGAAGGTCATCGCGGTCTCGTTCTTCGCCCTGGCCGCCTACGTGGCCGTGGAATCCGTGCGGACGCTGTTCGGCGCCGATCCCGCCGAGCACTCGACGGTCGGCATCGTGCTGGCGGCGGTCTCCCTGCTGGTGATGCCGTTCCTCTCGCACGCCCAGCGTCGCGCCGGCCGCGAACTCGGCTCCGCGAGCGCCGTCGCGGACTCCAAACAGACCTTGCTCTGCACCTACCTGTCCGGTGTGCTGCTCGTCGGGTTGCTGCTCAACAGCCTCTTCGGGTGGTATTGGGCCGATCCGCTGGTCGCACTCGTCATCGCCGCCGTCGCGGTCAAGGAAGGCCGCGAAGCCTGGCGCGGCGAGCACTGCTGCTGAAAGGAGCGCCATGACCCGGCCCGCGCGGTGGAACCGGTACTGGGACGGCAAATCCCAGAACTACGACCGGGAGATGCAGTTCCTCGACCGGAAGCTCTTCGGCGATTCCCGGGCATGGGCCTGCGGTCAGGCCACGGGCGACGTCCTCGAGGTCGCCGTCGGCACCGGCCTGAACCTGGCGCTCTATCCCGCGGAAGTCACCCTCACCGGCATCGACCTCAGTGACGGCATGCTGGACATCGCCCGCGAACGAGCCACGACCCTCGGCCACCCGGTGACCCTGCGGCGGGGAAACGCCCACGACCTGCCCTTCGACGCCGAGTCGTTCGACACCGTGGTCTGCACCCTCGGCCTCTGCGCCATCCCGGACGACGGCAAGGCGCTCGCGGAAATGGCCCGCGTCCTCCGTCCGGGTGGACGGCTGATCCTGCTGGACCACGTCGCGAGCACGTCCCGCGTCGTCCGCGGCCTGCAATGGCTCACGGAGAAGGTCACGGTGCCGATGGCGGGCGAACATTTCCTGCGGCGCCCGCTGACCAGGATCGCCGCCCTCGGCCTCACCGTCGAACAGCGCGAGCGGTTCAAACTCGGCCTGGTGGAACGGCTCGTGGCCCGCAAGTGAAGCGTGTCATCCAAATTTCATCGCCGCCGTCGATCCTGGTGCGGTGACCTTCCCCCAGCAGCAAGCCCCGATCTGGCACCAGCATCCCGTCATGCCGCCGAAGAAGACCCCGAATACGGGCCTGATCTTCGGTATCGCGGCCGCCTCGCTCGTCGTCGCCGTCGGCGCGATCGCGGTGACCGTGGCGCTCGCCACCGACGGCGGCGCCCCCGTCCCCGCCGTCGACCCCGATCCCTTCTCGGCGCAGGCCGGTGACTGCATCTCCGCCGACGAGGACGCCGGGAGCAACGGCGCGTTCAGCGGCAGCGCCGTCCGGGTCCACTGTTCGGACAGTGCCGCCAACTACTCGGTGATCGCCCAGCTCGCGTCGGGTACCGGTTCCGACTGCAACTCCGTCCCCGGCTACGAGTACGGGAATCCCGTCGTCTACGACTTCGAGTCGGGGCAGTCCCGGGAACTCTGCGTCATGCCGAGGAACTGACCACTCAGGACAGTGAACCGAGCATCGCCTGCGACTCGATCAGCCCTTCCTCGCTGGGCGCCTGGCCGTCGCCGAACACCCGCTGGTGCTGCTTCGCGCGGATGTCGCGGTGAGCGTCGGCGGGTTTGTCGAAGCCGTAACGCCGCCGTGCCTCCGCCGGGGTCAGGACCTCCTCCGACACCGGCGGGACACCGAGGACGTACGGCGCGATGACCGGCACCGCCGACGGCGCGAGCAGCCGCGCGACGGCCAGTTTCAGCCGCGGGTTGCCGTCGACGAGGCCGTAACCCAGCTTCAGGAACGGCCGGATCAGCAGGTCTACGATCCGCGGTTGGGTGAAGCCGCTCAGCTTCCGCATCCAGCGCGGCATGGTCGCGATCGTCCCGGCACGCAGGAACCAGTTCACGATCCAGAGTGCTGGAGCCTGCCACTTCGGCGCCGGCGGGAGCACGACCTTCGCCGTCAGCAGGTGATCCATCATCTTGCGGGCCGCTTCGCTGACCGCGAGCCGCGGACGCATCCGCTCGAAGTACTCACGGACGCCGTCGCGAGTACGAGGCACGTCCGCCGGATCGCAGGTCTGGAACTCGGCGGCGACGGCGCATTCCTCCCAGTACCGGTTCTCTTCGGCGACGGTGAGCTTGCCGCCGCCGTAGAGCTCGTAGGCCTTGAGCACCGAATGCCAGCCGGTGAGCAGGATCCACAGCTGGGAGTGCGGATCGTTCGCGTCGTAGTGGTTGCCGCTGACCGGCTCGACACCGATCGCCTTGGCATGCACCTTCACCAGGACGTCCGCGGCCTGCGACACCTTCCGGCTGTCGGCGAACGCCACCATCGCGAAGTAGCGGACCGTGCGGTCGTAGCGGGTGCGAGGCCGCGCGTAGTTGGCGCCCGTCTTGTCGACGGCGGCGATCAGGGCGGGGTCGAGTTCCTCCACCACGACGGATCGCTGCAGCCCGGTGACGGCGGCCGTGACGTGGCCCCACACCTTCCAGGTGACCGAACCCGGCCCGAAGAACCCGTAGTCCTGCATCGGTTCCACGCGTGTCATCTTCGACTCCTTCAGGGTTTCATCGCGTAAGCGCCGGACAGGGCGACCACCTGCGACCAGACGCGTTCGAACGCCTCGACGTCGACGACCGGCGCGCGTAGTGCCGAGACCGCCCAGGTTCGCTGCGCATCGGCGCTCCCGCGTTTGCCGTGCAGGGCGACGGCGAGACCGGAGAAGTCCCGGATCAGGACGCCGAACACCGCGCCGAGGACGTCGTCGTCCAGTCCGGTGATCTCCGCCTGTTCGAGGACCAGCTGTCCGTACACGATCAGCGTGAACAGCTCGCCGAAGGCGAGCGTCAGGTCGAGGTCGCCCTGCTGGTCCGCGTCCGGCGGCGCCGTGCGCATGAGTTCGGCGAAGGCCTCGGCCTGCTCGGTGAACCGCGCGACGTTGGGCACCTTCGCGAAACGTCCGTAGGTGGCGCGCCAGTCGTGGAAGCGGATCTTGCCCAGACCGCGCGCGGGCCCCTGCCGGAACAGGAACTCGTCGTCGGCGGCATCGGTGCGCGTCGGGACCGGCGGGTATTCGCGCGGGTCGAACAGATAGGCCGGCATGAACTTGCCGATCAGCGCGAGATTGACCGCGACGGTCCCCTCCAGCTTGGGCAGCCCGGTGACGTCGGTCTTCGCGAGCGGCAGATACCCCTCGACCTCGAACCCCTTCGCCGCGACGATGTCGCCGAGCAGTGCCACGACCTTCTCGGCCTCAGTGGTGACCTTCATCTTGGTGACCGGGTTGTAGAGCAGGTACCGGCGATCCTCGGGACTCGCGGAGCGGAAGTAGTCCACGGCGCGGTCGGAGAAGAGCTTCATCGCGATCAGACGGGCGTACGCGTCGACGAATCCGGTCCGGACGTGCGGGAAGTTCGTGACCGGCGCGCCGTACAGGATCCGGTTGTGCGCGTGCGTGATCGCCTCGTAGAGGGCATGGGTGGACAGTCCGATGCCGCCGAAGCACAGGTTGAACTTGCCGATGTTGACCGTGTTCAGCGCGGCGGAGAACGCGGCCTCGCCGGTCTGCAGGATGTCCTCTTCGGACACCGGGTAGTCGTCGAGGCGGAACTCGGCGACGTACATCTGCGACGGCACGACGTTCTTCACCACGTGGTAGTTCGGGTGCTCGGAGTCCGCGTAGAAGAACACGTACTGGTCCGGGCCTTCGACACCGTCGATGCGGCCGAAGACCGACACGGTCCGCGCGCAGTTTCCGTTGCCGATGTAGTACTTCGAACCGTTCGCGCGGTAACCGCCCTTACCGTCGGGGGTCAGCACGAGGTCCGACGAGTAGATATCGGCGCCATGCTCCTTTTCGGACAGTCCGAACGCGGCCACCCCGCCCGCTTCCAGCGCCTGTGCCGCCCGAGCCCTCGCAGTGGCGTTGTCGCTCTGCCACACCGGACCGAGGCCGAGCACGGTGACCTGCCAGGCGTACCAGTAGCTCAGGCCGTAGAACCCGAGGATCTCCGACATCGCCGCCACTCGCGCGGTGTCCCAACGGCGTCCCGGGTTCCCAGCCGCATCGCGGGCCGGGGTGAGGAAGGTGGAGAAGATCGCCTCGTCGGCGACGAAGTCCAGGAAGTCCTGGTAGAAGGTCTTGGCGTGGTAGTCGGCGACCAGCTTGCGCTTGCCTCGCGACTCGAACCAGTCGATCGTCGCCCGCAGCAGCCGCCTGGTCTCGGCGTCGAACCGTTCCGGGTCGTAGCGGTGCGGGTGCACCAGCAGTTCGCTCGCCTGCCTCGTTCCCACGGCGGTCTCCCGTCTCACAATTACTACTGACGCGTAGCAATATCCTACGCTAGAGTAACTTTGTCCAGGGGTGAAATCGGGAGGGCCGTTGACGACCACGCGGAAGCGCCGCACCTACGCCGCACGCGTCCCCGCCGAACAGCGCCGCACCCAGGTGCTCGACGCGGCGCTGCATCTGGTCGTGACCCAAGGCCACAACGCCACGACCATGGACGCCGTCGCCGAACAGGCCGGAGTGACCAAACCCGTGGTCTACGGCCAGTTCCGCAGCCGGAACGAACTGCTCGCCGCACTCCTCCGGCGCGAGCAGGAGGCCGCGCTCCAGCAGTTATTGGAGGTCTTGCCCGGCAACCCGGGCCGATTCCTCACCGACGACGCCCCCGAGTTCATCGCACGGACCCTCGCCGACTTCCTCGGCGCCGTCCAGAGCACCCCCGACCGCTGGTACTGCGTCGTCATGCCGATGGCCGACATGCCCGCCGAGTTCCACGCCGCCCGTGAGGCCGCCCGCGGTATCGCGCTCGACCGGGCGGAATCCTTGGCGCGCTGGCTCCTCGACGCCATCGACGCCCCGCCGGAACTCGATCCGGAGATCGTCGCCCATACGGTGACCGCGCTCTTCGAGATGGCCGCACGGCTCGTGCTCACCGATCCCGAGCGATACCGGCCCGAGCGGTTCGTCGTCGCGATCCGAGCAGCCATCGGCCTGGTCGGCTAAGCGTCTCCAAAGGAGCCGAAGGGCTCTTGGCGTGTCGAGCTGAACGGCGGCGTGGCGGGGTGTTGCGAAAGCCACTTTCGCAACGTTGAAG
>NZ_JACBXD010000120.1 GCF_013870525.1 Amycolatopsis pittospori
GAACACCGCGTCGCCGGCCTCGGGCAGGCCGCTGTTCTGCATGAGGACGGTGATCCGCAGCCCGCCGCGCTGGATCATCCGGTGCACCGTGCCGGGCGCGAACCAGGCGACGACACCGGCTTCGAGATCGGTTTCGTGGTAGCCGTCGAGGCCGAGGGTCTGCACCGCGCCCTGTCCGCCGGTGACGACGTACGCCTCGGTGCAGGCGAGGTGCAGATGCGGGCTGCCGCCGCACACCCCGTCCGCCGCCTCCCATTCGTAGGCGCGCAGGTGGGAAAGGCCGATACCGAACACGAGGCCTCCTCAGAATCCGTGTGCCTTCAGGTAATGCTCGGCGCGGTCCCAGGCACCATCGGCGACCCCCGGCACAACCCTTTCGCATTTAGAGGACTAAATGCGAAGGGGTGTCAGCGACGGGTGCGGGTCTCGGCGCGCAGGATCCGGACGTCGAAGAACGCGACGACGGCGGAGACCACGGCGGCCAGCAGGCCGAGGTAGCGGCCGAGGCCGGTCCCGATCTCGATACCGGCGGCGGAGAAGATCCCGCGCTGGTCGGCGTCGAACTGCCAGTCGAGGGTGACCCAGCCGAGCATCATCAGCAGCAGTGCGCCGATGGCCGCCATCAGCCACAGATGCGGCAGGCCCGCACGGCGGACGGCGTCGACGCGGCCGAACAGCACGACGGCGAGGCCGGGCAGGAAGAGCAGGAAGAGCGGCGCCCAGGCGAGGAAACCCGAGCCCCAGGCAGTACGCGTGACGTCGTTGGCGGGCAACGTCGTCAGCACGTCCTCGATCTCCGGGCTCGACGCGGTCAGCGTCGTCCACGGCAGGAACAAGGCCACCAGCGCGAGCAGCCCGGCCGCGAGGCCGAGCCACTCACGCCAGGTGACCTTCTTCGAAACCGACACAGCGAGCTCAGGCTCCGACTCGCTCGACGATCAGTTCACGCACGCGCTTGGCGTCGGCCTGACCCTTGGTGGCCTTCATGACCGCGCCGACGATCGCCCCGGCCGCGGCCACCTTGCCACCGCGGATCTTCTCGGCGACGTCCGGCTGCGCGGCGAGTGCCTCGTCGACGGCCGCGATGAGCGCGGAATCGTCGGAGACGACCTTCAGGCCGCGCTTCTCGACGACCTCGGACGGCGAACCCTCGCCGGCCAGGACGCCTTGCACGACCTCCTTGGCCAGCTTGTTGGTCAGCTCACCCGACTTGACCAGCCCGATGACCTCGGCCAGCTGCGCCGGGGTGATCGCCAGCTCGGCCAGTTCGATCTCGCGGGAGTTGGCCTCCTGCGCCAGCGTGTTGACCCACCAGCTACGGGCCTCGTCCGGCGTCGCGCCCGCCTCGACGGTCGCGGCGACCAGGTCGACGGCGCCGACGTTGAGCAGGTCGCGCAGCGCCTCGTCGGTCAGGCTCCACTCGCGCTGGATGCGCTTGCGGCGTTCCGCGGGCATCTCCGGCAGCGTCTTGCGCAGCTCCTCGACCCATTCGCGGGTCGGCGCGATCGGGACCAGGTCGGGCTCCGGGAAGTACCGGTAGTCCTCGGCGGTCTCCTTGGTGCGGCCGGGCGACGTGGTGCCGTCGGCCTCCTGGAAGTGCCGCGTCTCCTGCTTGATCGAGCCGCCTTCGGCGAGGATCGCCGCCTGGCGGGTCATCTCGTAGCGCACGGCGCGCTCGACACTGCGCAGCGAGTTGACGTTCTTCGTCTCGGTACGCGTACCGAACTCGGTGGCGTCCTTGGCCATCAGCGACACGTTCGCGTCGCAGCGCAGGGAACCCTGGTCCATGCGGACGTCGGAGACGTCCAGCGCGCTCAGCAGATCCCGCAGCGCGCTCACGTACGCCCGGGCGACCTCCGGAGCACGCTCGCCGGTGTGCTCGATCGTCTTGGTGACGATCTCGATCAGCGGCACGCCGGCGCGGTTGTAGTCGAGCAGCGAGTGCTCGGCGCCGTGGATGCGACCGGTGGCACCGCCCACATGGAGCGACTTACCGGTGTCCTCCTCCATATGCGCGCGCTCGATCTCCACGCGCACGACCTCACCGTCGTCCAGAGTGACGTCGAGGTAGCCGTTGAAGGCGATCGGCTCGTCGTACTGCGAGGTCTGGAAGTTCTTCGGCATGTCCGGGTAGAAGTAGTTCTTCCGGGCGAACCGGCACCATTCGGCGATCTCGCAGTTGAGCGCGAGGCCGATGCGGATCGCGCCCTCGATCGCCTTGGCGTTCACGACCGGCAGCGCGCCGGGCAGGCCGAGACAGGTCGGGCACACCTTGGTGTTCGGCTCGCCGCCGAACTCGTTGGCGCAGCCGCAGAACATCTTGGTGTTCGTGTTCAGCTCGACGTGCACCTCGAGGCCCAGCACCGGGTCGAACCGCTCGATGACGTCGGCGTAGTCCATGAGTTCCACCACTGTAGTCATAGCTCCTCCGCGGAAAAGAGTGCGTCGTCGCGGGTCACAGGCTTTTGCCTCCCAGCTCCGGAACCTGGTGCACCAGCGAACCGCCGTTGGCGGCGTCCCGCGCGACCTCGTAGGCGGCGCCGACGCGGTACAGCCTGTCATCGGCCATCGCGGGGGCCATGATCTGCAGGCCGACCGGCAGGCCGTCCTCGTGCGACAGTCCACTCGGGACGCTCATCGCGGCGTTGCCCGCGAGGTTCGACGGGATGGTGCACAGGTCGGCGAGGTACATCGCCATCGGGTCGTCGACGCGTTCGCCGATCTTGAACGCCGTCGTCGGCGTGGTCGGCGAGACCAGCACGTCCACCTTCTCGTACGCGGCTTCGAAGTCGCGCGTGATGAGCGTGCGGACCTTCTGCGCCGAGCCGTAGTAGGCGTCGTAGTAACCCGAGGACAGCGCGTAGGTGCCGAGCATGATGCGCCGCTTGACCTCGGCGCCGAAGCCCTTTTCACGGGTGAGCGACATGACCTCTTCGGCGCTGTGCGCGCCGTCGTCGGACACGCGCAGGCCGTAGCGCATGGCGTCGAACCGGGCGAGGTTCGACGAGCACTCGCTCGGAGCGATCAGGTAGTAGGCGGGCAGCGCGTAGGTGAAGTTCGGGCACGAGACCTCGACGACCTCGGCACCGAGCGCGCGCAGCTGCTCGACAGCGGCTTCGAAGGACCGCAGGACACCGGGCTGGTAGCCGTCACCGGCGAATTCCTTCACCACGCCGACGCGGACGCCCTTGAGGTCACCGGTCAGACCCTGGCGGGCCGCGGCGACCACCGGCGGGACCGGCGCGTCGATCGAGGTCGAGTCCATCGGGTCGTACCCGGCGATGACCTCGTGCAGCAGGGCGGCGTCGAGCACCGTCCGCGCGCAGGGACCGGCCTGGTCGAGCGACGACGAGAAGGCGACGAGGCCGTAGCGGGACACGCCGCCGTACGTCGGCTTCACGCCGACGGTTCCGGTGACCGCGCCGGGCTGGCGGATCGAACCACCGGTGTCGGTGCCGATCGCGATCGCGGCCTCGAAAGCCGCGATGGACGCCGAGGAGCCACCACCGGAACCACCCGGGATGCGGGCGTGGTCCCACGGGTTGTGCGTCGGGCCGAACGCGGAGTTCTCCGTGGAGGAGCCCATCGCGAACTCGTCCATGTTGGTCTTGCCGAGCACCACGACACCGGCCTCGCGCAGCTTGCGCGTCACGGTGGCGTCGTACGGCGGGATCCAGTTCTCCAGGGTCTTCGAACCGACCGTGGTGGGGATGCCCTTGGTGGTCAGCACGTCCTTGAGCGCCAGCGGCACCCCGGCGAGCGACGACTTCGGGGCCTTGCCCTCGGCGACGTCGGCGTCCACCGCGCGGGCCGCGTCGAGCGCGCCCTCGGTGTCCACGTGCAGGAACGCGTGGATGTGGTCGTCGACCTCGGCGATCCGGTCCAGGTGGGCCTGGGTGACCTCGACGGCCGAGACCTCACGGGCCTGGATCTTCTCCGCCAGTTCGGCGGCGGTGAGTTTGATGAGTTCGGTCACTGCTCTTCTCCCAGAATCCGCGGTACCCGGAAACGACCCTCTTCACTGGCCGGCGCACCGGCCAGCGCCTGCTGCTGGGTCAGCCCCTGTCGGACCGTGTCCTCACGGAACACGTTGGTCAGCGGTACGGCGTGCGACGTGGGCGGGACGTCCTCGCCCGCCACCTCGCTCACCTTGGCCACCGAGTCCAGGATCTGGTCGAGCTGGCCTGCGAAGACGTCCAGCTCCTCCTCCGTGACGGCAAGCCTGGCGAGCTTGGCGAGGTGTGCGACCTCGTCGCGGGAAATGTTGGGCACGCGGGTGACTCCCGGGGTGTGCTGTGCGGGTTCTGTCGGAAGCTGCAAGTCTATGGTGGCGGTGTCGGCGAACTCGACTGGGTTACGCCGCGGCCTGCACTCGTGCTCGGGGTAGGGCACTCCGGGTAAGGAGTGCCTGGTTCGTTATCCCGCAGACCGGATGGCGGGCCCCATTACACCGTCCGGTCTGTCACAATCGGCGCCCGGCGTAGCGCGTTCCACGGCGAGGCTGGAACGCCTGAGGCGAGAGGGGCGCGTGTGTCGTTCCTGATCCGGGTCCAATTACCGGACACCCCGGGGACCCTCGGCGCGGTCGCCACCGCGCTCGGCACCGTCGGCGCCGACATCCTGAGCGTGGACGTGGTCGAACGCGGCGGCGGTGTCGCCGTCGACGACCTCGTCGTCGAGATCCCCTCCGGCAGGCTGCCGGACGCGCTGATCACCGCCGCCGAAAGCGTCGACGGTGTCGAGGTCGACGCCGTCCGCCCGTACGCCGGCGTGCTCGACACGCACCGCGAACTCGAACTGGTCGAGGAGATCGCCGCGAAGCCCGCTTCGGGGCTGGAGATCCTCGCCGAGGGTGTGCCGCGGATCATCCGGGCCGGCTGGGCCGTCGTCGTCGAGCATTCGGAATCCGGTGCGCTGCGGCTCGCGTCGTCCAACGCGGCTCCCGAGACGCCGATCACCGATCTTCCGTGGCTGCCGCTGGAACGCGCCACCATCCTCGACGCCGAGGAAGCGTGGATCCCGGAGACGTGGAAGGAACTGGGCACCGAACTCGCGGCCACCCCGCTGGGGAAGCCCGGGAAGGCGCTGCTGGTCGCCCGGCCGGGCGGGCCGAACTTCCGGGCCGCCGAGGTGGCCCGGCTGGCTCACTTCGCGGGCATCGTCGCCGTCGTGCTGGACAGCTGACCCTTCGTCACGCGTCGAAGATCGCCTCCGCCCGGAGATCCGGGATGACTTCGGCGATACGCACGTAGTCGACGTCCTTGTGGATCAGCACGGCCTTGTGCCGCACCGCCACCGCGGCGATGAGGCAGTCCATCGACGATCGCACCTTGTGCCCGCTCGCCCGGACGGCCCGCGAGATTTCCGCCGCGCCCCTGAAGTCGATCGCGGGATCGACGCCCAGGTTCACAAAACCGGCGAGAGTTCTCTCGAGCCGAGGGAACGCCTCGGCGCTCACACCCGCGAGCAACTCCATCACGATGGGCTCGGATGTCACGATCATCTTCGGTTGTGCGGCCAACTCGATCACCAGATCCCGCGCACGCGTGGCGCGCTTGCGGAGAAAATCGATCCACACCGAACTGTCGATCAAGCAACGTTGTTCAGGAGGCATCGCGCCACTTACGTTCCGGGGAGTCGTCACGCATCTCGTCCAGATCCGCATCCCAGCCGATGCCTTCCAACGACAGGATGTCCGCCGTGGTGATCACTGGGGCCGCTTTCCGCAACGCGAAGTCCACCGCGTCCTTCTTGGTCGTGAAACCGTAGCGCTGCATCACGGTGGCGACAAGATCGTCATCGATGTCGATGTTCGTCCGGCTCATACACCAACAATACACCAATAAGGTGTATCAGAGGTCCAGGCGATAGGCGATGAGGTCGACACCCGGGTGCGGCTCCCAGTCGCGTTCCGGTAGCCGCACGAACCCGAGCCGCTCGTACAGCCGGTGCGCCCGCAGCATCGTGCTCAGACTGCACAGCACGACCCGCGCCGCGTCCAGTTCCCGCGCCCGGTCGATGACGGCCCTGGTCAGCGCCTCGCCGATACCCCGGCCGGTGGCCGACGGGAGGACGCCGAGCATCCGGAACTCCAGTTCGCCCTCCCGCGACAGCTCGGCGAAGGGGGTCCCTGGCCGCGCGATGGTGACGGTGCCGACGAGCGTGCCGTCACCGTCCTCCGCGACCAGGAGTTCGGCCTGCTCTGCACGACGGCCGGCGTCGAGGAGTTCGGCGGCGTACCCCACTCCCTCGACGAGCCCGCGTTCCGCCGAGTACGCGGCCAGGGTGAGCTCGCCGATCTCCTTCAACTCGCCGGGGCGGGCGGGGCGGATCCGCAGGTCACTCATCGCTCTCCTCTTCGTCCGTCGGCAGCGCGAGTTCGGCGGCGGCCTCGGGGCCGCTCTCCAGCAGCACCCGGAAACCGTTCTCGTCGAGCACCGGCACCTTCAGCTGGACGGCCTTGTCGTACTTCGTCCCCGGTGCGTCCCCGACCACGACGAACGCCGTCTTCTTCGACACCGAACCGGCCGCCTTGCCGCCACGGGCCATGATGAATTCCTTGGCCTCGTCGCGGGAGTAGTCGTTCAGGGAACCGGTGACGACGATCGACAGACCTTCGAGGTTGCGCGGGATCGACTCGTCGCGCTCCTCCTCCATCCGCACGCCCGCCGCACGCCACTTCTCGATGATCTCGCGGTGCCACTCGACCTCGAACCATTCCTTCGCGGCTCGCACGATGGTCGGGCCGACGCCGTCGACGCTGGCGAGTTCCTCCTCGGAGGCGTTCTCGATTCGTTCCAGTGAACCGAATTCCCGCGCGAGCGCCTGCGCCGCCGTCGGGCCGACGTGCCGGATCGAGAGCCCGACGATGACCTTCCACAGTGGACGGTCCTTGACGATCTCCAGGTTGTCCAGCAGTTTGCGCCCGTTGGCCGACAGCTCCCCCGCCTTGGTGCGGAACAGCTCGACTTCGAGCAGCTTCTCCTCGTCCAGATCGAAGATGTCGCCTTCGTCGTGCACGACACCGGCGTCCAGCAGCGCCACCGCCGCCTCGTACCCGACCACCTCGATGTCGAAGACGTTCCGGCTCGCCAGGTGGAACAGCCGCTCCCGCCGTTGCGCCGGGCAGAACTGGGCGTTCGGGCAACGGATGTCGATGTCGCCCTCCTTCTGGTACGCCAGTTCGGTGTCGCAGTTGGGGCAGCGCAACGGCATGACGAACTCGCGTTCCTCACCCGTGCGCGCGTCGGCGACCGGGCCGAGCACCTCGGGGATGACGTCGCCCGCCTTGCGGATCACCACCTTGTCCCCGATCAGCACACCCTTGCGTTTGACCTCTTCCTGGTTGTGCAGTGTCGCCATGGCCACCGTCGAGCCGGCGACCTTCACCGGCTCCATCACCGCGAACGGCGTGACCCGTCCGGTGCGGCCGACGTTGACCTGGATGTCCAGCAGGGTGGTGATCGCCTCTTCCGGCGGGTACTTGTAGGCGATCGCCCAGCGCGGCGCACGCGAGGTCGTGCCGAGACGCCGCTGCAGCGCGACCTCGTCGACCTTGATGACCACGCCGTCGATCTCGTGCTCGGCGTCGTGGCGGTGTTCGCCCCAGTACGTGATGTGGTCCAGCAGTTCCTTGCCCGACGTCAGCACCTTGCTGTGCGGCGAAACGGGCAGGCCCCAAGCGGCGAGCGCGTCGTACGCCTCGGACTGACGCTTCGGCTCGAACCCTTCACGTTTCCCGAGACCGTGGCAGATCAGCCGCAGATTGCGGGACTTCGTGATCTTCGGATCCTTCTGCCGCAACGATCCCGCGGCGGTGTTGCGCGGGTTCGCGTACGGGTCTTTGCCCGCCTCGACCATCTTCGCGTTGAGCGCCAGGAAGTCCTCGACGCGGAAGAACACCTCACCGCGGACCTCGACCAACGCCGGCACAGGGAACTCGTCGGTGCCCGTCAGCCGATCCGGCACCTGCTCCAGCGTGCGGACGTTGAGCGTGACGTCCTCGCCGGTGCGGCCGTCGCCCCTGGTCAGCGCGCGGGTCAGCTTGCCGTTCTCGTACAGCAGGTTGATCGCGAGCCCGTCGATCTTCAGTTCGGCGAGGTACTTCGTCGCGCCGATCTCCTTCTGGACCCGCTCGACCCAGGTCTCGAACTCCCCGGCGTCGAAGACGTTGTCCAGGCTGAGCATGCGCTCGAGATGATCGTGCGCGACGAACTCGGTCGAGAAGGTGCCGCCGACGTTCTGCGTCGGCGACTCCGGGGTGACCAGCCCCGGATGCTCGTCCTCGATGGCCTGGAGTTCGTTGAGCAGCGTGTCGAACTGACCGTCGGACACGATGGGTGAATCCAGCACGTAGTACCGGAACTGGTGTCCGCGGATCTCCTCGGCCAGTTCGGCGTGCCGTTCACGGACCTCGGCGGGGACCTCGGTGATGTCCTGCATTGGCTCGGGGTTTTCCGGAAGTTCGCTGCTCACGGGGGTAAGCCTAGTCGGGGGTACCGACAATTCCGGACGCCCGCGGGTCGAGTCGGGCGACGACTTCGCGAAGCTCCAGGAGGGTCAGCCGACCCTCCTGTTCCTCGGTCGCCAGCTCGACCCGGCCCAGCCGTTCGGCCGCGACGCGCTCACCCAGCGTGGCGTCCAGCGGCAGGAAGGTCATCGTCATCCGCGTGTCCGGCTGGAGTTCCCCGATCAGGGGATGGAAGACGGTGACGTCCACCCGTCCGGCTGATTCGTCCACCTTCGCGGTCACCCGGACGTCGGCGAGCGCGATGCGGGTCTCGCCGAGGTTGACGGTGACCTCGCTGGGGTCGGGGACCGGAGGCACCGAGTCGTGGTACTCCCAGATCGCGTCCTCCGGCGGCGCGGCGGCCTTCCACGCGTCGGTGTACGGGCGCAGTTCCGGATCCTCCTGACCGGTGAGCACGAGCGAGTAGATCGCGCGATGCCCACGATCGAGGGAAAAGTGCAGCCGCGGGTGCAACGCCTCGACGATCGTGCAGAGGTCGTGTTCCACGCGGTGCGGTTCACGGTCGCCGAGGGCGGCGCTGACCTCCGGCAGGAGGGCGAACCACGCCTCCCAGAACGTCACCGCCGCGGCGGCCGCGTCCTCGGGGACCGGTTGCTCCGGCCAGGCGGTGCGGGGGTCGGGAACGTCCTCGGAAGACTTACGGGAACGGCGGAACAAACGCATGCGGGCACGCTACCGCGCCGGTCACCAGCCTTCAGGCGGTTCGGCGAAAGCCTTGCCCGCCTCGCGGCCGAGGTTCAGCGCGCGGCGCATCCACTCCGGGGTGGCGCCCGCGAGGCCGCAGGCCGGCGTCGGCACGGCGCGTTCGGCGAGGAACTCGCGGGAGAACCCGAGGCGGTCGACGAGGCTGAAGGCGGGGGCGACGATATCGCGCAAGGTCACCGGCACGCCCGGATCGGTCGTGGGGACGAGCCCGAGCATCAGGGTCGTCCCGGCGTCGAGGGTTTCGCCGATTTCGTCGAGCTGCGCGGGCGAAGCGCCCCTAAGCACCGAGAAGTCGAACGCGATCGCGCCCGCTCCGGCCGCGCGCAGCAAGGAGAGCGGCGGCTTGTCGGCGCAGCAGTGCACGGCGACCGGCTGCCCGGTGATGCGCTCCGCCCCGGAGATCACCGTCGAGAGCAGTTCGCGCGCTTCCGGCGCGGGAACGGCCGGAACGGTGCCGTAGCCGGACGCCGTCGGGAGATCACCGGCGAGGACGGCGGGCAGCGACGGCTCGTCGAACTGGATCACCACCGGCGCGCCGATCCGGGACTTCAGTTCCGCGACGTGCTCCGCCAACCCGTCCAGGAGCGACGCGGTGAAGTCGCGCAGCGCGCCTCGGTCGGTGAGGATCCGGTGCCCGCGCGGGAGTTCGACGTTCGCGGCGAGCGTCCACGGCCCCGCGACCTGAACCTTGAAGGCCGGCGGTACGGCGCCCGCCTTCTCCCTGGCTTCCTCGACGGCGTCGAGATCCCAGCGCATCAGATCGACGGCCCGGCGATGCTCGTGGCCCGGACGGGCGGCGACCCGATACCCGCTCGGCACCACCTCGACGGCGAGGTCGACCAGCAGCCCCGCCGTCCGGCCGATCATGTCGGCGCCGACACCACGCGCGGGAAGCTCCGGCAGATACGGGAATTCGGGCAATTCGCCGAACACGATCGAAGCGGCCTCGACCGGATCGGTGCCGGGCATGGAACCGATCGCGGTGGCGGCGCCTAGAGGCCAAGGTCGTTCGTTCACACCCGGATTCTCCCCTTGGTCCCACTCGGCGGGGCGGCGGGGCGAGGGAGGACACGGACATTCGCCGCAATTGCCGTCGGCGGGCCCGCGAGGCCCCCGAGCGCATTACGCTGACCTGCCATGACGAGCTCTCCACAGCCCGCCGGCTGGTATCCCGACCAGCAGAACCCCCGGGTCCACCGGTGGTGGGACGGACAGGCCTGGACGCCGAACACGCGGCCGTCCCACGACGCCGAGGCGATCGAACTGGACATCGAGGGCGCCCACGACCCGAACCGGATCCGGGCGCAGGTGGCCAAGGGGACCCAGGGCCGGGCGAGCGGGGTCACCGGCGGCGGGACCTTGTTCTCGGAACCGGTGCTGGTGGTGAACCAGCGCGCGAAGCTCATCGAGATGTCGAACGAGTTCGGGGTGTTCGACCAGAACGGCGAACGCCTCGGTGGTGTCGTCCAGGTCGGGCAGAGCACCCTGAAGAAGGCCATCCGGCTGTTCACGAATTACGACCAGTTCCTGACCCACCGCTTCGAGATCCGCGACGCGAACCACAGCACCGTGCTGAAGGTGACGCGGCCCGCGAAGGTGTTCAAATCCCGCTTCCTGGTGACGAAGGCCGACGACTCCCCGATCGGCGAGATCGTGCAGGAGAACGTCTTCGGCAAGATCCGGCTCGGCTTCCTGGTCGACGGACGGCGGATCGGCGGGATCTTCGCGGAGAACTGGCGGGCGTGGAACTTCGTGATCAAGGACCACGACGACGTCGAGATCGCGCGGATCACCAAGACCTGGGGCGGTTTCGTGAAGGCCGCGTTCACCACGGCCGACAACTACGTCGTCGAGATCCACCGTCCGCTGCGGGACCCGCTGGCGTCGATGGTGGTGGCCTCGGCGCTGACCATCGACACCGCGCTGAAGCAGGACGACAAGGGCTGAACTCCCGCATTTCGTCCTCTGGATGCGGTAGTTGCACGCGCAAGGACCGCATCCAGAGGACGAAATGCGCGCTGAGCGAGTGACCGGGGTCTCACCCCGCTCAAGTGGACACTCGGCTTCCGGCGGCTCAAGGTGGAAGAACTGGGCGTCACGCTGGAGTGCGTCCGGGACGGAGGACACCATGGAGCCGTTGCCCGAAGACGGCGAACGGGACTGGGCCGAGCCAGGCGTCTACACGGTTTCGCCGGGGGTCCATCGGATCCCACTGCCGTTGCCCCACGACGCGTTGCGCGCGGTCAACGTCTACGTCGTCACCGACGGGACCCGCCTGGTCCTGGTCGATTCGGGCTGGGCGCTGGAGTCGGCACGCGAGCGGCTTTCGCGTGGGCTCAAGGCGATCGGCGCCGACCTCGGCGACATCGACGAATTCCTGATCACCCACGTGCACCGCGATCACTACACGCTGGCCGTGGAACTGCGCCGCGAGTTCGGCGGCAAGGTCGGTCTCGGGAAACTGGAAGAGGCCTCGCTGACGCGCTCGGGCGATCCGGATCGCTTCCCGATGGAGGCGCAGGTCGATCTGCTCAACCGCTGCGGCGCGGTGCCCGTGGTGGAAGAACTCGCGAAGGCCTTCGGCAACGTCCGGCACACCGAGGCGCATCTTTGGGAGCAGCCCGACGAATGGCTCGCCCCCGGCAGGCGCGAGATCGTGCCCGGCCGCGAGTTCGACATCGTGCACACGCCGGGTCACACCGCCGGACACGTCGTGTTCGTCGACGACGCGGCGAATCTGCTGTTCTCCGGCGACCACGTGCTGCCGCACATCACGCCGTCGATCGGGTTCCAGCCGGTGCCGGTCGACCTGCCGCTGAGCGACTACCTCGACTCGCTGCGCCTGGTCCGCGAGATGCCCGACCGGCGCATGCTCCCCGCGCACGGCCGGGTCACCGACAGTGTCCACGCCCGCGTGGACGAACTGCTGGAGCACCACCGCGACCGGCTGGAGGTGATGGGCGCGGAGATCACCGGCGACGTCACGACGGCGTACGAGGTCGCCGTCCGGCTGGGCTGGACGCGCAGGCAGCGGAAGCTTCCCGAGATGGACCCGTTCAATCAGATGCTCGCCGTCCTCGAGACCGGTTCGCATCTGGATCTGCTGGTGGCCCAAGGGAAACTGACCGCGACCGAAACCGACGGAGTGCGACACTACGCCTCATGATCATCCGCCCCGCCCGCCGCGAAGACGTCGAGGCCATCGTCGGCATGCTCGCCGACGACCAGATCGGCAGCACTCGCGACTCCGCCGACGACCTCACGCCGTACCTCCAGGCCTTCGAGGACATCGACGCCGATCCCGCGCAGCTGCTGGTCGTCGCCGACGACGCCGGGGAGGCCGTCGGCACACTGCAGCTGACGATCATCCCGGGCCTGGCCCGGAAAGGCGCGCTGCGCGGGCAGATCGAAGCCGTCCGGGTGCGGGCGAGCCATCGCGGTTCCGGACTCGGCGGCGAGCTGATGGCGTGGGCGATCGACGAGTCCCGGCGACGGGGCTGCGCGCTCGTCCAGCTCACGTCCGACGTCAAACGCGTGGACGCGCACCGGTTCTACGAACGCCTCGGCTTCGAAGCGAGCCACACCGGCTTCAAACTGAAGTTCTGACCCCCGAGCGTTTAGTCCTCTGGATGCGGTAGTTGCACGCGCAAGGACCGCATCCAGAGGACTAAATGCGGGACTAGCGGGTGCCGGAGATCTTCGCGCTCCCGAGGACGAGATCGCCTTCGGTGGCGTCGGTGCGGTACAGGACCACGACCTGGCCCGGAGCGACGCCGGTCAGCGGCTCCCGCAGCTGGACGGTCACCGAGTCGCCCGAGTCACCCGAAACCTCGGCGACGGCCTCGACGATCCCGCCGTGCGCGCGCACCTGGACGACGCATTCGGTGGGCCCGTCCAGGGGGCGTTCGCTCGGCCAGATCGGGCGGTCGGCCTCGATCACGTTCACGCCGAGGTCCCGCGCGGAACCGACCTTCACGGTGCCCGAAACCGGCTCCAGCGAAAGCACGTAACGCGGGCGTCCATCGGGCGCCGGCGCCTCGATGCCGAGCCCCTTGCGCTGACCGACGGTGAAACCGTGCACGCCGGTGTGCTCACCGAGCACAGCGCCGGTCTCGGCGTCGACGAGCCGGCCCGGACGCTGGCCGAGACGCTTCTCCAGGAAGCTCTTGGTGTCCCCGTCCGGGATGAAGCAGATGTCGTGGCTGTCCGGCTTGTTCGCCACCGACAGGCCGCGGCTCTCGGCCTCGGCGCGGACGTCGGTCTTCCACGAATCACCCAGCGGGAACAGCGAATGCCGTAGCTGTTCCGGGGTGAGCGAGGCCAGGACGTACGACTGGTCCTTGCCGGAGTCGACGCTGCGCCGCAGTTCCGGTACACCGTCCACAACGGACAGACGAGCGTAGTGGCCGGTGGCGACGGCGTCGAAGCCGAGCGCCATCGCCTTGTCCAGCAACGCTTCGAACTTGATCTTCTCGTTGCAGGTGACGCACGGGTTCGGCGTACGGCCGGCGGCGTACTCGCCGACGAAGGTCTCGATGACCTCTTCGGTGAAGCGTTCGGCGAAGTCCCAGATGTAGAAGGGGATGCCGAGGATGTCGGCCGCGCGTCGCGCGTCGCCCGAGTCCTCGATCGTGCAGCAACCACGGGAGCCGGTGCGCAGCGTGCCGGGCTTCGCCGACAACGCCAGGTGCACGCCGACGACCTCGTGCCCGGCGTCCACGGCGCGCGCGGCGGCCACCGCCGAGTCCACTCCCCCGCTCATCGCGGCCAGTACGCGCATTTCCCTCACACCTCTTGCTTCTGCGTCTGCTTGCGCATTCCCGCGAGCCCCGCTTGCCTCGCCCTGTCGACGACGCCCGCGATCTCCCTCGAAACCGCTTCAACGTCTTCCGGCGCCGAGGTATGCCCGAGCGAGAACCGCAGTGACCCGCGTGCGGCGGCCGGATCGGCACCCATGGCCAGCAGTACGTGGCTCGGCTGGGCGACACCCGCCGTGCACGCCGATCCAGTGGAACATTCGATGCCCTTGGCGTCCAAGAGCATCAACAGACTGTCACCCGCGCAACCGGGGAAGGTGAAGTGGGCGTGTCCCGGCAGGCGCTCGCCCTCGCCGCCGTTGAGCACGGCGTCCGGTACCTCGCGCCGGACGGCCTCGATCAGGTCGTCACGCAGTTCGGCGACGCGTTTGGCGTACTCCTCACGGCCCTCGACGGTCGCCTTCACGGCCGTCGCGAACGCGATCACCGCGGGGACGTCGAGGGTGCCCGATCGCACGCTGCGCTCCTGGCCACCACCGTGCAGCACCGGGACACACGTGGTGTCGCGCCCGAGCAGCAGCGCCCCGATGCCGTACGGGCCGCCGAGCTTGTGCGCCGTCAGGGTCAGCGCGGCCGCGCCGCTCTCGGCGAAGTCGACCGGCACCGCGCCGACGGCCTGGACGGCGTCGGTGTGCAGCGGGATCTCGTACTCGGCGCAGACGGCGGCGAGCTCGGCGATCGGGTTGACCGTGCCGACCTCGTTGTTCGCCCACATCACGGTGGCCAGCGCGACCGTCTCGGGGCTGTCGCCGATGGCTTCGCGCAGCGTCTCCGGCAGGACGCGGCCAGCCTCGTCGACCTCGACCCAGACGATCTCGGCGCCCGCGTGCTGCTCCAGCCACTCGACGGAATCGAGGACGGCGTGATGCTCGACGGCGCTGCACAGCACCCGGCGGCGCCGCGGATCCTCGTCGTTACGGGCCCAGAAGATGCCCTTGACCGCGAGATTGTCGCTCTCCGTGCCGCCGCCGGTGAAGATCACCTCGGACGGCCGGGCACCCAGTGCCTCGGCGATCACCTCGCGGGCTTCTTCGACCCGGCGGCGGGCCCGGCGCCCCGAGGAATGCAGCGCGGAGGCGTTGCCCACGGTGGACAGCGCCTCGGACATCGCCGCTACGGCTTCGGGCAACATCGGGGTCGTCGCCGCGTGGTCGAGATAGGTCATCGCCATACCAGGGTAGACCGCTCCGGGCCGTGACCAAGCCCACCCTGCTCAGTGGGTGGCGGCGCTCATATCCGACGGCCACCGGCCGGTCAGCCGCACCCCGAGGAGCGCGAGCCCGGTCAGCAGCACCGAAAGCACCAAGATCGCGACCGAAGGCTCCTTCGCCGAGGCCAGCGAGGCGAGCAGGACGCCACCCAAACCGATGGTCAGGGCCGAGCCGACCCAGTCGCCGAGCTGCAGCGCCGAGGTGTTGAACCCGCGTTCGGCCTCGGGCGAGTAGCGCAGGAGCAGGACCGAGATCGCGGGCATCGCGATCCCCATCCCGGCGCCGCCGACGGCCGACGCCACGAACGCCATCCAGCTCGGGAACGCGGGCAGCGGCACGAAGACGAAGATCGTCAGACCGGCGGCGACCAGCGCGAATCCGGTCCGTAGCGACGCCTCCCGCGACCAGTCGAGCATCCGTCCCTGCAGCATCGACCCCGCCGACCAGCCGAGCGCGGTCACCGTCAGCGGCAGTCCGGCGAGCGCGGGGCTGTAGCCGTGGACCTCGGTCATCGTGAGCGGCAGATACGCCTCCATCCCGGCGTACGCGCCGGCGATCAGCGCGCGGGAGGCGATCACTGTCGGCAACCCCGGCCGCGACGTCAGGGTGCCCGCGGGCAGGAGTTTGCGGAGCGCGTACGCGAGGGCGACGAGTCCGGCGCCGCCGTAGGCGAGCGCCGCCAACGACGGATGCTGCGCCGCCCAGGTGAGCGCCGCGACGCCGAGCGCGGCGACCACGGCGGGAACCACCCCGGCGCGGCTCGCGGACTCGCCGGGCACGTGGCCGGGCAGCTTGCGCGTGACCAGGACCAGCAGGGCGAGACCGATGCCGGTCAGCGGGATCAGTCCGAGGAACACCCAGCGCCAGCCGACGCTCACGGTGACCACTCCGGCGACCGAGGGCCCGATGACCGCGGGCAGCACCCATGCGGCGGCGTTGGCGGCGTAGATCACCGGGCGTTCGCGGTCGCTGAAGGTGAGCGCGATCAGCAGGGACACCGAGACCAGGAGCAGGCCGGAACCGAAGCCCTGCAGTCCCCGGCCGAGCAGGAGCAGCGGCATGTCGTGCGCGAGCCCCGCCACCAGCAGCCCGGCGGCGAACAGCGCGGTACCGGCCAGCAGCGCGGGCGCCGGGCCCTTGCGGTCGCCGAGGCGTCCGGAAAGGACGGTCGCGCCCACGCTGGCGACCAGGAAGGTGGTGAAGGGCCAGGCGTACAGCGCGAGGCCGTCGAGGTCGGCCACCATCGTCGGCATCGCGGTGGCGACACCCATGCTCTCGAACGCGATGAGCGTGACCATGAGCAGGAGCCCGATCGTGGTCACCCGGTGCTCCGGGGTCCACAGCACGCCCTTCGGCCGGGTCACGGCCTTGTCCCCAGTGATCGTCATACGGTGAGCGTGCAACCTCCAGTGCGCTGGAGGTCAAGCGGTGACGGACTCCAGGCGCAGCTCCCGCGCCAGCACGGCGGCTTCGCCGCGTGAGGTGACCTCCAGCTTCCCGAGGATCTTCCGCACGTGGAACTTCACCGTGTGCTCGGTCAACTGGAGTTCTTCGGCGATCTGCCGGTTCCGCTTGCCGCGCGCGATCCCGGCGAGAACCTCGAGTTCGCGTGAGTTCAGCCTGTCCAGCGGGCGGAGTTCCGGCATTTCCTGGACGCCCAGGGGAAGGACCGCGGTGATCGTGGCGCCCCAGCCGGGGACGGCGTCGACCTCCCAGCGGCCGCCCAGCGGGGTGATCCGTTCGGTGAGGCCGTTGGCGGGCACGGCGCGGGCGACGTCCGAGCCGTCGTCGCGGACGGTGATCCGGAGCGCCTCGCCGTCGATCTGCCAGGACGCGCGGACGCGGGTGCTGCCGCGCTCCAGTGCCGCGGCGAGGACGAGCCCGCGGGTGACCGTGCGCGCGGTATGCGCGATGTCCTGGGGAAGCGGGCGGTCGTCACCGGGACCGGCGAGGTCGACGGACACCTCGTCGTGGCGCAGGAACGGCGCCAGCTGCCCGGACAAGACGGCGAAAGCCGACGACGCCGGCTCGGCCGAAAGCGTCTGATCGCGATCGGCGACCGCGCGCAGGTCCACCAGGGCGGCCGCCGCGAGGTCGGTCGCGGTCTGCCGGGCGGCGGCGTCGCCGAGGTGGCGGGACCTCAGCACCGAGAGCAGTGACGCCAACGTGGTCGCGTGGGTCTGTCCCAGATCGGTGATCGTCTGCGCCCGCGCGGTCGCGGCCGCGAGGTTGCTCGCGAGGAGTTCGGGTTCGGGGTCCGCCGCGCGCTGCGCGGCGTTCACACTGACGATCTCCCACAGCTTGGCGGCGATCCCGAGCGCGCGCTCCCCAGGTTCGGGTTCGGGGAGCACGAGTGCGATGACCGCTCCCTCGCCGATCGCCGGCGCCGAGGTCAGCACGGCCAGCTTCCGCCGCTCACCACCGAGCGGCTCCTCGACCACCACGGCCTCGCCGGGGACACCGAGGGTGGCGAGCCGCTGCAGTTCCGCGCTGGTGACGGCGCCGGTGATCGACGGGTCGCCGTCGACCTTGATCGGCAGACGGGCGCAGTCGCCGGTCTCCATGGCGGCGGCCCGGTGCGGCAGGACGGCCGCGACCGTCGCGGAGAACCGCGACAGGAGTTCGGGGCGCGGGGCGGCGAGCATGTGCTCGACCTGGCTCAGCACGTACAGCGGATCCGACCACTCGTCCATGACTCCACAGTAGGCGCGATCCGGCGAGGGGTCGCTGCTCTCCCGGCTAGCGAACACTGCTCGTCCGAGCGGTTCGGGCCGGGTGTGGCCGCCGGTTGACTGATCGCAGCGAAGAAATCCGATAGGAGTGGAAATGCGAGCGATCACCATCACCCAGTACGGCGAACCGGACGTCCTGCACCTGGACGAGGTCCCGCTACCGGAACCCGGCCCGGGCCAGGTGCGGGTCGCGGTCAAGGCGGCCGGCGTCAACCCGATCGACTGGAAGATCCGATCCGGTGCCATGGCGGAGGTCCTGCCGCTGGAGTTCCCGCACATCCTCGGCCTCGAACTGGCCGGAGTGGTGGACGCGGTCGGCGAAGGCGCGGGATTCGCCGTCGGGGACGAGGTCTTCGGCTGGTCCGTCACCGGGGCGTACGCGGAATTCGCGCTGGCCACCAACGTCATCCACAAGCCCTCCGGGCTTTCGTGGGCCGAGGCCGCCTCGCTCCCCATCGTCGGCGAAACGGCGTTGCGGGTGCTGGGCGAACTCGAGGTCAAGCCGGGCGAAACGGTCGTGATCCACGGCGCGAGCGGCCAGGTCGGCCGGATCGCGACACAGGCCGCGGTCGCACTCGGCGCCACGGTCATCGGACTCGCCGGGGCCTCGTCCCTCGACGAGGTGAAGGCGCTGGGCGCTCTCGCGGTCCACTACGGCGACGGCTGGGTGTCGCGGGTCCGTTCCGTGGCGCCGGAAGGGGTGGACGCGGTGTTCGACGCGGCCGGATTCGGCGTACTGGGTGATTCCGTCGAGTTGCTCGGATCACCCGACCGGCTGGTCACCATCGCCGACCCGGCGGCTTTCGCGCAGGGACTGCGGTTCTCGGCTTCGGGCTCGGAAACCGCCGAGGTGCTCGAGGATCTGGTCGCGCGGGATCTGAAACTGAAGCTGGGTTCGAGCTACGCGCTGGGCGACGTCGCCGAGGCGCACCGGGAAAGCTTTACCGGTCACGCGGGCGGGAAGATCACGCTGACCGTCGGCTGAGGTGCGGTCGCGCGGGGGTGCGGGGGTCGTGAGTGGCGATTCGGGTTCTAACCCGAATCGCCACTCACGACCAACTGTACCCAGCGCGCTCTGACGGGCAAACGGTGTTGCGAAGGGCACTTTCGCAACGTTGAAG
>NZ_JACBXD010000121.1 GCF_013870525.1 Amycolatopsis pittospori
GGTACTTCGAGCCGCCCGCGCCGTTCCGGCGCGTCGGGCACGACGCCGACCTCGACCGAAGCCGGCCGGGCTGCCGCCGCCGCCAAGAGCGACGACGCGACCCCCGCGGCCACCGAGGCCCCGGCTGCTGAGACTGCAGAAAAGACGGAGGGCTGACACGTGCTCATCCCGCGCAGGGTCAAGCACCGGAAGCAGCACTCCCCGAAGCGCCACGGTGCCGCCAAGGGCGGTACGAAGGTGAGCTTCGGCGAGTACGGCATCCAGGCGCTTGAGCACAGCTACGTGACCAACCGGCAGATCGAGTCCGCTCGTATCGCCATGACGCGTCACATCAAGCGTGGCGGCAAGGTGTGGACGACGATCTACCCGGACCGCCCGCTGACCAAGAAGCCGGCGGAAACCCGCATGGGTTCCGGTAAGGGTTCGCCCGAGTGGTGGATCGCCAACGTGAAGCCGGGCCGCGTGATGTTCGAGATCTCGTTCCCGAACGAGGAGACCGCCCGTGAGGCGCTCCGTCGCGCGATCCACAAGCTGCCCATGAAGTGCCGCATCGTGACCCGTGAAGGTGGTGAGTTCTGATGGCGAAGGCAGGTGCTGCCCAGGCATCGGAGCTGCGTGAGCTCACCGCGGAAGAGCTCGTTCTGCGTCTGAAGGAATACAAGGAGGAGCTCTTCAACCTCCGCTTCCAGATGGCGACCGGACAGCTCGACAACAACCGCCGTCTGCGCACCGTCCGCACGGACATCGCGCGGATCTACACGGTCATGCGCGAGCGTGAACTCGGCCTGTCCGTTTCCCCTGACGCCGAGAGTGAAGGTGCCGCATGAGCGAGCAGCCCACCGAGGCGGCCGGCCGCAACGACCGTAAGGTCCGTGAGGGCTATGTCGTCTCGGACAAGATGAACAAGACGATCGTGGTCGAGCTCGAAGACCGCAAGAAGCACCGTCGTTACGCCAAGGTTCTCCGCAGCACCAGCAAGGTCAAGGTGCACGACGAGAACAACGAGGCGGGCGTGGGCGACCGGGTCACCCTGATGGAGACCCGCCCGCTGTCGGCGACCAAGCGCTGGCGTCTGGTGCAGATCGTGGAGAAGGCCAAGTAAGTAGGGCTCTTTTTGAGTCCCTTAGTTCCGCAAGGCTCGCGTTAGCGAGAACCAGCGCGACATACAGGAGTTGACGTGATCCAGCAGGAGTCGCGGCTGCGGGTTGCCGACAACACGGGCGCGAAGGAAATCCTTTGCATCCGCGTTCTCGGCGGCTCGGGGCGGCGCTACGCGGGTATCGGCGACATCATCGTCGCCACCGTGAAGGACGCCATGCCGGCTGCCGGCGTGAAGAAGGGTGACGTCGTCAAGGCGGTCATCGTTCGCACGCGCAAGGAGCGCCGTCGTCCGGACGGTTCTTACATCCGCTTCGACGAGAACGCTGCTGTGCTCATCAAGAACGACAATGAGCCCCGTGGCACCCGCATCTTCGGCCCGGTGGGCCGCGAGCTGCGCGACCGAAAGTTCATGAAGATCATTTCGCTCGCGCCGGAGGTGTTGTAGAGCATGAAGGTGAAGAAGGGCGACACGGTCGTCGTCATCGCCGGCAAGGACAAGGGTGCCAAGGGCAAGGTCATCCAGGCCTACCCCGAGCGCGAGCGCGTGCTGGTCGAGGGCGTGAACCGGATCAAGAAGCACACGCGGATCTCCCAGACCCAGCGCGGCGCGCAGTCCGGCGGCATCGTCACTCAGGAAGCGCCCATCCACGTCTCGAACGTGATGGTCGTCGACTCCGAGGGCAAGCCGACCCGGGTGGGCTACCGCATCGGCGAGGACGGCAAGAAGGTCCGGGTCTCGCGCCGGAACGGTAAGGACATCTGATCATGACCACCGCAGAGAAGATCGCTCCGCGCCTCAAGGTGCGGTACCGCGAGGAGATCAAGGGACAGCTCCAGCAGGAGTTCTCCTTCGAGAACGTCCACCAGATCCCGGGCGTCGTCAAGGTCGTCGTGAACATGGGTGTCGGTGACGCCGCCCGTGACAGCAAGCTGATCGAAGGCGCCATCCGCGACCTGGCCGCGATCACCGGGCAGAAGCCCGAGGTTCGCAAGGCTCGCAAGTCCATCGCGCAGTTCAAGCTGCGTGAGGGCCAGCCGATCGGTGCGCGCGTCACGCTGCGCGGCGACCGGATGTGGGAGTTCCTCGACCGGCTGCTGACCATCGCGCTGCCGCGTATCCGTGACTTCCGCGGGCTTTCGCCGAAGCAGTTCGACGGCAACGGCAACTACACGTTCGGTCTCAACGAGCAGTCGATGTTCCACGAGATCGACCCGGACGCCATCGACCGCCCGCGCGGTATGGACGTCACTGTCGTCACCACCGCCAACACCGACGACGAGGGCCGCGCGCTGCTTCGCAAGCTCGGCTTCCCGTTCAAGGAGAACTGAGTCGATGGCCAAGAAAGCACTGGTCCACAAGGCCGCGAAGACGCCGAAGTTCAAGGTTCGCGGTTACACGCGTTGCCAGCGGTGCGGTCGCCCGCACTCGGTGTTCCGCAAGTTCGGGCTCTGCCGGATCTGCCTTCGCGAGATGGCACACGCGGGCGAGCTGCCCGGCGTCCGCAAGTCCAGCTGGTAAGAGTCTTTTTTAACTCCCACTTCGCCACAGGCCCCACAGAGAGTGTGGGGAACCAGGGCGAGAAAGGTTGACAGGTCACCATGACGATGACCGACCCCATCGCAGACTTCTTGACCCGTCTGCGTAACGCGAACTCGGCGTACCACGACGAGGTCGTGCTTCCCCACTCGAAGATCAAGGCGAACATCGCCGAGATCCTCAAGCGCGAGGGCTACATCGCGGGCTACCGCGACGAGCCGGGCGAGAAGCACAAGAACCTCATCGTGGAGCTGAAGTACGGCCCCAACCGTGAGCGCAGCATCGCCGGCCTCCGCCGCGTGTCCAAGCCCGGCCTGCGGGTCTACGCAAAATCGACCGAACTGCCGAACGTTCTCGGTGGCCTCGGCGTCGCGATCATCTCGACGTCGTCCGGCCTCCAGACCGATCGTCAGGCCAAGCGCAACAGCGTGGGCGGCGAAGTCCTCGCCTACGTCTGGTAAGGAAGGGGGCACAGACATGTCACGCATTGGAAAGCTGCCGGTCGCCGTCCCCTCCGGGGTCGAGGTGACCATCACTGGTCAGCAGATCAAGGTCAAGGGGCCCAAGGGCACCCTTGAGCACACCATCGCCGAGCCGATCACCGTGGAGCAGGCCGACGGCACGCTCCAGGTGAAGCGTCCCGACGAGGAGCGCACCAGCCGTGCCCTGCACGGTCTCACCCGGACGCTGGTCAACAACCTCGTCGTCGGTGTGACCCAGGGCTACGAGAAGAAGCTCGAAATCCACGGCGTCGGTTACCGCGTGCAGGCCAAGGGCTCGGACCTCGAGTTCGCCCTCGGCTACAGCCACCCGGTGAAGATCGAGGCCCCGGAAGGCATCACCTTCAAGGTCGAGACCCCCACCCGGTTCTCGGTCTCGGGCATCGACAAGCAGAAGGTCGGCCAGATCGCCGCGGTCATCCGCAAGCTGCGCCGCCCGGACCCGTACAAGGGCAAGGGCCTGCGCTACGAGGGTGAGAAGATCCGCCGCAAGGTCGGAAAGACGGGTAAGTGATCATGAGCGACACGACTACGAAGCGCAAGCCGGTCGGCAAGGACATCTCGACCCGCCGCCGCGTCGCGAAGGCCCGTCGGCACTTCCGGCTCCGCAAGAAGATCAACGGCACGGACCAGCGTCCGCGTCTGGTCGTCAAGCGTTCGTCGCGGCACATCGCCGTGCAGCTGATCGACGACCTCGTCGGCAAGACCCTGGCGTCGGCGTCCACCCTCGAGGCGGACGTTCGCGCGCTGGACGGCGACAAGAAGGCCAAGGCCGCCAAGGTCGGGGAACTTCTTGCCGCTCGCGCCAAGAACGCCGGTGTCTCGACCGTGGTGTTCGACCGTGGTGGCAACGCCTACCACGGCCGCATCGCGGCTCTCGCCGACGCTGCCCGTGAGGCGGGGTTGGAGTTCTGATGCAGATGATGCTCGTGAATGGAAGGAAAGCCTGATGCCGGGACGTACACGGCAATTCGGCGGCGGCCAGGGCGGACCCGGCGGGCAGGGCGGCAACGACCGCAATGACCGTCGCGACCGCCGGGACCGGCGCGACAGCGGCCGTGGCGGGGCCGGCCAGGAAAAGACCCCGCACCTCGAGAAGGTCGTGACGATCAACCGCGTCGCCAAGGTCGTCAAGGGTGGTCGTCGCTTCAGCTTCACCGCCCTCGTCGTCGTCGGTGACGGCGATGGTCAGGTTGGCGTCGGCTACGGCAAGGCCAAGGAAGTTCCCGCGGCCATCGCCAAGGGCGTCGAGGAAGCGAAGAAGAACTTCTTCCGCGTTCCCCGCGTCGGTGGCACCATTCCCCACCCCATCCAGGGTGAGGAAGCCGCCGGTGTCGTGCTGCTGCGTCCGGCCTCGGCCGGTACCGGTGTCATCGCCGGTGGTCCGGTCCGCGCGGTGCTGGAGTGCGCGGGTGTCCACGACGTGCTGTCGAAGTCGCTCGGCTCCGACAACGCGATCAACATCGTGCACGCGACCGTGGCGGCCCTGAAGGGTCTGCAGCGTCCCGAAGAGGTCGCGGCTCGCCGCGGTCTCCCGCTCGAGGACGTCGCGCCGGCTCGGATGCTGCGTCAGCGTGCGGGCCAGGGGGTCTGACATGACTCAGCTCAAGGTGACCCAGGTCAAGAGCAAGATCGGCACGAAGCACGCTCACCGCGAGTCGCTGCGCACCCTCGGGCTGCGCAAGATCCGCCAGAGCGTCGTGCGTGAAGACACCCCCCAGGTTCGCGGCCTCATCCACACGGTCCGCCACCTGGTGGAGGTCGAGGAGGTCAAGGCATGACTGCCATCAAGATCCACCACCTTCGTCCGGCTCCGGGCGCGAAGCGCGACAAGATCCGCGTCGGCCGTGGTGAGGGCTCGAAGGGCAAGACCGCCGGTCGCGGTACCAAGGGCACCAAGGCCCGGAAGAACGTGCCCGCCGGTTTCGAGGGTGGGCAGATGCCCATCCACATGCGGCTCCCGAAGCTTCGCGGCTTCAAGAACCGCTTCCGTACCGAGTACCAGCCGGTGAACCTGGGCGACATCGCCCGCGTCTTCCCGGACGGTGGCAAGGTCGGCAACGAGGAGCTCGTCGCGAAGGGTCTTGTTCGCAAGAACAAGCTCGTGAAGGTGCTCGGCAACGGTGACCTGAACGGCGTCAAGCTGGACGTCACCGCCGACGCTTTCTCCGGCTCCGCCAAGGAGAAGCTCTCCGCCGCCGGTGGCTCCGCCACCACGCTCTGAGCTTTCTTCGCTCGCTTCACCGAAAGGCCCGCCCGGCTCCGCCCGGCGGGCCTTTCGCTTGCGCTGCCCCCGGCGGCGACGACCTGCGTTTCGCGGGCTAATCGCGATCCGGCGGCCGGCCGGGCGCCCCGCGCCGAGAGCGACTTTCGCGGGCTAAACGTCATCCGGCCCCTTCTCCCCAGCACCGCCGCGCACCTGCGTTTCGCGGGCTAATCGCGATCCTTCGGTCGCCCAAGCGCCCCCGCCCCAGATCGCAGTTAGCCCGCGAAACGCAGGTCGGCCACGGCGGTGGCGAGCGTGGCGGACAGGGGGCCGGGCTGGAAGGATCGGGAGGTGGACACACCTTCAGGGCAGGATCCGCAGCCCTTCCAGCAGCAGCCGGACGCCCCGCCGACGGTCGTGTCGGTGTCGGGCCCCACAAGCTCCACCGACGCCGCAGGTCCCTCGGGCATCTCGGAGCGATACGAGAAGACCGAGCCGCGCCGGCTGGTCGCGGCGGGCCTGGCGGCGCTGGCCATGGTCCTGACCCTCGTCGGCTGTTTCTTCCCGCTCTTCCGCACGGAGCACCGAGCCGACTTCGACCGGGACGGAAGCTTCGAGCTGGTGACGGTGCAGAGCGCGTGGGGGTCTGAGTTCATCCAAGCTGGAGAGCCGTTCGAGCAGTCGTCGGCGCCGATCGGTGTCTCGTTGCTGATCGCCGCGGCCGTGCTGTTGGCCGCCTTGCTCGTCAGCGCCCGGGCGGCTTACCTGCGGCCGCCGAGTGCCCTCGACCGGTGGTTGACCACCAGCGCTGCGGTGTTCCTCGCCGGGACTGTGCTGACCATCGGGATGCTGGGCATCGGCGTGGGCATCGCGCCGAACATCGAATCGGCGACAACGCTCGAGGCGGGCATGTGGGCGCTTCTGGCCGCCGCCGTCGCCGCGGTGGGTGCGGCGGTCATGAGTCACCGCGTCGAGGAGGACGCGATCCCGGTGACCGACGACCCGAGTCTCGCCGACATGCCCACGCCGAAGGACGGCATCTCGATCATGGTGCTCCCGCCGGAGCCGCAGACCGCGCCGCCGCCGGACTATTCGGCCTTCGCGCCGCCGCCGGATCCCGGCCCCAAAGAGCGCGATTAGCCCGCTAAACGCGCTCGCGCCGGCCGATACGGTGGGGGAGGAGGTGGCCGATGACTTGGGCGGTGGTCTTTTTCGGTGCGGCGGTGCTCGTGGCTTTTACGCCAGGGGCGAACAACCTGCTTGGCCTGCACCACGGCATGACGCAGGGTGTGTGGAAAGGGCTCGCCGGCCTGTTAGGCCGATTGGCCGCGTTCACGGTGTTGATCGCGGCTGTCGCGGCGGGGCTCGGGCAGCTCCTCGCGGCGTCCGAACTTGCACTCACGGTGATCAAATGGGCGGGCGTCGCCTACCTCGTCTGGATCGGCGGACGGCTGCTGTGGTCGACGTTCCGCGGTGAACGGACCACGGTGGCCCCGGGGGAGCAGACCGCCGAACCCGTTCCGGCACTGCGGATAGCGAGGAAGGAATTCGTCGTCGCGATCACGAATCCGAAGGCGATCCTCATCTTCACCGCGTTCGTACCTCAGTTCATCGACCCAGCTCACGGCTCATTTTCCGCCCAGATCGCGATTCTTGGCGCCATCTACCTGCTCGCCGAGTTCGTCGCGGGCGCGACCTACATCGGAGCGGGGTCGCTCGTGAAGTCGCTCCGGCTGTCCCGCCGCGCGACTCGCAACGTCGACCGCGGCACGGGCGTCGTACTCCTCGGCCTGGCGGGAGCTCTCGCTACTTCCAGTTCCTGATCCCGGCTCCCGATCACAGCGCGTTCAGCGGGCTAAACGCGATCTGAAGGGGGTCGGAAAGTGAGGAACGGCAAGGCGTTCTGTCAAGGTCACGGAGCAAAAAGAGGAAGTCGATCAACCTCCCGGACCAACCTTCGTTCGGAAAACCCACACGCACTGCGGACACGCCCTGTGAAGCTGTTAGAGTCGGCGACACGCTTCGGGACGAGTGTGCCCCGAAGCGTTCCTGGCTTGTGCCAGAAAGCTGTGTGTTCCCGCCGGCCCCAGGTCGGCCAAGCCGATCGTCGGTAAGACAGCCGACGACGCCGAGGAGGTCCCCCGCGTGCTCAGCGCCTTCCGCTCGGCTCTCGCGACGCCGGATCTACGTAAGAAGATCCTGTTCACGCTAGCCATCGTCGCGGTCTACCGAATCGGTGCCACCATTCCGGCCCCGGGCATCTCGTACTCCGCTGTCCAGCAATGTACGGAGACCGGGTCGCAGGAGGGCGTCTATCAGCTGCTGAACCTGTTCAGCGGCGGTGCGCTGCTGCAGCTGTCGCTGTTCTCGACCGGCATCATGCCGTACATCACGGCGAGCATCATCGTCCAGCTTCTCACCGTGGTCATCCCGCGGTTCGAGGAGCTGAAGAAGGAAGGCCAAGCCGGCCAGGGCAAGCTGACCCAGTACACCCGGTACCTGACGATCGCCCTCGCGATCCTGCAGGCCACCGGTGTGGTGGCGCTCGCCGACCGCAAGCAGCTCTTCCCGCAGTGCGACACCGCGATCATCCCGGACAACAGCGTCTACACGCTGGCCATCATCGTCGTCACGATGACCGCCGGTACCGCCGTCATGATGTGGCTGGGTGAGCTGATCACCGAGCGCGGCGTCGGCAACGGCATGTCCGTCCTGATCTTCCTGAACATCGCGGCCCGTATCCCGATCGAGGGTGGCAACATCCTCAGCAGCGCGGGTGGCGTCGTCTTCGCCCTGATCTGTGTGTTCGGCCTGGTCATCATCGCCAGCGTCATCTTCGTCGAGCAGGGGCAGCGCCGGATCCCGGTGCAGTACGCCAAGCGCATGATCGGCCGCCGCATGTACGGCGGAACCTCGACCTACCTGCCGATCAAGGTGAACCAGGCCGGTGTCATCCCGGTCATCTTCGCCTCTTCGCTGCTTTACCTGCCGGACCTGATCGCCCGCCTCGTCGGCGACCCCAACAGCAACTCCGGCTGGCAGGTCTTCATCCAGAACTACATCGTCAACCAGTCCAGCTGGGCGCACGTCCTGCTGTACTTCGCGTTGATCATCTTCTTCACGTACTTCTACATCACGATCACGTTCAACGTGGACGAGCGTGCGGAAGAAATGAAGAAGTTCGGTGGCTTCATCCCGGGTATCCGCCCGGGCCGACCCACCGCGGAGTACCTCAGCTACGTCCTCGGCCGGATCACCCTGCCGGGCTCGCTGTACCTGGGCATCATCGCGATCCTTCCGAACTTCTTCTTGTCCGTCACCGGTAGCGGGAACAACCAGAACTTCCCGTTCGGTGGCACGGCTGTGCTGATCATGGTCGGTGTCGGTCTCGACACCGTGAAGCAGATCGAAAGCCAGCTGATGCAACGTAACTACGAAGGGTTCTTGAAGTGACGCGCCTGGTTCTCGTTGGCCCTCCTGGCGCGGGCAAAGGTACTCAGGCGGTAGCACTGTCGGAGAAGCTCCGGATCCCGCACATCTCGACCGGTGATCTGTTCCGCGCCCACGTGGGCGAGCAGACGCCGCTGGGCCAGGAAGCCAAGCGCTACCTGGATTCCGGTGAACTCGTGCCCGACTCGGTCACGAACGAGATGGTGCGTGAACGTCTCGCCGAGCCGGACGCCAAGGTCGGCTTCCTGCTCGACGGCTTCCCCCGCAACACGAAGCAGGCCGATGTCCTCGGTGAGATCCTCAGCGAGGTCGACACCGAGCTGAACGCGGTCATCCAGCTTCAGGTCTCGGAAGACGTCGTCGTCGAGCGGCTGCTTTCGCGCGGCCGCTCGGACGACACGGAAGACGTCATCCGTCGTCGCCAGCAGATCTACGTGTCGGAGACGGCTCCGCTGCTCGAGTACTACGCGGACAAACTGGTCACGGTCGACGGCGTCGGCACGGTCGACGAGATCTCCGCCCGCGTGCTGGAAGCGCTGCGCGACCGCACGTGAATCTCGGAGGACTGCGTGTACTGCAACGGCTTCGTCGTGGACGCATGATCGAAATCAAGACCCCTGGCGAGCTTCAGGCGATGCGCGCCGCTGGTCTGGTCGTCTGGCGCACCCTCACCGCGGTGCGCGAGATCGCCAAGCCGGGGGCGACCACGGCCGATCTCGACGAACTCGCCGAGCAGACGATCCGCGACGCCGGCGCGGTGCCCTCCTTCAAGGGGTACCACGGCTTTCCGGCGTCGATCTGCGCCTCGGTGAACGAGCAGATCGTCCACGGCATCCCGTCGAAGACGCAGGTGCTCGACGAGGGCGACATCATCTCGGTGGACTGCGGAGCGATCCTCGACGGCTGGCACGGCGACTCCGCCGTCACCCTCGCGATCGGTGAGGTGTCGAAGGCGGATCTCGCGCTTTCGGCGGCCACCGAGGCCGCGATGTGGGCCGGTATCGCCGCGGTGTCGGCCGGTGGCCGGCTCACCGACATCTCGCACGCCGTGCAGACCGCGGCCGAGAAGGCGAGCCGGGAAGACGGCATCGAGTACGGGATGATCGTCGAGTACGGCGGTCACGGGATCGGCCGTCAGATGCACATGGACCCGTTCCTGCCGAACCTCGGCAAGCCGGGCAAGGGTCCGCGGCTCAAGACCGGGATGGCGCTCGCGATCGAGCCCATGCTCACCGGTGGTGGCGGTGAGACCGTCGAACTCGACGACGGCTGGACCGTCGTGACCGCGGACGGCTCGCGCGCCGCGCACTGGGAACACACCGTCGCCATCACCGACGACGGTCCCTGGGTGCTGACCGCCCCCGAAGACGCCTGATCCCTCCCCGCCCGGTCCCCTTCAGATCGCGTTTAGCCCGCTAAACGCAGGTGGGGCACCGGAGCGCGATTAGCCCGCTAAACGCAGGTCCGCCCGCTGGTCGGCGTAGCGCCCGGGCCCGCCGCTGAGCCTCCGCGCATTGCCCCCATCGGGTGCACCTCGCCCGGCGAACGCGCCAGGTCACGGGCCCGCCAGAGCGCGATTAGCCCGCTAAACGCAGGTCGGCGGGGGCGTATGATGGAAGGCGCTGCTACCAGCGGGCTCAGGGGTCACCTAACACAGTTACCCCCCGTTTGGGGCTCACGACACGGGTTGCGTACACTGTCAAGTCGGTGTACTCATCGCGCCCGGATCCTGCGCGCTCGTGAATTCTCGCGAACGGACATTGGAGCCGGGGTGGAGTGTGCCGAAGCACCACCCAGCCAAGCACTCAAGCTCTGACTGATAACACAGCGTAGCGACAGGAAATGCGGAGGACATGGGCAAGAAAGACGGGGCCATCGAGGTCGAAGGCCGCGTAGTCGAGCCGCTCCCCAACGCGATGTTCCGCGTCGAGTTGGAGAACGGCCACAAGGTCCTTGCACACATCAGCGGCAAGATGCGGCAGCACTACATCCGCATCCTGCCCGAGGACAGGGTTGTCGTGGAGCTCTCGCCCTACGACTTGTCTCGTGGTCGCATCGTCTACCGCTACAAGTGATCACGACGAGTTAGCACAAGCAGGAGAGCAGGAGACGTGAAGGTCCAGCCGAGCGTCAAGAAGATCTGCGACAAGTGCAAGGTGATCCGCCGTCACGGCCGGATCATGGTGATCTGCGAGAACCTGCGGCACAAGCAGCGGCAGGGCTGATCACTCGCACTCGTTCAGAGTGGATTGACGGCTACACAATCTCCCCGCACCTGCCGGGCCGTGCGAACGGCCCGGTTCACCCCCGGACTTCAGGCCGGGGCCGGGACACCCGAAGCGCGAGCCGAGGGCACGACAGGCGAGTCGGTCCCGGGACCGGACGGGGAGCAGACCTGAAGATGAATTCTATGAAGGAGCATCAACGCCAATGGCACGACTCGCTGGCGTAGACCTCCCCCGCGAAAAGCGGTTGGAGATCGCGCTGACTTACATCTACGGCATCGGCCGTACCCGCTCCAAGCAGCTCATCGCTGCTGCCGAGCTCAACGCGGACACTCGCGTCAAGGATCTGAGCGATGACGACCTCGCCAAGCTGCGGGTCTACATCGAGGAGAACTTCAAGGTCGAGGGTGACCTTCGCCGTGAGGTGAACGCCGACATCCGTCGGAAGATCGAGATCGGGTGCTACGAGGGCCTTCGCTGGCGTCGCGGACTTCCCGTCCGTGGTCAGCGCACCAAGACGAACGCCCGCACCCGTAAGGGTCCGAAGAAGACGGTCGCCGGCAAGAAGAAGGCTGGCAAGAAGTGAGCGTCCAGGGCAAGAAGGTCGTGCAGATGGGCGGCGTTCACCGTCGCGGCTCGGCTTGTGTCTCGCCCAAGGCGCTCTACGCCCGCCCGATGGCGCTCCGCAACCTGTACACCGACGCCGGATCGATCATCCGTCGCGGTCAGGCCGAAGCGGTCGCCGCTCACCAAGAGAACGCGCGCTAACAGGAGAACCCTCAGAACATGCCACCGAAGTCTCGTACTGCGGCGGGGGCCAAGAAGGTCCGCCGTAAGGAAAAGAAGAATGTCGCGCACGGCCACGCGCACATCAAGAGCACCTTCAACAACACCATCGTCTCGATCACGGACCCGACCGGTGCCGTGATCGCGTGGGCGTCGAGTGGTCACGTGGGCTTCAAGGGCTCGCGTAAGTCCACCCCGTTCGCCGCGCAGATGGCCGCCGAGAACGCCGCCCGCAAGGCTGCCGAGCACGGCATGAAGAAGGTCGACGTTTTCGTGAAGGGCCCGGGTTCGGGCCGCGAGACGGCGATCCGCTCGCTGCAGGCGGCCGGCCTCGAGGTCGGCACCATCCAGGACGTGACCCCGCAGCCTCACAACGGCTGCCGCCCGCCCAAGCGGCGCCGGGTCTGAGGAACGGGGAGGAGTAAGAAGAAATGGCTCGTTACACCGGCCCCGCGACGCGTATTTCGCGTCGCCTCAAGGTTGACCTCATCGGCGGCGACCAGGCTTTCGAGCGTCGCCCCTACCCGCCGGGCCAGCACGGCCGCGGGCGCATCAAGGAGTCCGAGTACCTCCTGCAGTCGCAGGAGAAGCAGAAGGCTCGCTACACCTACGGCGTTCTCGAGCGTCAGTTCGTCCGGTACTACAAGGAAGCCGTCCGGCGTCCCGGTAAGACCGGTGAGAACCTGCTGCAGATCCTCGAGTCCCGTCTGGACAACGTGATCTACCGCGCCGGCATCGCCCGCACCCGCCGTCAGGCGCGTCAGCTGGTGAGCCACGGCCACTTCGTGGTCAACGGCGTCAAGGTCAACGTGCCCTCGTACCAGGTCAGCAAGTGGGACATCATCGACGTGCGGCCGAAGTCGTTCGCGATGCTGCCCTTCGTCGCTGCCAAGGAGTCGTTCGGCGAGCGTCCCGTTCCCGCGTGGCTCCAGGTTGTTCCGTCCAACCTCCGTGTGCTGGTCCACCAGCTCCCGGAGCGCGCTCAGATCGACGTTCCGGTTCAGGAACAGCTGATCGTCGAGCTCTACTCGAAGTGATCCATCACCGGGCCGGGGTTTCCCCGGCCCGGTGTGGGCACGGGCGGCGGCACCCGGAGTGTGCCGCCGCTTCGCCATCCCTTTCGGTGTCATATGGCGGGCGCCGTTTGGAAAGGAATAAGGAAAGATGCTGATTTCCCAGCGACCGGCTCTCGGCGAAGAGACGGTCAACGAGACCCGCTCCCGGTTCACCATCGAACCGCTGGAGCCCGGCTTCGGCTACACGCTCGGCAACTCGCTGCGTCGCACGCTGCTGTCGTCCATCCCGGGCGCGGCCGTGACGAGCATCCGCATCGACGGCGTGCTGCACGAATTCACCACCGTTCCCGGGGTGAAGGAAGACGTCACCGACATCATCCTGAACCTCAAGGAGCTCGTGGTCTCCTCGGAAGAGGACGAGCCGGTCACCATGTACCTGCGCAAGCAGGGCCCCGGTGAGGTCACGGCCGCCGACATCGTGCCCCCGGCCGGTGTCACCGTGCACAACCCGGATCTGCACATCGCGTCGCTGAACGGCAAGGGCAAGCTCGAGATCGAGCTCGTCGTCGAGCGCGGCCGCGGTTACGTTCCGGCCCTGCAGAACAAGCAGGCGGGCGCGGAGATCGGCCGGATCCCGGTCGACTCCATCTACTCCCCGGTGCTGAAGGTGACCTACAAGGTCGAGGCGACCCGTGTCGAGCAGCGCACCGACTTCGACAAGCTGATCCTGGACGTGGAGACGAAGCCGTCGATCACGCCGCGGGACGCTGTCGCGTCGGCCGGTAAGACGCTGGTGGAGCTGTTCGGTCTCGCGCGCGAGCTGAACGTCGACGCCGAAGGCATCGAGATCGGCCCGTCGCCGCAGGAGGCGGACACCATCGCCGCCTACGCGATGCCGATCGAGGACCTGGACCTCACGGTCCGGTCGTACAACTGCCTCAAGCGCGAGGGCATCCACACCGTCGGCGAACTGGTCTCGCGCAGCGAGGCCGACCTGCTGGACATCCGCAACTTCGGTGCGAAGTCGATCGACGAGGTCAAGCTCAAGCTCGTCGGTCTCGGCCTCGCGCTGAAGGACAGCCCGCCCGGGTTCGACCCGACCGCAGCAGCGGCCAGCTACGACGGTGAAGGCTGGTCCGAGGGCGTCGACAGCATCACGGACGGAATTTCGGACAACGGCCACGACGATGGCCAGGACTACGCAGAGACGGAGCAGCTGTAAGGCCAGCTTCGGCTCCCTCACCGGTAGGGGTGGGGGAGCCCCGGCCTCCAGCTGTGAGCTGAACGAGGAGAACCGATGCCCACCCCCACAAAGGGACCCCGTCTCGGCGGGTCGCCCGCGCACGAACGGCTGATCCTGGCCAACCTGGCCACCCAGCTGTTCGAGCACGGCAAGATCACGACGACCGAGGCGAAGGCCCGGCGGGTGCGCCCGCTGGCCGAGAAGCTGATCACGAAGGCGAAGCGGGGCGACCTGCACAACCGTCGTCAGATCCAGCGTGTCGTGCGCGACAAGGACGTCGTGCACAAGCTGATCGCCGAGATCGGTCCGTTCTTCGCGGAGCGTCCGGGTGGCTACACCCGGATCACCAAGACGATGGCGCGCAAGGGCGACAACGCCCCCATGGCCGTCATCGAGCTGGTGGCCGAGAAGACCGTCACCGCCGAGGCCGAGGCCGCGCGCAAGACGAAGTTCGCGAAGGACGAGCCGAAGGCCGCCGCTCCGGCTGCCGAGGAGACCACCGAGGCTTCTGAGGCTGCCGACACGGCCGCCACCGAGGCTCCGGAGGCCACCGAGGCTCCCGCCGCCGACGAGGCCACTGAGGCCCCCGCCGCGGACGCGGACAGCAAGAAGGACTGACGTCCTGACAGCACCGAACACCCCGGACGAGCCCGCCACTCCCACTGCGGAGGGCGGGCTCGTTCGTCTGCGTCTGGATGTTTCCTACGACGGCACCGATTTCTCCGGCTGGGCGCGGCAGCCCGGGCGACGCACCGTTCAGGGCGTCCTCGAAGAGGCCCTCGCGAAGCAGCCGCCAGGAGCTTCTGTCCCGAAGTCCGTCGTCGTCGCCGGCCGCACCGATGCCGGTGTGCACGCCGCCGGCCAGGTGGTCCACGTCGACGTCTCGCCTTTAGCGGGCGAAACGCGATCCGGTCGCCTGGAAGTGGACGAGCAAGGAATCCCCGACCTGGGGCGGATGTGCCACCGCTGGAATCGGTACCTGCCGGGTGACGTGCGGGTGCTGGGAGCCCGAGTGGCCGCTCCCGGCTTCGACGCACGGTTCTCCGCTGTGCGGCGGCACTATCTCTACCGCGTCTCGGATGCGCCGTGGGGCGTGGATCCCTTGAGGCGTCACGACACTTTGGCTTGGGGACGGCCGCTTTCGATCGACGCGATGAACGAGGCATCGGAGTCTCTGCTGGGGCTTCAGGACTTCGCGGCGTTCTGCAAGCAGCGCGAGGGCGGGACGACCATTCGAGAGCTGCAGCGGCTCGTCTGGCGGCGGACCGGACCGCACGCGGTCGAGGTCGCCGTCTCCGCCGACGCGTTCTGCCACTCCATGGTGCGGAGCCTGGTCGGGGCGCTGCTCCTGGTCGGCGACGGCCGTCGTCCGCTGGACTGGCCTGGCGACGTCCTGGAGAGCCGTACGCGCGACAGCGCGGTCGCTCCAGCGCACGGCCTCACGCTCATGGCCGTCGACTATCCGCCGGACGCCGAACTCGCCGCCCGGGCCGATCAAACGCGCGCCATGCGCACCCCCTCCTGACCCGGACGTGGCGCAGTTAGCGGGCTAATCGCGCTGCGGCGCGCTCGCCAGACGGCCTCGACGATGCCTTCGAAGTCGTTCGCCAGGTCGTCGGCGGTGACGATGACGAAGCGCCAGCCTTCCGCCTCCACACGTCTTCGGCGCTTTCGGTCATGGGCTTGCTGCTTCGGGGTGTTATGCCATCGCCCGTCGTATTCGATGGCGACTTTGAACTTGTCGTCCCCGAGGTCCAGCCGGGCGATGAAATGGCCATCGCGGGAGAAGACCTCGAGCTGAGGTTTCGCCGCGATGCCGCCTGCAGCCAGGACGACGCGCAGCTCCGACTCCGGGGGCGATTCCGAACGAGGGTCGGAAAGCCACAAAGCCCGTCTGGCCAAGCGGATTCCCCGATTGCGGCGGCCGTAGAACTCCGCGTTGAGATGCAGGTCGGTCAGTTTCTCGGCGCGCATGAACTGGTCCAGATCCGGCACTCCGATACGAAGCCGGCGCACCCAGCCGAACTTGCGAGGAGAAAGCCGGAGAAGCAGATCGACCGCGATTCGGGTCTTGCGCGCGATACGAATGCCGTTCCACGGCCGCGATTCCTCGGGTTTGACCTCGGTGCGCCGGACCTTGATGCCGACGATCGGGCCGAAGCGTTGTTTCTCCGGGACGATCATTTCGACCGGGTCGTTGGGCTTCGCCAGCTCGACGCCGTGCACGGTCGCGGCCGAGCGGCCGGTCAGTACGGCTTCCGCGGGTGCCAGCAATGCGGCTCCCCGGCATCGCAGCTCGTGCGTGACTTCGACGTGGGCGGGTGCGTAGACGTCTTGGAACAGCCTCCGGACACCGGAACCGCGTAACTGGCTCGCCGTGATGAGGCCCGCTTTGCGCGCCTCGGAGCCGCGGAAGACGTCGGGGAGGTGGGACGAATCGAATGGCTTGGTCATGTACGACACGGTGATCGTCGCGACCGACAAGACCCCGCCACGGCGGCTCTCCTGAGCCGACTTGTCCACAACCCCCGGCTTGTCCACAGCCGGCACGATCGCCCCTTGACGTCCCAAGCCCCGTGCCGCGTCCGCCCCAGAGCGACTTTCGCGGGCTAAACGCGATCTGGGGCGGGACGCAAAACGGGGGCACTGTCCGATGTGGACAGTGCCCCCAGGGAGCGCGATTAGCCCGCTAAACGCGAGGCGGGGCGGGTCAGTCGCCTCGGCGCACCGGGCCCAGGATCTGCTGCTCTTTCGCGGTGGTGACCAGGCGAAGTGGACGCCAGAGGTTGCGGCCCAGGGCGACGACCTGGTCGTCCTTCAGCGTCGTGAGCTGCTTCATCATCTGCGGCGGAAGCCGCCAGATCCGCGCGGCCAGTTCGGCCTGCCCGGGAGGGAGCCGCTGCATCAGCACCAGATCCGCCGCGTTCGCGGTCGCCCCGGCCTGCGGGTGCAGGTACGGCAGCACGTAGACCGTTGTCTGCCACGGCGACCGCGGCGGGAACAGGTCCTGCGGCGTCGGTCCGCCGTCGGTCACCACCAGCAGCGGCGCGTCCTCGGACGGCCGCGGCAGGTCCACCGGCGACAGCCGCCGGATCTGCACCAGCGGCGACGGCCTGCCGTTGGGCTGGTTGCCCGCCGCCTGGGGGAGGATCTGCCAGGCGGCCGGGCGGCCGGTCGCCACGACGACCCACGCTCCGACGGCCATCGCCCGCAGCGCCACCTGCCGCGCTAAGTACAGCCCGCCGACCAGCACGATCCGGGTCGGCGTCGAGCGCAGCGCGGAGATCGTCAGCGGCTCGCCCTTGAGCCCGGACCCGAGGACGATCCCGCCCCGGTCGCCGGACGGGCTGATCGCGTCGAGCATCGCCGGGTCGACGGTGAATTCCGGGGCGACACCGGCGTTCTGCCCGGCGTCACGCATACGGGTGCTCATGCCGTGCCTCCGATCGGCAGCGTCGCGGCGAACGCCGAGATCTGCAGGCCGCGCAACGGCGTCAGCGCCACACCCAGCCGGTCCGAGATTCCTTGCAGCCGCTGATCGGCGGCGTCCAGCTCACGCGGGTTCCGCGCGCTCAGGCGCACGATGCCCCGCAGGCCGATCTTGCCCTCGTCGGCGGACGGCGAGATCGACATCGCCACCGTCGCCGACAGCGCGCGGACACTGGTCAGCGCGTTCAGGCTGCCGCTGATCTTGCCCTTCGGCCAGCTGGTGATCGCGTAGCTCGCGTGCCCGATGCCTGCCGCGGTGACGCCGGTCCAGCGCTCCTGCAGACCGACCTTCGCGGGCGAACCGGCGACCGCGGTCAGTTCCGCGGCCGAAATGCTGGACCGCAGCAGCTCGTCCGGATCCAGCGGCCGGGTCGGCACACCCTGCGATTCCAGGGCGTTGCGAACCCGGGACAGCGCACCGATCAACGCACGGTGCGCACCGACGACGCCGCCGCCGCGTTCGCGGATGGCCGCCGGGCACCGGCGCGGGTCGAGCCGGATGGCGACCCAGGTGGTCCGGCGCGCGGCCGCGGGAAGCGGGCCGAGCACCTCCATGTAGGAGCTGAGCGCGGGCGAATCCGACGGCAGTGCCGCGCTACCGGGGTAGCAGTGCCAGATCATCTGGATCGAGTCGAGGACCACCCCGCGGTCTTCGAGGCACGGCGCGAGCGCGGACAGCGGCAGGCTCGGCGCGCCACCGGCCTGGGTGATCAGCCCGGGGGCGGGCTCGACGAGCAGGACCGCGGTCCACGTCCCGTCGTTCCACGCGAGGCCGACCTGCTGGCGCTCGTGGTCGACGCCGTGCGCGACGACGAGATCGGGAACGGCGAGGCGAAGCAGGTTCACCCGGGCGTCATCGGGGCCGGTGACGGCGTCCTCTTCCGCGGCGAGCGCCTCGATACTGCTCGGCGGGAGCGGATTCGCCACACGATCGTGCGAACGGAACGTGTACCGCATGGTGAGTCCAGCCCATTGGGTGAACCAGCGGCCGCCCCAGCGCAGGAAGGCGACGATGATCCCGACGGCGAGCACGCCGATCGCGATGTACTTCAGCTTCATGTCGATCGCGAGCAGGACGAGCCCGATCGCGAGACCGAGTTCGAGCGCGACGAGGTTCGCCACAGGCAGCGGGCCGAGGTTGATCCCACCGGTCCGGCGTCGCGCCGGCGCGGCGATC
>NZ_JACBXD010000122.1 GCF_013870525.1 Amycolatopsis pittospori
CGCCGGGAACGACCACCCCGCCGCCGAACCCGCTGCCCGGTACCTCGTTCCCGCCCAGCAGCAGCGTCCCGCCGAGCAGTTCGTCCTCGAAGCCGACCAGCACGCCGCCTTCGTCGACACCTCCGTCGTCCACGCCGCCCTCTTCGACCCCGCCGTCGTCGACGCCTCCGCCTTCGAGCACCACCACCCCGCCGCCCTCGTCCACTCCGGCGGGCGACACCGGTGAGGCGACGCCGACCAGCTCCGCCTCCGCGACCCCGTAACCGACGCATTTAGTCCTCTACTTGCGGTTTACCCGCGCAAGTAGAGGACTAAATGCGTACAGGCGCATGCCCGGAATGTCCTGAACCCGGCTCGCGTTACCGCCTCTCGTAGGTCATTCAGCCAAGAGAAGCGAGACAACGGATGTCGTCTTTCGTCATGACCGCCGAGGAACGGGAAGCCTTCCTGAGCGAGGTCCACATCGGGGTCCTGGCCGTGGAACGGGAAGGACGGGCCCCGCTGGCCGTACCGGTCTGGTACGACTACGAGCCCGGTGGGGAACTCCTGATCTGGATGGACGGCGGTTCGGTCAAGGACAAGGCGATCAAGAAGGCGGGCAGGCTCAGCCTGGTCGCGCAGACGGAGACCTTCCCGTACAAGTACGTCACGGCCGAGGGTCCGGTCGTCGCCAACGACGCGCCGCCGACGCGTGAGCAGGCGCTGAAGATCGCGCACCGCTACCTGCCTGAGGAAGAGGGCACGAAGTACGTCGACGGCTCACTCAGCGAAAACTCAGTGCTGGTGCGGGTTCGGCCGGAGAAGTGGCTGAGCAACGACCAGTCCAAGGGCTGATCGCGAGACGGTGTCCCGGCAGCCTCACCGCGTGCCGGGACACCGTCGTTCAGCCCGCGATCGGTTCGAACTCGACGACGCTGTCGAGTGCCTTGCCCATCGCGGCGTTCCCTTCCCGTTCGATCATGATCTCCACGAGCACCGGCCGTGACGTCCGCTCGGCCTCCTTGCGCGCCCACTCCAGCGACGCCCGGATCTCGCCCGGCTCGGTCACCCGGGTCCCGGCGCAGCCGTAGGCCTCCATGACCTTGACGTTGTCCGTGCCGTTCTTGTCGTAGTGGATGTCGACCTCGAAGTTCATCTCGTAGCCGGTTTCGGCCTGGCGGATGAGCCCGAGGTACTCGTTGTTGAGCATGATGAGCACGAATCCGACGTCGTACTGCGCGGCCACCGCCAGCTCCTCGACCAGGAACTGGAACGAGTAGTCCCCGACGACGCCGACGACTTCGGCCTCCGGCTTCGCCTTCTTGACGCCGATGGCCGCCGGGATCTCCCAGCCGAGCGGACCGGCCTGACCGCACACCTGGTAGTGACGCGGCTTGTGCGCGCGCTGGAACTGCCCGGACCAGATCTGGTACAGCCCGATAGCGGTGACGAAGTACGCGTCCTCGCCGTAGAAGTCGTTGATCTCCTTGAACACCCGCGGCGCCTTGATCGGGGTGTCCTCGAAGTCCTCCCGCCGCGGCAGGCTCTCCTTCAGTTCTCCGATCCGGCGCGGCCACGAGAGATCCGGCTTCACCGAACGCCGTGACGCCGCCTCGATCAGCGCGTCCAGGAACGCGCCCGTGTCGGACACGATCCCGAGATCCGGGCCGAACACCTTGCCCAGCTGCGTCGGCTCGATGTCGACGTGGATGAACTTCCGGCTGCCACGGTAGACGTCCAGGTCACCCGTGTGCCGGTCGCCGAACCGCGCGCCGAGCGCCAGCACCAGATCCGCTTCGAGGAAGGCCGCGTTCGCCCACCGCTGCGAGGTCTGGATACCCGCCATCCCGGCGAACAGCTCGTGGTCTTCGGGGAAGGTCCCCTTGCCCATCAACGTCACGCCGACCGGGACGCCGAGCAGTTCGGCCGCGGTCCGCAGGCGGTCGCTCGCGCCGCCGAGCACCACGCCGCCGCCCGCGAGGATGAGCGGGCGTTCGGCTGCCAGCAGCAGATCGAGTGCCCGCTCGACCCGGGCCGGCGACGGCGTCGCCTTGGTGACCGGCAGCGGCGAGTCGATACTGGAGTCCCATTCGATGTCCTGCCGCTGGACGTCGATCGGCAGATCGATCAGCACCGGGCCGGGACGGCCGGACCGCGCGATGCGGAACGCCTCCCGGAAGACCCACGGCAGCTGCGCGGCCTCCTTGACCTGCACCGCCCATTTCGTCACCGGCTTGGCGATCTCGACGATGTCGACGGCCTGGAAGGCCTCGGTGTGCAGCTTCCGCGAGTCGGCCTGCCCGGTGATGCAGATGATCGGGATCGAGTCGGCCTGCGCGGTGTAGAGGCCGGTGATCATGTTCGTCCCGGCCGGCCCCGAAGTACCGATCGCGACGCCGACGTTGCCGGTGGTCCGGGCCCAGCCGTCGGCCATATGGGTCGCGCCCTCTTCGTGGCGCACGATCAGATGCTCGATTCCGCTGTCCTGCATCGCGTGGTACAGCGGGAGGATCGCGGCGCCGGGACAGCCGAACGCGGTGTCGACGCCCTCACTGACCAGGACGTCGACGACGGCCTGCATGGCGGGGATTCTGGGCATTCCTCACTCCTTGCTTTCCGCGCCGGACAGCGCTTCGACGACCTTCAGCAGGGCGGAGTGATCGAGCGAGCCGTGACCCATCGCCCGTCCGGCGGCGACGAGCTGGGCGACCAGCCCGGTGATCGGCAGCGCGACGTCGGCCTGCCTGGCGGCGGCGAGCGCGATACCCATGTCCTTGTGGTGCAGATCGATCCGGAAACCCGGCGCGAACTCCCTTGCCACCATGGACTTCCGCTTGAGTTCGAGGATCCGGCTGCCGGCGAGCCCGCCCGCGAGCACGTCCAGTCCGACTCGTGCGTCCACTCCGGACGCTTCCAGCAGCACGATGGCCTCGGCGATCAGTCCGTAGGTCCCGCCGACCACCAGCTGGTTCGCGGCCTTGACGACTTGGCCGGCACCGTGCGGTCCCACGTGGACGATCGTCTTGCCGACCGCCTCCAGCACCGGGAGCCCGGCGGCGAAATCGGCCTCCTCTCCACCGACCATGATGGACAGTGAGGCCTGCTCGGCGCCCGCCTGCCCGCCGGAGACCGGCGCGTCCAGCACCCGGATCTCCCGTTCACCGGCCCGTTCCGCCACCTCGATGGACGTCTCCGGCCGGATCGTGCTCATGTCGATCAGCAGGGTTCCGGGCTTCGCCGATTCCAGCACCCCGCCCGCCGCCAGCACGACGGCCTCGACCTGCGGATGGTTCGGCAGCATGGTGATGACGACCTCCGCGTCGGCGACGGCGTCCGTCACCCCGTTCGCCGCCCGGCCACCCGCCGCTTCCAGCCTCGCGAGCGCGTCCGCGTTCGTGTCGAATCCGCTCACCTCGTGCCCGGCGGCGACGAGATGTCCCGCCATCGGCCCGCCCATGATCCCCAGCCCGATGAATCCCAGCTTGGTCATGCCAGTCCCCTTCGTTCGAAAGGCAGCCACGACAGCGAATCCGCGCTCGGCCCGTCGGGTTTGTACTCCACGCCGACCTGCCCGCGGTAACCCGCCGTCTGCAGCTTCTCCAGATATCCCTCGATGTCCAGCGTTCCGGTCCCCGGCTGGTGGCGCCCTGGGGCATCGGCGATCTGCACATGGCCGATCCGTCCGGTGTGGACGGTCGTGACCGTGTCGAGGTCGTCACCGTTGACCGCCAGGTGGTACAGGTCGGCCAGCAGCTTCACGTTGTCCCGCCCGAGTTCGTCGAGCACCTTCAGCACGTCGTCCGCGGTCTTGAGCGGGTACTTCTCCGCCCCGGACAGCGGCTCCAGGACGATCTCCGCGCCGATCCGGGCGGCCGCGTCCGAGGCGAGCGCCAGGTTCTCCCGGCCGAGCTTGTCCTGCCCGTCCGGGTCGGCACCGTCGATCCGGTTGCCGTAGAGCGCGTTGAACCGGCGGCAGCCGAGCCGTTCGCCGAGCTCGATCCCGGAGGCGACACCGGCGGCGAACTCGTCCTCGCGCCCGGTCCAGGTGACCAGTCCCCGATCGCCGCCCGCCATGTCGCCCGGGAAGAAGTTCAGCCCGGTCACCGCGACGCCCGCCCTCTCGACCGATGCCACGAAGGCGTCGACCTCGGCGGCCTCCGGTACCGCCGTCTCGAACGGCCACCAGTACTCGACCGCGGTGAAGCCCGCCGCCCGCGCCGCCTCCGCACGCTCGAGCAACGGCAACTCGGTGAAGACCAGCGACAGGTTCAGCACGTACGGCAGCGCATGACGCGTACCGGCAAGATCAGCCATCGGAAACCTCGTCGTATTTCGTATAGCGGAAACTTTCTTTCGCATATCGAGAATAGCCCGCTGACCTGCCTTCGGTCAACGGGCGGTATACCGGTGGGAGATCCACGAATTGTCGGAGGTCCTCGTTAGCGTCGGCGGCCATGAACACGACGCCCTTCCGAGCTCACGTCCCGGAGGCCGACCTCGAAGACCTCCGCACCCGGCTCCGCCGCACCCGCTGGCCCGAAGACGAGACCGTCGACGACTGGTCGCAAGGTGTTCCCGCCGCCTACCTGCGCGAACTGTGCGCCTATTGGGCCTCGGCCTACGACTGGCGCGCGGCCGAGGCCCGGCTCAACGAGATCCCCCAGTTCCGGACCGGGATCGACGGCCTCGGCATCCACTACCTGCACGCCCGCTCCCCGCATCCCGGCGCGCTGCCGCTGATCCTCACGCACGGCTGGCCGGGTTCGGTCTTCGAATTCCTCGACGTGCTCGGCCCGCTCACCGACCCCGTCGCATACGGCGGCGACGCGGCCGACGCCTTCCATGTCGTCGTCCCGTCCCTGCCCGGCTACGGGTTCAGCGACAAACCGGCGAGGACCGGCTGGTCGATCCAGCGCACCGCCGAGGCTTGGATCCGCCTCATGGCCGATCTCGGCTACGAACGCTACGGCGCGCAAGGCGGCGACTGGGGCACGAGCATCACCACGCTCATGGGACGGACCGCTCCCGAGCGCCTCGCCGGGATCCATCTCAACCCGCCGCTGGCGGCACCGGATCCAGCGACGTTCGACGACCTGACCGAGCCCGAACGGAAGGCCCTCGCCGACCTCGAACGGGCCAAAGTGGACGGTTCCGGCTACGCGAACCAGCAGGCGACCAGGCCGCAGACGATCGGCTACGCGCTGACGGACTCGCCGGTGGCGCTCTGCGCGTGGATCGTCGAGAAATTCCAGGCGTGGACCGATTGCGACGGCCATCCCGAGAACGCGCTGAGCCGCGACGCGATGCTCGACGACATCACGCTTTACTGGCTCACCGGCACCGGCGCGTCTTCCGCCCGGATGTACTGGGAGAGCTTCGCGGAGGTGTCGAGCTGGTTCGCTGAATCCACTGTGGACACCATCGCCGTGCCGACGGGTTGTTCGATCTTCCCGCGCGAGACGCCGCGCCCGTCCCGCCGCTGGGCCGAGCGCCGGTTCACCGACATCCGGCACTGGAACGAGCTGGGCCGGGGCGGGCACTTCGCGGCCTTCGAGCAGCCCGCCGTTTTCGTGGACGAGGTGCGGTCGTTCTTCCGGCTCGTGCGGTGACCGGTTGACTGTGACACCGTGTCAGGTTGTCTGGTGGGAGGCGTCATGTTCAGTATCGGAGACTTCGCCAAACACGGCCGGGTGTCGGTCCGGATGCTGCGTCACTACGACGCCATCGGGCTGCTGCGGCCCGCGCACGTCGACCGGTTCAGCGGTTACCGGTCCTACACCGGCGATCAGCTGGCCCGGCTCAACCGGGTGATCGCGCTCAAGGATCTCGGCTTCACGCTCACCAAGGTGCAGGAGATCCTGGACGCGGAGATCGGCGTGGACGAGCTGCGCGGGATGCTGCGGCTGCGGCGGGCCGAGCTCGAAGCGGCCATCGCGGCCGACGAGGCGCGACTCAAGGCCGTCGAGGCGAGGCTCCGGTCCATCGAAAGCGAGGGAAGCATGCCTTCCGAGGACGTCGTCGTCAAAAGCCTGCCCGCGGTGCGCGTCGCCGAACTGACCGGGACGGCGAGCGGATACGTCAACGAGGAGATCGGTCCGGTGGTGCAGCAGCTGTACCAAGAGCTGTTCCCGGCGCTCGGCGGGATCACGCCGTCGGGCCCGATGATCGCCTACTACGAGAACGATCCCGCGGATCCCGCCGGGGAGCGGGTGCTGATCCACGCCGCCGTCCCGATCGCCGCCGAGACGAACGGCAGCGAAGGGTTCTCCACGGTCGGCCTCGCCGAAGTACCCGCCGCGGCGACGATCCTGCACCGAGGCCCGATGGAGAACGTGCTCTCCAGCTACCAGGCGCTGGCGAAATGGGTCGACGCGCACGGCTACCGCGCGAGCGGCCCGGCGCGCGAGTACTACCTCGAGTGCCCGGCGGACGGCGACAAGTGGGTCACCGAACTTCAGCAGCCCATCAGCAAGGCTTCCTGAGGGGGCAAGGCAAACGTGGCGTGCCGGGGTCGTGAGTGGTAAGTGTCGTTCTAACCCTCCTTGTCACTCACGACCCCCAGGAAGTCGAGCAGAGCGGCGCGGAACTCGTCCGGCGCCTCCAGCCAGGGAACATGGCCGACGCCGGAGAGCCGCACCCGGGTCACCACAGGCAGGGCCTCGGCCAGGGAGTCGACCGCCCACCGGGGCCGGGTGTCCGCCATCCCGTCGACGATCAGCGTCGGAACCGCGAGCGCCTGGCAGGCCTCGATCAGGTCTTCTTCCCGCACCGCCCGCATTTCCTCACCCAGCGCGGCGTTCGCCTCGTAGTTGACGGGGAACCACGGAATCGCCATCTCTTCGGCATACCGCTCTCCGTGAGCCACGAAATCCGCGGTCCATTGCAGCACCGCGAGTTCGCGCTCCCCGGCCTCATCGCGGTCCATCGCCCGCAGTGCGGCCCACCTGGCGTACCGATCCCCCAGCGCCGCTTCGAAGTTCCGTTCGAACTCCGCGTGCCATTCTCGGCCGAGCCCGACGCCCGAAACGTAGACGAGCGAGCTCACCCGCTCCGGATGCGCGAGGGCGTACAGGAGACCGAGGTGGGCACCCCACGAATGCCCGAGCACGATGACGCGGTCGAGCCCGTGGCGCGCGCGGACGGCGTCGACGTCGGCCACCATCCGCGCCAGGGTGTACGGGCCGCGCGGCGCCGACCTCCCGCCCCCGCGCTGATCCCAGCGGATCAGCCGGAAACGCGAGCCGGGATCGAGCGCGCTGAACATGTCCCACAGGCCGGGACCGCCGTGGCAGCACAGGATCGGTTCGCCCCGTCCGGTATCGGAGGTCCACAACTCGCAGCCGTCGTCGGTGAGCACCCGCACGATTATCCGGTATCCCCCACCGCCTTCGTTGACTATCTTCCGCGGGATGACGACGTACACGCCGCCGCAGCGGACGGCCACACTCGCCGACGCGCCCGCCATCGCGGAGCTGATGCGGGCTTCGGTGCTGGAGTTGTTCCCGCGCTTCTACGACGAACGGCAGACCGCGAGCGCGGCGGTGCACATCGCGCACCTCGACCTGCGATTGATCGAGGACGGCACGTACTTCGTACACGAGGCCGACGGCGAGATCGTCGCCTGCGGGGGCTGGAGCAGGCGTAACAAGATGCACGCCGGCTCCGGCGACGCGTCGGACGACGACCGTCCGCTCGACCCGGCCACCGAGGCCGCCCGGGTCCGCGCCATGTTCGTGCGCGGCGACTGGACCCGCCGCGGGCTGGGGCGCGCGATCCTCGAATCGTGCCGTCTCGCGGCGAAGGCCGAAGGCTTCACGTCGCTGACGTTGACCGCGACCCTGCCCGGCGTCCAGTTGTACCGCGCCTTCGGGTTCACCGAAACCGAGCAGGTCACCGTGACGACACCCGACGGCGTCGGCATCCCGGGCGCGGTCATGGCCCGCGGCGTCGACTAGCCGGTTAGCATCGGAAGATGATTTCTGGGGCTACCGCACTTTCGTTCGTCCTGGTCTGCCTGCTCGGCGCGATCTCGCCCGGTCCGGATTTCCTGGTGGTGACCCGCAGCGCGATGCTCGGCGGGCGCAAGGCCGGGATCGCCGCCGGGGTGGGCATCGCGCTCGGTGTCTTCGTCTGGGTGGTCGCGATCGCGCTCGGCGTCGCGGCGATCCTCACCGCGTCGGCGATCGCCTTCACCGTGGTGAAGCTGATCGGTGCCGCGTACCTGATCTTCCTCGGCGTCAAGGCCTGGCTCGCCGTGCGCCGCGGCGACTACAGCGAACTCAAGGACAAGGTGGCGCCGGAGGTCGCCCCTTGGGCGGCGTTCCGGCACGGGCTGCTCACCAACCTGCTGAACCCGAAGGTCGCGGTGTTCTTCCTCGCGCTGCTACCGCAATTCCTCCCGCACTCGGCGTCGACGACGCAGACGCTGCAGCTGGCGGTGCTCGCCACCGCGGTTTCCGTCGTGTGGTTCTTCGTCCTCGCGACACTGGTCGGTTCGTTGCGACGGTTCTTCAGCTCCGGCCGGGTGCGGCGCGTGATGGACGCGGCGATGGGCACCCTGCTGGTCGGCCTCGGTATCCGGGTAGCCGTACAGAGCTGAAGGAGCCCTTCACCGCGTAGTCCGCGGTGAAGGGCTCCTTCGAACTCCTTCTAAAGGGATTCGGCGGCGAGGTGGGTACCCTCGACGCGGGCGGCGATCTTGGCGAACGCGATGTCCCGCGACGTCGAGGTGTCGTCCGCGAACGGTGAGAACCCGCAGTCGTCGCAGGTGCCCAGCCGCTCGGCCGGGATGTACTCGGCCGCCTGGAGCACGCGGTCTCGGACCTGCTCCGCGGTCTCGACGCGCGGGTCGATCGGGTCGGTCACGCCGACGAAGATCCGCTGGTCCGGCCGGGAGTGGGCGGCGATCGTCTTCAGCGCGTGGGCGGGATCGGCCTCGCTGGCCAGCTGGACGTAGAAGTTGCCCGCCTTCAGCTGGAACAACGCCGGCAGCAGCCCGGCGTAGTCGACGTCGAGGCTGTGCACCGAGTCCTGGTCGCCGCCGGGGCAGGTGTGCACGCCGATCTTCTTCCGCTCCTCCTCCGAGAACCGGTCCAGCACGGCGTTGTTGAGGTCCACAAAGGACTGCAGAAGGCCGCCCGACGGGTCGAGCTTCAGCGACAACCGGCCTTCGGTGAAGTCGATCTGAACACTGTCCGCGCCGGCGTCGAGGCTCCGCCGGATATCGGCCTCGGCTTCGTTCACCAAGTCGGCGATGAACTGTTCTTTCGAATATCCCGACAATTCTTCACCGGGGTAAACGAGTCCGATCGCCGACGCCGCGATCACCGCCTGCTTCACCGGTTTGGTCGCGTGTTTCTTGGCCTCGCGAAGATAGGAGTCGGCGTAGGTCTGATACTTGAAGGGCCCCGCGGTCAGCCTGGGAAGCTGCCGGGTGTGCCCGTCGGCGAACGGGATGACGACCCCGTCCGGGGCCAGCGAGGTGAGTCCCGCCAAGGGGTAGGTGGCGAAGCTGGGCTTGCCCTGTTCGCCGTCGGTGATGACCGGCGATCCGGTCTCCTCCAGGCGTTTGATGGTATCTACAAGGGCTTTCTCCTGAAGCTCGCCGAGCCCGTCGGCGTCGAGCCGCCCGGCCGCGTGCTCGCCCAGCCCCTCGATGAGGTAAGCCGGACGGGGAATGCTGCCGATCGGTTCGGTGGGTATCGTCATCGCGCGCGTCCTCCCAGGTGGAGCAACTTGTGGCCACCACGGCCGTGATCACGAAAACTACTGATCGTTCCCCCGTTTGACGATCTTTCTGCGTGCCGAATGCACTAATGGCGCAATGTCCGCTCCGTTACGGACGCTTCGCCCGGCCAGACGTATAGGCCGTTATACGCAATTGGGCGAAATTCGATGCTTACCCGGCCCCTCGCCTGGGTATTACCCCGATGTCGACGGGCGGAGCACGCCGAAGGAGAAACCGATGCTGAGCCATCACGATCGGCAAGAGCTGGAGAAGATCGAGCGCTGGTTCGAGCTCACCGAGCCGGCGCTCGCCGCCCGGCTCCGCTCCGGAAGGCCCGCGCGACCACCTCTCCTCAGGCTGGCCGTCGTGCTCAGCCTCGACCTCACCGCCGGCCTGTTGATGTTGCTCGGCATGGTGACGAACAGCCCGGCCCTGTTACTGGTCGGGATGATCACCGTGACCACGGCCGTGATCGTGCACCTCTCCCGGTTCGGGCGCCACTGACCGACCGCCTCCCCTCGCGCCAGTAGAGTCCGGGCGAAAGGTCCGGATCACGGGGAGGAACACCATGCGGTTCATGATCATCATCAAGGCGGACGAGGATTCCGAGGCCGGGAAGATGCCCCCGATGGAGGCCTTGACCGCCATGGCGAAGTTCAACCAGGACATGCTCGACGCCGGAGTGCTGGTGGGCGGCGAAGGTCTGCAGGAAAGCGCGAAGGGCGCACGCGTCACGCTGAGCGCCGCCGGCGCCACGGTCACCGACGGCCCGTTCACCGAAGCGAAGGAACTCGTCGGCGGCTTCTGGATCGTCGACGTCCCTTCGCGCGCCGAGGCGATCGAGTGGGCGAAGCGCTGTCCCACTCCCCCGCACGGCGACACCGTGCTGGAGGTCCGCAAGATCCTCGAAGCCGAGGACTTCGGCGAGAACTTCACGCCGGAACTCCAGGAGAACGAGCAGCGGATGCGCGACGAGATCGCCGAGCGGTCTTAAGCTTCGCTTCATGGCCGTCCGGGAGTGGGTACTCCACGTCGACCTCGACCAGTTCATCGCGGCGGTCGAGGTCGCCCGGCGGCCTGAGCTGCGCGGCAAACCCGTGATCGTCGGCGGGACCGGCGATCCGGCGGAACGGGCCGTCGTGGCGACGGCGTCGTACGAGGCGAGGGAGCTCGGCATCCGGTCCGGGATGCCGCTGCGAACCGCCGCGAAACGGTGTCCCGACGCGATCTTCCTGGCCACGGACGCGCCCGCGTACCAAGAGGTCTCCGATCGGGTGATGGCGACGCTGCGGGAGTTCCCGGTGATCGTCGAGGTACTCGGCTGGGACGAAGCGTTCCTCGGCGCCACCACGGACGACCCCGAGGCGCTCGCCGCCGACATCCGGCGGGTCGTGGAGGACGAGACCGGGCTTTCCTGCTCGGTCGGCGTCGGGGACAACAAGCTGCGCGCCAAACTCGCCACCGGATTCGCCAAACCGGCCGGGATCTTCCGGCTCGTGAAGGAGAACTGGTGGGACGTCATGGCGGAGAAGCCGACGGACGCGCTCTGGGGCATCGGCGCCAAGACCACCAAGAAGCTCGCCGAGGCCGGCTATCCCACCGTGCTGGACCTGGCGGGCGCCGACCCCGCCGACCTCGCCGCGCGGTTCGGTCCGAAGCTCGGCCCGTGGTATCGGATCCTCGCCGGCGGAATCGGCGACGCCGAGGTCACCGCGACCCCGTATGTGGCGCGCTCCCGCAGCCGCGAGACGACGTTCCAGCAGAACCTGACGGATCCCGAAGCCATGGCCGCAGAAGTCGTCGCATTGGCGAAACGCGTTTCGCAGGACGTCGCCGAGGAAGGCAGGCCCGCCGCGCGGGTCGCGGTCAAGGTGCGCTTCGCGCCGTTCCTGACGCACACCCACAGCGTGACTTTGCCCGCTCCGACCTCGGATCCGGCCGAGATCGAGAAGGCGGCGCTGGCCGTGCTGGACATGTTCGACCTCGGCAGACCCGTCCGCCTGCTCGGTGTCCGCGCGGAATTCTCTTCCACGGCGGAGCGTCCGGCGTCGCCTTGACAGCGCTCGCGGCGCTTTGCCATCCTGGTTTCCGGGCCGAGAGGCGCTGCGACGGAATTCTTCCGCCACGCTCGGCCCGCGGTGACAGACGTAAGGGCGCCTCCCACTGCGGAGGTGCCTTTTTTGCGTCACAACCCTTTTCCGGCCGCCGAGGTCGAACGCTGAACCCCCGCACTGACCCCGTTCTTCCCGCCACCGGCGAGAAGGACCGCTTCACCTTGCCTTCCTTTCGATTGGAGAACCTGTGAGCCCCACCCTGTCCAAGGTCAACGGGATCGAATTCGCCGTCGCCGACCTCTCCCTCGCCGAAGCCGGCCGCAAGCAGCTGCGCCTCGCCGAGGTCGAGATGCCGGGTCTGATGGCGCTGCGCCGCGAGTACGCCGATTCGCAGCCACTGAAGGGCGCGCGGGTCGCGGGGTCGCTGCACATGACCGTCCAGACCGCCGTGCTGATCGAGACGCTCGTCGCGCTCGGCGCCGAGGTGCGCTGGGTGTCCTGCAACATCTTCTCCACGCAGGACGAGGCGGCCGCGGCCGTCGTCGTCGGCCCGAACGGCACCGTCGACGCGCCCTCGGGCTCCGCGGTGTTCGCGTGGAAGGGCGAGACGCTCGCCGAGTACTGGTGGTGCACCGACCAGCTCTTCGACTTCGGTGACGGCCGCCTCCCGAACATGATCCTCGACGACGGTGGCGACGCGACCCTGCTGATCCACAAGGGTGTCGAGTTCGAGGCCGCCGGTGCCGTCCCGCAGGCGACCGAAGAGGACCCCGAGGAGTACACCCTCGTGCTCCGCACGCTGACCGACAGCATCGCGCGCGACGCCGGCCGGTTCACCCGGATCGCCAAGGAGGTCCGCGGGGTCACCGAGGAGACCACCAACGGCGTCAAGCGGCTCTACAAGCTCGCCAAGGACGGCGAGCTGCTGTTCCCAGCGATGAACGTGAACGACTCGGTCACGAAGTCGAAGTTCGACAACAAGTACGGCATCCGTCACTCGCTCATCGACGGTCTCAACCGCGGCACCGACGTGATGATCGCGGGCAAGGTCGCCGTCATCTGCGGCTACGGCGACGTCGGCAAGGGCGCGGTGGAATCGCTGCGCGGCCAGGGCGCCCGCGTGGTCGTCACCGAGATCGACCCGATCTGCGCGCTGCAGGCGGCGATGGAGGGCCTCGACGTCGTGGAACTCGACGACGTCGTCGAGCGCGGCGACATCTTCATCACCACCACCGGCAACTTCGACATCATCATGGCCGACCAGATGGCCAAGATGAAGCACAACGCGATCGTCGCGAACGTCGGGCACTTCGACAACGAGATCGACATGGCCGGCCTCGCGAAGATCCCGGGCATCGAGAAGATCGAGATCAAGCCGCAGGTGCACGAGTGGGTCTTCCCCGCGACGGCCGACCGCGAGAAGCACTCGATCATCGTGCTGTCCGAAGGCAGGCTGATGAACCTCGGGAACGCCACCGGCCACCCGAGCTTCGTGATGTCGAACTCCTTCACCAACCAGACGATCGCGCAGATCGAGCTGTTCACGAAGCAGGGCGAGTACGCCACCGACGTCCACGTGCTGCCGAAGCACCTCGACGAGAAGGTGGCGCGCCTGCACCTGGACGCGCTGGGCGTCCGGCTCACGAAGCTCACCAAGCGCCAGGCCGAGTACATCGGCGTGGACGTCGAGGGCCCGTACAAGCTGGACCACTACCGGTACTGACAGCCCTTCAGTACATGAAGGCCCCCTTCCTTGCGCCTAACGCAAGGAAGGGGGCACCGAAGGGGTTGCGAAAGCCACTTTCGCAACCTTCAACGTTGCGAAAGTGGCTTTCGCAACGTCGTCTCCCCGGCAGACCGTGCCACGATTCGCCGCTCCACTCCGCGCGAGGCCTGCCGCCCCCTCCCGGCGCTGGGCCGAATGCGTGAAAAAGTAGAGCCGGATGCCGTGTTTTCTTTCGAGTGAACCGGGAACTTCTTAAGTAGCCCCATCCCGGCGGCTCCATTCGCCGGGTGACTACGAAGGAGAAGGTGCCCCCGTGATCATTCTCGGCGTCATCCTGATTGTCATCGGTGTCATCGCCAGCATCCCCGTTCTGTACTCGATCGGGATCGCGCTCGCGGTCATCGGCATCATCCTGGCCGTCCTCGGCAACACCGGGAAGGCCATCGGCGGTCGCGCCCACTGGTACTGAGCCCCCGGTACCAGCTGAATGAGATCGGGCACCCGGCGTTCCCCTCACGTCGGGTGCCCGTTCTGTTCCCGTCCCTCGCCCGCCGGGTATCCGAGCCGGACGAGGGGAAGGAGGGCGGCCGATGCGCGGAACGGACCCTCGTCCGTGCCTGACGGAAGCCACCTACTCCTGAGGACGCGACGAGCCGTTGAGAGCCGCAGCGGCAGCCGGAGCGGGCGACGACGTCCCCGGGCCCCTCGGCGCCCTACCGGCCCATGACATGAAGGGGTCCCCCGGCTCCGAGGGGGAGGGAGAGCCGGAGGACCCCGTCATAGTTAGCACATTCCCGGCCACGATGTACACGAATGCATACACCTTCGGGTGGCAATCGGTCTCGCTCTCGCCAATCCGGTCGAACTGGTGTATTGACCGGCGGTCAAGAAGCCTGGAGCAACAGCTCGGCCGGTGCCTCCGCGCACGAACAGCCGCCGTCGACGTCGAGGCAGTCGATCGTCAGCGAGTGCCGGACGAAGTCGAGATCGACGCAGCCGGGCTCACCGCATTCCGTGAAACCACCTTCGAGGTGGACGATCAGAGTTCCGTGGCAGTGGTCGAGTCCGCCGGAGCAGAGCACGCACTCCATGGTCACGCCGCCTTCCGCGATCGGGTTCTCCTCGACTGCCCTTACTACCACCGAGGGCCGACAGAACCGGGGATACGGACGGCGTGTCGCGGTACCCGGCCGGGTGAGGCCGGGCACAATGGTCCACAAAGGAGGGTCAGGCGCTCTTCGGGGTTCGCTTACCCGTAGCGGGTTTCTTCGCCGCGGTGGCCTTCTTGACGGCCGGCTTCCGGCTCTTCTTCGCCTCGCTCACGCTGGCTTGCAAGGCCTCCATGAGGTCGACGACGTCCGCCTTCGCGCCCACGGCCTTGGGCTTCGTCGTGTCGCTGCCCGCAGCCTTGGCCTCGATCATGGCCTCCAGCGCCTCGCGGTAGGAGTCGGTGTACTTCTCCGGCTCGAACACCGGTTCCGAGAGCGAGTCGATCAGCGAGCCCGCCATCGTCAGTTCCTGCGGCCGCACCTGCGGGGGATCCTCGTGCAGGAACCCGAAGTCCGGGACGCGCACCTCGTCGGGCCACAGCATCGTCGTCATCATCAGGACGTCGTTGTGCACCCGCAGGACCGCCAGGGCCTCCCGCTGGCGGATGGCGACCTTCGCGATCGCCACGTGGCTCGCCTTCTGCAGCGCGTCACGCAGGACGACGTACGGCTTGACGGCGTTCTTCTGCGGTTCGAGGTAGTACGTCTTGTCGAAGTTGATCGGGTCGATCGACTCCAGCGGTACGAATTCGAGGACGTCGATCGCCCGGGACGACGCCAGCGGCAGTTCCGACATGTCCTCGTCGGTGAGTACGACCATCTCACCGTCGGGCAGTTCGTAGCCCTTGGCGATCTCGGCGTAGGGCACTTCCTCGCCGTCGATCGTGCAGAACCGCTTGTACTGGATCCGGCCGCCGTCGGACTCGTGCACCTGGCGCAGCGAGACGTTCTTGTTCTCGGTGGCCGCGTAGAGCTGGATCGGGATGCTCACCAGCCCGAACGACACCGAGCCCTTCCACATCGAACGCATCGCGCCGCACCTCCACCGCCGTCACCGACCGTACTCACGCTCGGTAACAACGGTAGCCCGAAACGGCGCACCGCGACAGCCCCGCGAACCCGATCGCGGGACCGTCACGGTCCGGGAATCACGCTTCGGCCAGGAACTTCTCCGCTTTGGCGGGGTCGAAGAACCAGTGCTGGAAATCGGTCGGATCGGAGAATCCGTTCGCGAACCGCTTCGCCACGGCGGGCTTCTCCCCCGCCGCGCCGATGATCTGGAGCACGTGCGGGGGCGGCGGCTGCAGCATCGCGTTGGTCCAGGTCGTGACGTGCTGGGCGTACTTCCAGTACTTCTCGAACGCCGAGGTCATCCAAGCCTCGTCGAACGGCTTGTCCCCCCGGTCGAGGATCGAGTCCAGATAGGACGCCGCGCAGTGGCTCGCGTTGTTGGAGCCCTGCCCGGTGATCGGATCGTTGGCGACCACGACGTCGGCCATGCCCAGCACCACGGTGCCCGAGGGCAGCTTGCCGACCGCGTTCCGCACCACCGGCGTGTAGCCGCCCGCGAGCGTCGCCTTCTCGTCGGTCAGCACGGCGTTGCGCGAACGCTCGTACTCCCACGGGAGGAACTGCTTCATCAGCGAAAGGATCCGGTCGAGATGCGCCTGCGGCGACGGCCGGTCGTTCCAGCAGTCCAGCGGCCCGCCGGGGACGCCCTCGAAGAAGAGGATGTCGCAGTTCCCGCTCAGTGTGTACGCGGGGATCATGAACAGTTCACCGACACCGGGGATGATGTTGAACCGCACGGCGGCCTTGTCCGGATGCTCCGGCCGGGGCTCCAGGCCGTGCACGTACGCCAGCGACAACGCCCGCTGCGGCTCGGTGTAGGGCGAGCGCTCGGGGATGCGGTCGAACAACTGCACCAGTTCGCCCTTGCCCGCCGCGACGACGACGAGGTCGTAGAGCTTCGCCAGCGGCGCGAGGTCCGAAGTGGTCACCCCGTGGATGACGACCTTGCCGCCGCGCTCCTCCACCAGTTCGAGCCAGCCGGCCATCTTCACCCGCTGGTCCACGGACTGCGCGTACTGCTCCAGCGGCGCGAACCAGTCGAGCACCCGGCTCGAGTCCGGCCCCGCGATCGACACACCGAGTCCCTCGACCCGGACCGTCTCCTCCTCCCACAGGTTCAGCTTGTGGTCCCGCTCGTGCTGCAGGGCGGAGTGGAACATGCACTGGGTCGACATCACCTTGCCGGACCGGATCTCGTCCGGCGTCCGCGCCGACATCACCGTGACGTCGTAGTCGTGGCTCAGCAGGCTCAGTGCCAGCTGCAATCCCGACTGCCCCGCACCGACGATCAGAACCTTGCGCATCCTCGACATTCCTCCAGAAAGAGAATCAGCCCACCGAACCGACGAACTCGCGACCAGGCCCGGAGACCACGGCGAGGGACAGCGTGTGCGTCACCAGTTCCTGCATCGTGGCGACCGCCGACTTCGGGTCACGGGCGTCGCAGGTGACCAGTGGGATGTCCGGGGACAGCGCGAGCGCGTCGCGGACCTCGTCGAGGTCGTGCACCGGCATCCCCTCGAACTGGTTGACCGCGACGATGAACGGCAGGTCCGAGTCGTTCTCGAAGTAGTTGATCGCGGCGAACGACTGGTCGATCCTGCTGGTGTCGACCAGGACGACGGCGCCGAGCGCGCCGCGCGAAAGGTCGTCCCAGAGGAACCAGAACCGGGCCTGACCGGGCGTGCCGAACAGGTACAGGAGCAGGTCTTCACGCAGGGTGATCCGGCCGAAGTCCATCGCGACCGTGGTGGTGGACTTGGTTCCCGGGGGCACCAGCTCGTCGACGCCGGCACCCGCCTCCGTCATCCAAGCCTCGTTGCTCAGTGGCGGGACCTCGGAGACCGAGCCGACGAACGTCGTCTTGCCCACGCCGAATCCACCGGCGACCACGATCTTGGCGGAAATCGCCAGCAGATCCGCGTCAGACCGGGAGGCGCTTGAGTCCATCGAGGATCCTCTCGAGCACGTTCGTATCGTGGTTGTAGGCGTGGGCCGTCGGGTGCACGAAGACGGCGCCCTGGGTGGCGAGGTCGCCGATGAGGACCCGCACCACGCCGAGCGGCAGGTCGAGTCCCACCGAAAGCTCGGCGATCGACGAGCGTTCGCGGGCGCGCTCGTACAGCGAACGCGATTCGGGCATCAGTGCCTCGGCGAGAGACGGGTCGTAGCGCGGGACCGAGATCAGGGTCTCCACCAGCAGCAGGTGGCTGCTCTTGGTCCGGCCGCCGGTGAGCGCGTACGGCCGGATTCTGCGGCTGCGCATCTTGCCGGGCCGGTCCGGAGATTGGTCGCTGGACACGGTCATCCCTTCCTTCTCCGGATTCTCAGGCCTGCGGCCGGCGGGCGGTCAGGACCTGCCGGAGTCCCGCTCGCACCTCGGGGGTGAGGGCGTGACCGGCGTTGGTGATGAACTGGGTCATCTCGTAGGCGACGACCTTCATGTCGCAGTCGGGTTCGGTGAGTACGGCGAGCCCGGCCTCGGAGCCGATCCCCATGAAGAGGAAGTACCCGCGGGTGAGCCGGATGATGATCTGCTCGCAGTTGCCCTTGCCGAACAGCGCGGCGCTGTTGCCCGCGAGGCTGAGCAGGCCACTCGCGATCGCGGCGAGCTGCTCGGCGTCGTCACTGGAGACCGATTCCGACGCGGTCAGAGGAAACCCGTCGACGGACATGATCAGCGCGTGACTGGCGCCGTGCACCTTGCGCACGAAATCGTCGAGCAGCCACGTGAAATCCGTGGTCGCGTCCTGGGCGGTCACTGGGTGTTTCCTCCGGTCTCGCGCTCGTGCCGGTCGTCGAGAGCGGCGCGCTCGCCGTCGCTGAAGGCATCGAGGTCGGCCAGCAGCGCCTCGTGCCCGTCCGCCGCGTCGGCGGAGGGCGTCGTCGGCGGGGCCGGTTCGTCGGGCAAAGTCCTGATACTGCGGGAAACCCGGCGCGGCA
>NZ_JACBXD010000123.1 GCF_013870525.1 Amycolatopsis pittospori
GTGTACTTCAAGTTCATCCCGATGGGCACCGCGGTGGTGATGTCCTTCCAGGACGTCCAGCCCCGGTGACCCACGCCGAGCTGACCACGCCGTGTGGTTCGCCCGCTTCGAGCAGCACGGTGACCGGCTGTGCGGTGCGCGCCGCCCACGCCTGCACGGTGAGCACCTCCCAGCTCCAGTCCGCGCGCAGTCCCGCCTTGTCCCGCAACGAGGTCCAGTACGCGGGTTCGGCGTCGCGCCGCGGGTCGAGGACCTCGATCACCATCGGGTCACCGGCCTCGGCACGATGACGCCGAGCAGCGGCACCGGCTGGAAACCCAGGGTGGCCTTGAGATCGGTCAGTCCCCGCCCCATCGACAGGGACTTGCGGTTGCCGTCGATCATGTACCGCACATTGCGGACGACGGCCTCGAAGTACAGGTGCTTCGGCCGTCCCTCCTCCGGCGCCACCGCGGCCCAGTGCTGGTGCAGCGGCGCCACCGGGTGGTCGAGCACGTTGGTGAAGGCGAGCAGCCGCCCCTCGGCGTCGTGGTAGGTCGAGGTGATGACGTCCGGACGGCGCACGAGTTCGCCGAGGTATTCGCCGGTGACCGGACCACGCCGGTCGAACTTCACCGGCCCCATCCGCGCGCGGTGCTCGCGCAGCAGGGTCGCCAGTTCGAGGCCGTCGAGGTCGGTGCGCGCGGCGTCGGTGCGGATGACCACGCCGGGGTCGGCGGCGATCTTCTTCGACTGGCTGCGCAGGCTCAGCCGCCTGCTCCGGCGCAACGACGCCAGCCAGCCGTCGACGTCGACGAAGCTGTTCTCCAGTACCGAAGTCGGCATGGTGTCGCGCACCGGCCTGCCCCGGCCGGTCAGCATGTCCAGCGATTCCGGCGGCACGGTCCGGTAGACGACGCCGACACAGCCCGGTCCGGTCACACGGCAGACGGCCTGCTCGAAGCGCCGCATGATCTCGCGCCGGTCGGCCGCGTCGAGGCCGTCGGAGAACAGCCACGGCGGATAGCCGGAAAGCCAAGCGTGCTGGACTTCGAGCCAGCGCGGGCTCAGCCTGGCGAGGCCGCGAACCGGGCCTGGTCGTTCCGAGGCCGCGGGGCGGCACACCATCGCGAGCACCGCCGCGACCGGCTCGTCCCCGTCGCTGATCACGGTGAGCAGGGTCGGGCTCTGGGAGAAGCGTGATTCCACCCGCATCAGGTGGTAGTCCCAGGGGACCGGCGCCTGCTGCGCTTCGAGGAATCCGGCCCAGCCTTCGGGTTCGGGATCGGTCCGCGGGTCGAGCACCCGCACCTGCCAGGTCATCGGCCCAGCACCGGTCTCGGGACGGCGACCGAGACCAGCGCGCGCGTGCCGAAGCCCAGCGCGGTCTTGTTCTCCAGCATCGCGCGGCCTGCGGTCAGTTCGGGGCGCCCGTCGGCGATCATGTGTTCCACTCCCCTGGCGTAACAGTCGACATAGAGGCCTTTCCTTCCGCCGCTCGCGCTCGGCAGCGCGGCCCACTGGTGCAGCGCGCATCCCTTTTCGGAGTCGAACAGCGTGCCGAAACCCAGCAGCCGCCCGGATCCGTCGCGATAGGTGCGGGTGACGACGTCGGGACGCCGGATGAGCGCGTCCAGATAGGACGGCGCGATCGGGCTCCGGGTGTCCATGTGCAGCCCGCCGATACGCGACCGCTGGCCGCCGGCCCAGGCGCGTTCGTCCTGCCGGGTGCGATGGGCGTTGAGCAGCACGGCGAGTTCGTGGACGTCCAGATCCGTCCGCGCGGTGGCCGCTTCGGTGTGGAGATCGCCGTCGGCACGCAGACCGTGCAGGACCTCGCGGGTGCCTTCGTCGATTCCCTGCTCCCATTCGTCCACGGTGGAGTAGGTATTGAGCAGCACCGCGGCGGGGTCGATCTCACGTGAGACACGACCCCGGCCCTCCAACGCCGGGAGCAGTTCGGGGTTCATCGCACGGTAGATCACACCGAGCAGACCAGGGCCGAGGTGTGCGCACAAGGCCTGTTCGAACCGGCGGATCGCGTGCCGTCGCGCGGACTCGTCGAGCCTGTCGTCGAGCACGCAGGCGGGATATCCGCTGAGCTGCCAGAGGTAGGCCTCCGCCCAGCGCGGCCGCAACCGTCCACCTGGGACGGAAAGCGGCGCGAAGTCCTTGGCGCGCCAGCTGCGGCACACCATCACCGTGAGCACTCCGGCGATCTCCCGGCCGCGCCGGATCACCGCGAGTACCGGCGGGTTCTTCGCCATCCACGCCTCCCGGCGCAGGACGTCGAACTCCCACACCGGCCACAGCCAGGACCGGCGCACGAAACCCCGCCAGCCTTCGGGTTCGTCCGCGCTCCTCGGGTCGAGCACTTCGACCTCGAACGCGGTCGCCGCCTCCGCGGTCACGCTCATCGTCACCGTCCCAGTACCGGTCTCGGCACCGCCGCCGAGTACACCGGGCGCGCCCGGAATCCCAATGTCGCCTTGAGTTCGGGCAGACCGCGGCCCGCGGTGAGTTCCCTGACCCCGCGCCGGGTGGCGTAGCGCATGGCGTGGATGTAGGAGTCGAAGAGCAGCCCCTGTCTGCCGCCCTCGGTCACCGGCAGGGTGCCCCAATGCTGTTTGACCGGGCTGTCCGGGTGGTCGAGCAGCGTGTTCACCGCGAGCAGCCTGCCGTCGGCGCCGGTGTAGGTCAGCGTGTGCACATCCGGCCGCCGCAGGAACCGGTGCAGGAACGCGGCCGTCGGCATCGTGCGGGTGTCGAGGGCGAGGGCGCCGTGCCGTTCCCGGTGCGCCCGCAGGAGCGCGGCGACTTCGGCACTGTCGAGGTCCTCGCGTCCCGGACCGCCCTTGACCACGATGTCCGGATCGGCGGCCAGTCTGCGCCGCTGCCGTCGCAGCCCGCCACGCCGCGACTTGGCCAGGGAAGCGATCCATTCGTCTTCGGAGCCGAAGTGGTTGTCCAGCACCGCGACCGTGTCCACGAGCTTCACCAGCCTGCCGCGACCGCGGAGATCCCGGGCCAGGTCTTCGCCGAGGGCCCGGTACAGGAGTCCGAGCAGACCGGGACCGAGGCGCGGCCGGAGCGAGCGTTCGAACTCCCGCAGCACGGCCCGGCGTTCACCGGCCGGGAAGCCCGGCGCGAACACGACACCGGGATGACCGCTGAGCCACGGCTGGCACACCTCCGCCCAGAACGGGCGCAGCAGACGGTGTCCCGGCGTCGGCGCGAAGCGATGCCGCAGCCGAGGACGGCAGACCAGGACCGAAAGCGCTGCGACGATCGCGGCCCCGTCGGTGACCGTGACCAGGACGGGCGGGTTCCTCGCGATCCAGGCGTCGAGGCCCATGACCTCGTAGTCCCAGACGGGATGCAGGCGGGCCGACTCGAAGAACTCCGGCCAGCCGCCGGGAACGGGATCGGTGCGGGGATCGTGGAAGTGGATCTTCACGTCAGCACGACCGGGGTGCCATGCCGGGGACAGGGCTCGATCTCCCCGCGGACCCCGCCCGCCGGGAGCACGTCCACGAACCGCGGCGAATCCTGGCGCAGCAGGGTGAACGCGAGCCCGCCGGTGGTGGGCCGCGCGTAGACGCGTGGCCAGTCGAGATGCCACCGGCCGCAGGATTCCAGCGCGCCGAGGTAACCCAGCGCGGGATCGTGCAGGACGCCGTACGGCCCGGTGTCCATTGTGTCCAGTTCTCGTCGCGGAACGGATTCGACCCGATACCCACGGTCTTCGGGCAGCGCCGCGGTGAACACGGCGAGTTGCTTGTCGTCCCCGACCGCGAGCACCCGCTGACCACGGCGGAGCGCGGCGGCCAGTTCGGCGAGCACGCCGGACGCCGGTGCGTCCGGATCCACCACACAGCAACGGACTCCGCGTGGCAGATCCGATGGAGGACTCGCCTCCTCGTCACCGAGGACAACGACCAGTGCGCCCTGGTCCAGCGAACGTGCCTTGTGCAGCACGGGACCCAGCCCGCGATGCGGCTCGACCCGTTGCACGCCACCGGCGAGCGGCACCAGGTCGACGATCTTGTGCACCGCCTCGGCCAACGGCGCCGCCCCGGAGTCCGTCCCGGTCCGGCCCGGCACCAGCACCGGATCCGTTCTGCCGTCGAGCGCCCAGCGCTCCCGGTAGAACGGCACCGTCGCGAAGGCCGACCGCACGGAACGCCGGTAGGCGGCCCGCCAGGCAGCACTCACCCCCAATTCCCACATGGCGCGCAAGCCTGCGTCATCGACGCCGGATTGGGAACAGGCCATGGGCGGTTCATCCGATTCTCGGCGAATTTCCCTCCTTTTCGACTGAGCTGAAAGGAGGAATTTCCCTACGGGTCTGGCGGGAACAAAGTGAACCTGCCTATAACACCCGGAACCTTTCGAGCCGGCACGATCTGCCGGCCGGTCCGCGCCGAGGGGACTTATGAACTGTGAATTCACCACAGGTGACGCTACGAACACGATAGCGCACTCACCGCAGGGGTTCGACAGATGAACTGGTCGAGCCCCGGTCCCGTACACAGTGGACTCACCGTAGTCGTTCCGTGCTTCAACGAAGTCGACAACGTCGAGCCCTGCTACCAGGAGATCGTTTCAGAGTTGGGGAATCACCCACTCGAACTGCTCTACGTGGACGACGGGAGTACGGACGGGACACTGGACGTGATCCGCGCTCTCGCGCACACCGATCCGCGGGTGCGGTACGTGTCCTTCACCCGCAATTTCGGGTTCGAAGCCGCCTTTTCCGCGGGCTATCGTTACGCGGGAAAACCGTGGATCTTGCACATCGACGCCGACCAGCAGTTTCCCGCCTCCGAAGCGGGGAAACTGATCGCCGCGGCGGAGGCCGGGAATGACGCCGTCTTCGGCGTGCGCACCAACCGTCAAGATCCTTTGTTGCGCCGCTGGGGTACCGCGGCCTTCCATTTCCTGGGCCGCCGTGTGCTGCGCATCGAAATCCCGCCCGGCGCGACGGCCTTCCGGCTGGTGCGCACCGAACTGGCGCGCAAGGTCGTCGATCTCCGCCTGGGGACCCCGTATTTCCTCGCCACCGTCCCCCGGTTGACCAGCCGGTACACCACCGTCCCGGTGGCACACCGCGCCCGGGAACGCGGCGAGTCCAAAGTGGGCTTCGGTTTCCTGTCGTCCCACGCCATCGAACTGTTCGTCGGGTTCACCCGGCGGCTGACGACGGCGGCCTCGGTCACCGCGTTGCTGACCGCCGGAATCTCGGTGCTCGCGGGGGTCGCGAGCGCGTTCGGTCTCCTCGGCCTGGACGCCGGTTCGTCACTGACGTTCCTGATGTTCTCCGTACTGCTGACGGTCCTTTCGCTGACCGTCCGCTACCTGGTCGTGGTCGGCGCGGGTCAGCCGAGACCACGGCAGTTCTACATCAGGGAGGCGAACTTCCCGGTCGACGAGGACGACCGGCTCTACACCTCGGCGGTAGCCGGGATCCATCCTGGGGAAAGGCAAGCGGGAGTGAAGAACACCGAAGACACGGCGGCCACACGGAGCCTGGTGATCCTGGGCGGGGCCGACGGTTCGGTCAGCACGTATCACCGGGCACGGGACCTCGGGTTCCGCACCATCTGTGTGGACGTCCGCGCCGGCGCACCGGGAGTGGCGCTCGCGGACGAGTTCGTCCAGGTCAGCGTGCGCGCGCCGGAACAGATCGCGGCCGCACTGGAAGGGCGCGACGACATCGCCGGGGTACTCTGCCCCGCCAGCGATGTCGGGCTGCCCGCCCTCGCCTGGCTCACCCGGCACTGGAATCTGCCGGACCCGCTGCCCGAAGCCGCCGTCGCCGCGTCCGTCGACAAGTCCGTTTTCCGGGCGCTCTGCGACAGGCTGCGACTGCCGACCTACCGCAGCGTCGGCGGGAAACCCGGACCGGACCTCGCCCTCGCCGCGCAACAACTCCGCTTCCCCACGCTGGTGAAACCGGTCGATTCCTCGGGAAGCCGAGGGGTGGTCTCGTGTGCGAGCCCCGGCGGGCTGACCACCGCGTTCACCGAGTCGCTCGCGTTCTCGCCGTCCGGACGGCTCGTCGTCGAAGAACACCTCGACGGCTCGCACTACACGATCGAAGCGCTCGCGGTCGACGGCCGGATCGTGTTCCACGCGGTCACCCGGCGCACGCTCACGCCACCGCCGTTCTTCGTGACGGCGTCGCATCTCCTGCCCGCGGGACTGCCGCCGGTGGTGGACCGCGCGCTGCCGGTGATGCTGACCGCGCTGTGCGCCGAACTGGGGTACCGCACCGGTCCGCTCACCCTCGACGCCGTCCTGGGCCGCGACGGGAAGTTCTATCTGATCGAGATGGGCGCCCGGATGGGCGGGAACGGTCTGGCCGAAGCGATCGAGCTCAGCACCGGTGTCGATCTGATCGCCGCCGGGATCGCCGCCGCGACCGGGGGCGAGGTCGTGCTCTCACCGCGCGACCCGCGTCCGACGCTGGTGCACATCCTCGCCTCCGACCGCGGCGGCCGGATCCTTCGGATCGAGGGCACCGACGAGGTCCGCGCCATGCCCGCGGTGAGCAGCCTGGAACTGTTCGCGGAACAGGACTCCTTCGTCAAGCCGTATGAACAGGCGGGCTACAAGATGGGCTACGCCGTGCTTTCCGCGCCGACGGTGCCCGAAGTGCTCGCGGCCGAGGACGAGTTGCGCGGCACGCTGAAGTTCCTGCTCGACGAGCAGGGCATGGCGGTACCGCTCCCTTGACCGGCACCTCGCTCACCGATGGCGCCGGTACCGCACAGATCGCGGCGCCGAAACCGTCGATGGTGCTCAGGCTGCTCGCCGGCCGGGGCGTCTTCCGGCTGGCGATCCAGGTCATGGGCCTGGTCCTGGTCACCGCTTGGGGAGCGCACGACTACGGCCGGTTCGCCACCGCGCTCGGGCTGATGACATGGCTGAACTTCGTGCCGTCCGCGGCGGAGAAGTCGGCGCTGAAATGCCTGCCACGCCTGCGGATGACGCGGGACGCGGTCGCGGCCCTGGCCGTCCGGGTCGCGGTGGCACCGGTGCTCGTGGTCCTGGCGGCGATGGTCGTCGCGCTCGTGTTCGCCCCGGGGTCGGACGTCGCGCTGTATCTGACGGCCGCGGGCTGGTCGATCTCCGGCGGATTGCTGATGACCGTCTCCGGCCTGCATCGCCTGCGTGGGAAGTCCACTTTGGACGCCTTGGCGTTCACCGCGGGCGCGCTGGTGGTCGGCGCGGTGACGGTGTGCACGTGGTTCGCGCGCTGGTCGCCGCTGACCCATCTCGCCCTGCTGCTCGGCGGGATCCTCGTCATCCTGGGGTGTTCCGCCGCGCTGCTGCCGAAGGAGTGGCTGCGCCCGGGGCGGGTGACCGGGCATCGGCTCCTGCCCGCGTTCGGCCGGACCACCGTCCTGCTCGGGATGACCGAGGTGCTCGACGTGCTGGCGACGTCGACGGTGTTCGGCGTGCTCGCGCTTTCCGGCCGGACCGTCGACAGTGGACCGTTCTACGTCGCCTTGCTGGCCAGTAGCGCGTTCTGCTCGCTGCTGTTCTATCAGCTGAGGCTGCATCAGCCCGCGATCTCGCGGCGGATGCGAGGCAGCGGGGCGGCGGCCGGCCGGGTCCGGGCGGTGGAACTGCTGAAGCTGGTCGAACGGGGCTCGCTGGTCTTCCTCGTCCTGGCCGGGATCGCGCTGGCCATCCCGGCGGCGCGCGCGGTACTGACCGCGGAGGACACCACCGACGCCTACCTCGTCCTCGGCGTCTTCGTCCTGACCGAAACAGTGCTGTACGCCGTCCGGTTGTACGCGGGCTTCCTGATCGAGAACACCAACAGCAAGGTCCTCACGCTCACCGCGTCGGCCTCGGTCGCCGGCCTCGTCGCCACCCCGCTGGCCGCCGCGGCGCTAGTCCCGGCGATGGGCCCGGTCGGCGGGTTCGCCGCCCTCGTCTTCGCCATCGGCGCCCGGGCCACCGCGCTCCGATGGCTGCTGCGCCGCCACCATCCCGAACTCTGAATCGCCGCACTGGAGAAGGAACATGTACGTACTGGGTATCAGCAGGGTCCACGATTCGGCGGCCGCGCTCGTGCGCGACGGCGAGATCATCGCGTTCTCCGAAGAGGAGCGCTTCACCCGGGTGAAGCACGACGGCGGTTTCCCCGCGCACGCCATCAGGTTCTGCCTCGAACGCGCCGGGATCACGCTCGCCGACGTCGACCACGTCGCCTACTACTGGCAGCGCTGGCGTGAGGGCATCCACGCGGCGAAGGTGTTCGCGCGGTACTTCCCCGCGACGCTGGAGGTGTTCCGCAACGAGAACGGCGACGAGGGCGGCACCTCGTCCGGCATGGTGGAGACGTTCAAGACCGGTGGCGGCAAGGGGGTCGACGACTACCACGTCGGCGGCGCGGTGCTCGCGCACATCAAACGCTCGTACACCCTCGAACGCGACGTGAAGGAAGCGGCCGGGTGGACCGGGCCGACCAAGTTCAAGACGCATCTGGTCGACCATCACAAGGCGCACGCGGCGAGCGGGTACTTCATCTCGCCGTGGGAAGAATCCGCGGTGCTGACCTTCGACGGCATCGGCAGCGACGGGACCGCGACCTATCTGGGGCACGGCAAGGGGAACCGGATCATCGACATCCGGCGGATCAAGTTCCCGCATTCGCTCGGCGCGATGTACGCCGGCGTCACCGGCTACCTCGGCTTCTACCCCACCCGTGACGAGGGCAAGATCATGGGCCTGGCGCCGCTGGGGAAGGACACCTACGTCGACGCGTTCAAACAACTGATCCACCTGGACGACGACGGCGGCTACGAACTGGAGCTGGGTTTCTTCGGCCACCACCGCACCGGCAAGCACGTGATGTCGAAGAAGTTCACCGACCTGTTCGGCCCGGCGCGGCCCAAAACCCGTGTCACCGCGGAGAACCCGGTGCCGCAGCATTACTGCGACATCGCCTACGCGCTGCAGATCACGTTGGAGGAGGCCGGGTTGCACCTGGCGCGCTGGCTGCAGCGCGAGACCGGGTCGAAGCGCCTCTCCGTCGCGGGCGGCGTCGCGCTGAACAGCGTGATGAACGGGCGGCTCCTGCTGGAGACGCCGTTCGAGGACTTCTTCGCCCAGCCCGCGGCCGCGGACGACGGCTGCGCGCTCGGCTCCGCGCTGGAGGTGTCGGTCGGCAAGTACGGCAAGCCGCGTCCCCGTGACGGCTACACCTACACCGGCCCGGACTACACCGAGGCGGAGATGGAGCTGGCGCTGCAGGACGCCGGGATCCTCTACAGCAAACCCGACGACATCGCCGCGCACACGGCCGCGAAGATCGCCGAGGGCAAGATCGTCGGCTGGGTGCAGGGCCGGATGGAATGCGGGCCGCGTGCGCTCGGCAACCGTTCGCTGGTGGCCGACCCGCGCGATCCCGACTCGAAGACGCGGATGAACGAGAAGGTCAAGCACCGCGAGGCCTTCCGGCCGTTCGCGCCGTCGTGCCTGGCGGAACGGGCGGGCGAGTACTTCGTCAGCGACTACCCGTCGCCGGTCATGTTGCTGGTGTTCGACGTCCTGCCCGACAAACGTGACGAGGTCCCCGCGATCACCCACGTCGACGGGACCGCCCGCGTGCAGACGGTGAGCGAGACGGACAACCCGCTGTACTACAAGATGATCAGCGAGTTCGAGAAGATCACCGGTGTCCCGATGGTGGTCAACACCTCGTTCAACGACAACAACGAACCTATCGTCGCGAGCCCCGCCGACGCCGTGGCCTGCTACCTGAAGACCGACGTCGACGCGCTCGCCCTCGGGCCGTTCTGGGCCGAGAAGGGGATCGAATGACCGCCACGCTGCCCGACGCGGCCCCGTCCAAGACCGGCTGGGTGCCCGCGCTCTACCGACGGCGCAGATGGCTGTGGCTGGTGGCCGCCGTCCCGGCCGTGGTGACCACGCTGCTGATCATGGTGATCCTGCCGCCGGACCAGACGCTGGAGAGCGTCGCGGACTGGGCGTTCAAACTCTGCCCGTTCGTGTTCGCGGTCGTCACGGTCGCGCTCTTCCCGCGCACCAAAGGGGGTCCGGCGCTGATCGTGCTCGCGGTGTTCGTCTACATGTCCTATCTGGACACCGAGCTGATCATGCGGATCCAGGCGTTCGCACGGAACGTGGCCACCGACGAGAACGCCTTCCAGCCGGTGTACCAGTTCGAGCTGTTCATCGTGACGTTCATCGTCCTGTTCGGACTGATGGCGTACCGGCTCGGCGGCGGCCGGACGGCGAACGTGCTCAAAACCGGGATCGCGTCGATCCTGGTGGTGATCTCGGGCGCGAACGACCTGACGTTCTGGGCGCTCAACGACGTCTGGTCCGCCGGGACGAAACCGACCGAGCTGAAGTGGGCGTCGCATATGATCGTGTTCCTCGGCGGACCGCCGAGCGTCCCGGTCGCCGTCGCGTTCATGCTGGTGCATCTGGTGCTGGCGGCGGTCGTGGTGGCGCTGCCGGTCGGCCGGTGGGTGGACCGGGCTCTCGGGCTCAGGTGAGCCGCCGCACCAATCCGTCGGCCAGCAACCGCCCGCGATCGGTCAGCACCGCCCGAGCCTGACCATCCAAAGCGGACTGTTCGAGCAGCCCTTCGGCGGCGGCGACCCGGGCTTCGGCCCGGCCGTCGTCGTCGAGGGCGTCGAGCGGCAGTCCTTCGGACAGCCGGAGTTCCAGCATCACGCGTTCCAGATGCCGGTCTTCGTCGGTCAGCAGTTCGCGGCCGGCGGCCGGTGAGTCGCCGGCGGCGAGCGCGGCCGCGTACCGGGCCGGGTGTTTGACGTTCCACCAGCGGACGCCGCCGACGTGGCTGTGCGCGCCGGGTCCGGCACCCCACCAGTCGCCGCCGCGCCAGTAGCCGATGTTGTGCCGGCAGCGCGCTTCTTCCGACGTCGCCCAGTTGGACACCTCGTACCAGCGCAGACCCGCCGACGCGAGGACCCGGTCGATCAGTTCGTAGTCGGCGGCGAGGACGTCGTCGTCGGGGGCGGGCAGCTCACCGCGGCGGATGCGGCGGGCGAGCGCGGTGCCCTCCTCGACGATCAGCGCGTACGCCGAAACGTGGTCGACGCCCGCGGCGAGTACGGCGTCGAGTGACGCCTGGAGGTCTTCGACCCGCTCCCCCGGTGTGCCGTAGATGACGTCGAGGTTGACGTGCTCGAACCCGGCGGCACGTGCTTCCCCGGCGGCGGCGACGGGCCGTCCGACGGTGTGCACGCGGTCGAGGATCCGCAGCACGTGCCGCGCGGCCGACTGCATGCCGAGCGAGATCCGGTTGTACCCCGCGTCGCGGATACCCGCGAAGAACTCCGGCGAGGTGGACTCCGGGTTGGACTCCGTCGTCACCTCGGCGTCCGGCGCGAGCCCGAAGGTGTCACGGACGGCGTCCAGGACACTGCGGAGCCCGTCCGCCCCGAGCAGTGACGGCGTTCCTCCGCCGACGAAGACGGTGTCGACGGCCGGCGGCTTCCCGAGCACGCGCGCGGCGAGGTCGAACTCGCGCTTGAGGCCTTCGAGCCAGGACTGCGGCGACGAATCGCTGTCCAGCTCCCCGGCGGTGTAGGTGTTGAAGTCGCAGTAGCCGCAGCGGGTCGCGCAGAACGGGACGTGCACGTAGACGCCGAACGGCCGGGTGCCGAGCCCTTCCAGCGCGCTCTCGGGGAGCGAGGACTCGACGGGCGTGGTGGTTTCGGGCAGCAACGCGGGCACACCCCAGTCTCCCTCACGCCGTGAAGGCCCCCTTCCCCGGGGAAAGAGGCCTTCACGGGAACCGCGCTAACGGTCGGCGATGTACACCTTGACCGAGGTGGAGCGGGTGCCGTCTTCGAACCGCACCCAGACGAGGGTCTCCATGTTCATCGAGTAGTCGTTGACCACGTAGTCGAGTGACCAGTCGCCGTTCTCGTCCGAGCGGACGTCGCGGCTCATGTTCACCTCGACCAGCACCACGTTGGCGAGATGCCCCCGGGCGTCCGGCGAGCAGCCGACCGCCTCGAACCGGTACGAATCGCCCTTGTGCAGCACCGCACCTTCTTCGGGCGCGACCAGTCTGCAGCCCTGCTCGGCCCCGGAAGCCGTACCCGGGATCAGCAGGGACGCCAGCACCATCGCGGCGACCACCCATCGGCGCATGCAACTCCTCCGTCCTGTGTGGAATCGGAGTCCGAAGCTAGCGGCGGCGACGGCCTCGCGGGGCCGCTCTCACCCGATGTGGTGCTAGGCCAACCCGTTAGCGGACAACCATTCCGGGGACGGCGGGATCGGCTCGATGATGTCGATCAGGAATCCGTTGAGGTCCTCGATGTAGAAGTGCCGCTGCCCGAATTCCTCGTCCACGAGTTCCGTGACGATCTTGACCCCCTCTTCCCGCAGCCGCTCGTACTCGGCGGCCGCGTCGGCGACCATCAGCCCGACCATCGACCCGGCGGGCTCCTGCGTCCGCCAAGGCTCCGGCGTGGCCTTGTGACCGCGCTTCGCGAAGCTCATTTCGTAACCCGGCACGCCGACGTTGAGGCTGGAGAACCAGTCCAGCTCGATCGTCACCGTCAACCGCAGGTGCCGCTTCCACCAGGCGGTGGTCTCGGCGATGTCGTCGACGAGCACGCAGGCACCGAAACCGCTGAGTTGCATCTGGTGTTTCCTCCCAGTCTGAACCACTTGACTCGCAGTACTGTAAACACAGTGGTTTGAATGCGCAAGGAGGTTCTTCGGATGCGTCAGAACCCAGAGCGTCCTCCGTCACATCGTCGCCCCGAAGCGATCTCCGGCGAACCCTTGACATGCCTCCGACCAGCGGAAACATCCACTTCGACGGGGTCTGTGGACGGTGTTCCCAGTATTCGGACCGGCCTAGACCACATAGTGGGCGCGTGGCACGCTGAGTTCATGACCCGCGCCGGAATCACCCTCGTGGCCCGTCGCCACGTGGATCTCCGTCGCGTGGCGAGCGCGCTCTGTGCGACGAACCGCTGACTCCCCGCCACCACCACGATCTGCCGGAGGATTCCCATGTCGTCGCCCACGCGCGAGACCCCTGCCCGCACGCCCCGGGTCAAACAGAAGCGCGGCGAAGGCCAATGGGCCTTGGGATACCGCGAGCCGCTGAACCCCAACGAGCGGTCCAAGAAGGACGACAACCCGCTCAACGTCCGGGCCCGGATCGAGAACATCTACGCCCACCGCGGTTTCGACTCGATCGACCCCGGTGACCTCCGCGGCCGGTTCCGCTGGTTCGGGCTCTACACCCAGCGCAAGCCCGGGATCGACGGCGGCCGCACGGCCACCCTCGAACCCGAAGAGCTCGACGACCGCTACTTCATGCTGCGGGTCCGGCTCGACGGCGGCGCGCTGACCACCGATCAGCTGGCCGTGCTCGCCGAGATCTCGCAGACCCACGCGCGCGACACCGCCGACATCACCGACCGGCAGAACATCCAGTACCACTGGATCCAGGTCGAGGACGTCCCGACGATCTGGGCCAAGCTGGAGAAGGCCGGGATGACCACGATGGAGGCCTGCGGCGACAGCCCCCGGGTCATCCTCGGCTCCCCCGTCGCCGGCATCGCCGCGGACGAGATCATCGACGGCACTCCCGCGATCGACGAGATCAAGCGCCGCTACATCGGCGACCCGCGCTACTCGAACCTGCCGCGCAAGTTCAAGACCGCGATCTCGGGGCAACAGGACGTCGCCCACGAGATCCACGACATCGCCTTCGTCGGCGTGAACCACCCCGAGCACGGGCCCGGTTTCGACCTCTGGGTCGGCGGCGGCCTGTCCACGAACCCGATGATCGGGCAGCGACTCGGCGCCTGGGTCCCGCTCGACGAGGTCCCGGACGTCTGGGAAGGCGTGATCAGCGTCTTCCGTGACTACGGCTACCGGCGGCTGCGCGCCCGCGCCCGCATCAAGTTCCTGGTGAAGGACTGGGGCGCCGAGAAGTTCCGCCAGGTCCTGGAGGACGAGTACCTCAAGCGGAAGCTGACCGACGGCCCCGCCCCCGAGGTCCCCGCGACGCAGATCGACCACGTGGGCGTGCACCCGCAGACCGACGGCAGGTTCTATGTCGGCGCCGCGCCGATCGCGGGCCGGGTCTCCGGTGCCACGCTGCTGGCCGTCGCGAAGGCCGCCGAGCGCGCGGGATCGAACCGCGTCCGGCTCACCCCGCAGCAGAAGCTCGTGGTCCTCGACGTCCCCGAAGCCGAGGTCGCCGGGCTGAAGACCGAACTGGCCGAGCTGGGCCTGCAGGCCGAGCCGTCGCCGTGGCGGCGCGGGATCATGGCCTGCACCGGGCTGGAGTTCTGCAAACTCGCCATCGTCGAGACCAAGGCCCGCGCGCTGCAGCTGGTCACGGACCTGGAGAAGCGGCTCGCCGACATCCAGTCCGAGATCGAGAACCCGGTCACCGTGCACCTCAACGGCTGCCCCAACTCCTGCGCCCGGATCCAGACCGCCGACATCGGGCTCAAGGGTCAGATCGTCACCGACGACGACGGCAAGCAGGTCGAAGGCTTCCAGGTCCACCTCGGCGGCGGCCTCGGCCTGGACGCCGGGTTCGGCCGGAAACTGCGCGGGCACAAGGTGACCGCGTCGGAGCTGACCGCGTACGTCGAACGGGTCGTGCGGGCGTACATCGCCGGCCGCGAACCCGGCGAGCGGTTCGCCCAGTGGGTCACGCGGGCCGAAGAAGGCGTCCTTCAGTGACCGAACGAGCGACCCCGTACTACTGCCCTTTCTGTGGCGATGAGGACCTGCGGCCCGAGGAAGGCGGCTCCTGGCTGTGCTCGGGCTGCCGCCGGGTCTTCACCGTGAAGTTCCTCGGACTGTCCTTTCCGGAGGTGTCGCAAGGATGACCGCCACTGCCGACTACAAGACGCTCGCCGAACGGGCTTCGAAGGAACTCGCCGAGGCGACCGCGACCGAGGCCCTGCGCTGGACCGCGGAGACCTTCGGCGACGACTTCATCGTCGCGTCGAATATGCAGGACGCCGTCCTCATCGATCTGGCCACCCAGGTCAAAGCCGACGTCGACGTGCTGTTCCTGCAGACCGGCTACCACTTCCCGGAGACCATCGGCACCCGTGACGCGGTGCAGGCGGTCTACCCCGGCGTACGGATCGTGAACGCCGAGGCTGCGCAAAGCGTCGCCGAGCAGGACGCGGAGTACGGCCCGAAACTGCACGAACGCGACCCCAACCAGTGCTGCCGGCTCCGCAAGGTCGTGCCGCTGCGGAACACGCTGGCGAAGTACTCGGCGTGGGTGACCGGCGTCCGCCGCGTCGACGCGCCGACCCGTGCGAACACCCCGATCGTCACCTGGGACGACCGCAACGGCCTGGTGAAGATCAACCCGATCGCGCCGTGGTCCGACGACGAGTTCAGGGACTACATCGACGAGCACGGGATCCTCGAGAACCCGTTGGTGTCCATCGGTTATCTGTCGATCGGCTGCGCGCCGTGCACCGCGAAGGTCGCTCCGGGTCAGGACCCGCGCAGCGGCCGGTGGGCCGGACAGGGCAAGACCGAGTGCGGTTTGCACGGCTGAGAAGGGACGACATGACCACGCTCGAACCGGCCGCTGACGCCGCCACGGACAACCTGGCGGCCTTGGAATCCGAGGCCATCCACATCTTCCGCGAGGTGGCGGGCGAGTTCGACCGGCCGGTGATCCTGTTCTCCGGCGGCAAGGACTCGACGCTCCTGCTGCACCTGGCGATCAAGGCGTTCTGGCCCGCGCCGGTGCCGTTCCCGCTGCTGCACGTGGACACCGGGCACAACCTCGACGAGGTCATCGACTTCCGAGACCGGGTGGTCGAGCAGCACGGGCTGCGGCTGCTCGTGGCGAAGGTCCAGGACTGGATCGACGACGGCAGGCTCGAAGAGCGCGCCGACGGGATGCGCAACCCGCTGCAGACCACGCCTCTGCTCGACACGATCGCCGAGAACAAGTTCGACGCGGTCTTCGGCGGCGGACGCCGCGACGAGGAACGCGCCCGTGCCAAGGAACGGATCTTCAGTCTCCGCAACGCTTTCGGCCAGTGGGAGCCGCGTCGGCAGCGCCCCGAACTGTGGAATCTCTACAACGGCCGTCACCGCCCGGGCGAGCAGGTCCGCGTCTTCCCGCTGTCCAACTGGACCGAGGCGGACGTCTGGAACTACATCGCGCGGGAGAAGGTCGAACTGCCGTCGATCTACTACGCGCACCGGCGCGAGGTCTACCAGCGCGACGGCATGTGGCTGACCGAAGGCCCCTGGGGCGGGCCGCGGCCGGGCGAGGAAGTCAAGGAACTGACCGTGCGCTACCGGACCGTCGGCGACGGTTCGTGCACCGGTGCCATCGAATCGACCGCCGCCACGGTGGACGAGGTCATCGCCGAGGTCTCCGCCTCCCGGCTCACCGAACGCGGCGCCACCCGCGCCGACGACCGGATGTCGGAGGCGGCGATGGAAGACCGCAAGCGTGAGGGGTACTTCTGATGTCCAGTCTTCTCCGGCTCGCGACCGCGGGCAGCGTGGACGACGGGAAGTCGACCCTGGTCGGGCGGCTCCTGTACGACACCAAATCCGTTCTCGCCGACCAGCTGGACGCGGTCACCCGTGCCAGTGTCGACAAAGGACTGTCCACACCGGATCTCTCATTGCTCGTGGACGGCCTGCGCTCGGAGCGCGAGCAGGGCATCACGATCGACGTGGCGTACCGGTATTTCGCGACGCCGAGGCGCAGTTTCGTACTCGCGGACACTCCCGGCCACGTGCAGTACACCCGCAACACGGTGACCGGGGCGTCCACCGCCCAGCTCGCGGTGCTGCTGGTCGACGCGCGCAAGGGCGTCATCGAGCAGACCCGTCGCCACGCCGCCGTACTCGCGCTGCTGGGTGTCCCGCATCTGGTGCTGGCGGTGAACAAGATCGACCTCGTCGACTACGACGAGGCGACGTTCACCGTGATCGCCGAGGAGTTCGCCGAACACGCCGCTTCCCTGGGCTACGAACGCGGTTCCGTACTGGCGGTACCGGTTTCCGCGCTGCAGGGCGACAACGTGGCGGAGAAGTCGGACAAGACCCCGTGGTACTCCGGCCCGACCCTGCTGGAGCATCTGGAAACCGTGCCGGTGGCACCGGATCCGCACGATTCGGCGTTCCGGTTCCCGGTGCAGTACGTGATCCGGCCGCGCACCACCGAGCACCCCGACTACCGGGGTTACGCCGGGCAGATCGCGGCGGGCACCGTCCGGCCGGGCGACGAGATCGTCGTACTCCCCCAAGGTCTCCGCAGCCGCGTGGAGGGCATCGACACCGCCGACGGGCCGCTCGCCGAAGCCGGCGCGGGCACGTCGGTGACGCTGCTGCTCGCCGACGACCTCGACATCTCGCGCGGGGACCTCATCGCCGCGGCCGACCGGCAGCCCGAGGTGACCGACGAGATCACCTCGACCCTGTGCTGGCTTTCGGCCAAACCGCTCAAACCGGGCGCGCGGGTACTGGTGAAGCACGGGACCCGTACGGTGCAGGCCATCGTCGGTGAACTGCACGCCCGCTTCGACGAGCAGACACTGTCCAGCATGGACGGACCGGAATCGTTGGAGCTCAACGACATCGGCCGGGTCACCCTGCGGCTCGCCGAGGCGATCGGCGTGGACGACTACGGCGTCAGCCCCCGGACCGGCGCGTTCCTGGTCATCGACCCGAAGGACGGCGATACACTGGCGGCCGGACTCGTCGGCGAAAGGTTCGCATGACCCCAAGCCCCACTCCGCCACTGGTCGCCGTCGCCCACGGCAGTCGCGATCCGCGGTCCGCCGCGACCATCCGCGCACTGCTCGACGTCTCGCGCGGCCTGGCGCCACATCTCGACATCCGGGAGTCCTTTTTGGACCTCTCGGAGCCGCTGCTGACCGATGTCCTGCGTGAGCTGTACGCCGAGGGGCATCGCGAGGTCGTCGTGGTGCCGCTGCTGCTCGGCGTGGCCTACCACGCCCGGGTCGACCTGCCCGCGCTCGTCGCCGAGGTGACCGCGGACTGCCCGGGGCTCGACGTCCGGGTCTCCGGGGTGCTGGGCATCGACCCGCTCATCGAGACGGTCGCGCTGGACCGGCTCGCGGAGGCGGGCGCCGACCTCGACGACCCCGGACTGGGGGTCCTGCTGGCCGGTGTGGGCTCGTCGAACGTCGCGGCGAACGACGCCGTCGCCGGGATCACCAC
>NZ_JACBXD010000124.1 GCF_013870525.1 Amycolatopsis pittospori
CCGCCGGCGCCGGGGATCTTCGGCGGGGTGAAACCGGACGCGCTCGTGCCGTCGTTCCAGGACGGCGGCTTGTAGTCGCTGCCCGGGATGTTCGGGTTGTACTGCCCGCCGGGCAGATTCGAGCCGGGCAGGTTGGACCCGGGGAGGTTCGAGCCCGGCAGGTTGGATCCGGGCAGGTTGGAACCCGGCAGGTTGGAACCCGGCATCCCCGGCATGTTCGACCCGGGCAGGTTGGAGCCCGGCAGGTTCGAACCCGGGATGCTGGGCATACCGCCCGGCGGCACGGAAGAGCCGGGAGGTACCGAGGAACCCGGCGGCATGCCGTTGTTCCCGTTCCGGTCGCCCTGCCCGCCGTCGTCCTTGCCCTTGTCCTTGCCGCCGCCGTTCACGTCGACGTTGGTGTTCTGCCCCTCCATCTTGGAGTAGGTGGGCAGCTTCTTGCCGTTCTCGCTACTGGCCTTGAAGTACTCGTTGAACGCGTCGACGTTCGCTTGGCCCTTGGAGTTGTAGTCCCGGATCGCGCGGTCGGTGTCGGTGGTCCACGGGGTGATGGAGTTGAGCAGGTTGTTCTTCGGCGGGTCCTTCGGGACCTGCTGCACCTTCGCCTTCACCGTGGTGAAAGCGGTGTTCTGCTCGCCGAGGTACTTGTCGGAGTCCGTCAGCTTCTTGCCGGAGTCCTCCATCCACGCTCGAAGCGGATGCGCGCCGGACTCCTGCGCGGCTTCGGCGCTCTTGCCGGTCCAGGCGGCGTCCATCTCCTTCGACAGGTTGTCGATGGTGGTCAGCCTGTCCTGGTAGCCGGCCTTCAGCCGGGTCGCCGCGGACTGGCCCTCCTGGATCGACCCGGTACCGGGACCGGTGACGATCTTCTCCCAGATGTTGTAGCAGTCGATCTTCCGATCGCCGCCCGACGCTTCGAAGTCGCCGGATTTCGTGGTCGCCAGGTTGTAGGCCGAGTACCCGGCGATGATCGGCAGCAGGAACACCCGTCAGCCCTCCTTCAACGTCTGGATCATCGCTTCCCCCACCTTGAGCGCGACGGGGCACGGATCGCTCGCGCCGGGCCCGTTGTCGTACTGCACGAGGATGTTCACGGACAGCTGGTCGGTCACGCCGACGAAGAGCCCGCATTTGCCGTCTTTGCGGTGGTCGAGCGACGCGGCGTACACGGCCGGGTAGCCGGCGACCTCCGTCGGCTCGAAGTACTCGTTGTTGGCCTTCGTGTCGTAGACGTCGCTGAGGCCGTTCTTGTTCGCGAGCACCGGGCTGATGTCGACCTGGTTCAGCTTGTCGTCGGCGGCGTAGAGCGTGCAGCCCTTGCCCACGCTCGTGGTGCCGGCCTCACCTTCGCCGAGTCCGAGCTCGGAGCGCTTCGCGGCCGAAAGCGCGGAGCACGCGTCGCTCTCGATCGACGATGTCTTCAGCGGGCTCGACACCTTCGGCGCGGAGCCGGACGAACCGTTCGGGGCACTCGGAGAGCCTGTCGCGTAAGACGGCTCCGAGGAGGCCGTGCCGTTCTTGGTGCCCGAACAGCCCGCGACCAGCGCGGCGGCGGCGAGAACGCATACGAGGGAACGTCGCATCACACGGCCTTGTGCTTGTCGAGCGAGGCCTGCGTCTCGGCTTCGTTCGTGGCGATCTTCTGCTTCGCGGCGGTCAGCTGGTCGATGTAGTTCTTGACGTAGTCCTGCATCTTCTGGTTCTGCTCCAGGAACGCCTTGCCCGACGGGTTCGCCAGCTTCTCCCAGTCGCCGCTCGCGAACTCCTTGCCGGGCGCCTTGACGTTCGCCATCAGGTTCGCGTCGCGGTAGTCCTTCTTGAGCTCGGCCTGCAGGTCGGTCCACTTCTTGATGATGCCGTCGATCTTGTCCTTGTCGAAGGTGAATCCGCCGCCACCCCCGCCCGACGTGGACGCCGGCTTGTCCGGGTTGGCCGGCGCGGACACCGTGACCTTTTCCTGCCGGTTCTGCTCGGCGTTGCTGTCGTAAGCCATGCTTCCCGATCCCCTTTTGAGTCCCCGTGCCTCAACGTCGAGTCTCATAATGCCCTGATCCCCAGTCAAGCCTCAGACGCAGCCCGGCCGGGCGAGGTTCCGCGCAAAGCAAAGGGCGGGACATCTCCGAGATGGAGACGTCCCGCCCTGAGCCGGAAGCGGTGTTACTTGGCCTTGACCTCGAGCCGCACGTCGACGCGGACGTCGGGGTGCAGGCGGGCGCCGACCGAGTGCTTGCCCACGGTCTTGATGTGGTCCTTCAGCTCGATGACGCGCTTGTCGAGCAGCGGGCCGCCGGCGGCCTTGATCGCGTCCACGATCTCGGCGGTGGTGATCGAACCGAAGAGCTTCTTCGAGCCTTCGGCCGCCTTGCCGGTCAGCTGGACGGCGCCGAGGCCCTCCAGGGTCGCCTTGATCTCCTTGGCGTGGTCGAGGTCGCGGATGCGACGGCTCTCCTGCGCCCGCTTGATCGTGCGCACGTTCTTCTCCGCGCCCTTGGTGGCCACGATCGCGTAGCCGCGGGGGAGGAGGAAGTTCCGTGCGTAGCCGTCCTTGACCTCGACGATGTCGCCGGGTCCACCGAGGTTGGCGACGTCGGTGGTGAGAATGATCTTCGCCATTGACGTGCCTCCTTAGCGTGCGGTCGAGGTGTAGGGCAGCAGCGCCATTTCGCGGGAGTTCTTGACCGCGATGGCGATGTCACGCTGGTGCTGGCTGCAGTTGCCGGTCACCCGGCGGGCACGGATCTTGCCGCGGTCGGAGATGTACTTCCGCAGCAGGTTGGTGTCCTTGTAGTCGATGTTCTCCGGGCGGCCCTTCTTCTCGGCCTTGCAGAAAACGCAGACCTTCTTCTTGGGCTTGCGGATGGGTGGCTTGGCCACGGCAATACTCCTGGATTTCTACGTAGTGGTTGTCTCGAGGCGTCTCGCGGAGCTCACGCTCGCGGTGGACCGCCTGTCAGGTCAGAAGGGCGGCTCGTCGGAGAAGCCGCCGCCACCGCCGCCGCCACCGGCGGGCGGAGCGGAGCCCCACGGGTCGTCGGCGGGCGGGCCGCTCTGGCCACCGCCGCCGCCTCCGCCGAAGCCGCCGCCTCCACCGCCACCGGTGCCACGGCTGACCTTGTTCACCTTGGCGGTGGCGTAGCGCAGCGACGGGCCGATTTCATCGACCTCGAGCTCGACGACGGTGCGCTTCTCGCCTTCCTTGGTCTCGAAAGACCGCTGCTTGAGGCGCCCCTGCACGACGACTCGCGCGCCACGCGTCAGCGACTCGGCGACGTTCTCGGCCGCCTGACGCCAGATGTTGCAGCGCAGGAACAGGGCCTCGCCGTCCTTCCACTCACCGGACTGACGGTCCAGCGTGCGCGGGGTGGACGCGACCGTGAAGTTCGCGACCGCCGCACCGGAAGGGGTGAAGCGAAGCTCCGGGTCGGACGTGAGGTTGCCGATCACCGTGATGACGGTGTCTCCAGCCATCGGGAAGTCCTTCGGCTCAGGCCTTGGCGGCGGCGGTCGTGGCGCGCGGGATCTCGCGGCGCATGACCTTGGTGCGGAGCACGGTCTCCTGAAGCGAGAGCTGACGGTCCAGCTCCTTGACCGCTTCCGACGTCGAGTTCAGGTCGAGGAGCGCGTAGATGCCCTCGGCGTGCTTCTTGATCTCGTACGACAGACGGCGGCGTCCCCAGACGTCGACCTTCTCCACGCTTCCGCCAGAAGTACGGATCACGTTGAGGAAGTTGTCCAGGGTCGGGGCGACCGTACGCTCATCGAGCGTGGGGTCCAGGATGACCATTACCTCGTAATGGCGTGACACAACCACTCACCTCCTATGGGCTCGCGGCCACGGACTGTCCGTGGCAGGAGGGTTTGTCCAGGTAAGCGTACCTGGCCGTATTCGAGGGCCTCGCCCCAGGTCAGGCGACGCGGCGCAGGACCCAGGTGCGGACCAGCGCGGCGGTCACTCCGGCCAGCACGAGCACCGCGAGCAGCATCGGCAGCTGGACGTCGCCGCCCGGCATGCCGTCGGTCGCGAGCGCCTCGGCGTTGCCGGCGTTGCGGACGTCGGCGCCTTGACCGGCCTGGCCGTCGGCGCCGGGGACGCCGTACTGCGGGCCGCCCTCGCCCGGGAGCGGGCTGTTGGCCGGGTAGCGCACGCCCGGCGCCACCGCGACACCCGGCTGCGCGACCGGCAGGTTGCCGTATTCGCGCGGCGGGGCGTAACCGGTGCCGTTGCCGCCCGGGAGCAGGTTCGGTGTACCCGGCGCGACACCGTTGGTGCCGCCGCCGTTGCCGCCCTGCTGGGGGGCGGTGGTGCCGGGGGCGGGAAGCGTGGGCGCGACATAGTTCGTCGCCACCGTGGTGAGGCCGCAGCTTCCGGCGACCTTGTGCTCGATGGAGTTCAGCGTCTTGTTCGGGTCGAGACCGAGTCCCCAGGACTTCGTCTCCTTGACCGCCTGTCGCACGGCCGCACCGATGGTCTTCCCGTCGACCGTGCCGCCCGAGGAATTCGGGACCGCACCGACGGAGATCGTGTTGACCTTGGCGATGTCGTTCGCGGCGACGTCCCAGAGTGCCAGCGTGCCCGCTTCCCGAGCGCCCGCCCGCACCAGTTCCTTGACCGAGGTGCCGGTGATCGCGACGGTGTCGCCCATGCCGCCGTTCACGGTGCCGCTGCACGCGTTCGCCAGCGTGGTCGCCGCCGAAGCGGTGCCGCCGGTCAGGAACGCGCCACCGGTGACCATGGCCGCGAGTGCGGAGACGGTGAGCGCCTTGCGGGTGGTCTGCCAGATGGTGGTCTTCCGCACGAGCGCGATCCTCCGGGTCGGTGGGGGCGTGAGGCAGTGCATCAGGTTTTCACCAGAGAGAAAAGCACTACCAACGGGGATAACGAGGGAGTGATCCGAAAGATACTAGGCGGTAGGACTAATTTGTAGCGGCCATTCGGCGGAGGACCCAGGTGCGAACGAGGCCGGCGCTGACTCCGGAGAGTGCCAAAACGGCGATCAGCAGCGGAAGTTTCCCGTCTTGAGTGAATCCGTCGCTCACACTCGGTAGGGCCTCGGCCTGTCCCGCGTTCTGGACGTCCGGATTTCCGGCGCCGTTCTCACCCTCGGCCGAAACACCGAACTGCGGCGCGTAACCCGGGATCTGACCGCCGTAACGAATACCGGGCGAAGGGCTGAAGACCCCGGCCATCGCCATCGGGATGGAGCTGTAGTCGCGCATCGGGGCGTAGCCCGTGCTGACGCCCCACGGCAGGCCGCCGAAGTTCGGGGTGAAGGTGCCGGGCAGCAGCGGGCTGTTCGCCGCCGGGATGCCGGGGCCGCCCGCCGGGTTGCCGCCCTGCGCCGGAGCACCCGGGCCGCCCGTCTGCGGGCCGCCGGGCGTGCCGGGTGCGGGTTTCCCAGGCTGGGGCTGGGTTCCGGGGGCGGGCTTGCCGCCACCGGTCAGTGCGTCGTGAGTGCCGGAGACGGCACCGGTCAGCGCTTCCGCGGCGGGTTCGCCGATGACCGGGACCGGGGCGACGACGGCGTTCACGATGGTCACCGTCACCTTGCAGACCGTGCCGAGCAGCGCGTTGATCGTGCCGGTGAGCACTCCGGAGACCGGTCCGGCGTAGCCGAGGTCCAGCGGCAGGCCGAGCAACGGCGTCTTACCGAGGATCTTGTCGCCCGGTTTCGCGGACACCGATCCACCGCAGGTGGCGGTCTTGGTCTCGGCGGCGGCCGCCTGGCCGGGCATGGCGAGGGCGGCCGAGCCCGCGAGAATGAAGGCCGAAGCACCCAGGGCCGTCGCCCTCCGTGTCCGTTCGCGCATGCCTTCGACTCCTCCGTCGTCCAGGTTCGGTCAGGGTTCGCCTACCTGCACAACGACGCTAATGGAGACAAGTAACGCCCGCTCACTCGAAGAGGTCAGGCATTCGAGTGGAAGCGGGCGTCACCGAAAGTGAGATCAGGCGGGCTTGCCGCGCAGCCAGGCGCGGACCAGCGCCGCGGCGACGACGGCCAGCGCCAGCACCGCGAGCAGCAGCGGCAGCTTGGCCGGGGTGACCGGGGCCTGGACGGCCTGCGCGTTGCCGGTGTCCTTTTCGTCGACGGTGGGCGGCGGCACCTCGCCGGGGATGATCTCGGTGATCACCGGCGCCTGGACGAAGTTGCCCGGGAGCAGTGCCGCGTTGCCGATCACGCCGGCGATCGAGTCGCCGCCGATGCCGGTGGAGGAACCCGGGTCGGATTCGACCGGGAGTTCGCTGCCGGGGCCACCCGGTGCGGGCGGCTTCGGGGGCTCGGGCTGGGGCGGCTTGGGGTCCTCGGGCGGCTTCGGGCCCGGCGGGACCTCGGGAACACCCGGAACCTGTTCGACGACGCCCTGCGTCAGGTTGCCGACCGCGTTGACGGTGCCCTGAACCGGCGGGCAAAGGCCCTTCGCGGCGAGGTCGCCGACCGCGTTGTCGGTCAGGCCGGTCGCCTTGACCACGTCACCGACCGGCAGCGAGAGCAGTGGCTTCCGGCCCTCGGCGGTCTTGGCCTTCGAGTCGAGACCGACCGTCAGCGCCTCGGGCGAGTTGAGCGGCGCGCCCGCGTCGAGAACGAGACCGTTGGCGGCCTTACCGTTCTGCAGCGTGGCGGCACATTCGCCGGAAAGGGTCGGATTCGGTTCCTCGGCGGCCATCGCGATCGTGGGGAACGCGAGCCCGGCCGAAACCGAAAGTGCGAAACCCAATGCCGTGATCCGCCCGGCAGTCTTCCCCATCGAGCTCGTCCTCCGCCCCTGCAGACCCAACGCGGTTTTAACGGAACGCGCTCACGCTACCCCACGAGCGTGACCGCCTCGGACCGCGCACGGAAAAATTCGGCGAGGGTAAGTTGCCACCATGAAAATTGGCGCCCATGTCCGCGACGACGACCCCCTCTCCGCGGTCGCCGAACGCGACGCCGAGGTTCTCCAGTTCTTCCTTTCCGACCCGCAGGGCTGGAAAGCCCCGAAACCCCACCCGCACGGCGAGGCGATCAAGGAATCACCGGTCGAGGTGTTCATCCACTCGCCGTATCTGATCAACGTCGCGTCGATGAACAACCGCATCCGCATCCCCTCGCGCAAGAACGTCACACAGCACGCGAACGGCGCGGCCGAAGTCGGTGCGAAGGGGCTCGTCGTGCACGGCGGTCACGTCGGTGCCGCTGAAGACGTCGAAGAAGGCCTTATCAACTGGCGCAAGCTCTTCGAGCGCGAAGCGGAGAAGGGCGGCTTCGCCGTTCCGATCCTGATCGAGAACACCGCGGGCGGCGACAACGCGATGACCCGCGACCTCGACACGATCGCCCGGCTCTGGGACAAGGTCGGCGAGTTCGGTGCGGGCTTCTGCTTCGACACCTGCCACGCGTACGCGGCGGGCTGGGACCTGACCGAGGCGGTCAAGAAGGTCAAGGCCATCACCGGCCGGATCGACCTGGTCCACCTCAACAACTCGCGCGACGAGTTCGGTTCCACCCGCGACCGGCACGCCAACGTCGTCGGCGGCGACGGCACCATCGACCCCGAGGTGCTGGCGGCGGTCGCGGCCGAGGCCGGCGCCCCCGTGGTCGTCGAGACCCCGGCCGACGGCCAGGCCGCCGACATCGCCTACCTGCGCGAACGCGTCGCCTCCGCCTGACCCCCTCGTGAGTGTTTTGGGTCGCTGAAGCCAGCTGAGTCTTACCTGCTGCGCGAGTGTCGTCCAGCTGATCACGCGTGCCGTCCGCCGGATCACACGTGCCGTCCCCTCAGTCACGCGAAACCGGCCATTCGGTCCAGAGGGTCGTGAGTGGTAAGGACGGTTAGAACGACCCAAAACACTCACGACTCACGCCACCGTGGTGTCGATCATCGAATCCAGCTGGGACAGCCGCGCGTGCAGCCCTCCGCCCAGGTGGAGGGCCATCCGCGCAGGCTACCCAGGTGGGAGATCGTTCCCTCTCCAGCGGGAGGTCCGGCCGCGCGGGTACCGGAAGGCTCGACCTCGACCGGGAAACACCCGGTACTGGAGGGAAAGCCATGAACATCAAGGCCAAGATCGCCGCGGTCGCCGTCCTCGCCGCCGTTGCGGGAACGCTCGGGGCGACGCAGGCGAACGCCGCGCCGGAGCGGTCGTCCGGTTCGGCCGTCGTGGGATCGGCGGGCGGTCCGCTGACCTTCCCCGCCTACGAAGGCGAGCCGGTCCGGTTCGACTTCGCCGCCTTCGGTGAACCCGGGAAGTCGTCGGGCCGGTTCCACGTGAATCACCTGGCCAAGGACGGGAAGCTCGTCGCCGACTTCGACGGCAGGATCGACTGCGTCGCGCGGGCCGGGAGCCTCGCCATCCTGACCGGCGTGATCGAACGCGCCGACATCCCCGGCCTCCCGGTGAACATGGTCGGCCGCAGGGTCGGTTTCTCGGTGCAGGACGAGCCGCGCGGCCACGACCGGATCGGCTGGAGCTGGGCTTACGGCGGCATCGAGCACGACGTCCTGCCGTGCACCGGCCCGGTCCCGTTCTTCCAGACCAGCACCGGCGGCTACCTCGTCCGCTGAATCGGCTTGACCCTCACGCCACGGGAGGGTCGACCCTGGTCCGCATGATCGAGACCGTTTACCGGGGCGAAGACGGGGAGCACGTGGGGTACGTCGCTCCTTCGCCGGACGACCGTTGGCAGGCATTGACCGTTTTCGGCTACCCGCTCGGCGGGCCGGCCGCCTTCGACGACTCCGTGGCGTTGCTGGAGGCGGAAGGGCTGGCCGTCCTCGCCGACCGGTGGTCGGTCAAATACGGCGACGACTGGTTCGCCTGCCGTCTGGTCGAGACCTCCCCGGACGAGGTCGTCGTCCAGATCGACGACTTCGGCTCCGACGACTTCGGCAAGCACCTCAAGCTGGAGCGTCCTGGACCGGAGGTGTTGAAGCGCGTTTGAACGTCCGCGCGTCGGGGGCGCCATCGAGGAATCCGCCCACCGGATCGTCGTCCCCGGCGACGCGGACCAGATCCGTCCGCGGTTTGTAGATCTCGCGGATCACCAGCGCGCACAGACCGATCACCGCGAGGTCGCGGACGACGACGGTGCCGAGGAACCAGTCCTCGGGCAGGCCTTTGTTGTCGACGCCGAGGTAGTACATCATCCGCGGTGCCCAGACCAGGGCGTCGATGATCATCCAGCCGAGCAGCAGCCGCCAGCGCGGGATCGCGAGCACCGCCAGCGGCACGAGCCACAGCGAGTACTGCGGGCTCCACACCTTGTTGGTCAGCAGGAACGCGGCCACCACGAGGAACGCGAGCTGGCCGAGCCGCGGACGGCGCGGCGCGGTCAGGGTGACGTACCCGATGCCGGCGCAAGCGGCGAGGAACAGCACCGCGACGACGACGTTGAGCGCGACCGGCGTCTCACCCGCGGCCAGTTTCCCGTCGAAACCGGCCCAGCCGGAGAGGTGGGAGATCACGTTGTAGAGCGAGTCCGGGTCCATCGGGCGCACCGTGTTGAGCCGGAAGAACTCCCACCAGCCGGTCGGCGCGGCGAGCGCGAACGGGACGTTGACCACGACGAACGTCGTCGCGGCGAGTCCGGCGGTGATCGCCCACTGTTTGACCTTGCCCGCGCGCAGGCACAGGAAGAGCAGCGGGATCAACAGGAGCAACGGATACAGCTTCGCCGCCGCGCCGAGGCCGAGCAGGAAACCGGCGACCTCCGGCCGTCGTCGTGCCCAGGCGAGCAGCGCGGTCGCGGTGAACGCGGCGGCGATCGCGTCGAAGTTGGTGAACGCGTGCACCAGCACCAGCGGCGAGATCGCCACCAGCACCGCGTCCCACGGACGGCGTTTCAGTGAGCGGCCGGTCGCCCACACCGTCACCAGCCAGGCCAGCGCGAGCCAGAGCGCGGAGAGGTTGAAGTAGACGGCGACCGGGAGCGCGCCGGGCAGCCAGCCCGATTCCGCCACCGAAAGCCAGGCTTCGGCGAGCTTCGCGTTGATCCACTGGAAGAGCCCGGTGGCGACCGGGTACTCCATGTACCGCGTGGTCTCCTTCGGCGTTCCCGCGTCTTCGGTCCACGAAGTCACGTACGGGAAGGTGTCGGGATCGTTCAGCCGCTCGGAGCTGTAGAGCGGGATGATGTCCGAATAACACATCGCGACGAACGGACGGCCTGCCCGCCAGTCGAGCTGGTTCATCCCCGAATCGTCGGTGTACTGCTGGATGCAGGACGCCTTGCCGAACCACGAGAGCAGCAGCGCGAGGCAGGCCAGCAGCAGCCCGACCCGCTGTGGCGACCAGAACCAGTGCCGCCCCACGGCCGCGTGTTCGCCGAGCGGCCCGCCGATCGGCCGGGTGGCCGCGGCCACGAGCGGTTCGTTCCAGCTCGGGATGACCCGTTCGCCCGGGGTGAGGGACAGCGGGGCCTCGCGCTCCGGCGGGGTCGTCTGGTCGGACACGTGGCGGATGTTAGCGCCTACGCGGGTGACCCCTGGTGATTTCGCCGCTCCCGTAGAAGCCGGCCAGCACTTCTGCCGCCGCCCCGTATGCGACGACGTCGTCGCCCATCTCGTCGAGATCGACCTGGATTCGTTGCCAGTGCGGCAAAGGCAGCAGCTCCCGCAGCCGCGCGGTGACCGTGTCGCGGTAGATCTCCGGCGCCGCGCGGACCGAACGGCCGGTCAGCACGACGCGTTCGAGGTCGAGGACCTGGACGAGGTCGGCGAGTCCGATCCCGAGCAGTCCGGCCGCCTCTTCGGTGGTCGGCGCCGCGTTGTGCAGCACTTCGACGCAGCCGCGGCGACCGCAGGCGCAGCGTGGCCCGTCGAAGGCGAGGGTGGTGTGCCCGAACTCGCCCGCGTTGGTCCGCGGGCCGCGGTACAGCCTGCCGTCGATCAGCAGGCCGACGCCGATTCCGGTGCCGACGAGCACGACGGCGGTCGCGGTCTCCTCACCTTCCGGCCAGTGCTGGGCGAAGGCGGCGCTGTTGGTGTTCTTGTCGAGCCGCACGGGCAGTCCGATGCGCTTCGCGAGCAGGTCGCGCAGGGGGACGTCGTGCCAGCCCGGCATGTTCGTGGCGTCCCGGACGAGCCCTTCGCGGTGGTCGAGTGGGCCGACGGCGCCGAGGCCGAGGCCGAGCACGCGTTCGCGGTCGGCGTCGTCGAGTAGTGCTTCGGCCGCGTCGGCGAGTGCGGAAACGGCCTGCTCGGGCGTGAATCCCGGCTCCAGCGGCCCACCTCGCGACGCGATGATCTTCCCGGTCAGGTCGGTCTTGACCACCCGGAAGGAGTCCCGGTCCAGCTGGGCGCCGAGGGCGCACCGGGCGTCCGCACGGATGCGCAGCCGCGTGCGCGGTTTGCCGACGCCGGTCGCGGGCTGACGCTCCTCGTCCAGCAGGCCGGCGTCGAGCAGTTCGGGGACGATCTTCGAGACTGCCTGCTGCGTGAGCCGGGTGCGCTCCGCGAGTTCGACGCGGCTCAGGCCGCCCGCGCGCAGGATGTGCGTGAGCAGCAGTGCGCGGTTGTGCTGGCGCAGCCCGCGCAGATTGACCCCGGTGTCCGGCATAGCGGGCATCCTGCCACGGCTGGCCAGTTACGCAACACTGTTGTTTAATGGAACCATGGCTGACTTGCGAGTGGGGATCTTCGGATACGGCATCGGCGGGCGGGTCTTCCACGCACCGCTGATCGGCGCGACGCCGGGGCTGACCCCGGCCGCGATCGTCACCTCCAACCCGGAGCGCGTCGACCAGGCCGTCGCCGACCATCCGAACGCCGAGGTGCTGCCGGACGCGGACGCGTTGTTCGCGAAGGCGGCCGATCTGGACCTGGTCGTGGTCAGCACGCCGAACCGCACGCACGTCCCGCTCGCACTCCGGGCGATCGAGGCCGGTCTGCCGGTGGTCGTCGACAAGCCGTTCGCGCCGACGGCGGCCGAAGCGGCGAAGGTCGTCGAGGCCGCGAAGGCGAAGGGCGTCGGCCTGACGGTCTTTCAGAACCGCCGCTTCGACTCGGACTTCCTCACCGTCCGGAAGCTCATCGACGCCGGACGTCTCGGCGACGTCTTCCGGTTCGAATCGCGCTACGACCGCTGGGTGCCGAAGCCGAAGGACAACTGGCGCGAATTCGGCGACCCCGCCGAGGCCGGTGGCCTGCTCTACGACCTCGGCGCGCATATCGTCGACCAGGCGTTGCAGCTGTTCGGCCCGGTCGCCGAGGTCTACGCGGAGGTCGACAAACGCCGCCCCGGGGTCTCCGTCGACGACGACGTCTTCGTCGCCCTGCATCACACGAACGGCGTGCGCTCGCATCTGTGGGCGTCGGCGCTCGCGGGAACCCGGAACCCGCGGTTCCGCGTGCTCGGCGACAAGGCGACGTTCACGAAGTACGGCCTCGACGTCCAGGAGCCGCAGATCAAGGACGGGATGCGCCCCGGTGAGCCCGGCTGGGGTGTGGAACCGGAGTCGGACGCCGGAAAGCTCGGCGTGAACGACGAAATCGAAACCGTGCCCACCGAGGTCGGCCGCTACGAGGACTTCTACGCACAGGTGCGGGACGCACTGCTCGGCAAGGGCGACTTCCCCGTCGATCCCGCTTCGGCCGTCCAGGCGCTTCGGGTCATCGAGGCCGCTCACCTCTCCGGCGCCGAAGGCCGCGTCGTCACCCTCTAGCCCAACTACATGAAGGCCCCTTCCTTGGATCTAACGCAAGGAAGGGGCCTTCATGTACTTCACGGGCTATCCGTTGTCGCCTCTGCCGCCGCGGCCGGGACCGTTGCCGTTCCCGCCGCCTTCTTCGCCACCGTTGTTGTTCTCACTCGACGGCGGCGGGTTGTCCGAACTCGAAGGCTGCTCTTCCTCCTCGTTCCGGGAAGACGAGCCGGTCGACGGACCGGTCGACGGCGTGCCGGTCTGGCTCGTGTCCTCGTCGCCTTCCGGCGGGGTCTGCGTCGACGGGATGGTGTTGGCGTCGTCGCCGCCGATCATCTTCACCTTGTCGAAGCGCTCCCCCGGTTTCCCGTTCAGGTACAGGGAAAGGAACTTCTGCCAGATCGGCCCGGCGATCGTCGAACCGAAGATCGGCTTGCCGTTCTTGCCCTTCAGCGCCTTGTCACCGTCGCCACCGACCCAGACCGCGGCCGAGATCGACGGCGTGTAGCCGACCATCCAGGTCTGCGAGTTGGCGTCCTTGGCCCACGCGGGCTCGCCGCTGCGGTAGGTGTGCTGCTGGGTCCCGGTCTTGCCCGCGCACTCGTGTCCGTTGGGGCACTTGAGCTTCGAGAACGGGACGACCCCCTTCAGCGACTCGGTGACGTTGCCGGCGATCTGCTTGCTCTTGTCGGAGTCGTCGGAGAACGCGGGGTTCGCCTCTTCCGGAGCGGAGTACGCCGTCTCGTCCTGCGAGTTCGTCACCTTGACGACGAAGTGCCTGTCGCGACGCTGTCCGTCTCCCGCGAAGGTGGCGTACGCGGCGGCCATGTCCTCCGGGCTGATGACCGTCTGGCCACCGCCGAGGGAGATGTTGTTGTCGCCGGTGAACAGTTCCGCGTTGCCGTCGGGAGCCGGTCTGACGCCGGCTTCCTTGGCGGCTTCGGCGACCGGTCCCTGCTTCGTGACGGAGTAGACCATGTCGTAGAACACCGTGTTCGCCGAACGCTGCATGGCCTCGGAGACCGTGCACTGCTGCGAACAGGTGCTGCCCGGGCCCGCGTTGCGGATCTTCCGGCCGCCGATCTCGCGGTTGTTGGATCCGTCGAACGTCGAGTTGAGTCCCTTGCCCAGCTTCAGGTACGCGGTGAGGTCGAACGGCTTCATCGACGACCCGGGGTTCTGCGGCGTGTTCGCCCAGTCCCGGCCCTTCTGGTCCTTGCCGTCCGGCCCCTTCACGATGGTCGCGCCGCCGTAGTACGCCTTCACCCCGCCGGTCTTCGGGTCGACGGCGACGAGCGCGTTGAGCATGTTCTCGTCGGTCTGGCCCTTCATCCCGTCGGCGATCGCCTGCTCCGCCGCGGCCTGCGCCTTCGGGTCGATGGTCGTGTAGACCTTGTAACCGCCGGTGTAATAGACGTCGCCGGTGATGCCGTTCGCGGCCAGTTCTTCCTTGACCTTGTCGCGGATGAACGAGTTGACCACCCCGGCCTGCTGCTTGTCGGCCTGGGGGATCGGTGTCGGGAACTCCAGCGTGGCGCGTTCCGCGGCGGGGAGGAACTTGTTCTCCACCATGCGGTTCAAGGCCACCGTCCAGCGTTCCTTCGCGACCTTCTCGTTCTCCGAGCGGCCCGGCTGCTGGATGAGGCCCGCGAGCAGCGCCGCCTCGGACGCGTTCAGTTCGCCGGCGGGCTTGCCGAAGAAGGCCTGCGCGGCCGACTCGATGCCGTATGCGCCGCGCCCGAAGTAGATGATGTTCAGGTACGCCGAGATGATGTCCTTCTTCTCGTACGTCTGGTTCATCTTGAAGGATTTGGCGAGCTCGGTCCATTTACGGGTGAGCGTCGAATCGTCGTCCCCGCTGGCGACCTTGATGTACTGCTGGGAGATGGTCGAACCACCGCCCTTGCCCGCGGTCACCTGGTTGTAGACCGCGCGCAGGATACCGCCGACGTCGAAGCCCGAGTTCGTCTCGAAGGAGGCGTCTTCGGTGGCGATGACGGCCTTCTTGACGATGTCCGGGATCTGCTCCGGCGTCAGGATCTGCCGGTTCCCGCCCTTGGGCACGTCCTTGCCCATCTCGGTGTTGTCGGCGTAGTAGTAGGTCACCGCCTGGCCCTGCGTGGCCGCGACGGACTGCGGCGAGGGGACGTCGACGGCGAAATAGGTGATCACGAAGGCGATGCCGGGGATCACCACGAACAGGCAGAACAGCGCGAGCAGTACCCGCCGGACCCGTCTCCAGCGGCGTTTCTTGCGTTGCGCCGGGGTGAGGACCGGTTTCCCGTCCTCGCCGGTCTCCTGGACGTACTGCTCGTCGTAGGGCTCTTCGTAGCCCCGTTCCGTCGTTCCGTTGTGCTCGTGGTGCGTGATGAGGTCCGGCTCGTGTTGCGGCGCGACCGGCGGCCGCTGCGGACGTCGTTGCTGGGGTGGAGGCTGCTGGGGCGACTGCTGCCGTTGCCACGGAGCCTGCCCGGGACCCTGCTGACCGGGACCCTGCCGCTGCCCGTAACCCGGAGGTGGTCCCCCGGCCGGTCGGCGGGGCGGTCCGGCCGGGCGTTGCGGACGACGTGCGGGGTCAGGGTCCTGACCTGGCCATCCGCCGTGGGGATCGTCGTTCACTGTGACGTCCTCCGAACCTTTCCGTGGTGAGCGCGGTCCTGCGGTCGCAGGTCTCCTTCTATATAAGACGTGTCTGAAGCGTTCAGGTTCATCGGGTACGACGAAAAGAAGGTGTGCCGGGCCACTGCCCGGCACACCTTCTTCAGTCGTTTCGCCTGGTCATCATGGATCTTCGCGGTTCGGAATCAGCGGATCGGAAGTTCCCGGTCCCGGCCTGGTCGGCCAAGTGGGCTTCGTCGGTTTCGTCGGCTTCGTCTCCGTCGGCTCGGTGGGCTCGGTCGGAGTGGTCGGCGGAGGTGCCGACGACGTCGTCTCGGGCGGTGTCGTCGTCTCCGGCGGCTTCTGCACCGTCGTCGTCGGCACCGAACGGGCGTCCTTGCCGATGGGCTTGACCTTGCCGAACTTCTCCGACGGCTTGCCGGTCATGTACCGGGAGATGAAGTCTTCCCAGATCGGACCGGCGATCGTCTTACCGTAGATCGGCTTGCCGCCCTTGTCGTGCAGCGGCTTGTTGCCGTCGCCGCCGACCCACACCGCGGCCGAGATGGACGGCGTGTAGCCCACCATCCAGGTCTGGGCGTTGCGTTCCCGGTAGCTCACCGGGTCGCTGTCCTTGAAGTCGTACTGCTGCGTCCCGGTCTTGCCGGCGCAGTCGTGACCCGACGGGCACTTCATCTTCGAGTACGGGATGACCTTCTCGAGCGCGTCGGTGACGTTTCCGGCGATCTGCTTGCTCTTGTCGGCGTCGTCGCTGAACGCGGGAGTGCCCTTGGGAGCGGTCTCGTCGAACTCGACCTCGTCCTGGGAGTTGGTCAGCTTCGAGACGAAGTGCTGCTTCTGCCGGACGCCTTCACTGGCGAAGGTGGCGAAACCGGCGGCCATGTCCTCCGCCGTGGTGACCGTTCCACCACCGCCGAGGGCGATGTTGATGTCGGGGCTCAGCTTCGCCTTGCCGCCCTTGTCCACCGTCATGACGCCGGCTTCCCGCGCGGCGTCCGCCACCGGGTCGACCTTCGTGACGTTTCGCACCATGTCGTAGAAGACGGTGTTCGCGGAGATCTCCGTCGCCCTCGCCACCGTGCACTCCGTACCGCAGCTGGAGCTCTCACCCGCGTTCCGGACCGTACGGCCGTCGAACTTCCGGTTGTTGGAGCCGTCGAAGGTCTCGCCGAGACCCTTGCCCATCTTCAGGAACGCGGCCAGGTCGAAGGCCTTGAACGAGGAACCCGGGTTGTGCGGGATGTTCGCCCAGTCGTTCGCCGGGACCTTCTGCCCCTTGTCGTTTTCGATCCAGTCCGGACCGCCCCAGTAGGCGACCACGCCGCCGGTCTTGGGATCGACGGCGACCAGCGCGTTGAGGAGGCTCGCGTCGGTCTGGCCCTTCATGCCCTCCGCGACGGACTCCTCGGCCATCTTCTGCGCCTTGGGGTCGATCGTCGTGGTGATCTTGAAACCGCCCTGGTGCAGCCGGTCCTGGTCGTAGCCGCGGGCCTCGAGTTCGTCGATAACGCGGTTGCGGATGTGCAGGCTCAGCGTCCCGGCGTCGTCGGCCTTGGCCTGTGCCTTCGGGATCGGCGTCGGGTACTGCGCGGCGGTGCGATCGGCCTGGTTCAGCCATTTGTTCGCCACCATCTGATCCATCACGAAGTTCCAGCGCTTCTGCGCGTAGGCCTCGTTCTCGGACCGGCTCGGGCCCTGGATCAGGCCGGCGAGCAGGGAGGCCTCGGACGCGCTGAGCTCCTTCGCGGGCTTCTTGAAGTAGGCCTGCGCGGCCGCCTCGATGCCGTTCGCGCCGCGTCCGAAGTAGATGGTGTTGAGGTACGCGGTGATGATCTCCTCTTTGGACATCTGGTTGTTCATCTTGAAGGATTTGGCCAGCTCGGTCCATTTACGCGTGAGCGTCGGTGCCTCGTTGGCGGTGGCCTTCTTGATGTACTGCTGGGAGATCGTCGAACCGCCGCCCTGGCCGCCGGTGACGTTGTTGTAGACCGCGCGCAGGATGCCGCCGATGTCGAAACCGGAGTTGGTCTCGAACGACGAGTCCTCGGCGGCGTACACGGCGTGCTTGACGACCTCCGGGATGTCTCCCGGCTGCAGGATGACCCGGCTGCCGCCCTGGGCGGGCGCGATCTTGCCCATCGGGCTGCCGTCGGAGTAGCTCAGCGTGATGGGCTGGCTCTGCAGGTTCGCGACGCTTTCCTGGGACGGGACGTCCACCAGGAAGTAGGTGATGACGAACGCGATCGCCGGAACCACGACGAACAGGCCGAACATCGCGTAGAGGACCCGGCGGATGATCTTCCAGCGACGCTTCTTGCGCTGCTTCGGCGTCAGGTCCTTTTTCTTCTTGTCGCCGTCTTCGTCCTCGACGGGCTCTTCGTCGTACTGGTCGTCACCCTCCGCGCCGAACGCGGCGTCTTCGTGACGATCGTCATAGCGGTCGTCGTAAGGGTCGTAGCCGTACGGGTGCTCGGTGCCGTTGTGCGCGTGATGCGTGATGAGGTCCGGCTCGCGTTCGTACGGATCCGGCTCGACCGGACGGACCATCGCGGTCGGCTCTTCGGCGGGCGGACGGCGGTTCGGGGGCGGAGGCGGCGGGCGGT
>NZ_JACBXD010000125.1 GCF_013870525.1 Amycolatopsis pittospori
TGCTCCACGTGGCCGACGTCGGGGCCTTCGGCGGTGAGCACCGGGCGTCCGCCGCCGAACAGCTCCCTGGCCGCGGGATTGGACCAGCGCAACGCGCCGCCGACGTCCTGGAGCAGCACGGCGTCACGGACGTCCTCGAGCAGCTCGCGCCAGAACCTCCCGGATTCGGGCAGCGCGCCCTCGCTCGTCGTGGGCGACGGCTCCGAGGGGAGCGACGTCGAGGCCGGGGCCGGCCGTGACACCATTCCCGGACCTCCTCCTGCCTGGCGGGTAGCGCAGCGTGAGCGGGCGGACTGGCTCGAAGTGTAGGTCGAATCATGGCACGCTGATGCGACGACCATGGCTTGGCATGCGTGGTGGAGAGGGTCGACACAGATGACACAGCACTCCCAAAGGGACCGGACCCCCGTGGAAGGTGGTGGCGCCCAGGTGGACGAAGCGACCCTGGAACGCCTGCTCGCGGCGGCTCGTGACCTCGGGGACGGCAACTTCCGGCGGCGGTTCGTGGCACACGGCGACGGGCTCACTGCCCAGCTCGCGGGTGCCTTCAACGACATCGCCGAACGCAACCAGCGACTCGTCACCGAGTTGCTGCGGGTGCGCGAAGCGGTCGGCAAGGAAGGCAGACTGACCGAGCGTGTCGCGGCCGAGATCGGCCCCGGCGGCTGGGCGACGGCGGTCGACGTGGTCAACGGGCTGATCGAGGACGTGAGCAGGCCCACGGCCGAGCTCAACCGGGTCCTCGGCGCGGTCGCCGAGGGCGATCTGTCCGAGCCGATGCCCCTGGAGGTCGGCGGACGGCCGCTGCAGGGTCAGTTCGCCGAGGTCGCCAAAACGCTGAACGGGCTGATCAAACAGCTTTCGCGGTTCGCGACCGAGGTCACCAGAGTGGCCCGCGAGATCGCCACCGAAGGACGGCTCGGCGGCCAGGCCGACGTCCCGGGCGTGGCGGGCACGTGGCGTGATCTGACCGACAACGTCAACGTCATGGCCAGCAACCTGACCGATCAGGTGCGGAACATCGCCCAGGTGACCACCGCGGTGGCGCGGGGCGACCTGACCCAGAAGATCAACGTCGACGCGCGCGGCGAGATCCTGGAGCTCAAGAACACCGTCAACATCATGGTCGACCAGCTCTCGTCGTTCGCCGACGAAGTCACCCGGGTCTCCCGCGAGGTCGGCAGCGAAGGCCGGCTCGGCGGCCAGGCGCAGGTCCCCGGCGCGGCGGGCACGTGGCGCGACCTCACCGACTCGGTGAACCTGATGGCGGACAACCTGACCGACCAGGTCCGGAACATCGCCCAGGTCGCCACCGCGGTGGCGAAGGGCGACCTGTCGCAGAAGATCAACGTCGACGCCAAGGGCGAGATCCTCGAACTCAAGAACACCCTGAACACGATGGTCGACCAGCTCTCGTCGTTCGCCGACGAAGTCACCCGGGTGGCGCGCGAGGTCGGCAGCGAAGGCCGTCTCGGCGGTCAGGCGACCGTGCCCGGCGTGGCCGGGACCTGGCGCGGGCTCACCGACTCGGTGAACCAGATGGCCGACAACCTGACCGACCAGGTCCGGAACATCGCCCAGGTCACCACCGCCGTCGCGAAGGGCGACCTGACCCAGAAGATCACGGTCGACGCGCGCGGCGAGATCCTCGAACTGAAGACGACCGTCAACACGATGGTCGACCAGCTCTCGTCGTTCGCCGACGAGGTCACGCGAGTGGCGCGCGAGGTCGGCACGGAAGGTCAGCTCGGCGGGCAGGCGCAGGTGCCCGGTGTCGCCGGGACGTGGCGCGACCTCACCGGGTCGGTCAACTTCATGGCGAACAACCTCACCGCGCAGGTCCGGAACATCGCCCAGGTGGCGACCGCGGTGGCGAAGGGCGACCTGTCGCAGAAGATCGCCGTCGACGCCAAGGGCGAGATCCTCGAACTCAAGAACACGCTGAACACCATGGTGGATCAGCTGTCGTCGTTCGCCGACGAAGTCACCCGGGTGGCGCGCGAGGTCGGCAGCGACGGACGGCTCGGCGGCCAGGCCACCGTGCCCGGCGTGGCCGGGACGTGGAAGGACCTGACCGACAACGTCAACTTCATGGCGAACAACCTGACCGACCAGGTCCGGAACATCGCCCAGGTCACCACCGCCGTCGCGAAGGGCGACCTGACCCAGAAGATCATCGTCGACGCGCGCGGCGAGATCCTGGAGCTCAAGAACACCGTCAACATCATGGTCGACCAGCTCTCGGCCTTCGCCGACGAAGTCACCCGGGTCTCCCGCGAAGTGGGTACCGAGGGCAAGCTCGGCGGGCAGGCGCAGGTGCGCGGCGTCGCGGGGACCTGGAAGGACCTCACCGACAACGTCAACGTCATGGCCGACAACCTCACCGACCAGGTGCGGAGCATCGCCACCGTGACCACCGCCGTCGCGAACGGCGACCTGTCGAAGAAGATCGCGATCGATGCCCAGGGCGAGGTCGCGGTCCTCGCCGAGACGATCAACAGCATGGTCGAGACGCTGCGCGCGTTCGCCGACGAGGTCACCCGTGTCGCCCGAGAGGTGGGTACGGAAGGCATCCTCGGCGGCCAGGCCCGGGTGCCGAACGTGGCGGGCACGTGGAAGGCGTTGACGGACAACGTGAACGTCATGGCCGACAACCTGACCGGCCAGGTGCGGAGCATCGCGACCGTGACCACCGCGGTCGCGCAAGGCGACCTGTCGAAGAAGATCGACATCGACGCGCGCGGCGAGATCCTCGAACTCAAGACGACCATCAACACGATGGTCGACCAGCTCTCGGCCTTCGCCTCCGAGGTCACGCGTGTCGCGCGCGAGGTCGGCACGGACGGCACGCTCGGCGGCCAGGCCGAGGTGCCCGGGGTGGCCGGCACGTGGTCGCGGCTGACCGAGAGCGTGAACCAGCTGGCCGGGAACCTGACCACGCAGGTGCGGGCGATCGCGCAGGTCGCCACCGCGGTGACCGCGGGCGATCTGACCCGGCACATCACCGTCGACGCGTCCGGGGAGGTGGCCGAACTCAAGGACAACATCAACCAGATGATCGCGAACCTGAAGGAGACCACCCGGGCCAACCGCGAGCAGGACTGGCTCAAGACCAACCTCGCCCGGCTGTCCGCGCTCATGCAGGGACACCGGGATCTCGCTTCGGTGGCTTCGCTGATCCTGTCCGAGCTGACGCCGCTGGTGTCCGCGCAGCAGGGCGCGTTCTTCCTCGCCCGCGAGGACGAGCAGGAAGAGACCGTCCTGGAGAGCATCGCCACCTACGGGCTGGCGAAATCCCAAGCGGGGCTTCGGTTCTCCCCCGGCGAATCGCTCATCGGCCAGGCCGCCGTCGACCGCCGCACGATCCTGGTCCACGAAGCCCCGCCGGAGTACGCGCTCATCTCCTCGGGCCTCGGCTCGGCCGCGCCGGTGAACGTGATCGTGCTGCCGGTGCTGTTCCAGGGCGAGGTGCTCGGTGTGCTGGAACTGGCGACCATCAACGCTTTCAGCACCGTCCACATCGACCTGCTGGAGCAGCTGAAGGAGACCATCGCGGTCAACGTCAGCACCATCCAGTCCAACTCGCGCACCGAGGCGCTGCTGACCGAATCCCAGCGCCTGGCACAGGAACTGCGCGCACGTTCCGAGCAGTTGCAGGCACAGCAACGGGAATTGCGTCGATCCAACACCGATCTCGCGGAGAAGGCGGCGCTGCTGGCGCAGCAGAACCGCGACATCGAGGTCAAGAACAGCGAGATCGAGCAGGCTCGCCAGGAACTCGAAGAGCGCGCCGGGCAGCTGACCATGGCGTCGCAGTACAAGTCCGAGTTCATGGCGAACATGTCGCACGAACTGCGGACCCCGCTCAACAGCGCGCTGATCCTCGCGAAACTCCTCTCGGAGAATCCGGACGGGAACCTGTCGGAGAAGCAGATCCAGTTCGCGCGCACGATCTACTCCGCAGGCAGCGACCTGCAACAGCTGATCAACGACATCCTCGACATGGCCAAGGTGGAGGCCGGACACCTCGATCTGCAGATGTCCGACGTCACGCTGCCCGAACTCGTCGAGTACGTCGAATCGATCTGCCGCCCGCTCACCGCGGACAAGGGCCTGGAATTCGCCGTCCTGATCGACCCGCCGGTCCCGTCGTCGATCCACACCGACGAACACCGCGTGCAACAGGTGCTCCGGAACCTGCTGTCCAACGCGGCGAAGTTCACCGACGAAGGCGGCGTGCGCCTGCACATCCGGATGGCCGACCCCGGCGAGGTCGAAGCCGAGTCGCTGCGCCAAGCCCCCGGCATCCTCGCGTTCGCCGTCGAGGACACCGGGATCGGCATCGCACCGGACAAACTCGCGATCATCTTCGACGCGTTCCGCCAGGCCGACGGCACCACCAGCCGCAAATACGGCGGCACCGGACTCGGCCTGTCGATCAGCCAGCAGCTCACCGAACTGCTCGGCGGCGAACTCCGCGTCCGCAGCGAACCCGGCAAGGGCAGCACGTTCACGCTGTACCTGGCGGTGAGCGCGTCGAACCTGGTCGTACCGACCGCGCAGGCGGGCGGCGTCCCGCTGATCATGGCCGTCCCGCAGGTGATCCCGGTCCCCTCGACCGCGCCGGCGCAGCGTTTCCACGGCGAGAAGATCCTGATCGTCGACGACGACCTCCGCAACGTCTTCGCGCTGGCCGCCGTCCTGGAACGCAACGGCCTGGAGGTCATCTACGCCGAGACCGGCGTCGCGGGCATCCGCGCCCTGGAACGGCACGAGGACACCGCACTCGTCCTCATGGACGTGATGATGCCCGAACTGGACGGCAACGCCACGATCGCCGCCATCCGCGCCGAAGCCGCCCACGAGGACCTGCCCGTGATCGCTGTCACGGCGAAGGCCACCGCCGAGGACAAGGCGCGAACCCTGGCTTCGGGGGCGGACGACTACGTGACCAAGCCCGTCGACACCGACAAGCTGCTGGACCTGATCGCGGTGCACCTGGAAGCGGATGCCGCGTCCAGCGGCATCACTCCGGTCGCCGTGATCTCGTCCGACGACTCCGGATCCTCCTCCGGCCCCTCGGACGCCGACTGAGTCCTGCCTGGGCCGATGTCCTGAAGGCCCCCTTTGAGACGTTGATCGTCCCGAAGGGGGCCTTCAGGGCATCCCGGTCCGGTCCCGGAAACGAAAGAACCCGCAGGCCAGAGGGCTGCGGGTTCTGCTGTGGAGCGTTGGAGCGGGTGACGGGAATCGAACCCGCGTAGCTAGTTTGGAAGACTAGGGCTCTACCATTGAGCTACACCCGCGTGCCCCCGGAGTACCGGGTGCGAAAACAGCTTAGCGTGACCCGCTAGGCTGTGCGCACACCCCCCGGTGATCCAGCCGCGGGGAGTGTGACCCGGGATGTGGCGCAGCTTGGTAGCGCATCCGCTTTGGGAGCGGAGGGTCGCAGGTTCAAATCCTGTCATCCCGACCAGAAGAGGCCGGACCTGCGGGTTCGGCCTTTTTCACGGCCGGCGGATCCGGCTCGGCAGCCTGCGACCCTCCGCCTTTCTCGGGCGGAGCGCCGAGCCGTCTGGGCAAGAGCATCCTCAGCACCTCCAGCGCGGCATCGCGCCGAACCTTCTTGCGTGTGAAGAGCGCGCACAGCACGACCACCGTCACCAGGCCCAGGTAGCCGACCGGCACGAGCCCGACGAACTCGATCGCCGGAAAGCCCGGGAACGAGGAAAGTGCCATGACCCCTCCGCGGTGCGCCACTGTCTCCGCACTGACGGGGCGGTTTTTCCGCAGGCCGGACTAAGACCCGCGATGGATCGAAGCGATCCGACACCTCGACTTCGGGCTCCGGTCAAAGCCCGAAGGAGAAGGGTTCCCCATGAACCAGTGCTCCCTCGCGATCACGAGTCACGTGTCCGGCCGGGCCGGATGAGAGCTCGATCTCACGGTAAGGCCGAGACCGGCCGGGCCTGTACCGCCGACAGGGCGGTGAAGGTCTCGCATGATGAGAGCCCTAGGCCCGTCGGCACCCGCTTGCGAACATCGGCACCGTGACCGGCAGGCGGAGCGCCAGTGCCAGTGCGGTACTCCGCGTGGTGCTGGACGAAGGGGCGATAGCGCGCAGCACCATCGCGCGCCGCACCGGGCTGTCCGCGGCGGCCGTGACGGGGCATGTGGCGGAGCTGATGCAGAGGGGATTCCTCACCGAGTTGCCCGAGGTCGCGGGCGCGGTCGGCAGGCCGCATGTGCCGGTGGATCTCGATACGGAGCGGTTCGTGGTGTGCGGCGCGCATATCGCGGTCGACCATCTCACCGTCGGACTGCTCGACCTGCGCGGGAAGGTGCTGGCGCAGCAGGAGGTCCCGCATCACGGGGCCGAGCCCGCGGAGCAGGTCGCGCAGATCGCGGAGTTGCTCGACGACCTCCTCATCGGGCACGCGCCGGACCGCACGCCGCTCGGGCTGGGGGTGGCGACCGGCGGGTGGGTCGACGAGGCGTCGGGGACGGTGGTGGAGCACGGTTTCCTCGACTGGCGCGGGGTGCCGCTGCGCGATCTGCTCACCGAGGTCACCGGGCTCGACGTCCGGGTCGACGGGCATTCGCGCGCGCTGATCCACGCGGAACGGTTGCTGGGGCAGCCGCGGGCGCGCAGCAGTGTGGTGCAGTTGTTCACCGGCAACGTGGTCGACGCCGCCTTCGCCACGGGCGACACCGTCCATCACGGACCGCGGTCGGCCGCCGGTGCCGTCGCGCATCTCAGGGTCGACGACAGCGAGGAGTCTTGCCGCTGCGGGCGTTCCGGCTGTCTCGAAGCCACGGTGTCCGAGCGGACGGTCGCCCGTAAAGCGGCGGAAGCCGGTCTTGTCGAAACGGCGGATTTCCCCGCGATACTCCGTTTGGCCGCGACGGGAAATACGCGCGCGGTCGCTCTTTTCCATGAGCGCGCGCGAATCATCGGCCAGGCCGCCGCATTACTGTTCGACGTCCTCAATCCGGAGATCCTCATCGTTCTCGACCAGAGTGTAAGGGATGTCGAAGGCTGCCTTTCCACTATCCGAGACGAGGTCTCCCAGCGTTCCTGGACCTGTCAGGACGCGGAGAAATTCCTTGTCGCGTCGAGCTTTCCGGGTACCGAGCTGGTGACGGCGGGCGCTGCCGCCATGCTGAACTCGCTCTACGAAGATCCGCTTTTCACGAGGTTACCGCACGCCTCGTAAAGCATCGGGTTACTTCACAAAATCGCAAAATTGACGCTCTCCGCCGGGACTGCGAAGAATCTTCTTCAACGACGCGAACCCGAACGAAAGAGCCCACCGTGAAGAAACCAGTGCCCTTGATCGCCGCGCTCCTCGCCGGATTGGCGCTGTCGGGCTGCGGCGCCTCCGCGACCCCGGCGGGCGCCGCCGGACAGCCGGAGAAACTCGAACTCCGTTACCAGGGCTCGGCGAACAACGTCACGTTCCCCGAACTCGCCGAGGACCTCGGCTACTTCGGCCCGGTCAAGCTCAAATGGGTCGGCAACACGATCAGCGGGCCGCAGGACATCCAGTCCGCCGCGACCGACCAGACCGACTTCGGCGGCGCCTTCACCGGTGCGGTGGCCAAACTCGTCGACGCCGGCGCCCCGATCAAGGCCGTCGTCAACTACTACGGCTCCGACGAGAAGACCTTCCTCGGCTTCTACGTCAAGGAAGACAGCCCTATCCGCGCCCCACGTGACCTGATCGGCAAGAAGGTCGGCGTCAACACCGTCGGCGCGAACCTCGAAGCCGCGCTCGACACGTGGCTCAAACGCAGCGGCCTGTCCGACTCGGAGATCGACCAGGTCCAACTGGTCGTCCTGCCACCGATCAACACCGAACAGGCTCTGCGCAACGGCCAGATCGACGTCGCGGCGCTCAACGGCGTGCTGCAGGACCGCGCGGTCGCCGTCGGCGGCCTGCGGCCCATCGTCAAGGACGTCGAGGCGTTCGGCCCGTACAACGGCGGGCCGTACGTGCTGCGGACCGACTTCATCAAGAAGTACCCGGAGACCACGAAGACCTTCGTGACCGGGGTGGCCAAGGCGATCGAATGGGCGCGCACCACACCTCGCGAAGAGGTCATCGCGCGGTTCACCAAGATCATCCAGAACCGCGGCCGCAACGAGAACACCGAAACGCTCAAGTACTGGAAGAGCACCGGCGTCACCAAGGGCGGGCTGATCTCCGACAACGACTACACGCTCTGGACGGACTGGCTCAAGCAGTCCGGGTTCGTCAAGAACGACCAGGTCGACCTGAAGAAGCTCTACACCAACGAATTCAACCCCTTCCGTGAAGGCGGTGGCGCATGACCGCCAAGATCAGCCTCCGTTCGGTCACCAAGACCTTCGGTTCCCTGACGGCGCTGGACGACGTCTCGCTCGACATCGAGGACGGCACGTTCCTCTCCCTCGTCGGGCCGAGCGGTTCCGGAAAATCGACCCTGCTCGACCTGCTCGGCGGGCTCGCGACGCCCACCTCCGGCGAAGTCCTGATCGACGGGAAACCCGTCACCGGACCGGGTCTGGACCGCGGGGTCGTTTTCCAGCAGTACGCGCTGTTCCCTTGGCGGACCGCGCGGGCCAACGTCGAATTCGGCCTCGAAGGCGGCACGCTGGACAAACGGCAGCGCGCCGAGCGGGCGCGGGAATTCCTCGACCTGGTCGGGCTTTCCGGCTTCGAGGACCATCTCCCCCACCAGCTTTCCGGTGGTATGAAACAACGCGTCGCGATCGCGAGGAGCCTCGCCTACGACCCGGACGTCCTGCTGATGGACGAACCGTTCGCCGCCCTCGACTCGCAGACCCGCGAGTTGCTGCAGGAGGAGCTGCGGCGGATCTGGGGCCGGACCGGCAAGACCATCGTGTTCATCACCCACAGCATCGAAGAGGCCGTCTACCTGGGCCAGAAGGTCGCGGTGCTGACGTCGCGGCCGGGCAGGCTCAAGGACGTCGTCGACATCGACCTCGGCGACCGCTCGAACGACGACCTGCGCTCGGCTCCCGCGTTCGTGGCACACCGGCACCGGCTGTGGGAACTCCTGCACGACGAGATCCGGAAGGCGGCCTGATGACCGCGACACTCGAAGCACCGACCGTCCGAAGTGGACCAAAATCCCCGGAGAAGCCCGCCAAGAAGAAGAACCGGCTGAGCAAGGCGTTCCGCAGCTCGGCCGCGATCCTGCTGTTCCTCGCCGTCTGGGAACTGGCTCCCCGTTTCGTTCTCGACGAAGGCACGAAGACCTTCCTCCCGCCGCTGTCGGAAGATCTCGTCGCCCTCTGGGAGCTGATCCTCAACGGGCAGCTCGCCGATCACCTGCTGGCGAGTCTCGGCCGATCGGCCGCCGGATTCGTGATCGCGGTGGGCGTCTCGGTCCCGCTCGGGCTGCTGATCGCCTGGTACCGCCCGCTCGCCGAGTTCCTGAACCCGTTGCTGGAACTGGCCCGCAACACCGCGGCGCTCGCGTTGCTGCCGGTGTTCACGCTCCTGCTCGGCATCGGCGAGGTGTCCAAGATCGCGCTGATCGTCTACGCCTGCGTCTGGCCGGTACTGCTCAACACGATCGCCGGGGTGAACACCGTGGATCCCTTGCTGGTCAAGGCCGCGCGCTCACTCGGGCTGTCGAGTCCGAGCCTGTTCCGCAAGGTGATCCTGCCGTCGGCGGTGCCGACCATCTTCACCGGGATCCGGATGGCGGCGGCGTATTCGATCCTCATCCTGATCGCCGCCGAGATGGTCGGCGCGAAGGCGGGACTCGGTTATCTGATCAACAACTCCCAGGTCAACTTCCAGATCCAGCAGATGTACGCCGCGATCATCACGGTTTCGGTGCTGGGCCTGGCCATCAACGCGGGTTTCGTCGCACTGGAGCGGCGGTTCTCCACCTGGCGTGTCAAGGAGAAGGCATGACCTCGCAGAAACAGTTGCACCTCAACGCGTTCGTGATGCCGAACGGCCATCACGAGGCCGCGTGGCGGCATCCGAGCACGGATCCGCACCGCGCCGGAACGCTGAAGCACTATGTCGACATCGCCCGGACGGCGGAGCGCGGCAAGCTGGATTCGCTGTTCCTCGCCGACGGCGTCGCGTTGTGGGGCAACGTCCGCTACAACTCGCACACCCTGTTCGAGCCGCTGACGTTGCTTTCGGCGCTGGCCGGCGCCACCGAGCACATCGGGCTGATCGCCACCGCGTCGACGACCTACAACGAGCCGTACCACCTGGCGCGGAAGTTCGCGTCGCTCGATCACCTCAGCGGTGGCCGCGCGGGCTGGAACATCGTGACGTCGGCGGGTGAGGACGAGGCTCGCAACTTCAACCGCGACGCCCGGCCCGCGCATGCGCTGCGGTACGAACGCGCGACCGAATTCGTCGAGGTGGCGAGGAAACTCTGGGACAGCTGGGACGACGGAGCGGCCCGGATCGACAAGGCGAGCGGGGTCTACGCCGACACCGACCTCATCCACCCCATCGACCACAACGGCCCGCATTTCCAGGTACGCGGACCGCTGAACATCCCGCGTCCGGTGCAGGGGCATCCGCTGCTCGTCCAGGCCGGTTCTTCCGAGACCGGCAAGGAGTACGCGGCGCGGTTCGCGGAGGCGGTGTTCACCGCGCAGCAGACCTTCGCCGAGGGCAAAGCCTTCTACGACGACGTCAAGGGCAGGCTCGCGAAGTACGGGCGCTCGCCGGAAGAGATCAAGATCCTGCCCGGGATCAGCCCGATCCTCGGCAGGACCGAGGCCGAGGCGAAGGAACGCGAGGCCGAACTCAACGCCCTCATCACGCCGGCGTACGGCGTGCGGCAGCTGTCGAACATGCTCGACCACGACCTCACGCCGTACCCGCTCGACGGGCCGCTACCCGACGTCGGCACGTTCACCGAAGGCGCGCAGAGCCGGTTCGAGCTGGTCACCGGGCTGGCGAGGCGCGAGAACCTCACCATCCGCCAGCTCATCGAGCGGCTCGCCGGCGGACGAGGCCACCGCGTCTTCGCCGGGACCGCCACCCAGGTCGCCGACCAGCTGGAGCACTGGTTCACCGAAGGCGCCGCCGACGGCTTCAACGTCATGCCGCCCACCCTGCCCGGCGGCCTCGAGGACTTCGTCGACCTCGTGGTGCCCGAATTGCAGCGACGCGGGCTTTTCCGCACCGAGTACACCGCCACGACCCTGCGTGGCCACTACGGCCTCGCGCGCCCCGTCAATCGCACCCCAGTAAAGGAGCACGCCGCATGACCGCCCTCAACACCCAGGTCGAGGTCCGCAAGATCACCGGGAGGATCGGCGCTCAGGTCGTCGGCGTCGACCCGGCCAAGGACCTCGACTCGGCCACCGTCGCGTTCCTGACCGACGCCCTGCACGAGCACAAGGCGCTCGTCTTCCGCGACGTCGACCTCGACGACGCGGGCCAGCAGCGCTTCGCCGAGAACTTCGGCGAGCTGACGAAGGCGCACCCGACCGTCCCTTCGGTCGACGGCGAGCCCGCCATCCTGCCGGTCGACAGCGAGCAGGGCCGCGCGAACCAGTGGCACACCGACGTCACCTTCGTGCACAATCCGCCGAAGGCCAGCACGCTGCGCAGCCTGGTCGTGCCGCCCTACGGCGGCGAGACGCTGATCGCGAACTCCGCCGCGGCCTATCGCGATCTTCCCGGGCCGCTGCGGGCGTTCGCGGACACGCTGCGCGCCGAGCACACGAACGACTACGACTACGCGAAGGCGCCGGAGACCCTCGACGAGGCGGAGCAGGAGCGCCGCAAGGTGTTCGTTTCACAGAAGTTCCGCACGGTGCACCCGGTGGTGCGAGTCCACCCCGTGACCGGTGAACGCGGCCTGTACATCGGCGGATTCGCGCAGCGGATCATCGGGCTGTCGAAGGGCGAATCGCGGGACATCCTGCGGCTGCTGCAGGCGTATGTGACACGGCCGGAGAACGTCGTCCGGGTGACGTGGGAGCCGAACCAGCTGGTGCTGTTCGACAACCGCATCACCCAGCACTACGCCGTCGACAACTACGACGACCTGCCGCGCCGCCTGAACCGGGTGACCGTGGCCGGCGACGTCCCGGTGGGCATCGACGGGGTGCCGAGCGAATCCCTCGAAGGCGACGCTTCGCATTACTCTCCCGTCGCCTGATCCCCCGCGTTTCGTCCTCTAGTTGCGGTCCTTGCGCGTGCAACTACCGCAACTAGAGGACTAATTGCGGTAAGACTGGCGGTGTGAAGGACGATCGTCAGGTGGAAGCGCTCCTGAGGGAGCTGGCCCCGCAGGTCATCGGGTTGCTGGTGCGCAGGCACGGGCAGTTCGACGCCTGCGAGGACGCCGTCCAGGAAGCCCTGCTCTCGGCCGCGCAACAGTGGCCGGAGCAGGGCATCCCGGACAGTCCGAAGTCCTGGCTCGCGACGGTGGCGTCGCGGCGTCTCGTGGACGAGTGGCGCAGCGAAAGCGCTCGACGCCGCCGCGAGGAGAACTCCGCGTTAATGGACCTGGCCGGTCCCGGTGAAACGTCGACAGTGTCTGAATCGGACGACACGCTCACCGTGCTCTTCCTGTGCTGTCACCCGTCCTTGTCGGCGCCGTCGCAGCTCGCGTTGACGCTGCGCGCGGTCGGCGGCCTGACGACGGGCGAGATCGCGAACGCCTTCCTGGTCCCGGAATCGACGCTGGCCCAACGGATCAGCCGCGCCAAGCAGACCATCAAGAAGGCGGGCGCGGAGTTCGTCCTGCCACCGCCCGCCGAACTCTCCGAACGGCTCCGCGTCGTCCTCCAAGTGCTGTACCTGATCTTCAACGAGGGCTACACGACCAGCGGCGGACCCGACCTGCACCGCGCCGACCTCACCGCCGAGGCGATCCGGCTGACCCGGTTGCTGCGGCGGCTGATGGCCGACGAGGACGAGGTCACCGGACTGCTCGCGCTCATGCTGCTGACCGACGCCCGCCGCGCCGCCCGCGCGACCGGCGACGGCTCGCTCGTCCCGCTGGCGGAGCAGGACCGTTCGCGGTGGAACGCGGAGATGATCGCCGAAGGCGTCGCGCTGGTGAGCGGGGCACTGGAGGCGGGACCGGTCGGGCCGTACCAGGTGCAGGCCGCGATCGCCGCCGTCCACGACGAGGCGCCCACCGCGGACGCCACCGACTGGGCGCAGATCCTGGGGCTCTACGACGTCCTGGAGAAGGTCACCCCCGGCCCGGTCGTCACGCTCAACCGGGCCGTCGCGGTCGCCGAGGTCCACGGCCCGGAGGCCGCGCTCGAACTGCTCGAAACGCTCGACGACGACGCCCGGATGAGCCAGACCCACCGGCTCGGCTCCGTCCGCGCGCATCTGCTGGAACTGGCCGGGGACACCGCCGCCGCGCGCGAGGCCTATCTGCGGGCCGCCGGGCAGACCGCGAGCGAACCCGAGAAGAAGTACCTGACTTCGCGCGCGGAACGGCTCGGCTCCTAGCTTTCCTGGCTTTCGACCTGTCGCGCGGTGGCCATGGCGCGTTCGGTCTCCCAGAACGCCCGCATGGAGACGATCAGGCCGTCTTCGCGGACGCGGTAGACGAAAACACCGTCGGTGTCGACGCGGTAGCCGCCGGGAAGATACGTCGTGATGGTCCCGACGTTCGCGACCTCGTCCCCGGCCGCGTGGGAATCGCGGATGGTGAACTGGAAACGTTCGACGTTCCCGATCGTCTTGTCCCAGAAGGCGCTGATCCCGTCGTGGCCGTGGTGCCCCTTGCCCTCTTCGTCGAACATGGACCGGCCGATCGGGTCCTCGACGACGGCGTCCCCGGCGAAGAGTTCCAGCCACGCGGCCTTGTCCCCGGCGGTGACGGCGGTCATCGAGCGGAACGCGGCCCGGCGCGCGGGCGGCTGCGCGGCGGCCGGATCCCAGCAGACGTCGACACCCATGCTCAGTCTCCGATCTTCGCGATGATCTCGTCGCCGAACTTCTTGATGGAATCCAGCTTCGGCCCGACTTCGGCGTCGAAACCGAGGCCGTCGAACACCCACGGCATGGTGATGATGTCGGTGACGCCGATGTCGCCCTGCTCGCGATAGCCGTCGAGACCGAACTTGTCGATGCAGACGGCCTGGTACTCGAACGGGTCTTCGGCGCGGCCCTGTTCGGTCAGCAGCCCGCGCAACTTGACGATGGTGTCGCGGAGGTCGTCGAACTTCATCATCGCCGACGACCAGCCGTCGGCCACGCGTGCGGCACGGCGCAGCGCGACGTCGGTGTGGCCTCCGATGTAGAACGGAACGCGCGACGGCGGCGTGGGGCTCATGCGGAGCTTGTCGAAGTCGAAGAATTCGCCGTGGAACTCGACCATCCCGCCGTCGAGGATCAGCCGCAGTACCTCGATCGCCTCGTCGACCCGCTTGCCGCGCTTCTCGTACGGTGCGCCGCACCAGCGGAACTCCTCCGGCGACCAGCCGACGCCGAGCCCGAGACCGAAGCGGCCACCGGTGAGCGCCGCGACCGAATTGACCTGGCGTGCCAGCAGGACCGGGTTGCGGGAGCCGAGTTTGAGCACGGAGGTGTAGAAGGTGAGCCGTTCGGTGACCGCGCCCATCGACGCGGCGGCGACCAGCGGATCGGCCCAGGGCGTCTCCTCGGTCCAGAACCGGCTGCCGTCCGGCGTGTACGGATAGTCGGCCGAGACCGTTTCGGAATAGAACAGGGAATCCGGGAGCGCGATGGAGGTGAAGCCCGCCTCTTCGGCCGCACGGGCGAGCTCGCCCAGCTGATCGAGCGGATTCATCGCGATCGACAGGGTGAACTTCATGGCGCGAACTATAACGTGTTCTAGTTTCGCCCGCCAGTGCTCGCGGTGACCGGGAGCACTGGCGGGAACCCCCGGCGCACCGTCCGCGTTGTCCCGATCAAAGGGCCGAACGAATCCTGGAGTTGAACCCATGGGCACCGCGATCTTCCTGATCGTGCTCCTCGTCGTGGTGGTCGGCGGCGGCATCTACTTCGCGAAGTCCCAGGCTGCGGCCAAGAAGCGCCAGCTGGACGACGCGAAAGCCGACGCGCGGCGCCTCGTCGAGCGACTCGGCGGTCAGGTCATGAACATCACCGGCACGGACACCGCCTCTCAGCAGGCGATGGCGGACGCGTCCGAACGTTTCACCGCGGCGGGCTCCCAGATGGAGCAGGCGCAGAGCATCGAACAGGCCCGGCTGGTGCGCGAGACCGCCATCGAGGGCCTCTACTACGTGCGCGCGGCCCGGCTCGCGATGGGCATGGACCCCGGTCCGGAACTGCCCGGCAGCGAAGAGCGCGACCGTGCCGGCAAGGTCACCGAGCACCGTTCGGTCGACGTCGAGGGCGAACACTACGAGGCTTCGCCGGACCCGAGCCAGCGGACGCCGCACTACTACCCCGGTGGTCGCGTGGCGGGCCGTCCGGTTCCGCAGGGCTGGTACAGCGAGCCGTGGTGGAAGCCCGCGCTCGTCGCCGGCGCCTGGGGTCTCGGCTCCATGCTGCTGTTCAGCGCGATGTTCTCCGGCATGGCCGGGATCGCGAGCGCGTCGGCCTGGGAGTCGGGCTACGACGCGGGCCAGGAAGACGCGGGCGCGGCCGACGGTGGCGGCGACGCGGGTGACGCCGGAGGCGACATGGGCGGCGACGCCGGTGGGTTCGACGGCGGCGGTTTCGATGGTGGCGGTTTCGATGGTGGAGGCTTCGACTTCTAGCCCGGCGCCGGTTTAGAAGACTGAAGGGGCCAGGTGTTGCGAAAGCCACTTTCGCAACGTTGAAGGTTGCGAAAGTGGCTTTCGCAACGTCTGCGCGCGGCGGACCGTGCTGGGCCGAGGTGTCCGGCGTCAGGCGGGCTGGCAGGTGGGGCACCAGAAGAGGTTCCGAGCGGCCAGATCGCTGCGCAGCACCGGAGTCCCGCACACCAGGCACGGCTCCCCGGCCCGGCGGTAGACGTAGACCTCGCCCCCGTGCCGGTCCTGGCGCGGCGCGCGGCCGGTGGCTTCGGGCAGGTGTTCGGGCGCGACCGTGTCGATCCGTCCCACTCGGACACCGTGCCGCATGAGCGTCACCAGATCCGCCCACATGTCGTCCCAAAGCCCGCGATCGAGCGCGCGGCCCGGGACGAGCGGAGCGACACCGTGCCGGAAGAGCACTTCGGCGCGGTACACGTTGCCGACGCCCGCCAGCACCGACTGGTCCATCAGCAACGCGGCGATCGACGTCTTCGACCGTGAGATGCGTTCCCACGCCTTGTCCGGCTTCGCGTCACGGCGCAGCGGATCGGGACCCAGCCGGGCCTTGATCGCGTCGACGCGGGGCGCGTCGAGCAGTTCGCATTGGTTCGGGCCGCGCAGGTCCGCCGAATGGGTCGGGCCGACCATGCGCAGCCGGACCTGCCCCACGGGCTCCGACACAGGCAGGGGCTCGTCGGAGAACGTGCCGTAGAGGCCGAGGTGGATGTGCACCGTCCCGTGTGGACCGTAGTCGTGGAACAGATGCTTCCCGTACGCCTCTGCCTTCACCAGCACCCGGCCGTCCAAACGGGACGCTTCGGTGGCGAACCGTCCCTGCGGACTGCTCACTTCGACCGGGTGACCGGCGAAACGGCGTTTGTGCAGCCGGGCGAGGCGATGGAGCGTATGCCCCTCGGGCATGTCAGTGCTCGGGCAGCGGCGGCGGCCAGCCGGTGTTCTCGTAGTCGAGGATCTGCTGGACGCGACGGCCGTGGCGCTCGTCCGGGCTCGGCGGGGTCGCGAGGAACGCCTCGACGATCTCCGTGGCCTCTTCGGTGGTGTGCATCCGCGCGCCGACGCCGATCAGCTGGGCGTGGTTGTGCTCGCGGGTGAGCTTCGCGGTCTCGACGCTCCAGGCGAGGCCGGCGCGAGCGCCCTTCACCTTGTTGGCCGCGATCTGCTCGCCGTTGCCGGAACCGCCGACGACGATGCCGAGGCTGCCCTCGTCCGCGACGACCCGGCGGGCCGCCTCGATGCAGAACGCCGGGTAGTCGTCCGCCGCGTCGTAGACGAAGGGACCGACATCCTCGACGTCGTGGCCCTGCTCCTTGAGGTGGGCCACGAGGTGGTTCTTCAGTTCGAAACCGGCATGGTCAGAGCCAAGGTAAACACGCACAGCGCGGAGTCTGCCATCACGCTGCGTCTCGGGCATGCTCTGGGGGTGGACATCTGGGGCCGGCCCGAAGCGGACATCAGACTCGAATGGGGATCCGAAGGCCTCGAGGCGCTGAGCGCCGGCTGCGCAGTACTGGTCATCGTCGACGTACTTTCCTTCTGCACCACAACGGATCTCGTCCTGCGCAACGGCGGGCGGGTGCTGCCCGTCCGCTGGCGCGACCACCGCGGCGCGGAGGTCGCGAGAGCCGCGGGCGCCATCCTGGCGGGTGAAGGCGAGTGGACCTTGCGACCTTCGTCTGTGACGGAAATCCCTTCCGGCACGCTCCTCGCACTCCCCTCCCCCAACGGCGCCACGCTGTGCGACGCCGCCGCCACG